>JAJDDT010000115.1 GCA_029260165.1 Phycisphaerae bacterium | reverse complement strand
GATTGGCCGTTACCGTCGGATGAGCAAAGATTACGAAATGTTGCCCGTCAGCAGCGAAGCCATGGTGCTACTGACCATGATCAATCTGATGATTCACCGGCTAAAACCAGGATGATCTTGCTTCTCACACACCCTCTGAGAGCGATAAACATGTACGCCGGGGATCAATACCCTCAAGCTGATCGATCACAACATCCGACCACTCCGCAACACGGATGCCCCAAAGACCGCGAATTTCCGCAGCTGATAGCGCACCAAGCGGGTCCGAAAAAACTTCCTGTTCACCCACAAAATGTGAAGGCTGCAACGTCACGCCAACAACGACTTCTGGATCGTCCCCGCGCTGACAAAAAGTCTTTCGATAATCCGACGGTGAACGCCGAAAACGATACACGCCCGGTTCGCCAAGCGTCAAAGGCATCCATTCGATAAGCACCACATCGCCAGGCTGAAGACGGCTCGGATCACCATAGAGGGAATGCACCCACGGTTTGAACTCACGCCCATCCAGAAAGAACCGGTATGATTCCGCTGCCGAAACCCCAACCGGCGAATCAAGAGTCTCAACAACAGACCGACTGGAGAAGTTGCCCAAACCCAGTCGCCCGCTGAAAAGGACAACACAAAGCAATGCTGCAATAAGTAAGAGAACCGCCAGCCTTAAACAACTCCCTGCCTTAACGATGTTGTTGTTCATGAGCAGTTCAAATGAGAAATCGCGCGGAGCCATGGCTTCGCCGTGCCATTTGCCGGAATTTCATCTCCACAATTAGATGCATACAGGAATGGTAGTCCCCTTACCTCGCTCTAATCAAGCGATCAGTGCGGACGAAACCCGGTGGGCCATATGAGACGACGACTCACCTGCCGGCGACACTCAACCGTTCACGATAAGCCAGGTGCCCCAAATCCACGCAATCCGCACACCGATCCCGCACCTGCAATACCGACATTTTTGTGGTACTGCCCGTGCGGGGTGACTCGTGCTATGATGTTCGTGATGTCCGTGTCGCTGATGACCATGGGCCGCAGTCAGAACATGTTTGATGACCACACACGAACAACAACACAAACAGCAAATCCACCATCTGACCGAATTGCTCGATGTATCGCGCGAGCTTGGGGCGACGACGGCGCTTGTACCGCTTCTGGAGCGTGTGGAGCGGGCGGTGCTGCTGGTGTTGAATTGCGAGCGGAGCACGGTTTTTCTGCATGACCCTGTTGGTGATGAATTGTTCAGTCTGGTGGCCACCGGAGCGGAGTCGATCCGGTTCGACGCGAAAAAGGGGATCGCGGGAGAGGCGTTTCAGACCAAACTGGTCGTCAACGTCCCCGATGCGTACGAGGATTCGCGCTTCAATCCGGAGATCGACAGGCAGACCGGTTTTAGAACGCGGAATATTCTGACGTTTCCGATGCGTGGGCACGACGGCAGGATTGTCGGCGTGCTACAGGCGTTGAACAAGAGGGAAGGGTTGTTCGACAGTGTTGACGAGGAGCGTGCGGATACGCTGGCGCGGATCGCGGGTGTGGCGATTCAACGACAGATGCTCCTCGACGAATTTGCCAAAAAACAGCAGTTGGAGCGTGACCTGTCGCTCGCCCGTGACATTCAACAGGAGCTGTTGCCGACGCAGGATCCGAACGTTCCCGGTTACGAAATCGCGGGGTGGAACCGCCCGGCTGACGAGACCGGTGGCGACTGTTACGACTATGTGCATTTCGAGAATGGTCGGATCGGCGTGTTGCTTGCTGACGCGACAGGTCATGGTATCGGCCCGGCGTTGATCGTTTCGCAGTGTCGCGCGATGGTTCACACGCTCGCGATGATGTCCGATGACCCAGCCACCATCCTCGCCCAGGCCAACACGTTTCTGGAGAACGATCTTTCGGGGGGTCGATTTGTGGCTACCGTGATTTGTGTTCTGACCCCTGCCAGGCACGTCGCTCGTTACCTGAGTTGTGGGCAGGGTCCGCTGCTGCATTATCAACGGGCCGAGGGTCGATGCCGGGAGGTCGCGGCCGACACGTTTCCGCTTGGTATCGTGCCCGAGTTGGGCGAATCGCAGAGTGCTGAACTGCATCTGGACCCTGGCGACATGTTCGTGCTGATGACCGACGGTTATTTCGAGTGGGCCAACCCGGCGACCGATCAGTTCGGCATCGAGCGGGTGGCTGACCTGATCCACACCCATCGCGACGTCGGTCCGAAGGAAATCATCAATCGCCTCAACGAAGCCGTCATTGCGTTCGGCGAGGGCACGCCACAGGCGGACGATCTGACGGCGGTGATTATCAAACGGTCGCTCTGATTCGCGACGGATATTCTTCCGTCGGCGAATCAGGTGGCGTGACGGAATCGGTGAGCAGGATCGTGGAGTCTTGTGGGTGGGCACTTTGTAGTGTCGTCCCTTGTTGACGGCGCGATTGCATGTTGACATCGTTTTGTGTTCCCGTCACCCACAAGGGGTGACGCTACAGTGTTTAGCAGTACAGCGCAAAGTAAGCTCAAGCGAATCGGGGGCGTGGATCGATAACTTCTGTCAGGAGAAGAGTTTGGATTCCTGGCAGGAGCAAGAGCATGGATGTCGGACAGATTCGCAAGGTGGGACGAGCGTTGCCGCG
>JAJDDT010000114.1 GCA_029260165.1 Phycisphaerae bacterium | reverse complement strand
ATTGGCCGTTACCGTCGGATGAGCAAAGATTACGAAATGTTGCCCGTCAGCAGCGAAGCCATGGTGCTACTGACCATGATCAATCTGATGATTCACCGGCTAAAACCAGGATGATCTTGCTTCTCACACACCCTCTAAGACATTCTGTCGTCGCAGCCTGGTTATTGCGCGTTCATTTTCATGGGTTCCGGGTTGGTCGTGTCGTGTCGAATACGCCGACCGGTTGGACGGGTACCGCGGACGTGACTGATGTGCAATCCTTTGGTGACCGGGGCGATGTCATAAGCTGACACCGTGTGCAGCGGAGGTGACCGCGATCAGATCGCGGGCGGGTGATGTTTGGAATTGCGAATCAAACATGTCGTGTTGACGTTTGTTGACCGATATCAGTAACTCGATGGTGTGTGGACCTTGTTTTTCGCGGTTCGTGAGCGTATCCTCTTACCGGACGTGGAATTTTGGATATTTGGGGTATCGAGGCAGCTGATTCTGACCGTTTTGGCTCGATGGGGTACGCAGGCGAGGTTTTTCAGCGGTGTGGATTGCGGTCGCCACGAGGCAGTGACGGGTTGACGACTGATCGTCGGCTCCCTCCGGAGTATCAATAAGATGGACGGTTCTGAAACAGGCATCGGGACGGGCACAGCCACGTCGACCGGCGGGAAGACCCGCGAGGTATCCACCAGGCGATTGGACCATGTGGTGATTCGGTTTGCGGGCGATTCGGGCGATGGGATGCAGTTGGCGGGAACGCAACTGACCAACACGTCTGCGGCGTTTGGAAACGACGTCAGCACGCTTCCGGATTTTCCGGCTGAGATTCGCGCACCGGCTGGTACGCTGGCGGGTGTCAGTGGTTTTCAGCTCAATTTCAGCGAGCGGCTTGTGCACACGCCGGGTGATGGGTGTGATGTTCTGGTTGCGATGAACCCGGCTGCGTTGAAGGCGAATATCGCTGATCTGACGGAAGACGGGACGGTCATCGTCAACACCGATGCGTTCAGCGCGAAGAATCTTGAAAAAGCAGGGTACGAGAGTAACCCGCTTGAAGATGGTTCGATCGCGAGCCACGCCTTGTTCAAGGTCCAGATCGACAAGCTGTGCAGCGAGGCAGCGAAGGATACGGGTCTTGGCAACAAGGCGTTGCTTCGGACGAGGAATTTCTTTGCACTGGGTCTGGTGTACTGGCTTTACGATCGACCAATGGTGACGACTGAAAAGTGGATTGAGACCAAATTCGCAAAAGTACGTGCCGTTGCGGATGCGAATCTGAAGGCGCTTCATTCGGGGTACTATTACGGCGAGACAACCGAGGTTTTCCAGACACGTTATCAGGTGAATCGGGCGGAGATTCCGCCCGGTCGCTATCGCAAGCTGACGGGCAATGAAGCCGTTGCGATGGGCATGGTTGCGGCTGCCCGTCTTGCGAACAAGACGCTTTTTTACGGAACCTATCCGATTACGCCGGCCAGTGACATTTTGCACGAGTTGTCCAAACAGGCCCATTTCGATGTGAAGACGTTTCAGGCGGAGGATGAAATCGCCGCGGTCGCGTCGACGCTCGGCGCTTCGTTTGCGGGCGAACTGGCTGCTACCGGGACCAGTGGTCCGGGTATCGCGCTCAAGGGTGAGGCGATGGGGTTGGCGGTGATGACCGAGTTGCCCGTGGTGATCGTTAACGTTCAGCGAGGTGGTCCGAGCACCGGATTGCCGACGAAGACGGAGCAGGCTGACCTGCTTCAGGCGATGTTCGGGCGAAACGGTGAATGCCCGATGCCGGTACTCGCGGCTTCGACGCCGGGCGATTGCTTCGATATGACCATCGAGGCATTCCGGATCGCGACCAGATACATGACGCCCGTGATTCTCCTGTCAGATGGGTATCTTGCCAACGGGGCTGCGCCCTGGATGCTGCCGAAACTGTCTGATCTGCCTGATCTGTCGGTACAACATCCGCAGGCGAACGGCAGGGAATTTCTGCCGTATGAGCGTAACGAGTTTGGGGCGCGTCCGTGGGCGGTGCCCGGAACGCGCGGTCTGGAACATCGTATCGGTGGTCTTGAGAAGGCGGCTGGTTCGGGCAATGTTTCGTACGACCCGGACAATCACGAGCGGATGATCAAGCTCCGAGCCGCCAAGGTGGCGGGCATTGCCAACGACATTCCGCCGATCGAGATTTATGGCGATCAGGATGCTGATCTGCTGTTGTTGGGATGGGGCAGCACCTACGGTGCGATTATTTCCGCCGTCGACGACGTTCGCAGCAAGGGAAAAAAGGTGGCCAGTGCCCATGTGAAGTATTTGAATCCGTTTCCGAAGAACCTCGGCGAGGTCGTCCAATCGTTCAAGCGCGTCGTGATTCCCGAAATGAACATGGGTCAGCTATTGCCGATGATTCGGTCGACCTATCTGGTCGATGCGATTGGATTCAACAAGGTTCAGGGTAAGCCGTTCCACATCAAGGAAGTGGTGGCCAAGATAGAAGAGCTTCTGGAAGGATAATTCCATGTCGGTGGATGTCGCCGTCGAGCAGTTGACAGCTAAGGATTTTGCAAGCGATCAGGAAGTCCGATGGTGCCCGGGGTGTGGTGATTATGCCATTCTCGCGCAGGTCAAAAAGGTTCTTCCCGAGCTGAATATCCCGCGTGAGAAGATCGTTTTCGTGTCGGGCATCGGTTGTTCAAGCCGGTTTCCGTACTACGTCGAATCGTACGGTTTTCACAGTATTCACGGTCGGGCGCTGGCGATCGCCACCGGTGTCAAGGTTGCCCGTCCCGATCTGTGTGTGTGGGTTGTGACCGGGGACGGCGATGGTTTGAGCATCGGCGGAAACCACCTTCTGCACGCCATCCGCCGAAATCTGGACATCAACGTTCTGCTCTTTAATAACCGTATCTACGGGCTGACCAAGGGGCAGTATTCGCCGACGTCGGAGATCGGAAAGAAGACCAAATCGACACCGAGCGGATCGATCGATTTCCCGCTGCATCCGCTGTCTGTCGCGATTGGTGCGGAGGCGACTTTTGTCGCACGCGCCCATGACGTGAACATCAAGCATCTGGGCGCAGTTCTCAAACGAGCGGTTGCCCACAAGGGAACCTCGTTCGTCGAGATTTATCAAAACTGCAACATCTTCAACGACAAGGCCTTTGAATACACCACCGGCAAGGAGACCAAAGCGGACGCCACCCTCGTGCTCGAGCATGGCAGGCCGCTCATCTTCGGGGCGGATCGCAACAAGGGTATTCGACTCAACGGTCTGAATCCGGAAATCGTGACGCTCGGCGACGGTATCACCGAGGACGACCTGTTGTTCCACGACGAAAAAGCCCCAGAACCGACGTTGGCCTACATGCTCAGTCGCCTCTACCATCCGCAATTCCCCGAGCCGATCGGCGTGTTCCGAGCGGTGCAGAGGAACACCTACGAGGACATGCTCGAAGAGCAGGTCGCCGGCGCGAAGGAGCAAAAGGGTGTTGGAACCCTTGAGGGTCTTTTCGAGCAGGGCGACGTCTGGACCGTTGACTAGAACAAATCCCCACCGTTTGCAATAACGATTAATATCGATTCGCGACATGCGAGGCGGGGGTTGTCCGGCAGGGTGGCCCGCCTCTTTAGAGGTGGGGGACTCGATTTCTGGTTTGGATTCGACTCCCCCACGGCCAAAGCCATGGACCACCCGACCGTCAATCGACGAGTGGTGAATCACTGGAAACAATTTCCACCTTTCGACAGGACGACCGATATCGACATGCGAGGCGGGGGTTGTCTGTCTACGTTTGGGCGGAGACGTTTTGATCCGACGGTTGTGCGGTTGTCCAGTCGTCGGCGAACGCGTCGCGAATCTCGTCAAACCGATCGGCACATTGCAGGAACAGGTCCACGATGTCCGGGTCGAAATGCTTTCCACGCTCGGAGCGAACGATGTCGACAGCGTGGTCGTGCGGAATCGCGTCCTTGTAGCGACGCTTGCTTGTGATGGCGTCGTATGCGTCGACCAGCGTGATGATTCTGGCTGCCAGCGGAATCGCCGAACCCGCGAGGCCTCTCGGATACCCGTTTCCGTTGAACCGTTCGTGGTGACAGTAGGCGATATCAACGCACATCTGCAGAATCGGCACCGGTCCGGTCTGGGCAATGGCAGACTGAAGCACGTCGCGACCGATGCGGCAGTGCTTCTTCATGGTCTCGAATTCCGCGTCGGTCAGCTTGCCCGGCTTGCACAGAATATGATCATCCACGCCAACCTTCCCGATATCATGCATCGGGGCGGCGCGATACAGATTCCCGACGAATTCATCCGTGATGACGTTTTGATACATTGGCGACGTTTGCATTTCACCAGCCAGAAGCCTTGCGTATTTGCGAACACGCTGGAGGTGATTGCTGGTCTCGTTGTCACGGTACTCAGCCAACTGTCCGACGGTCAACAGCAGCGCGTTGACCGAGTTATTCAAACGTTCGGAGTGAATCTGATTGTTCAACGCGATCGCGCCGGAATCCGCAATGGACCGGATGCATTCGATCTCTTCGGGAGTAAACGGCTCGCGGGTGCCCTTGTCGGTGATGCTGAGCACGCCGAGTTTCTCCTGATGGGTCATCAGCGAGGTTGCGATCAGGGGCGTGCTGACAAAGGTGTCGCTCTCGTATCGTTCGTCGGCATCCGATCCACTCATCGTGCTGGCGATGTAGGTTCTGCCGGACTGAAACACCTTTCCGGCGATACCTTCTCCGGCTGCAACCCTGATGCCGGCGGCGATATCCTCACTGATTCCGTCTGACTTCGCGCAGGAAAGCGACTCGCCGTCACCTTCCTTGAGCAGGATGGAAACACGCTTGCATCCGGTGACTTTTTTCACCGCATCGACGATCAGGCTGAGGATTTCGTCGGTCGAGCCAGCCTCGTTAAGCCCGCGCGTGTAGTTGTACAAACTCCGGAGGCGACGGGTCCGCAGATCAACGGTCTGAGATAGCTTGCCGTTGAGCCGGTGCAGTTGCAACTGGGTTTCCCGAAGCCTGTGAGCGCCCCGAATGCGGGCGAGCAGTTCGGAAATTTCAAACGGCTTGACGACGTACTCCTGAGCACCAAGCTCCAACGCAAGGACAACGTTGTCGCTGTCGGACTTGGCTGTCACCATGATGATGGCGACGTCCGACGTGTCCGGGTTGCTCATGATGAGGCGGATGGCTTCGATACCGTCCATTCCGGGGAGGGTGTGGTCCATCACGACGACGTCGGGCTTGAAGTCCCCAATCGTGGAGAGCGCGTCCTCAGCGGTGTGGCAGATCAGGGCATCGTAGCCGGCGCGTCGCAGGTGCGCGCGCAGGACGAAGGTCAGCTTCTGGTCGTCGTCAACCAGAAGCACCCGGGCACCTGCCCGGTCCGTACCGTTCAATTCCGTCAGTTTTTCCATCTCGTCCATCACTCAAATCCCGGCCCCGATTGTCATCGGACATTGCGGACGGAGAGGTCAATTGCGTATTCCTGGTGGGGCTTGTCCGGCGTGGGTCCAGGGACCGATAACATCAGCTCGTACACACGGTTGATTTTTTGCCGTTCGGTGGCCGATAACCCGGCGAAAATTCGCGGTGCTGCTGAATTCGGCTCGATTTTGGTGTGATTTTTGTCCGATGAAACACGGGTCGAGGGGGCTTTCACCGACGTTTGAAAACAACGCCCGAAATTGTCCCATTTCGCACTGGAAATTCCACGGGCCTCGTGTATAATGAAAAGTGGGCGATTTGTTGCGATGATTCTCCGAATCGTCGCGGCTCACTTCCGGGTTGCACGGCTCGCTCAAAAAATGAACGTCTTCCACTCGCTGCGGCACCCTTTGACCGCGCCAATACAAACGGGGTGCCGCACGCCCTTTTTACAGACATAATGAAAATCGCGCATCACCACCGGCGATGTATCCGCGCGCGCCTGCGCCTAATATCCCAGTGCGGTCTTGCGGATGTGGACGAATGGAGCCGACGTCGTGTCACCGGATCCGCCGATCGCCTCTGCGATGTGAACCACATGGTCGCCGGCCGTGACCGATTGAACAACGCGACAGTCAATGGTTGCGATCGCGTCTCCCAACCGAACACCGGCGTCGGTTCGATCGATGTTGAGTCCGATAAATGCGTCCGCACCGGGTTCGAATCCCTTGCCGAAATGTTTGAACATGTTCGACGCGTCCTGGCCTGCGATGTTGAGCACGAAATGGTTCGACCTTGCGATCAGGTCGTTGATGTGTCGCCCCGTCTTGACCGCAACAGTCAGCATCAGCGGCTCCATTGAGGCTTGTTGAACCCAACTCGCAATCATCCCCGTCGAATCGCCCTCCGCCGCCGCCGTCAGAATCGACACGCCGCTCGGTATGCGACCCATGGCTGTCCCGATGTCGGCGGTCCGGTCGTCGTTTTCAGTCATTCAATTAAACCTCTGTCGTTCAATGGGTTAGGATGATTCTCTTTCCAGGCTGATCTGGTATGTCAGTGTTACTCTCGAGTCCAGCCCCGCATAACCACATGGAAACGCGGATCGGCCCGGACACCGATCGAGCATGACGGTACTGAAAACGCCGATTGGCCGGAAAGGTAGTGCTGTCGTACCGGAATATGCTGCATTTCTCGCTCCTCCGACAAAGCTGAAAACATGTTCCGCCGACACGCGACACCCGGTTCGCTCTCGTCAGGCACCTGCACTCACTATTGGCGACGCGCTATCCATGCGGAATAGTCGTCGAGATCAATCGTGTCGTTTGAATCGAAGTCAAAGGCCGCGTATGGTTGTTCTCCCTGAACACTGGAAGCCCCAAAGCATTCCTGAAGAACACCGAAATCCCTGATCCCGTATTGACCATCACAGGCACTGTACTGGTTCAGTGTGAATTGGACAATCCGTCCAATGTGTTAACAGTACAGCGCAAAGTAAGCTCAAGCGAATCGGGGGCGTGGATCGATAACTTCTGTCAGGAGAAGAGTTTGGATTCCTGGCAGGAGCAAGAGCATGGATGTCGGACAGATTCGCAAGGTGGGACGAGCGTTGCCGCG
>JAJDDT010000113.1 GCA_029260165.1 Phycisphaerae bacterium | reverse complement strand
CGCACATTCGGATGGATTGGCCGTTACCGTCGGATGAGCAAAGATTACGAAATGTTGCCCGTCAGCAGCGAAGCCATGGTGCTACTGACCATGATCAATCTGATGATTCACCGGCTAAAACCAGGATGATCTTGCTTCTCTCACACCCTCTTAGTCCCCCCCCCAAAAAAAAACATTTTTCTGCAATATCTCGATCGCTCGGTGGGTTCTCGAGGAAGGAAACGGCTATATCGCTATAGCTGACTCGTTAATAGCAGGAGTTCGAATGCTGACTGCGACAAGCCAATACGCTCTGCGGGCGGTGAGCCTGCTTGCTCGAACGTATTCCAGGGGGCTGGTTCCGGCGAAGCAGATCGCCGTGGAAACCGCTGTTCCGCACAAATACCTGTCTGCGATTCTGACAGATTTGGTCCGTGGCGGCGCCCTGGAGGCGGCTCCGGGTCCCAGGGGCGGTTTTCGGCTGGCGCGCCCGCCCGATGAGCTTCCGCTGTACGACGTTCTTGAGCCGTTCGAACCGATGCTGTGGAAACAGCGCCCATGCCCATTCGGGCAATCGATTTGCTCGGACGAGGATGCATGTGGCGGGCATGAGCACTGGAAAAAGGTGCGTGAAGCGTACCTTGATTTTCTCCACCGAACGACCGTGCTCGATGTGGCTGCCAATGAGACTGTCGACGGGGAGGTCAGGATCGCGGATAGCGATCCGATAGGCCACTCTCCAAAGAAAAGGACGGAAAAATGATCCGCAAGGCAACCAACCCACTTCTCATGATCGCTATTTTTCTCAGCATCGTCTTGGCCGCACCGTTGTTGGGCGTTGGGTCATCGGCTGGCTCCATCGCGCATGGCTTGGAAGGGGATGCCGAAATCGATCGGTTTGTTGCCCTGGCCAAGCGATTTGGCGTCCGGACCGAGGATTGGTTCGTGGCCTATTTCCATCGTCCCAGGGACGTCGTGTTCGATTCAACCGATCGTGGTCGCCCCAACGGTTTTGATAAGCCGGACGAGGCGTTTTCAGACGCTTTTTCAAAGTTTCTCAGCGAGGCAGACAGCAATGGCGACGGTCGATATGACCTTCGTGACGAAGGATTTGATCCTGAATATGACGCGGAGGACCTCGAACGGTTTGACCGAAACAAAGACGGCATTTTGACGCCGAACGATGTTGCTCCACGACCCAAACCGGCACTTCGAGATCGAATTCGACGAATCATTGAGGCATTGGGGCACGACAAGCAGAGATATGTGGGTTGGCCCGAACCGCGTCAGACACCGGAGAAGAGGATCGAGCGAAGAATACTGGACCTGCAGGCATCCGAGCAAGTCCAATCAATTGATCGCGGCAAGACGGCGCGAGCGATCCAGGCAGTAGTTGAGGAGCGAGCCTCGCTCCTGGCACCTGGAATTGCGCGCGGCAGGAAGATATTCGAGCAGCGATGCACCGGATGTCACGGTCCTGAAGGTCGCGGCGACGGACCTGCGGCGGCGTTTGTCGGCAACACGCTGGATGGCAAGGGAGCGCTCGCCCTTCCCCGGAATCTCGCACGCGGCGTATTCAAATACCAGAGTCGCGACGTCGGCAGGCACCCCACAGACGAAGACCTTTTTGCAACGATCCGTCGTGGTTTGCCTGGCTCGGCGATGCCTGCGTCGACCGATCTGACGGACCCAGACGTGTGGGACCTGGTCGACTACATCAAGCATCTGGCCGAGCGTGCGCACCGCGCCCGTTTTGCGGATGAGGCGGTGCCGTTGTTTCTCCAATCCTACGGCCTTTCTGTGGTGGAGCCTGTGCCCGATCCACCGTCTGCAACCCCAACGCTCGTTCAGGAAGGCCGATACGCGTACATGCTGATGCAATGTTTCGCCTGTCATGGTGTTTCGGGACGTGGGGATGGCATTCGAGCGATTCAGGCTGACACCGACGGACGTCTCATTCAGGCGCGCAACTATCAGGCGACCCGTTTGCTTAAGGGTGGTTCCAGTCCCTCCGAAATCTACCGGACCATTGCCCATGGGATCGGCGGCACACCCATGCCGGCGCACACTGACGATGTCTTGTTGTTGACCAACGACATGTCTGTGGATTTTACAGAAGCGATCAGAATCGGTGGTGGCGCGGTGGACGAGGATTCGGGTGATGATGAAGAGGAGGAAGAGGAACAAGAGGAGGAATATGAAGAGCCCAAATATGAATTCCGTCTCGTGCCCGGCATTTCCCAAACAGAAGTTGATCGTATCAAGGCCTACGTCTCCACTCTCCCATCTCAGCAAGCTGCGAGCACGATTTCGGCGGCTGATCATCTTCGGGCGTCGCGGATGCGCCGGTGGGCGTTGGTGCATTATGTAAGGTCGCTCATGCCATTGGCTGAGCACGATCGGCATTCGTCAGACACGAAAAAGGATATGGTTGAAAAGAAAGCCACAAACAACACGAAAGGAACGAGCCAGTGAAACGCGCATCATTCTCAAAGATCAGGTTTGTCGTCGCCGCCATCGGGACAGTCCCCCTTCTAGCGGTCGCGCAGACAGCGGAGGCGGGCGAAAACGGAAAACAGAATAGTCCCACGGGAACCATCGTTGGCAAGGTGTCTTTTGACAAGAAAACACGATTGAAAAGCAAGCGGAAGGAATTCGTTAAGGTCGTTGTGTCCGTCGAAGATATTGAGTCTTCCGCGGAGGATATGGCGATGGCGCGCGATTCACGGAACACGCCGGTCATCGACCAGAAGGACATGACGTTTCGTCCCCATGTGTTGCCGGTGCTCCTTGGCGAAATGGTCGATTTCCCCAACAGCGATCCACTGTTTCACAACGTCTACTCCAACGGCGAGACGAAGCGTTTCGATCTTGGCATGTATCCGAAGGGACAGTCCAAGCAGATCGACTTTGACAAGCCGGGAATTGTGGAACTCCGGTGTAAAGTTCATTCTGAAATGCAGGCGTTTATTCTGATCAAGAAGAACCCTTACTTCGCCACAGTTCAGAAGGACGGCAGCTTTCGTATCGACAACGTTCCTGTAGGCACGCACACGCTCGAATTCTGGCATCCCAAGGCGAAAGCATTCTCCAGGGAAGTCACTTTAGAAGACGGAAGCACGGTCGAGCTCGATGTTGCGTTCTCCGAACGGCGAGGCCGGCGCGGATAACCAAAGGAAGGAACCTGTGATGAAAAGAAATCCAGACATTGAATTTGGTGTGTTGGTCATCGCGACACTTTCAGCCATCTGTTTTTTGAGTGCAACGGTTCAAGGTCAGTCGACCGAACGAGACTCACCCGCGCCGGAATCCGCGGACGTCGGCGAACTCATTGAGAAGATTCGGGCACTTGAAAAGAAGAATCGGGCGCTGAATACGGAGAATGACCAATTACGGGATCAACTCGACGAAGCCTCCGACAGCGGCGATGTCGAAGCAATCGACATACGCGAAGTGCCCGTCGACGACGAGAAATATCGCTTCCTTTCGCTTGGCACGAAGAAGGACTATTTGATGGCAGAGCGGTTTCGTATTGCCGACCAAATTGAGTCCTTCATCCCACCATTGTACGAACCGGTGCGCCCGTTTCACGCCTATACGTTGCCACCGGGAGCATGGCGGATCAGTTTTTCAGGAAAGGGATTTCGCAATGACGGCGACTTTGGTCGCGATTCGAAATACGCCAAACTGTTCCGACATGTCAACGTGCGCTCGTTCGAGTCAAACCTCTCGATTCAGTATGGGTTTGAGTGGCCGGGTTTTCCTGACGCGACGCTCGCGGTCAACGTACCTTTTCGCAGCGTGGATGTTTCCGGTGCCGGTCATCCTTTTCGGCTGGATCCGTTGGGCATCACGATGGATGGCGGAGGTCAGGGAATCGGCGATGTTAGCGTGATACTGAAAAAGAAGTGGCTGGACCAGGGCAACGCCGGCTTCAATTTTGCGACGTTCACGGGCCTGATTTTGCCGACAGGCAAGGACGACCTCGATTTTGAAGGCACGCCGACCATGTCCATGTTTGGATTGGGGCTTCCGCTTCCCATTCCGCTCAATCTATTCGGAAGGGGATTTTTCGATACGAACCTGCCTCCCGGACTGCAGCCAGGCCAAGGGGCATTCGGATTCCGTGTTGGTGCGGCGATCACGCGGCAGTTCGATCGCGGCGCGTTGCACGCCGGGGTCATCTATGACGCGCTCATGGAAGATGACGGGATCGAGCCGGGGGACGAATTGAAGTACGGCGTGTCCTATGTATTTCCGCCATTTGAAAGCGATACGATGGCGATCGATCTTTCGTTGTTTGGACGGTACAAGTTTGATTCTGAATTCCGCGGTTTCGGCATCATGGGACGTCGGGAGGATTTCAAGAATGGCCACGCGCTTTTCTTTAGCCCATCATTCATTTTGACACCGGACCCGCAATTCCGCGTGTTTGTCAGCCCTGAGATACGTATTCTGGAACCCAACCGTGGGCCGTCACCTGAATGGGCTTTGATGGTTGGTATGACCTACACTTTTTGAGGAGATATTTCGATGGCGTTCATGAAACCGGTCATCATATTCTGTCTGATTGTTGTTGTTGGTTGTTCACAGGGCAGGAAAAGCAATTTCGTCAGCGATGCGCCGCTTACGGATCAGGGGGATTTCAGCGTCTATGGCACGGATCAGCCTGCCTTTGAAGGCCTGCGTTCGCCGATCCGGTCGCGGGTCGTCGACCGACGGTTTAACACTAAAGAGGCGATGTTCCTCGCCAATGAAATGAACATCGGGGGTGATCCGTTTTTACAAGAGGCATTTCGCGTCGGCCTGCCAATTGCTGATGATCCTGAATTTCAACACATCACGGCGGTCGAATCATATTGGTACAGCAGGTACAACATGTCGGCGTTGGTCGCGGAAAGCCGCCTTGGTATCCACGCGGTGCACAGTCCATACGTTAGCGAAAAGGCGATACGCGAAGGGATCGGTGCCAACAACCGTTTCCGCGGGGAACATGTTGTTTCGAACAAGACTGAGTTGCTTCAACGTATCATCCCCGTCTATTTGGCGAGAACGGGTTTTCCCCGGCGGTTCGAGGATGCATCGCCCTGCATGATCCATTTTGCATCCGGCGACCCTTATTATCCTCGCAGGATTGACAAGGGCACGCGCTTTGAATCAGTGGAGAACCGGGTAAAACAAAAGCAGCTGCGCGATCTCTATGGTGATGACGTCCAGCCGCCACCCTCGGGGATGGGTGAGTCTCCCAACGAAATGTGGCAATATCGCGTCAACTATCGCGAGAATTTTCGATCGCTGCGCTGGGATCATGACAACATGGAGCATGAGATCGACCTCGGTGCAGAGGGGCAGGCGTTGATGAAAGAAGTGCTTTGGGCAGAGTATTTCTTTCGAAGCCACCACCACGGCGGGGAGTATCTTGGAAACAACACGGAAGAAGGTTTTCGAGGAGCAATGCTGACGTTTACAGCCGTGTCGAAAATGCTCATGCTCAAAGCGAGCATGTTGTACGATGGTGAGCGACTCGTCGGCGTCAATCCGTTTGAATACGACCCAAACGAACGGTTGCTGTATTTCCCACATCGGATTCGCCCGAGGCTTCGATTTGTCGGCGACATGCCCCCTCGCCCAGAGGAGTTTACAGTTGCCGACCCAACCAGCAGGCTTTTTGATCAGGCATCACTTCTTTGGGGGTTGACCGAATACTATTTCTACTCTGACCCCACAGAGCCGGACCCATGGGACAACGTGTTCGGTACGAACACACCATTGGACGGTTCGCTTATGGAGCAGAAATATTCGGCGCTTGCCCATGGTCTTGCCAACGTCGTATTGGCCAACATGCAACATCAACATCGAACACCCTCGGGGAATTGGTCTTCAACGTGGCATCCATCAGGCAAGGGCAGTGACAGCGTCGCGACGGTTGATTTGGGCATGACGCTCATTGCCTTGGCGAACTATCACCGTCGGATGCATATAGACGAAGAGAATACGACGCGATCTCAGGAGTTGATGCGCGAACTCGCGGATTTTCTGATCGAGAAGATGCAGGGCTCGGACGGCCAGGTGGCAGATGGGTTTGACCATGTTGCTGATGGTCCGATCCTGGAAGAAGCACCTACGCTCTTGTCGCAGGGCTTTGCAATTCGGGGATTGCTGGAAGCGTACAAGCAACTCGATGACGAACGATACTTCAATGCAGCCAAGTCGGCCTACGGGTTCATGAATGAGAATCTTTGGGATTCGACGACGGGTGTTTACCGATCGTCCGTCGGCGTGGCGCGCACGGTTTACACACCGTTGAATGTCGGCGCGACCCTTGGCGCGATGCGAGAGATGATTTTATTGACAAAGGATCCCATGGAAATTGCTCGGTTCAAGCGATTTTGGGTCCAGGGGGTCAATTCCACTGGAATTCAACAAGGCGAGTATGAGGAAACGGGTGAAAGGGACTTCGACAAGCAGGACGGGGACGGCGACGGCATTCCGAGGATGGAGTTCGCCGGCGGAAAACACGGAATCGCCCCCGTCTACGCGTCGCGCGTCGAAATTGAAACGCCCGTGCAGCCGACTCGCGTTTCTTCAGCAAGCAAACGATAGAGACGGCGTGTTGGGCGAGACTCTCGCGGGCGACCAGGGTGCCGTGGGGGTTCACGCAAGCTGGGCGACGACCTCGCCAAACCGCCCGGCATTGTCGCCATGTCCACAGGGTAAGCCTTATTGCGGCGGATCAAAATCCGATGGGCGAAAAAACCACCCACCGGCTCAAATTTGGATGCATGTCTCCATCTCCTTACACCCGAAAAATCGCCATGTATCGCACTACGTTCGTTGGAGTTATAGGCACCGTCTGAAACGAATCTACGAAAGCTCAAGAGGAAGTCTCTGACCCAATCCAAATACGCAATTGGCAGGAAGATATGATCCACGATTCCTTTGTCCAATACCAATACGACTACCGATCATCAAACGCCAACTGGAACAGGCCAAAATCCACCAGACCCACATCATTGTCAGCGTCTGAGTCGAAGCAATTGCAGTTCAAGTCCTCAATCACCGCGTTCGGTCCCGACAGGCATTCAACAAATCGATCGTAGTCAAACAAGCCGGTCACGCCATCAACATCGCAGTCGCCCGCATTTGCCGGGAACCAAAATCCACTCGTGAGACTGAACGGGTCAACGCGACCATCATGGACACCTGTCCCACCACCCGCGCACCGCCATCGTCAGGGGTGCGCACTGCTCGCTCAGCCGCTTCTATTCGCCGTCGAATGTCCATGGGCAAGTTTTTCCTCAATCGCGTCCATCCGCTCCGCAAGCTCAATCTGTTCAAAACTGGCGGGCTTGCCGATACAGCGGTCCAATAGTTCGCGAATTGCCCATTGCTCGCCGTCGCGTGCCGCACGGACAAGCGCCAGGACGGTGGCTCGGATATCGTCCACAGACACCGACTCGACAATCGCCAGTCGCCAACGGGCAACGCTGGCCATATGCGGGTTGCCCTTCCCGCAGGAATTCCCGCGACGGAATCGGCCATGTGCGTCGCGGTTATTTGATCCGTCAACAAACGGGGTTTTCGGGGTCACGATTCGGCTCCCTTCGTCGCTTCAACCATGGTAACAATCGCCGCCTTGACGGGTTCCGGAAGGGTCGGCCACGCCGCGACCAACGCGTCAAGAGTGTGGTCTTTTCCGTGCGAAGTGTCGGGGTTACTGGCGGGGTCGTTTTCCGAACCGTTGTAACCCGTTGTCGTTTCGGGGTTTGTGGAATCCGGCAGCTGACTCTTAATCAGCGGGTCGTAGGTTCGAGCCCTACACGGCTCATTCTCGTATCCCATTATCACACAAAACGTTACGCCCCTTTCCATTGTTATCCAACCTTCCGAAATCGGTCGATTTCCAGCCCCGGCGTCCAACGGGCGTCTTTTTTTGTTTCTGGCGGCGTCCAGAATCATCGCCTCGGTCACCCATTGGGCCTTGGCTTCGTGCTCCTCGCCCACCGTCGTGTAGAACTCTGCCGTGGTGCCGATGTCGGCGTGTCCGAGAAGTTCCTTGGCGACGTTCATTGGTGTGTGCTGAGCCCAATTCTGCCCGCACGATTTGCGGGAATCAATGCACGGTCAGCCAGCCACCAGGCTCTATGCCCGCCCATGACGCGTGTCGTCGAATGCCACGAATCAGGTTCAGTTTGTTGGTCATGTAGTCGTTGAACCATGGCTTGCCTTCGCGTCGATATTCGTTCCACCATCGACAAATACGTTTGAATCGCTCCACCTGCCCCAGCAGCCGAAGGAACGAACAAAGGATCAGACACCGAACTCTCATAACACCCGGTACATAGAACGGGGGCAGGTCAGGGAGGCTTGGAGATGTTGACGGTGGACGAATACGATCTGATCAGACGCAAGCACTTTGTGGATGGGATGGGTCAGCGGGCCATCTCACAGGAACTGGATGAAACCCGACGTATTCAGTGTAGCAGGACACCCCATTGACGGACGCGGGGAATACTCCATATGATGGCTGAGCGTTCCAGATATCGGACTGCCGTGCTGTGCCCGACAAATCAAATATTTGAGGGGGCCGTGGATTGATGTCGTTGTTTCGACAACTTGATGAGTTGCTTCGTGGCGAGAAAACCGTACCCGGCAGTCTTTCTGAAAACCGTGTCGATCTTCCATTAAAAACGTTTGTCTCTCTGGCGATCGTCCTCGGAGGGGTTTATGGCTTTTTCATGGGGTGGTATGCCGTTCTCAACCGCGAACCGGTCGAATACACACAAGTCCTCGCCTCGGTGATCAAGTTGCCCGCTTTGTTCCTGCTCACGCTCATCATCACATTTCCTTCACTCTATGTGTTCAATGCGCTCGTTGGATGCAGGATGACATTCATTGGAACACTTCGTTTGCTTGTTGGTGCAATTGTTGTCAATGTAACAGTGGCGGCATCACTTGGGCCTATCCTCGCGTTTTTTACGCTGTGCACAGCGAGTTACCCCTTTATGGTTGTTCTGAACGTTGCGCTCCTGAGTGTGTCCGGGTTCGTCGCACTGGGGTTTCTTCTGCACACGCTTCGGCGCATTGTCGTCCGGCAACCAATAGTCAATTCAGACCCTATAGAGAGTTTCGCCGCTGCGGATTCTCCCGAATTTGAGAAGGTGTCCTCCCGGGCACCGGGTGCCCTGGAACAGGTCAGCCGTGACGACAGGGAATTCGGTCCAGCCAATGTCGTTTTCAAGATATGGATACTTCTATACGGTCTTGTGGGTGCCCAGATGGGTTGGGTCTTGAGACCCTTCATTGGAGCACCCGATCTGCCGTTTCAATGGTTTCGTGAGCGACAGGGGAATTTCTTTCTCTCTGTTATCAAACACCTACAGGATCTTTTCGGTTCCGGTTAGCAAGACGAGCAGTCACTCAATGGTTGATGCCCTTCTTCATGTCGACCGGTTCCTCCGAGGTTCGGACGACTTTCACCCTGCGGCCAAAGTCCGACGGCCTTGGTGGTGGCTGCCGCTTATGATTTTGTGTTTCGCCGCGATCTACGGCGGGTTCATGGGTAGTTTTCATTTCGTTTCCATCGAGCGTACCCGACAGGTGCTTTATTCAGCCATCAAGGTGCCGATGCTGCTGTTTGCCACGACGATTCTTTGCATGCCGGGATTCGTTGTTCTCAATACATTGCTCGGGTTGCGTGACGATCTCGGTGAGTCGTTGCAGGCCATCCTCGCAAGCCTGGCGGGTTTGAGTATCGTGCTCGCGTCCCTGGCACCGGTCACGCGATTCTGGTATTTCTCGACCTCGAATTATCGCGGCGCACTGCTGTTCAATGCGGGTGTCTTCGCATTTGCGACACTGGCCGGCCATATGCTGGCGACGCGTTATTACCGCGTGTTGATCGCGCGGCATCGATACCATCGCATCGCGCAATATGCATGGGTGGTCACATACGCTTTCGTAGGCATCCAGATGGGTTGGACCCTGCGACCGTTTGTCGGCTCACCAGACATGCCCACGTCCTTTCTTCGCGACGAGCCTGTCAGCAACGCGTACATCGTGATCATGCGGCTGATTTTTGGTGGCTGATCGGGCGAAGCGTACATCTCCGGCGCGATCGGGACGAGCAAAATGCGGGATTTGATTCGTGGGCGCGGGTGCTATAGTATGCCGCTCCGCGACCGTTGCCGGCGACGGTTGGCGGTTTGTGGCGGGGAGCGTAGTGAACCCGTGTCGGCGGCGTGCCCAAGTGGACCAAGGGGGCGGATTGCAAATCCGCTATTCGTGGGTTCGAATCCCACCGCCGCCTTTCGATAAGGCCTGCGTTTACAAGCAGTTACACCTTCCTTCCAAACGGCCAAAACGACGACGACACGCAAAATGGCAGACTCGTCGCAGATGACATTCTGTCGGACTTATGTGGTGCGTTTTCCCCTGGTGGGGGAGTCGAATCTCTCCAACGCCACGACCAGTCGATCAGCCAGTCACCCGGTGACAAAATACGTCACAGCCAATTCCCGAAACCATTCACCACACCGTTGATCCATCCATGATCCGATTCTACTGTCAATGAAGAAGACAGCAGCGGCGCGCAGCGCGTCGGGTGGCCCATGGCTTCAGCCGTGGGGGAGTCGAATTTTTCCCACGACCCAGCCGTCACCTCAGACTATACCCGGGCTGATGTCCGAACCGATAACCGTTGCGACCAAAGGCGGACAACAATGACCGTCTGCAAAACGCCGCCGTCCCGAAACGCGACGATCATCGGCGATCACGATTGATGCGGAGTAACCAATCGGGCCTCGTCGTCTGACCACAAAGGCGAGGCCCGATTCGGTCCGCAACCATCATTCGTATGTCAACCGGTCGCTTGCTCAAACTGGCCGAGGCCGACTTGACTTCCAACAGACGTCGTGCCAGTGTTGCGACATGGAGTCGGTCGCGCCCACACCCCGCCGAGTCGTTGCGATTCTTGTAACCGTCGCCATGTCGTTGCACGTTTTTTCCGGCTTCGCATGGTATTGTGTCGGCCCACTGCTTGACACGCTGACCGCCCCGTGGCCCTATCGACTGACAATATTAATCATGGCTGCGATGCTGACCGTATGGTCACCAGTCGCATTCGGGCTGACGTGGGGAGATACATGGAAAGCTCGCCGTATCGTCATCACGGTGAGCGGAGTCATGACCGCCATCGCATGCGCCGCCATGCTGTTCATTCGCGTACCGTTCTACGGCGGTAGCAACACAATTTTCCTCACGGTCCCATTGACTGAAGAGTTGATTTTCCGCGGATTCCTCTTCGCCGTCATCGAAGACGCGTTTCCACGTCGATGGAAAATCGGCAGATACTCCGTCGCCCCCGCTGTCATATTCACAGCCATCGCCTTCGGTTTCTGGCACCTTGGCGGCTTGCGTTGGCCTACCGACGGTTTCATCTGGTTCCAGGTCTTTTACACCACGATCGCAGGATTGGGCTTTGGCGTCATGCGGCAAGCCACCGGCAGCCTATGGGCACCCTGGCTCGTTCACCTCGTCATCAACGTTTGGGCAGCCACCGTCCCCAGCATCTTCGCCTCCACCTGACGATCGCGATATCGGACGGGTGGCCCATGGCTTCAGCCGTGGGGGAGTCGAATCAATCCGGCGACCCAACCGCTGCCTCGCTCCACGATAGCTCAAATCCCTCCAACGCATCCATCTTGAATTCAAGCTCCACCGCCCTGCCGGATTTCGTCGCTGCAATCATCCCGTTTATTGGAAACCCCAAGCGCAACCGCGCCGACACCAAACACGCCTGAAGCATATGCGGATAGTATTCCGCCGGTGCAGCAATCATGTGCCACCATTGAGGCCGTTCCTCGCCACCCTCATTGGGACCAAAGTAGTCCATGTACGACTCGCCGGAATCCAAATTGACGCCCATCCGAACCCGCGTCATACCATCGTGCATCGCCTGACAGAGAATCGTACCGACAAGCCGCCTGATCCACAGAGGATCAGTCACAAATTCATCGTCCTCCAAATCAAACGCCTCGATCTCCAACACACCACCAATCGACTCACGATGAGACTTCAAAACTCTGGAGAAAAATTGCATCGCAACCCTCATGATTGTCCGTACAAAAACTCTTTCAGATGAATTCTACCATCCGGCACGCCAACAGGAAGTCAGCCATGTCAATTGATCGCCCCACTCCCGGGATGACAGGGCCGCGCCACAATCTGTGCACCGCGAACCCGAATCCCGCACACCTTCAGGTAGCTCCGGCAAGCGGTGCACCGGATCACCCACTTGTAGTCGATACCGCCTCGTTACAACTTCGCACATTCGCACCGCGCCTCACTCGAGCGTCGCCGTTACAATCACCACACGCATGACGACGCGGGCATTCAATTTTGGGTTGATTTTTGAAACCGTCTGGCTGGGGCTTAACAACC
>JAJDDT010000112.1 GCA_029260165.1 Phycisphaerae bacterium | reverse complement strand
CAAGACTCCCAAACCCAAGGCGCAATACAATTTCACGGACCCCGAGTCGAGGATCATGAAGGTGAGCAACAAGGGTTTCGATCAATGTGGCAATGCGCAGGCGGTGGCCAATGAAGAGCAGATCATCATCGCGGCTGATGTGACACCTGTCCCTATCAAAAACTCCGTACGCGTTGTCAATCAAGCACTTACGATTTAACGGGACGAACACCTAAGCTATCGCTTTCGGGCAACGATGATGCTTTTGGAGACTGTCACTATCAAAAACTCTAACCGACGCGTTATCAGACTCCGAGCAATCGGAGTGAGCGACGACGTCGGAGGATTCATTTGACAATTCGCAGGGCGAAATTGTCTCCGTACGCGTGAAACTCGCGGAATCGGCGTAACGAATTCGCGCCGAGAGTACACACTTTTTGGAATTCCCCCGCTTGGTCCCTGCGCTCGCACGGCGATTTCGTAAATTCCGGACGGTTGAAACCTGCATCGCCAAGCAAGTTGTCGAACAATGCGCCCTACGAAGCCGCCTATCCTGTGGGCTCGAGGGGCGAAAACGCGTCAGATGAGTTTCTTGACAGGGGCAACGCTAGGGCAATCGACTATTCGCTGCCGACCGGTCCGTTGATAATGTCGATGAAGACGTCGAAATCATCGAGATCCGTCACCTTGTCGCGCGTGATGTCCGAGCATGCGCAATCCTCGTCTGCGCCTCCCGCACACCGTTGAAACGCAACGAAATCCGCGAAATCTGTATCGCCGTCACCGTCGCAATCGCCCGGGCGGGTCGGCAATACGACAAGGCCGCCCCAGCGAAACGACTGAAACTGCATGTTGGTCACGAACGTGCCTTGTCCCGTTTGAGGATTGATGGTGTAAATATCCGAGTCGCCACCCGACAGTGCCCAGAGCGTGCCAACCCCATCGAACGCGAGTGACAACTGATCTGTTCCCGGCATGCCTAGACTTCCAACCGTGACGAATGCTCCAGTTCCCAGATTCACTCGAAAAAAGCGGTTCGTGAATACGTGGTCGGCGGCGTACGACACACCGTTTGCGTTGATGGCGAGGCTGTCGGCATACGTGGTCGTGTTCTCCGATAAAAACGTCGTATCGCCCGTGTCGGGGTTGACTCGGTAGATCCAGGTGTGTGAGAAATCGAAATTGTCGGCACCGCTGAGGTTGTACAGAGTGCCATTGACTGGATTGTACGCGAGTCCTGCGTCCACGCCAAAACGCGGTCCGGTTGGACCGACCAATGTTCCCGGCAACCTTGTGACATCCCAAAAATCGTCGATGAATGCGTCGATGGCGAGGATTCTACCGTCAGGCATCATGGCCATCCCTTCGATATTCTGTGCTCCCGGGATTCCGAGCCGCCACATCAAGCCGTTGTCGAGTTTGAGGAGATAGATGCTGTCGTCTCCGCCGAAAATGGAAGATTGGAAGGTGAGTGCGAATTTGTCATCCGCCGCCGCCACCGATGACATGCAAGCTACGATGACCAACGTGCGAAACTGTGTCCAAGAGGGCCGACCCATGAGTTTGACTCCTTTTTCGTGTGACGTCGTCGGTTTGTCAGGCTAAGTGTTGGGTCGCCCGCGCGCCGAGGATAGAATGATTGCACCAGAGGCGGTTCGCCCGTCTCTGATGATGGAAGCGTGTTTTGGAAGAACGACACGACAGAAAATGTGAAAAAGGGGTTGATGCAGCCTGACCCGAACAATACTTATCACGCATTGTGGCGGATGGCGCGTCGGTTGATGGCTGGCGAAAGGGTTGGTCACACGCTTCAGACGACCGCACTGGTGCATGAGGCTTATTTGAAGCTTGTGGCTGGCCGGGAAGAGGACGAAAACCGCGAGGGCGATCGGTCTCGAACCCTCCGGACGGCGGCCACGATAATGCGGCACATTCTGGTGGACCATGCCCGGGCCAGGAAAGCGCTTCGCCGCGGTGGAGACCGCAAGAGGACCACACTCGATGGCGCCGTGGCGTGGTACGAGGAAAACTCCGGGGATTTTCTGTCGCTGCACGAGTCGCTGTTACGCTTACAAGAGCGAGACGAACAACTCGCGAGTGTGGTCGAACTTCGTTATTTCGCGGGTCTGACAGAAATTGAGACGGCTGATATCCTGGGGATTTCTCCGCGTACGGTGCAACGGGCGTGGCGGTCTGCACGGGAGTGGCTGTATCAGGACCTGAATCCAGCTGAGCAATCATGACGAGTCGTGACGCCAACAAATTGAACGAATTCGGGTCTGGGCAGCATGTGCCGGACGGTTTTCTGGAGCCGCCGACTCCGGACATGGTCGGAAAAGTGTTCGCCGGTGCAGCCACCGAGATTCCCGTTGGCCAGCGATTCGGGTCGTATCGTGTGACGCAGTTCATCGCGTCGGGCGGGATGGGGGCTGTCTACAGAGCCGTTCGTGACGATGGCCAATTCGAGAAAGAGGTGGCGGTGAAAATTCTACACCGCCCGTTCGTCACCCCGGATGATTCTACCGTCGTATCACGCGAGCAGCACATCCTCGCCAAGCTCGAACATCAGGGCATCGCCCGATTGCTCGATGCGGGTGTGACCGAATTCGGGTTCGCGTATCTGATTATGGAACTTATCGACGGCACGCCGATTCACGCATTTTGCGCCGCCAAGCAGCTCGGGATCGACAATAAACTGGACTTGTTTTTGAGAGTGTGTGAATCTGTTGAATACGCGCACAACCGCCTCGTCCTGCACCGTGATCTGAAGCCGGCCAACATCCTTGTCACCGAAGATGGTCAACCGAAGATCGTCGACTTTGGTATCGCCAAGTTGCTTGACGACGCCAACGACGGCGACGAATCATTGATGCGCACGCAAGCAGGTACTCCTCAGTACGCAGCACCTGAGCAATTTGAAAACGAATCAGCCACGACAGCCACGGATGTCTATGCGCTCGGAATCATCTTGTACGAGTTGGCAGCGGGAAGCTGCCCATATGATCTTGCGGGGCACACCCCGACCGAAGCTCGTCGCGTCGTGCGCGAGTCTGATCCTCGGCCACCCAGTCTAAAGACCGCGAGCAAGATCGACGCGGCAGCGCTCGCGGGCGACCTTGATGCGATCATCCTAAAAGCGATCCGCCACGATCCGAGGCAGCGGTACGAGTCGGTGCGACTGTTCTCAGATGATCTCGATCGCCATATAGACCACTTCCCCGTTCAAGCAAGATCCGGCTCGTCGGCATATCATGCCAAACGATTCATGGTGCGCAGAAAAGGGCTGGTCATCGCGTTGGTACTGCTCGCTTGCGTGTTTTGCGGCGGCGTGACGATGTCGACCATCGGTTTCCTGTCCGCCAATCGCGCCAAAGACCGAGCACGGTTGGAGGCTCAAGGGGCTGAAAAAACGACTGAATTCCTGCGAAAAATGCTCGAATCTGTCGATCCGCTCAACGCCGGACAGCGGGACGTCACCTTGCAGCAGGTGCTCGATTCGGCTGCCCGGCAGATCGAGTCTGAGTCTGGTGACGATCCTCGCGTGCAAGGTGCATTGGCCCGAACCATTGGTTTGACTTACCTGCGACTCGGAAAGTTGCCCCAGGCGACGGAGCAACTCGAAAAGGCTGTTCAACATCACAGACGATTCCCGGGAACCGGCAAACGGGAGTTGGCTGCGTCGCTTGAAGCGTTGGGAAGGGTCGACCATGCGAATCGGGAATCGAATCGGGCCGTCGAGTTGATGGCTGAGTCGTTGTCCCTTCGGATGATTCAGGATGATTCAGCGTTCGCGGAGTCACTGATGCTGCTCGCCGCTGCAGAGGCGTCTTGCGACATGCTCGCGGGTGCGGTCGTCCACCAGCAACAGTCTCTCGACATCCTCGAAAACCTTCCCAACCGCGATCCCGGAGCGATAGCCGGTGCGAAGCACGGATTGGCAGACTTGCTATTTGATGTCGGCAAACCCAAGCAAGCCATCGCATTGCACATTAATGCGCTGCAGACCCGCTCCGACCACCACGGGGCAATCCACCCAATGACCGCCGACAGTCACCAACGACTCGCCCGTGCATACATGAACTCGTCAGACTTCGCCTCTGCCGATCTGCATCTCGAGAGCGCCATCAATATCCTCGCGAAATCCGCGCCTAACCACCCAATGAAACAACTTGAGCCGATGCTCGACCGCGCCGAGGTGCAACACAAACTGGACCATCCAACCCGGGCTGACGAGCTGTTCAAACACGCACTTGAACTAGCCAACCCACTGCCGCCAGACCATTGGGTCCTCGCCGTTGCTCGCCATCGCTACATCAATTTTCTCATTCAACAACAGCGATACGCCGATGCGATCCCGCTCGCGGAATCAGTGGCCATTGTGCTGACGGAAATGCTCGGCCCCGATCACTCCAACGTGCAAGCTGCCACGGAACGCGTCGAAAATCTACGAGGCAAAGCGGTTCTATCACGGGGCAATCGGTAACAAGTCGCCGGGCGGTGTGGTTGTCCCTTCTGAAAATGTCGTACTTGTTGCCGGGCAGTGCGCTCCGACATTCTGGAGTTTTGTGCGCGAGTTCTCGCCACTTTCTTCGGTGACTTTCTCCAATCCAAGCTCGGCCCTGTTGGGCTTGTGCGCCTGTCCCTATCAAAAACTCCGTACGCGTTGTCAATCAAGCACTTACGATTTGACGGGACGAATGGCTCAGCTATCGTTTTCGGGCACCGATGATGCTCCTGGAGACGTTGAAATGGGCTTGATCCGAATGCTGTGGTTGTTTATCCGCAGAATGCTGAGTGACCAGACCGAGCTCGCTACCGAGAACCTCGCACTTCGCCAGCAACTCGCCGCTTTGGAGTACCGATCCAAACGTCCAA
>JAJDDT010000111.1 GCA_029260165.1 Phycisphaerae bacterium | reverse complement strand
TCGCACCAGCGGTACCGATCAGGTCACCGTTCGGACACGCACAGTAATTACCAAAACCGGTCACCGCACAGGAAATATCGTCCGTACTGACGAACGCCTGGAACGACGAACAGGTGTTTCCATAACGACGCGTGCACGATGTACAAATACCCATCGCCTCACCCGTCGGAATGTCGCAATAGTGGTAATCGCAAATGTCGAGCAAATCGCTCGGCGGAACACCCATCGCCCCGGCATCGTCCACCGCGGTCGTGTGACAATCGCAGTCGCGAGCGCACGCCGTGCCCTGGCATTCATCCGGGATACCATCGGCATCGTTATCGTTACTGGTTTGCGTGATAGCGCCAAACGCGATCGACCAGGAGTTCAAAGTTCCACTGTCGACCTCAGCGCCATCGTGCAGCGACAGGGTCCAGGTACCGTTGGAATCCTGAGTATCAAACGCACTCAGTGCCTCGAACGGGGTGAAGGCTCCACCACCGTTCACGCTGCCGGTTTGGGTATCCAGCGCCGCTGACGCGCCATCGGAAAGGATGACGTTCAGGTCGTCCGAAGGATTCCCCACGAACGGACCCTCGTCGTTACAGAAAATCAGGGTCTCGGCCGGATCATTGTCGATACGCTCGACAAGCCGAACCGTCGTTCCTGTTCCGTCGTTGGTAAGGTCAATGATCAGATCGCCGACAAAGGTGTGTGAGATGTCGAGACTCACAACCATGTCACCGGCGATACTCGCAGGACCTCCGGCAATGGTCAGCGTATCGACCGCGAATTCATCCGCCGCCTGGTTCACGGCGTCGCACGCCGGAATGGCCAGGTCAGGAACCAGGTCGCTCGAGCCTGCTGGAGCAGGCGGTATGGGCGTGATGTCAGCCAGATCGGACACGCCGTTGGCATTGCAGTCACAGACGTTCGGTGGACTCGCAGCGTCACAGAC
The DNA here is from genome assembly GCA_029260165.1 of Phycisphaerae bacterium. Classification (GTDB taxonomy): domain Bacteria; phylum Planctomycetota; class Phycisphaerae; order UBA1845; family UBA1845; genus OFTM371. Next base: position 45,533 of record JAJDDT010000111.1, on the reverse strand, counting down.
ACTGTTGTCACCCAGGTATGTGCCGCCAGGCGTTTCGCAATCAGCCTGCGTCACATCGTCGCTGCAGGTGAAGTCACCGTTACAGCAGGCACCGGTCGGGACCGTACAATCGATCGGATCGACACAGCCCACGCTGTCCGTCGTGATATCAAGTTCAAACGGACCACTGGCACCGGTGAAACCACCTACCACGATGAAGTATTCGCGGCCGGTTTCGGAACACCAGGACACGGTCGACTTTCGATTGAATCCAAGATCACTCGTGATTTCGCACGCAGGATCAAAAGGATCGGAAGGATCATCGTCGTTTCCACCGACGCAGAACAAATCGCCACAATCGCGACACCAGACCTGAACCCTGGTATCGAAGTCCGTGGCTGCGTTGCACGTCGAGGCTGTCAACGTTTCACCGTTACCGATCACCGAGTACCAGAGTCCCTGCGACGGAGCCGAGGTCCCACAGGTACCAACGCCAGTCTCGTTAAGGGCGAGCGTTGTGTCGCCGGCGACGGTGGCAGGTGGAGCGCCAAGAGCGGTACGATCCGTACAATCGTCACCAGGCTGCGGACACATGGCTGTGTCGCAATCCGTGCAATCACCCCGGTAGGTACCACCCGCACAGGCGGCTGCCGTTGTTACAGCACAGGTGCCGTCCGTCATGCAACATGCACCAACCGTGTTCGGATCAGGCGTCTCGCATTCGTCCGGCGTGCCGTTGGCGTTGCAGTCCGTGGATGTCGGTGGAGTCCCGTTGAAACCCAACGTCCAACTGTCAAGCGTGCCGGCGTCAAACAACGTGTCATCAAAGAGTTGCAACGTCCAGTCACCCGCGATGGTCACGCCGTCGAAGTCAGACAGGAGCCCTTCGGGGCTGAAAGTACCTGTGAACGGTGCAGTACCATCAATGATGCTCGTTGAGCCTTCGTCGCTCAGGACAGTACCCGTGTAATTGTCGCCACCTCCGCCGTTGTCCGTTGACAGTTCAACGGTGGTCGGCGGATCAACGCCGTTGTCGTAGGTCAGCGAAATGTCCAGATCATCCACAAACGTGTGCGTGATGTTGAGCACAACGTTGACGTCGGAAACCACTCCCGCTGCCGCGAGCGTCTGCGTGTCCGAAGCACCAGTAACGGTGTCGGCGTCCGGAATCGCCAACGCAGGCGACGACGTGAAGTCGGTCGAGCCGAGCTCAACGAGGTCATCCGCATCGAAGACGCCGTTCGGCTGGCAGTCACAGACATTCGGCGGTGTCATCGCGTCACAAGCCGTGCCGTCACCGAAGTAGGTACCACTTGCAGCAGCACAATTACCCGCGGTCTCGTCCGTGCAGACCAACGTCGTTTCGTTGCAGCACGCACCCGTCGGGATCGTGCAGTCGACAGGACTGGCACAAACCGCCGCGTCGTCGGTCAGCGAAAGCTCAAACGTACCGGCTCCTCCACCAAAGCCACCCACAGCGACGAAGTAAGTTTCGCCAACTGCTGAACACCACGACACGGTCGAACGCGACGTAACCAGTGGTGCGGGCGTGCAGGCGGCGTCGTCATCGTTAGCAGACGCACAAACCAGATCGATGCAGGTACCACAGAGAACCTGAATCTGCGTATCAAATTCAGTGTTCCCACTGCAGGTCGATACGGTCATCGTGTTACCCGTTCCCGTGACAGCGTACCAGACCGCCTGGTTCGGGGAACTAACGACGTTTGGAGTACCTTCGAGTGTATCGGGGCAGGTCGGATTCATGTCATCCGTCGCACCCGCATTGGAGGCAAGGACAACGTCATTGACCGCCAACGCATTGGCCACGTCGCAGGTATCGTTCGGCTGCGGGCATGAAGCGTCCGCACATGCAGTGCAGTCACCCTGATACAACGCACCGGTAATACCACCGCACAACACCGAAGACGTCGATGTGCATGAACCATCCGGAAGACAGCAGGCACCGACCGTGTTCGGATCAGGCGTCTCGCACTCATCAGGTACGCCGTCGCCGTTGCAGTCTGTCGACGTCGGCGGAGTCGAATTGAAGAGCAGGGTCCAGCTGTTCAACAGTCCCGTATCACCCGTTGCGTCGTCGGAAACCTCCAGGGACCACCTGCCGCCGATGGTCACGCCATCAAAGTCGGACAAATTGCCTTCTGGGCTGAACGTGCCGGTAAACGGCTCGTCGGCCGAACCCGTCGACGCAATCGTCGTCGTTGCCTCGTCGGAAAGAACCGTATCGGTGAAGTTTATACCGCCGGCACCGCTGTCGGTTGTCAGCTCGACGCGGATCACCGGATTAACACTGTCGTCGTACTCGAGGAAAATATCGAGATCAGCGACGAAGGTGTGATCGATGTTGAGCGACACATTCAGGTCTGCGACGACCGTTGCGTCAACGAGCAACTGCGAGTCGACAATCGTCATGTTGTCATCAATGACGGCTGCTGGTGACGACGTAAACGGAGTTGCACCACCACCCTCGATAAAATCATCTGCATCGAAGACGCCGTTAGGCTGGCAGTCACAGATATTCGCCGGCGTCGGGCTGCCACAACTCGAGCCGTTACCGAAGAAGGTCTGGCCCGCACCCGTACACATCGACGCAGGAACGTCATTGCATGTGAGATCGCCTTCGCAGCATGCACCGGTCGGAACCGTGCAATCCGGAGGCGTCGCGCACGCGGTGGCGTCGTCGCTTACCGAAATCTCGATGTTGCCGGAAGCCACACCGAAGCCGCCAACAGCGACGAAATAGGTCTCAGCCGCTGCGGAACACCACGAGAAGGTTGACTTGCGATTCAAGCCGTTCAAATCACAGGCCGGATCGACCGGATCAGAACCATCATCGTCGTTTCCACCCACGCACTGCACGTCGGCACATGTGCCACAGAACACCTGCAACGCTGTGTCGGTGTCCGTTCCGGCGTTGCACGTCGACACGGTGATCGTGTTACCGTTACCGGTGACCTCGTACCAGACCGCCTGATTCGGCGAGCCGGTATCACAGAACGGGTTACCGTCATCTGTGCTGCCGCCGTTGTTCACCGTTGTGTTGGCACCGCCAACAGTCAGGGCAATCCCGGTAGCACAGTCGTCGTTCGGCTGCAGGCAGGCGTTGTCCGTGCAGTTCGTGCAGTCACCCTGGTAGGTATTCCCGGCAGTCGCCTCGCACGCCGCCTGCGTCAGATCAGGCGTGCAGGTGCCATCCGGGGCGCAGCATGCACCAACACCGGATGGATCCGGCGTCTGGCACTCGTCGAGGGATCCGTCAGCGTCACAATCAGTAGCGGCGGGCGCTGCTGAATTAAATTGCAATGTCCAGCTGTCCAGTGTGCCCGTGTCGGCAGCAGCGTCATCGAAGACCTGCAACGTCCAGTTACCGGTGATGACGACGCCGTCGAATGCGGACAGGAGACCTTCCGGACGGAAACTACCGGTGAACGGCGCGTCGGCCGTAACGGTCGAGGTGATATCCCTGGTTCCCTCGTCGTTGAACTGGGTGTCGGTGAAATTGTCCCCGCCACCACCGTTGTCCGTCGTTAGCTCGACCGTGATCGGCGTGCCACCAAGTCCGTCGTCATACGTCAGGGTAACGTTCAAATCTGCCGCAAATGTGTGCGTCGCGTTGAACAGAACGTTGACGTCTGCAACCACGGTTGCATCAACCAGCGCCTGCGTGTCGGAAACCCCAACGACGATGTCGTTGTCAGGAATCGCAACAGCCGGACTCGACAGGAACTCCAGCGCGGCTGCGCCCTCGGCAAGTTCGTCCGGATCAGGTGTGCCGTTGTTGTTGCAATCGCACTGGTTCGGTGGAGATACCGCATCGCAAACCGACCCGACGCCGAAGAACGTTCCTCCGAGAAGGGCACAGGTACCCGACGTCTCGGTTTCGGAACACGTCACGCCGTCACAGCAGGCACCTGTCGAACCGGGACAGAGGGAATTCGAAAAGGTCATGGCCAGATTTGCCACCTTACCGTCGATCGTGTCGGCAACATCGTCAAAGTTCTCAAACGTCTCGATGTTCCATGTACCCATCGTCGGGGTAATGTCGGAGAGACCCGCATCAACCAGGTTGACGCAACCGGTGAAGGTCTGGACGCAGGGAGCAGTTACCCCGTTCGTAGTAAGGACAATTGCACCGTTCGGAGCCGGCGGCGCGATCAGAAACCTGATCTCCGTACACCAACTGGTTCCCGGCAATGGCGCATTGATCGTGTCGTAGTCAGCTGTAAACGACAAGCTGCGGTACGTCGTGGCCGTGGCAACGATCTCGGCGAACGTATCGTTATCAAGGTCGCCCTGACCATCCCACGAATCCGTCGCACCCGCGTTCGCATCGAACACAAAGTCCGCCGGTCCTGCAGGAACCATCACGTCGCGAAAAATAGCCGACTGCATCGGAGTCGGGGATGGGTCCAGCAGTGCGTTGATGTCCACGCTACCCTTGCGCGCCGCCTTGGCCATGTCGGTCAGTCCCGCCTCTTCTAGAGCGGCGGCCAACTGTGGCAGCAAGGCCTGGATGGCCTCTTCGTTTGACGCGCGGTCCTTGCCGCTCGACAACAAACGAACCTTCGCGAGAAGCTGTGACGCCCTCGCCTTGGCAGACGCCCGCTGCTGCTGACTAACAGCATTGGCCAACTGCTCGCGAAGCTGCTGCTTCACCTGGGCAGCAACTTCCGCCTCTTTCTGTGCCTCAGCCTCGAGTATTGCGGCATGTTCGAGCGCCTCAGCCGTTGGCGCCTCTACCGTCGTAGCCTTGTCCTTCTCGCTCGCACCAGCCACACCGGACAGCCAACTGCCGGCGGCCAGACAGGCGATAAGGGACAACGTTGTACATGTATTCCACGTTACCTGCGGTCGCATCCTGTTCCTCCTGGATATTAGATACAAACTTTCTCGAATTCCCTTTTTCGCTGCGAACCAACGGGTGGAGACCAAACGCACCCTCCCACGATTCGCAGACCACAATTAGTGACAATACAAAAGACCGCTACAGACATGCGCCTGAACGGTTGATTGCTTCTTAACCCCTCGTTTCAATTCTTCAATCAAATCCAGATCACCCAGACCCGTGACGCAACGACATCATCCCCAAACCAACCACGCGCCCTATTCCGAACAGTTCCGATACAGGACACGACCATCGATGCCGACGTGCGCCACATTCAATGCTTCAGCGTCGCCCTCATTTCCGACCGGGAACGAACCATCCCAAAGGCTCGCATACCCAACCGCTTCTCAACGTCGAGGCACATGACCCACGACCACCGTTCCCATACAAGGTCCGGGCGATCCAGCCACCACGCCTCCGAGGGGGTGAGTATATCAGGACGTGCGAACTAATTTCAAGCCACAATCTACCCCGGTTTGATTTACAAAACACCGTAAATATCGTAAACCGCCTACCTTAATAACGGGGCTGTTCCAGCGGTCTATTGCCAACCCGCGTTTTCGTGCTACAAATCGAACCTGGGCGCCGGTAGCTCAGGTGGATAGAGCACCGGATTTCTAATCCGGCGGTCGTGGGTTCGAGTCCCCCCCGGCGCGTTTTATCGCGGTGTTGGCCGATACAGGCACCTGGAGCAGCCCCTCCTGTCGCGAAATAAAGTGACACCGCAAGACGGACCTGCCTGAGGTTCGCACGATTCGGCGGGCGCGAAACCGTGTCATGTCAGCGGTGGCGTCGAAGCGTATCGCGCCAAAAAATATTTTTCCCGCCGGCAAGCACAGGAGCCGTTTTATGCCCCGCACCCACGCAACGCTCACTCTTGCAATGACCGCCGTCCTCATTCCGCTCATCCCGGGCTGCACGCCAGCCACAACGTCGTCGTGTGCGACGCGCGACGGAAACGCAACCATCAACGTCGCCGGCACCTACGACTACTTCGGAACCGACCCCTTCTCCATCACCGGAACAATCACATTCGAGCAGGACGGCACCACGGTTCGTGTGATCGACACAACCTACGACTTCACAAACAACCGACGCCTCATGGGCGAAGGCACGCTCGTCGGAAATAACCTCGAAATCGCCCTCGTCCCACTCAATGGCCAAACCGATTACCGCGCGGACGTCACATTCCGCTTCAGCAACGACGGCGACACATTCTGCGTGGAATATTCAGACACCAACGACGACGCCGGGACACTCGGAGAGTTCCGGGGCACCCGCCGCCAATAGCAAAACAGGTTCTTTCTTGTCTCAGTTACGTCGTCCCAGGACGGAAATGCTACGAACCGTTCGCCAACTGCGTGCGCACCCAGTCCACCGTTACACCCTTCTCCGCCAACAACTTCGCCGCACGCGACGACTCATCGCGCATCAACGACAGCAACAGATGCTCCGGCGCAATCTCGCCATCCCCCAGCCTGTTCGCTGAATCCACCGCCATGATCATTGTGTGCCAGAACTTCGGCGAGCGAAATGCCTTGCTCAACTCCTGCTGATGGACCCACTCGAATTCACCATGTCGTGAATGCGACAAATCATGCGTCGCGTCCATGCTCGACCGCAACAACCCCAACGTCTTCTCACGCAGTGCATCCAGCTCCACTCCCTGCTGGCGCAAAACCTTCGCAGGCACGCCGCTTTCCAGATTGAGCAACCCCAACACCAGATGCTCAGTGCCGATATAGCGATGGCCGCACTTGCGCGCCTCGTCGATCGCAGCCGCGATCACCTGCTTTGTTTCATCCGTCTGAGCGCGACGACCCATCACCGCACCGCCGTTGCCCGCTGCCATCTGCGCACTGACGTTGTCCCGAACCGCCGCCAGGTCCACATTCAAAACCCGAAGCGCCTCGGTCGCGACGCACTCCCCCTCCGCAATCAGCCCCAACATGAGGTGCCCGGGAGCCAGGTAGTCATGCCCCAACTTACCCGCCTCCTGATTCGCCAGCGCCAACGCATGACGTGCTCTGTCCGAAAATCTTTCCTTCATCGCCGTATCTCCGAGGTGTCTGTCGGTCCGAATTTTTTGCCAATTGAACGACCGCAGCGTAGTCTACCCCCGTCGAGCCTGAACAACAACGCATCGGAGATGACCCGCATGACCGCCTCCACCGGACTGACCCTCGTCGCCCTGCTTTTTGTCTGTACCATGACGCTCGCAGCAGACCGCCCAACCGTCGTCATCACAAGGGAAGCCCTGAAAATCCACCAATCCGCCCTCGTATTCGACGGCCACAACGATCTTCCCTACCGCATTCGCAACGACGCCGATTCCTCCTTCGACTCGCTTGACATCGCCAAACCCCAGCCAACCCTCCACACCGACATCGACCGACTCAAAAAAGGAGGCCTCGGCGCTCAATTCTGGTCCGCCTACGTCCCCTGCTCCACCATGACCGAAGGCGGAGCGACCCGACTCGCCCTCGAACAGATCGACCTTATCAAGCGAATGGTCGCCCGATACCCCGATACCTTCGCGATGGCCTACACCGCCGACGACGTCGTTCGCGTCCGTCAATCCGGGAAAATCGCCAGCCTCATCGGCATTGAAGGCGGACATGCCATCGAGAATTCGCTCGGCACCCTGCGCATGTTCCACGAACTGGGCGTCCGCTACATGACCCTCACCCACGCCGACACCCTCGATTGGTGTGACTCCGCCACCGACGATCAGCCCCACGGCGGCTTGACCGATTTCGGCGAGAAAGTCATCCTCGAAATGAATCGCCTCGGCATGTTGATCGACATCTCGCACATCTCCGCCGAAGCAATGCGCGACGTCCTGCGCGTCACAAAATCCCCCGTCATCGCCTCACACTCCTCCACCTTCGCGATCGCCCAACACCCGCGCAACGTCCCCGACGACGTGCTCAAACTCGTCGCCAAAAACCGGGGCGTTGTTATGGTCAACTTCTTCTCAGGATTCGTCGAACCCGTCGCAGCCAATCGCAGCAAGGACGTGTTCAACGTCCGTCGCGACCTGAAAGCCAAACACCCCGATGAGCGTGAATACCAAAAAGCCTGGGACCAGTGGAAAAAAGACAATCCCATGCCACGAGGCACAATCCACACCGTCATCGACCACATCGAGCACATCATCAAGACAGCCGGTATCGACCATGTCGGTTTGGGTTCCGACTACGACGGCGTCAACCTGCTACCCGAACAACTCGAGGACGTCTCCTGCTACCCGTTCATCACCCAAGCCCTGCTCGATCGAGGATATGCGGCTGGCGACATCCGTAAGGTTCTTGGCGGCAATGCCTTACGAGCCTTGCGCGAAGCAGAATCCGTCGCGCGGGAAATGAAATAGCCTCATCCTTCCGGTTTCGGCAACTCAGAGAATTTGGGTAAATTCTATCGACCCACTTGAAATTGGGGTGTCTGGGGTTCTAAAATCGCAGGCGACGCCCGCGTAATCCATACAATCCGCACAATCAGAGTCGTTTGGCGGTTTTGGGCGTGCTAGTTGGGGGGTGTGCGCGCTGGGCGAAGTCCAGCGCTGGGATGGGAAGGAAGCCGACGACGGCGACGACTTTCCAACGCTCATTCAATGCTCACAGGCACTGGTGCGATCGAGCCTGATCGTTCGGAAGCTCAATGGCAGATCGAAAAAGGAGAAATGAAGCATGCGTCATGATTTGATTTGGACGAATATTCTGGGGGCGATGGTTTGTTGTCTGGCTCTGCCGGCGGACTCCGATGGACACGTCGGTCTCGACGAACCCAACGGGGGCGAGGTTCTTGAGGCTGGCACGGTGTTTACCGTCATCTGGCATGTCGCGATTCAACACAACACACAGAATTGGGACCTTTGGTATTCGACGTCAGGTGCGGATGGCCCGTGGACAATGATCGTGGAGGATCTGCCGGCAGGTGACACGTCCACCGGCGCGGTCCATACGTTTGACTGGACCGTGCCCGACGACGAATCGACGCAGGTTCGCGTTCGCGTTCGGCAGGAGAATGCCGGCACGGACTACGAAGACGTCAGCGAGTTTGATCTGGCTATTGAAGCGGCACCGGACGTTCCGGGTGATGGCGATGGGGACGGCGACGTCGATCTGGCGGACTACTCCATATACGTTGACTGCCACACCGGGCCTGATGGCGACGGTGTTTCAGGCGAATGTGAAGCGCTCGACTTTGACGGTGACAACGACGTGGACCTTGGCGACCTTGGGGCGTTTCAATTGGTGTTTTCCGGATAGTTACTCCAGTCGATAACATATGGCCTGGGCTTGCGCTCAGCCGTCCAGGTCGACGAAATCGCCAGTCGTGACCAAACCGCCTTTGATCACTTCACCATGCACGCCGGCGCGCATGTTGGGTTTCAGTGCGTCCTTCAAACCCGCGTGATACTCGTCCATCAAGGCGCAGGGTCGTGTCTCGCCCCAGATGCGCAATTCGACGTTGTCGAGTTTAAGGGTTTTGCCAACCGAGCCTGCCAGGTCAACGCCTTCAACGAGAATGTTGGCACGGCGGGTCTGCCATGGGAGATCAGCCGACAGTTCCGCCATCGTCTCAGCCCACTGCTCGCGCGACAGCAGCGTCACACCGCGCTGGCCGCTCGCACGCTCATCGCCCGACAAACCCTCGCCGACGATCGCACGATCCTCGGTCACGTCCACCATCGGCTCACGCTCACCCTTGCGAACCGCCATCGCAACAACCCTGCCCGCCATCGCTGTCCTGCCTCCGCTAAAAACCAAAAATCAAATCGTAGCCCGCCACCATGATGGCTGCGTCGGTCAACGCATGACTGACCCACGGCGCAAAAATCGTCCCTTTTCGATGAAACAACCACGCCCAGATGCACCCGCCGACGAACACGCCACCGTTGAATAATATCCCCAGACCAACTGTCGGAAAATACGCCCACAGGATAACGATGTGATGCAGCGTAAAACCGATCGACGAAACGACCATCGCCGCGCGCCAATCCATCAACCGACGCATTCGTCCAAAAACGAACCACCGCCAATAGTATTCCTCAAGCCCGGAATTAAAGACGCAGATGAACACAGCCAACAGGAGGAAATGCTCGACGCCACCATAGGCGGAGACCTTTTCGACCAACCCGTCCGCATCCAGACTCCCTGCCAATCCACCGAAATAGGCTGTCAGCAGAACAACCGCGATCAGAACGCCCCACGCAAGCCCCACCCAAACCGCCCGCGCCGACGGTTTTTCAACCCGAATCCGACCTTTTTCGATTGCCAAAAACCAAACGAGCGGAATCGCGTTGACGACGATTTTTGACCCGAAATAAATCGCGCCCCGAACCGTATCAGCCACGGGAAGGAAAGTGTAAAGCAACGCTGCAACCGCGTGCCCAACCATCGCGATCAGCAAAACACCCCAAATATGGCGATCGCGGGACTGCTCACTTGCAGCGTTGTTCGGCATTTTATTAAATCAAGTGAGACCGTAAATCGGTGAAAACTTGTTGCGAAGATAGGAAAGGAACGGTTCAACCGACAGCGATTCGCCCGTGACGATTTCGACCAGTTTGTCGGCTCGATATCGCCTTCCGTGGTGGTGGATATTCTCGCGAAGCCAATCCAGTAACGTCGCGAAATCCCCGCGGCGAATGCGATCGGCAAGATCGGGAATCGCGGTTTCCGCTTTTGCGTAGAACTGGGAGGCGTACAGATTTCCCAGGGCGTACGTCGGGAAATACCCAAAGGTTCCCATCGACCAGTGGATATCTTGTAGGCAGCCCAGGGTGTCGGTCCCGGGTCGAATGCCGAGCAATTCCTCCATTTTGGCGTTCCACGCTTCGGGAATGTCATCAACGTCCAGCCTGCCATCGAGCAACGCCCGTTCAAGCTCGAAACGGAGAATAATATGCAGGTTGTAGGTTACCTCGTCGGCTTCGACGCGAATCAACGACGGGTGGACGGCGTTGATCGCACCGACAAAGGAATCAAGGGAGACATCCGCCAACGACGGGCCGAACATGGACTGCGCGTTTTTATAAAAATATTCCCAGAATGCGCGACTTCGCCCGACGATGTTTTCCCACAATCTGGACTGTGATTCGTGAATGCCCAGCGACGTGGCTGACCCCATCGGCGTGAACATGTGCTCATTTCCAAGCCCTTGTTCATACAACCCGTGTCCTGCTTCATGCAGCGTTCCGAAAATTGCCATGGAGAAGAATTTTTCGTCATACCGCGTGGTCAGCCTCACATCGCATGGCGAGGTACCCGAACAGAACGGATGCGTCGAAACGTCGATACGCCCCTTGTCAAAGGAAAACCCGATCGCCTCCACCAGCATGTGTGCGAATTCAGCCTGCTTCTCCTGCGGATAATGTCGTTTGAGAATCGACGTATCGGGCTGTTTGGGTGCGTCTCTCAATTCAGCAACGAACTGCCTCAGCGCATCGCGAAGCCGGCTGAAAACAACGGCGACGTCGGCGGTCCTGGCACCCGGCTCAAACTCGTCAAGCAATGCGTCGTAGCGTTCCTGTTCGTACCCAATGTGATCCGCCACCTCGCGTTTAAGCTCGACGAGTTCTTTCAGGTGCGGCGCAAAATGACCAAATTTGTTGTCGCGGCGGGCCTCTCCCCAGGCACTTTTTGCGTGCGTGCTGATTTTCGCAATCCGGCCAATGAGATTTGACGGCACCTTGACCGACCGGTCGTAAATCCGGCGGGTTTCACGAATATTTGTTTCCCTGATCGGATCGCCGCCCGCGCCATTCATCTGCCCGAGCAAATCGCCGACGACAGCGTCAGATCGGCGGTCGTGAATCAGTCTGGCCAGGAGGGACAATTGCTCCGCCCGTGCGTGCACTCCCCGGGGTGGCATGTACGTTTCCTGATCCCAGTCAAGAATCGCCTCCACCGATTCGAGTTGGCCTATTTCACTGATCTGCTGAACAAGTTGCCGATAGGCGTCCGACATGGAAAACCTCTCCGGGATGTCGAAAGTATGCGGATTGGGCGAAACTACCACTCGTCCCGCGCCGAGACATTCACGATAACCGCAGTACTGTAGCACGTCGTCGTCCGGGCGGGTAGTCCATTTTTCGCGAGCGACTGAAATGGCTGAGTTTGCCAATCTGCGATCCCTGGACAAATTCCCCCTCTTTTCCCAATATGTGGAGAAAGGGATACGGAGAACCACCCATGCATGACAACCGCCCCGTCGCAAAAGTCATCGATCTGCTCGACCCATCGCGGAATACGATTTTCAGCCATTCCCCGGACCAGGCCCGAAAAATCGTTCGCGAAGGCACCCCCGAAGCCGTCCGATCGATCGACGGGCATTTCGCGATTGTTGCTCAGAACGGTCGTAGGATTCGGATGGCTCGAACCATCGGACGACTGATGCGCTATTTCATCGCCAAGCGCGTGGACGGACCTCAGCTTGTTGTGGCGGATCGCATCGATGCCATCCAACATTGGCTGAAATCCGAGGGACTTGGGAACCAGTTCCATCCATCCTACACGCGTATGGTCCCCGCGCATTACGTCGTGGAACTGGAGCTTTTGGGGTGTCCCGATCCGAATCCGACCTATCGTCGCTACTTCACGCCACCACGCGGGACGCTGCCGGCTGACCTGGACGTCATTGGTCGAAAATACATCGAGGCTGTCGATGTCGAGATCAGCAAATGGCTTGAGCGGCTCGGTGATCATAAACCAATCGGTGTTTGCTTTTCGGGCGGAATCGACAGCGGGGCGGTGTTTGTTCTCACCTACCACGCCATGCTTCGTGCCGGTATGAATCCCTCGCGTCTCAAGGCATTCACGCTCAGTGTTGACGGTGGGGGGGGAGACCTTGTCCAGGCACGCGAGATGCTCAAGGCGCTGAATCTGGATATGTTTCATGAGCCGATTGAGGTGACGCCGGACGCGATCAACGTTGAACAAGCCATCCGCGTCGTCGAGGATTACAAGCCGCTGGACGTTCAGGCGGGCGCGATGACGCTTGCGTTGTGTCGCGGCATACGCAACCGATACCCGGACTGGAAATATCTGATCGACGGCGACGGTGGGGATGAAAATCTCAAGGATTACCCGATTGAGGAAAACCCGGAGCTGACCATTCGCAGTGTGCTCAACAACATGATGCTCTATCAGGAAGGGTGGGGCGTCGACTCGATCAAACACTCCCTGACCTTTTCGGGTGGACAAAGTCGCGGGTACGCGCGCGTCTACGGTCCGACGACCGAACTCGGATTCAGTGCGTTCAGCCCGTTCACGTCGCCGCCTGTCATCGCGGTCGCGGAGGCTATCCCGTTTATTGATCTGACAGGGTGGGACCATGAGCAACTCTATCGCTTGAAAGGCGAGATCGTCTCCAGGGGCATCAGGCACGTCACCGGTATGGACATGCCGATATTCGAGAAGCGGCGATTCCAACATGGGGTCATGAACGAGCAATCGTTTACCGACCTTTTTCCGTCCGATGAGCGGAGCTATCGACGCCTGTTCGATTCTGTTTATGCCTGACCTTGACCAACAGCTTGACGACGCGTGGATTTTGGGTCGGCGGGGACCGAAGAACGATGTTGACCCCAACGTTCCCTACGCCCACCTGGTCGAAAAGGAATTCTCACCTCGCGGTGTTTGCGAGGATGTTGCGACGATTTTTCTGACGAACCGCGAGTGTCCCTATCGCTGTCTGATGTGCGACTTGTGGAAAAACACAACCGACACGCGCGTCGCGGTCGGGCAAATCCCACGGCAAATTCGATACGCCCTCGATCGCCTGCCCGCCACGCGACACATCAAGCTCTACAACAGCGGCAATTTCTTCGATCCCAATGCCATTCCACCCGAGGATGACACCGAAATCGCCGAATTCGTGGCTGACGTTGAAACCATCGTCGTCGAGAGTCATCCAAATATGATCGGCAGGCGTTGCTATGCGTTCAACGACATCACCGAACCCGACGTGCACGTCGCCATGGGTTTGGAAACGGTCCACCCAGAAGTTCTTTCAAAACTGAACAAGCGCATGACGCTCGATGATTTCGGACGAGCCGTCGCGAAATTGCGTGAGCGCAACATGCAAGCGCGAGCGTTCATCCTGCTCAGACCACCGTTTCTCACCGAGGACGAGGGTGTTTCGTGGGCGAAAAAGTCCGTCGATTTCGCTTTTGATGTTGGCGTGGAGTGCTGCGCGGTCATCCCAACGCGCGGGGGAAATGGTGCCATCGAGGCATTGCAACGATCGGGACAATTCGCGACACCCGCACCCGAATCCCTTGAGGAGGTGCTGCGACACGGATTGTCACTCAACCAGGGTCGCGTTTTTGCGGACCTTTGGGATTTGCAGTATCTGCAACATGGAACAGCCAAACAACGCCAACGGTACGATCGGTTGATCCGTATGAATCTGACCCAACGAATTGTTGATACCAACGAACATGAGCCGTCAGGAACATAGCTGCGACGTGGCCATTCTTGGTGCGGGATTCACCGGGAGCTTGATGGCCCTGGTCGCCCAACGGCTTGGATTGTCGGTCGCGCTGCTCGAAAAGGGGCAACACCCTCGTTTCGCCATCGGCGAGTCCTCAACCCCGCTTGCGAATCTCAAACTCGCGTGTTTGGCCGAGCGTTACGGCCTCGACGCTTTGCGTCCTTTCACCCGATATGGATCGTGGAAATCACACCGACCGGACATCGCGTGCGGATTGAAGCGCGGGTTCAGTTTTTTCAAGCATGAGGCTGGTAGGGCGTTTCAGTCGTCTTCGGATCATGATCGCGAACTGCTCGTGGCTGCCAATCGCGACGAACGTCGCGGCGACACGCACTGGTACCGCTCGGAATTCGACCATTTTGTGAATCAACAGGTCTGCGACGCGGATATCCTCTACCGCGACCTTTTCTTGATCGACGAAATCCGTCGCGACGACCGGTGCGTGATCACCGGGCACGATCAATGCGACGATCTGGAGATTTCCGCACGATTCTGCATCGACGCGACCGGACCAGCCGCCATCCTCGCCTCGACCCAACCGGAGCAATCGACTGCAATCGACACCACACCGTTGCGAACTGAATCCCGCACGTTGTTTGGACATTTCCGCGATGTGTTACCCTGGTCTGATGTGCTGGCAGACCGTCATCTTTCCACCAGGGATCACGTTTTTCCATGCGACGCGTCCGCCCTTCACCACATCATCGACGGCGGTTGGATGTGGGTGTTGCATTTTGACAACGGATTGACCAGCGCGGGATTCTCGTTGTCGCCATCGCAACATCCGATCGTTGACAGTGAAACCCCCGAACAGGAATGGATGCGGCTCACAAGTGCGTACCCGTCGATCCATCAGCAATTCGCACACGCGAAACCCGTTATTCCCATGCACCACTGCGATCGCGGTCAACGCAAGCTCCCACATGCGGCTGGCGATGGCTGGCTCGCGATGCACCACACGGCTGGCTTTGTCGATCCATGGCTTAGCCCGGGTCTCGCTCATGCGTTGTATGGTGTCGAACGGGCAGCAGGAATCCTCGAATCCCTCGACGATT
The DNA here is from genome assembly GCA_029260165.1 of Phycisphaerae bacterium. GTDB lineage: Bacteria > Planctomycetota > Phycisphaerae > UBA1845 > UBA1845 > OFTM371. The sequence goes on along the minus strand of JAJDDT010000111.1, from coordinate 30,095 downwards.
CGCAACGGGTCGACGACCTGATGCGCGACTACGATCGCCGTTTCGCGAGCGAACTTGACCTCATTGATCGCATCACGTCAACGTGTTTCGCCAACCTCGATCGGTTTGAATCGCTGACCCATATCGTGATGCTGTATTTCGCGGCAGCCATCACATGCGAGGAACGCATTCGTGCCGGCGATGACGAAAACGCACGCGGGTTTCTACTGGCGGACGATTCAACGTATCTGGAAATCGTCGAGTCCTGTTGCAAAACGGCACTAGACAGAAATCACAATTCCGGCGAACTCGGCAATCTCGTGCGAGACCAACTGAAACCGTACAACTCCGCAGGACTCTGCGACCCGTCGCGCCGCAACATGTACCCGTTCACCGGAACCGTGTGATCCTCCTGCACTCAGGAGGTGCGAACCGCGCAAATATCACTATAATGCAGCCATGCCAATCGCCTCGCGATATTCGCTGGTCCTGCATCTACTCGTCGCGATCCTTGTCGCGAACGGCGCGATCGCACAGGAAAAAATCTCACCCAGCCAGGACAAGCGCGATCAGACGGAACAGACGCCGTCAGGACAATCGCCGCCCAAACCCGGGGATTCCGAAAAACCCATTGATCCCGACGGGAGTGTTATTCGGCAGTGTGTCCAACTCATCGGGCAGCGGCAGTTTGAACAGGCCCGGACCCTCGCGCAACGGCTCGTGCGCGACTACCCACGATCGTCAAGGGCCTATCTCATGCTCGCACTGACCTACCACAAGGAGCGCAAGTATGAACAGGCAGAACCATTGTTGAAGAAGGCGGTCGATCTTGATGCGACGCATCACCCCCCGAAGATGTTTCTCGGATGGTGTCGATATTACCTCGGCAAGCAGGACGAGGCGGAGGAGGCGTTCAAAGCCTACCTCCCGACGAATCCGGACTACCCCGATATCCACTTCGCGCTGGGATTGATCGCCTACGAGCGCGATCAACTCGAAGAGGCGTTGAAACGCTTCGACAAAGCTGTCGAACTCGCCCACGACCAGCGACGCAACGCCGACGAAGCCAAATCCCGCGCCCGACGAGCGGATGTCCTGATCCGCCAAAACAAGCTCGAACAGGCCCGCGACGAACTCATTACTGCCGTCCGTCTGAACCCGCAACTTTATGGCGCGATGTTCAAACTCTCACGCGTTTTCTACCGCCTCGGTGACGTCGAGTCTGCCAGGAAAGCCAAACAAATGCACGATACCGTCCGCGAAAAACGACGACCAACCAGGGGACATCCCGAATGAACCGCCGTCCGCAGTTCCGATTCATCGCGACCCTCATCGCGTGCGCGACGGTCCCGATGAACGCATCGGACATCCATTTCACCGAGGTCGCCAGGGAATCAGGTGTTGACCTGACGATGACGTGCGGCGCCACGCCATCGCGCCACATTCTCGACGTGAACGGAGGCGGAGTAGCCACTTTCGATTTCGACAACGACGGCGATCTCGACCTCTTCTTCGCCAACGGCGCCACCATCGACAATCCTGAAAAGGGACCCGGATCAAGGCTTTACGCCAACGACGGTGCCGGGAAATTCACCGATGTTTCCGAAAAATACGGCATCGACATCAGTCACTGGGCGATGGGCGTTGCCATCGGGGATATCGACAACGATGGATTCGACGACATTTTCGTCACCTGCTATGGACCCAACATTCTCTTAAAAAACGACACCCAAAAACCGGGTGTCGGAAAATTCATCGACATCTCCGAACAAGCCGCCGTCGACGACGACCGTTGGGCAACCAGCGCCGCGTTCGGGGATATCGACGCCGACGGCGATCTCGATCTCTACGTCGTCAACTACCTGGAATTCGATCCCAGGAAGCCACCGAGTCGCGAGGGGATCAAATACAAAGGTGTTTCTGTGATGGCAGGCCCCCACGGCCTGAAACCGCAGCAGGACATTCTCTACGAAAACCAGGGTAACGGGACATTCAAGAACATCACCCAAAACACAGGTTGTCTCGTCGACCAACCCGGATATGGGTTGGTCGCACTCATGCTCGATTTCAACCGCGACGGCAAGCAGGACATTTTCGTCGGCAACGATTCAACCGAAAACTTCCTCTTCCAAAACAGGGGCGACAACACCTTCGACGAGATCGGTCAACTCTCCGGGATCGCTTCCAATATGGACGGCAGCAACCAGGCCACCATGGGCATCGCCATCAGCGACATCGACGGCAACGGCCTACCCGACTCCATTGTCACCAGCTTCTCCAGCGACACCAACACCCTTCACCTCAACATCGGTGACGGATTCTTCGAAGACCGCACCGCACAGTTTGGCCTCGGCCTGATCACCCGTCCGTTTCTCAACTGGGCATGCGCATTTTACGATTTCGATCACGACGGCGACGAAGACCTGTTCATGTCGGCTGGACATGTCTATCCGGAGGCAGCCACCACCCAAATCGACTCCGATTACGAACAACCTCAGCTCATCTTCAAACGCAGGGACAGCACACGCTTTGAAAGGGTCATCAACGCCGGAACGATCACGACTGAAAAAATACGAGGCAGGTCCGCCGCATTCGGCGACATCGACAACGACGGCGACATTGACATCGTGCTCACCCAACTCAACGGACCTGTCAAAATCTATCGAAACAACACCGCCAACAGAAACGCATTGTCTGTCGAACTGCGTCAAAATAGCCGGAACCATCGCGCCTACGGTTCGACCATCGAACTCACCATCGGCGACCAACGGAAAATCCGTTGGATCCACGGCGGCGGGAGTTACCAATCATTCACCGCCCCCGTTGCACACTTCGGCCTGGGACTCAAACCACCCAAAACCGCAGCATTAAAAATCACCTGGCCTGACGGAACGGCCGAATCATTTGAAAACATCTCCACGTCGGGAATTGTGACCATCACCCGTGGCCAGAAGAACGTCACCATTCGCCCGTTCAAGAAATAACACCATGACCAACACCAAAATCGTGCCGATCGGAATCACCGCAGTCGCATTTTCCATCACATTGCTCCCAGGATGCGCATCCAAATCATCGTTGAAAATATTTGAACCCCGCCCCGCGCGCATGGTCACCCAAACCTGCGCCCCGCGCGTCGCCTATGCCCACGATGACTCCGCCACACGACTCGTCATCGACTGCCCCCTCCCGGGTTCCAAACACGGGAAACCCTACGGAACGATCTACCTCGTTCTCCCGGACATTACCGGCAGCTTCGATTTTGAAAACGCCTCACCCGGCAAGGGTATCTACGTCCAACACAACGGCGCACATGCAGGCTGGACACAGATCCAACAGGGACACCTCCATTGGAAACCCCGATTCCTCGGCCTGGGGCGACGAAAAGCCACCATCGACATTCGCACCAACGACACGACGCGAATCACGGGCACCTTCTCAGCCAATCCGGATGACCGACGCGTCAGGCAGTTTGAACGTCGCCACACGCAATTCATCCAGTCCTTCAACCCCGCCCCATAACAAACCCACGTCGTGCTCCGATAGTTTCCCTCGCCATCAAACACCACCATCTCACACGCCGCCCACTCGACCCGCCATATAAAGACACCTCCCTCGCCTGCCGACGTCTGTCACAGGGGAGTACGCCCGGGAGTGGAGACCATGAGCGCGAACATCGACGAACAACTTATCGGAGCCAAGAAACGTGACGAACAACAGCGCTCCGCCCAGCGCAAGTCCGTCCAGACTGAAGACGAACTCAAACAACAAACCTATAAGATGCACTACACCGAGTTGGCCATCCAGCAACTCGACGCCGAAATCAAGGCGCTCAACTCATTGTCCGTCACCAGTCTGATTTGCACGCTCACGGGCACCAAATCCGAAAAATTAGAACAAGCCGTAGAACACCTCCAACTCGCCCGGCAGGAATTCAACGAGCATGCGCGCACCATTGTCAAACTACAATCCAGGTTCGAACAACTCTCGCAGCTCGCCGACCAGGCCGCCGATACCAGGAACCAATACGATCAACTTCTCCTCGAAAAACAACAGGAATTGCTGGAACGTACCGACGAGACCGCCACCAGACTCAAAACGATCGTCGATACCCTCGACCACGCCGGACACCAACTCCGCATCCTCGATCGCTGCCTCGAAACGGGCGAAGACGTACTCAATCGCCTCAGCTCCCTGAACCGAGCCGTCAGCCGCGCCCGCAAGAAGAAACTCAACGTTCGAAGCACCATGGGCCTCGGACTCGTCTACAACGTCGCCCAGCAAAAAGCAGCCAACCCCCTCGTCGTCCGCGCGCGCGAAGGCATCGAGGAACTACGCCAACACATCATCGAACTCGATCTCTCAGCCAACTCCCCCAACGACCAGGAAGTCGCCGAAAAAGCCCCGATTCTCGAACCGCTCATCATCGAACTGCACGACCACTGGATTCATACCGTCGTCGACGACCACAGCGCCACCCACACGATCGAAAATGAAATCCGAACCGTTCTCAATGCCCTCGACGACAAACGCGACGAATTACGCGAACAAGCCGCCACCATCGAAAAACAACGCCGCCAACTCGTCGAGTCAGCCTGACCGCCATCGCGCCGGCCCGACGACGATCGAATCCAACCGCACCCCGTCAAACATCCATATCCGCCCAACCCCGCGCCATCCGACCAAACACAAACAACGCAATCGCAGACACAACCCCAACACCAATGAACGGATACCATACCTGGTGCGGTTGGTAGGTTTCCCAAAGGAGTTCGGTCGCTTGAATGGCATCAACGCCCAACCGCTGTTGAAGATCCACAAACGACCCCGAGCGTCCCACGCCCGCGGCCTCCGCCAAACTCTTCATGTCGCCATTCCATTCCCCCCTCAGATGTTCGGCTATGTATTTTTGCGCAAGAACCGCTTTCTCACCAAAGTTTCCGTACGCCCACCCCGCAAGCACCGCGCCAATTCCCTGCCCCAACGCAATGGGAAGATTTACATACCCGAGATAAAGGCCCTTCTTTCCCTCAGGTGCAATCAGCGCAAAATATTCATTCTTCTTGGGGCCCGTCAGCATCTCACCGAAGGAGAAAAACATGAGTCCGAACGCAAACAGAAAAGCCGACGTCGTCCAACCAGCCACGAAGACACCCATCGTTGCACAGATCATCCCGGCCAACATGCAAGTCAATCGCCGTATTTTCGCGACACCGTATCCCACGATCGAAACGAACAACATCACCATAAACGCGTTGATATTGAGCAGGTGCTCCTGCGAAATCTGCACACCTCGATCCGTCGATTCTACAAATCGATCGCGAAACCACGCTGGAAAGTTATCGAGAAACCCGACCACGCTCCTGCTGTCCACCCAATCGACGATGAAATTCGGATGAAGATCCCAAATCTGATACATCATCATCCAGAAGCCCGCCAAGATCAGAATCAGCGCGGGCAACCTAAGTTGCCACTGAAATTGGCCGCCGCGCAACCACGTCATCAGGATCAGACCCAAAACAAAAATCAACCAGTACGCCGAATGGCTGTCCACCCAGGGACTCCACTGCACAACCAAAGCACCGGCAGACAGCACCGCTCCCAACGCAAAACTCGTCGGCCAAATCCGACCACCAACGAACCAGAAAGGCCAGATGTTCGCAATGGTCACACCGAAGACTTTCGCAAAACCATGCGACGTATCCGACCCCGACGAATAGTCCTTGTAGGTAAGCAACATCAGGTAGTTTAACGACACAATGACCGCACATCCGTAGAATACCGAAGGCCAACTGTACCCCTTCAACGTGTGCGCCAGGAACGGACCGACAAACGCGCCAATGTTGACCAATTGATAAAACAGCGACCACCCCAACGATGAATTCTCCTTGTGCAATGTTTGCGCGATCGTCCCCTGAATCCCGGGCTTGAAAATCGCCGTCCCAGCCGCAAGCGTCAGCGCACCGATGAAGAATCCGGTGTACGTCGTTTGCGTGGCCATCAGAACATAACCGATGATTTTAATCGTGATCGATACGAAAATCGTCAGCTTGTATCCGTAGCGGTCCGCGTAACCACCGGTGAAAATCGGCAACAACGACTGCATCACCGCCCAGCCGGCGTAAATCGTGCCTTTCTCCGCAGGTGTAAAATGCAATCCCCCAGGTTCGTCCGCCTGCATGATGTAAATCGGAACCACCACGCGCATCCCGTAATACGCCAACCGCTCCCACATCTCCATGATGTTGAGCATCCAGAACGCAAACGGAAAACTACCCAATCCTGCGGCGCGGGGATTATCTGCGGGCGGTGCGGGTTCACTCATCAGACAGGTTCGTCCTTCCTTGAGGCGACTCGTTCGGGCTGTTCAGTCCCGCGTTGCACAAGTCCGACGACTTCGGACATCCGCAGCGCGGGAACAATGTAGGCTGATACTACAGACTGGCCCGGCAATTTCCAGGGTGAACCCGAAAAACCCTCGCACACGGAAAACCGATCGACTAACCTGCGGCAGTCGCCAAAACGAAAACAAGGAAACGGACCAACCATGAACGCCATGTTTATCCTCGCCACCACGTTCTTCATTTCCTGCTTTGCAAATGTCGAATCGTGCGCAGGTCAATCAGGAGTCGACCATAGCACATTCGACAGGATTCTCCGCACGAATGTCCGCAACGAACGCGTTGACTACCCCAATATCAAGAGGAACCATCTGCCCGAATTGACCGCCTACCTCAACCAACTCGCCACGATCAACCCCGAACCCCTGCCCCGCAATGAACAACTCGCCTTCTATATCAACCTCTACAACGCCACCGTCATCAACGCTGTGATCAACCGCAACAAACCCGGTTACTCCGTCTCAGAAAACGACTTCAAGATATTCAAGGACGACATCGCCCGCATCAACGGCCAAAAACACTCGCTCAACCACCTCGAAAACAACATCATCCGCCCAGAATTCAAGGATCCCCGCATTCACGCGGCCCTCAATTGTGCTGCCATCTCCTGCCCGCCGCTGCTCGACCACGCCTACACCACCGCCGATCTCGACCAGACCCTCACCCGACAAATGCGCCGATTCATCAACGACACATTCCGCAACACCATCAACACCAAGTCCAAAAAACTCGTCCTCTCCAAACTTTTCGAGTGGTACGCTGACGATTTCGGCGGCAGCGGAAACCTCCCCAAATACATCAATAGTTACACCGACCGCGACGTCAGCCGATTGGCCGTCTCGTTCCAGGACTACTCGTGGGCACTCAACAGTGCGAAATAGCCTCGGAACAGGGCGATTCTCCATTTCCGGACGACACCTCGCCCTTTCATTTCGATTTCCGATTTGCTATCCTGATGCATGTGAGGTTCTCGCGGTCACCGACAGGTCAACCGACTTCAGGAGCACCAAATCATGTTGATCCGAAAAAAAATCTTCAATACAACCGTTGCGGTAGCAGGCGTTTTTGCATGGGCCTCTTTCCTCTCCGCTCACCCCGTCGATCCGCCCGCACCGGACCCCGGTCCGCCCGAAAACCCGCTCGGTGCCTGTGAGGTCATGGAAGGCGAACCCGTCTGCAACAGCTCCTACGTCGATTTCTTCAACGGTGGATGCGAAGGAGCCGTCGAGGAATTCTCCCCCATCGAATTCAACAAGGTTGTTTGCGGCAAAAGCGGCGTCTTCAAAGGCAACGATGTTTTCCGTGATTCCGACTGGTTCGTCATCGAAATCGATCACCCCATGATCATCACATGGACCGTCGAAGCACAGTTCCCCGTCGAAGCCGCCATCTTCAACGGCAACATCCCCTGCAACATGGGGCCACCCGTCCACGGCGCACGCGAGGCAAGAGGCAACGGCGAACTCCGACAAGCCGTCATCTCCGAACCCGTCCAACCCGGTACATACTGGCTCTTCCTCGCACCCTCAGCCACCTCGGATTTCGCAACCTGCGGCGCCAGCTACAAAGCCATGCTCACCGCCGAGGAACTGGAAGACCCCGTCGACCCCGCACCAGTCGGTTTCGCAAACGAAATCGAACTCGTCAGCCAATGGAACGACCAACCCAAAGACCACCAGACGGCTGACATATGGGCGGACGATCGAGGCTACGTTTACCTCGGCAACCGACTCGGGGCGTCCGTCGACATCCTCGACGTCAACAACCCCGCCAACCCCGTCCATGTCGCCACCTACGTTGTTCCACCGCCCGACGACGACGCTCTCGCACTCGACGTCAAGGTCCACGACGGCTTGATGTTCGTCGGTCTCGACCGTGGCGGATTCGACGGCGCACAAATCGTCGACGTACGCGATCCCGCCAACCCACAAAAACTCACCGGTATCCAGATTCTCAACTACAACAACGTCCACAATCTTTTTTATGACAATGGTTTCCTCTACATGGTCAACAGCTTCACGCCGACCGTCGCCGTCATTGACCTCACTGACTACGACCCCGACAACCCACCGGACGTGATCACCGACGCAAAGTGGATCGTCGAGGGCATCGGAAACCACTTCGTCCACGACGTCTCCATCGTCAATGGCAGAGCCTACCTCAGCGCATGGGAAAGCGGCATATGGGTCTACGACGTACGATTCCCGGAATTTGAACCTCCCTTACGCCTCAACTGGGCACCCGGCGACAACACGCACGCCGCATGGGCCACCGAAGACGGAAAATGGATCGTCACCGGTGAGGAACGAAACAACGGAGGTCCCATCAAACTTTACGCCGTCGATGACAACAACCACGGCACCCACATCACACACACCTACACCTACTCCATCCCGACCTCAGACGCCGTCAGTTCGCACAACACCTACATCGTTGGCAGAAGGCTTTACGTCTCCTGGTACAACGCAGGCATGTTGGTCTTCGATATCGTTCCCGAAACAAAATCACTCAAGCTCGTGGGCCGATACGACACCACCGACGCCTCACCAGACCAGCAAGGCTTCAAAGGCGCGTGGGGCGTTTATCCCTTCAACGGACGGGATCGTGTCATGGTCAGCGACAAGGAGACGCACTTCTGGATTTTCGACGTCCACATCCCAGGATCCGGAGACTTCGACGGAAACGCCATCGTCAACCTCCCCGATTTCGACGCCTTCCTGATCTGCCAATCGTCACCCGGAACCGCGTACACCGAAAATGACTGCGATGTCTTCGACTTCGACGGTGACAACGACGTCGATTTCAACGACTTCGCCGAATTGCAAAGGAAGTTTGAAGAATAGAGGCGTGCCTGATCTGCGGTCGCGATACCCCGTCTGTGATGAGGGTGACAATCGCTCAAACCATCCGTCACGAAGCAGTGGACGGTTCGTCTCGCAATGGTCCTGCGCATGAAAAAAACACCACACGGCGAGAGTGGCGTTTTTTTCGGGAACGAACTCGATTTTGTTCAAATGTCAGGATGTCCTGTGGCGTCTTCCAACGGCGACCATCGCAAAGCCCAACAGAGCGATCGTGGCGGGTTCGGGAACCTCAGCACCAAAGATGCCGAACGCGAGATTCTGCACGTCCGAAAGTGGCAGCCCCGTATCAGCATCAAGCGTGTTGTTCGCATCGACCCAACCAGCCGGCAAACCCGCAGCTCCTCCCGGGTTAAGCCATTGAAAATTGGCAGAACCGCTTCCGTCATCCGAACCGAGCTGAAACTCCTGCCCGAAAATCCCGATTTCGCCGACGATCTGCGACGCGAGCCAGTAATCCCCCGGCCCCAGATCGATGGTCGCAGCCAGATCGATACCAGCCAGCCCGGAGGCAGTGTCAAACGTACCGCCCAGCGTGTTGAGCAATTCAGCCCCAGGTTGCCCGTTATCGTCTTCGAAAAGAATCCAGCGCACGTCGATCGGGTCGACACCGCTGCCGTTGCCCGTGGTGAACGATGAGGAAAGCGACTGGATGCTCCATCCGGGACCAGCCGGAACGTTGAAATCGTCGGCTGCGACGATGGAAAAGTCCGTCGCGTCCGGGAAGTCCTGGCTGGATGCGTTTGCGAATGGGTCGCCCGATGGCAACTGCTCGTAGAGAACGTTGTCCCCGGCAAACGTGGTCGCACCAACAACGCCGACAATCAGCGATGCCATGAGAACGCGGGATGTAGAGAGTGTCCGAAAACGCATGTGAATCTCCTTGTACACGATCGCCGGCGCACGTCATCCGCGCGGCGATTCTATCCGATTGTTCGCTCTCAGTTTCCGACCCGCAGGCATGACAATTGCCGGATCGGCTCTCCCGGACTCATCCTAGCCAAGCGCACACGCGCATACAAGCACCGACGCGGAATATGGCCCCGTTTGGTGTGATCCGTGCGCTGGGGACGGTTTTTGGACAGACTGGCTGAAACGCAGGTCCGATAGTGTGTTCCGTCACCCCTCCGCGGCCAGCAGTTTGCCCACACGCGATTCCACCTGCAGCATATTCTTCGGCCCTGCCAATCTCACCAGATCCAACACCTCGCTGACGATCGCGACCTCTTCCACCTGCTCGTCAACAAACCATTGCAGGAAGCTCTGGGTGGCGTAGTCCTTCATACTGATCGCCGTGGCCATGAGTTTGTTGATCTGGTCGGTCACGAGAAGTTCGTGTGCGAGGGCAGCCTTGAGGATCGATTCCGCGGACGGGTACTTGGCCTTCGGTTTTTCGATCGTGCCAAGCGTGACGGTTCCGCCGACGTCCTGGATGTAGGTGAGGATTTTCATCCCGTGTGCTCGCTCCTCGTCGGCGTGGTGCGTGAACCATTTCGAGAGCATCTTCAAACCCATGTCCTGAAGAACGCAGGACATCGCGAGGTAGAGATGAGCGGCGTGGAACTCGTTGGTGATCTGATCCGAGAGGCCCTTGTTCATTTTCGACGAAATAAGCGTGGTCATGTGGTTTGACTCCCTTTTGCCCTTTGTTGACCCGCAGATTATCGCGACCGATCGGGACGTTGTCGACCCCGGTGCGACCGGGGTATCCATGATTGATTCCTGCCTCATTGAATCACGACTCAGCCAGGTTTTGTCCTGCCCTCTCGTCACCCACGAGAGGTGACGCTGTATTGGCTTGAGCATTCGTTATCGGCTTGCGTCGTCGATGATGACGTCCTCGATGCCGTTCAGGTCGACATCGGTGGACAGGCGTTCGCGGAAATTGCTGCGTCGCCACTCGGCGTGCATGTCCTGGAACAGATAGTTCGTACCACCGTAGTGACGATCGCTGAATCGATTTCCGTTGTAGCCTGCGGTTCCGGCGGTGTTGGCTTCGCCTGCGTTGATGTAGCTTGTGCAGGTCTGCTCGGATTGTTCGTTGGCGTCACCGATGATCGGCATTCGCGGTGGGATGGCTGATCGGGAACCGGCGATCCACGGGTTCAGTGTGGTGTTTGCGATGTCGTAACGTTCTTCTGCGTCGAGGCGTGCGTGTCCCATCAACCACGACGGTAGATAGACGCGGTAGTGCCCGCTGTGCATGCCTCTGGCGGCGCTTGCTTTGCAGAGGAAATAATTTTCGTAGCGATCGGGATGGACGTTTCGCTGGACGGGCAGGTGTGGGCGGGTTGGGTCGGAAGGGCGACTGACCCGGTCCTTCCAGACGTAGGAGAACAGCGTTTCGGTCCAGCCATAGACAAGTTCGGGTTCTTCTTCGGGGGCGGGATTCCATAGCGGCGGGGGTAGCAGGTCGCCGTTGACGTTTTCGTAAGAGGCCAACCCCGTGCCGAAATCCTTCATTCGGGCGAGACAGTGGACACCCTTGGCTTGATCTCGTGCGCGGGACAGGGAGGGCATGAGAATGGAAATCAGCAGGGAGATAATGGCGACGACGGTCAGCAGCTCGATGAGGGTGAATGCGTTGGTCGGTTTGGGGTGGGGTTTCATGATTGACTTTCAGTTGGGCTTGATTCCTGCCATTGTTGAATAGTATCGTCCGGTGGGTCTGAATTTCAACGTTGAATTATCAATTGGGCCAGATGAGATTCCCGAGCGCCATGGGATCGTAGGGGTTGTAGCGTGCACCGGACCACGTTCGCAGGGTTTGGTTGGTTGCATCGAAAAAGGCAAAATTCAAGCCCCACACGCGATCGATGTCGTGAGCGGGGCTGATTGACGATCTGGGGATGCGCATTTCGATGGTCCAAACGTTGTCCGTGACGCTGGTGGCGTAGCGGATGTCCGCTGACCAGACGTGGCGGGTGCCGGTGTTGTTCAGGTCGATGCCTTTTTCGAAGAGGCTGCCGCTGAAGCCTATGGCGATGTGGAAGAGGTCGGCTGGGTCATGTGTGCCGGCGTTGTTCGGATCGATGAGGACCTCGAAACGTGTGGTTTTCGCGGGCAGTCCGTCGTCGCAGGGTAGGGCGTTGCCACCGGCGGTTGTCTCGGGTGCGGTTTGGGAATTGGCTGCGATGTAGATGAATTCGTCGTCGTGCATGACGAAACAGGCTGGTGGATTCTGATTGGCGGGTTCGGGTTGTCCGGTGATTGATACAAAATCGGCGGCAACGTTGAAATCGGCGTCGGGCCAATCGGCGAGATTTCCGTCGATGGTGATCGGTTCGGATGTTCGCATGGGGGTGAGGGCGGAGACGCGTGCTGATGTACGCAGGAGGTGGTCGGTTCCGAGGTTCGCGACGATCGGCAGGGCGGTTGGATGTCCCGTCGATCGCGTCCATGAAACCACGCGTGCGCTGAGGGAGACGATCTTGGCCTGGCCTGGTTCGATGGTGGGTACGGGGGTTCCTGGCTCGACGGTCTGCCAGCCGGTGGGCAGCGTTTCAAACCAGATGTTTCCGGCGATTGGTTTTGTGGTGAGATTGTCGATTCGGACCCAGACGTCAACGCGGTAGTGATCGGTTTTTCGTTCGGGCAGAATTCGCACGCCCTCGACGTGCATGTCGATGTGCTGCCGCCGCTCCAGCAGGCGGTTCAGTTGTTGTTGAGCCGGCACGTCGCGATCTGGATCATGGAAACGCGAGTTCGTGGTGCGCACGAGCGCGTTGGTGATTGCACGTCTTGCGGACTCCCAATCCCGGTTGTGTCGTGGCCAACGGATGGGCATGGGATCGGTGTCGGCGTATCTGCGGGCGGTTGAAAATGCGTGCGGAACGAGCGACCTGGTGATTGTGTTTGCGAATTCGGTCATTCCGTGCGATTTGAGCAGTTGGAGGTAGGCGTGGTCTTGTGCTGCTCTCCGAATGGTCTTGAGGCGTCTTGACGGGATTGGGGTTTGCAAACCAAATGGTTCGCCGGGGTAGACCAGAGTTGTGGGGGCATGATCGACGCAGGTTTGCGGTGTCGCGGATTGAGCGTCGCGAGGCCAACTCAGGGTGTTGCCGAGCATGAGAAGTGTGATGTCGTTTGTTCCAGCCTGCCATCCCAGGACGCGGATATCGGACGTTGTGGCAGATATGTCTATTGTCCCGGAATAGGGCGGGCGGTCGATTCGTGCCCATTCGCGGACCCCGGGCTGATTCGATTGTGCTGCACACCAACGAGCCGGCAGCGCGAGGGCGGAGAGGTTTGCCAACGCGGCTGCGGGGTGCAATCGATTCAATTCGAATTCGCGACAGCCTGCGGGCGATATGGACGCGACGACGGGGAGTCTCGGATCCGCGTTGTGGATGATTTTGGCTGATCGTTTCGCACGGCCTGATTGTTGCGGTGATCTGTTGTTGACCGGGATTTCGACGTAGGCGCGGTCGAGCCAACCGTTTTCGGCGAAATGGTTGGCGCAGTCGGCCAGGTAGGTTTTGAGGGGATCGTGTGCGGAAGGATCGTCCGGGTTGAATGGATGCAGTCCGTCGAACGGGATTTTGAATCGGGCGAGGGGACCGGCCGCTTCGTCAACGGTCGCGAGCACCTGATCGATCGGTGGCCAGACGGGATGCGTGCGGTAGGCTGCATCGGTTTTCATGCCCGGAAGAATGCCGTCGAAGGCGACAGCCACACCATGATCCGCGAGCATGGTGACCGAATCGGTCGTGATCGACTTGAGTTTCTTCCGGACCCGCTCGTTAGCCCACGCGATGGTCGGTACGGGGGCGGGCGACTGACTGTGAACGTCGGGGCAGTTGCTTGCAATCCACCCGTGGTAATCGACCTCGGTTAGAAAAATGGGGTCCGGCGCATGAGGCAGGACGATGGGCCGGACCTCGAGGGTCATCGGGAGGGTCTTGAGTTCACGGTCATTCGACGTCAGCGTCAGGAGCGACTCGTACGTTTCCGGGGCGGCGTTCGGGGGTACGCAGATGTCCAGCGTGATGTGCAGCGATTGCCCGGGTGTCAGGGACGTTGGCAATCCACCGTACGGTGCCTCGGCGGGAACCAGCGCGTCGTGTGCTGATTCGAGACGATCTGATGTTGGAATCATCTGCATCTGCCAAGGTGGATGGCGACGTATCTGGACGGGGCAGGCTCGGTAGATGCGTACGATGGACGGGGGGAGGATGTCGTTTTCGGATGACCAGTCGGAAACGGTGATATCGAGCGATTCAACGGGTTGCTCGCTGCGCAGGGAGAAATCAACGGTCAGGCACTCGTTGATGGCAGCTTGCAACTCAATTTTGTGGTTGGTTGAGTTGAATGCGGGGTGGTTGGATTCCACGCCAACTGCGGGGAGCGGCTCGGGTTCGTCCCGGTGTACCCAGATTCCGCCCTTGAATCTTCCACTCTCGCAGGCGGATTGGGTGAGGGCGAGAACGACGGCTGCGAACACCAGCGAACGAACGCGCTCGCAGGAGGTGAGTCGAACCGACCGAATCATGTCGGACGAATCTCCGAAACCGGGATGATCGGGAATAACCGGAATTTCCCGGGACTACCCGGGCGAATCGTCTTTGTCGCTTTTTTCGGCCTCCTGAGACTCGGGAGCCGGTTCGTCGGTATCGCCTGATTTTTCTTTCAAGGCTTCCTTCTGAATCCTCTCAAGGAGTTCCTTTGGCGGCCCGTCGAGCTTCTTGACCTTGATCCCTTCGGGAGCATTAAAAGTGACATTGGGCGCTATGGGTGCAGCAGGTCCAACCGGTTCCGGTGGCGGCGGGGGGGGATCGAGCATGACGACGCGGGTGAAGGTATCGTCCAGTTCCTGCAGCTTTGCAACGGCGAGCGTCTGCAGCGGTGTTCCCTGGACATCCTTGTTTTCGCTGATGGCAGTCAGGAGGTCCCTCGCGCGATCCTTGTGCTTTGGATCTCCATCGGTGGCAAACCGGTTCTCAGCCACAACGACCAGCCCGAGTTGTGCCCGCGCTATGACCAACGCACGATCGGAGAATTCGCCAAGCAGCATGTCGTACGCTTCCTCGGCTCTGTTGACGACGTCCTCATTAAATCCATCGGGAGAAGCAGCCAGCCGCTCGGCAGCCGACGCTTTCACAAAGAGTGCGTTCATCTTGAAGTCGCGGCTTCCGGCGTTTGCGATCAACGTATCCAACTCACCAAAGCCCGCCTCCCATTCGTCGCCGGCGAGCTTGACCGCGGCATCGCCAAGCAGTCGCGTGGCTTGTTCGGCTTTCTCGCTGCCGGCACGCTGCATTGAATTGACGGCAAAGATGATGACGACGATGCCGATGACACCAGCGACCACCTTCGTGCTGTTGTTCTTGAGCCAGTCATTGGCGTCCAGCAGGAACACACCTATTTCATTGGTCTTGAGTTCGTGTCTGCGTTCGGTTTTCATGGAGTTTTCCGTCTTGTTGCGGGTGGTTGGCGGCGTTCCTCACGCGCGACCACGACCTGTACCTCTGACACGGGCGTCATCATGCCTTCTTTTCCACTGACGTGAATGGTACAGGATTCGTCGCCTTTTTCGTACCGCATCACGATGTTTCCCATGACGTTTCCATCACTCACGAGCGTCCATTGAGCCATCGGCATCTGGGCGCGGTAGAAACGTCGCAATGAATGAGCGTCCGATTTTCCCCGGTACAGATGCCGCAAATAGAGCCGACTCATCCCGGTCGAACGGTCCTCGCTGGCGCGATCGATGATCTTGAAGCCTGCAGGGACCGGAATATCGGACTCAAACGGCGTACCACGCGTCAGCGATCCATCGCGCGAACCGGCCCCAGTCGTTTGGCACCCGGTAGCGACGGCCAGGATCGCGAGCCCGACTGCGTAGCCTGTCAATCGCCCCATCGGAACGTAAGCTCCTGTCAGCACTCCGGTAACGCTTTCACGCGATCGCACAAGAGCGGGCACGCGCGCCGCATCAAACCGGGGAGGCTACGCGAAGCGATCGGGTTCGTCAACGAGGCTGCTTCGGCTGAAGATGGCTGTGCGGCCTAAAGTCGCACAGGAATATTCAAACACGGCTTTTTTCTGGAAAAGGGGGTGGATTTCGCCGGGCGAATCCGTTAAGTTGGGGGAGTCTGAGAGAGAGACAGAGTTGGTTTTCCTGCGGAGACCGTGCGTTGTTTGTAGAGAGAGAGCTCGCTTTGGGAGCGAGTTCGTGCGTATGAGTGTGATGGTCTGTCTCTCACGACAAATCACTCCCCCTTATTCGGCATGATCCCTTTGACATGAATGCGACTGAAATTCGGCCTTTTTTGAGGCTGGATCGACCGTATATAGGCTGCTTGCGGGTGTTCCGTGGTGGTCCTGAAATTTGAGTGTGAACGGTTCCTGTTTCGAGTATTGGGAGGTAAGGAAATATGAAATTTCGTGCATTGATGGCAGTCGCCCTTTCGGTGGCGCTGATTTCGCCGATGGCTTTTGCAGAGCCTGACATCATCGACGTGACGGTGGACCTGTCCGGGCCGTTCGTCGATGGAATTGCCACGTCGCATCAGTTTGGGTCTTTTGAGACGGCAGACAGTACGGGTTTTCCGGGGCAGGGCTTCAACGCCGACGTCTCGTCCGGTCCAAGCTCCGACCCGGCGTTTGATCATGAATTGCTGATCGACTGGGCAAATTTCGGTTTCACCGATTTTGCTGGTGGCGGAATTGATTTTGCCCTCGAGGGTATCAAGGCTCCGGGCACCAATCAGCCGATCGATGCGGTTCAGGTCGTCGATGGGTTTGGTAATGCCATATCCGGTTCGGTGACCTTTGACGATGGGAACATCTTCCTCTCGGGTGGTTCGCCTGACGATATTATTGCTGGTGGCCAGCTCCTGACGATTCAGTGGACACAGGTTCCAGAGCCGGCCACGCTGAGTCTGCTTGCGTTTGGTGGTCTTGCCCTGGCACGTCGCCGTCGCTAAGACAGCGTTTTCAAAGAGTATTCAAGACAGCCTGTCTCTCTCATCAGAGGCGGGCTGTTTTCTTGCGCGCGGATTGCGCTAAGGTTGTTCGATCCAGTTAACAGCACAAACAACACAATTGGTTGAACCCCTGAGTGTAAGAGTTTTCCAATACCTTCCCCGCGCGGTTCCGCGCTATATCCCCCTTAGTGCGAATCAGCTCGCAGCGGCTTGGGCCTCACGACCCGTCAACCTTCCCCGAACAGGCTTCTGAAGTGATTCCACGGGGGCGCGGGGTGCTCGGCATGTGAATTGCCTTGCGCATGACCCGGCGTATTGAGGCTCCGTGGCACGAGTGGTGTCTATTATAAGATTCTCATAATCGCGATTCGGGGGAAGCCTCTCAATGTCGGGGCCGGGCGCTTGGGATTTGTAGAGGGCATTTATTTGCTTCTGTTAATAAGGGTTGAAGTAGTCTGCCTCATTGTGCGGTAATGGGGCAGACTTTTTGGAGGAATCTGTATGAAGCGTTCAATTGTGGTCGGGGCATTGTTACTAAGCGTTCATGTCGGCATGGTCAGTGCGGTTCCCGCGCTCTCTGTGAGCAGTGGCGGGGCGAGTACGCTCACCGCATCTCCGGGGGATACGGTCCCGTTACAGGTCGTGCTGTCAGGGCTTGGCGCGGAACTTGCGACGTCCGGCACTATGGACGTCTCCTTCAGTGCGGGTGGATTGCAGTATGACAGCTACCTGTGGACGTTGCCGTTTGTAACCGGCAGCGGAGACGATCTGAGCGTGCCAAATCTCGCCGCGCTTCCGGCCCTCGTCACGGACGATCTTTTCGGACCTGCAGGCTCCGCGGTTGATATTCATTTTGACAATTTCACCAGCGCGGGCGGGGTCGGCAACGCCGTGCTTGTGACGACGATGTTTCAGGTTCCCTGTAATTTCTCAGGCCCGGCAACGATCACGATCAACACGGTCCCCGGCGAATTCGTATTCAACGATTCGCCGTTTGCGGAAACGCCCCTGAGCGGGCCTGCGTTTGTTCTCAATATTCAACCGGTGGCTGTTGTGGACGTCGCGTTGCGCGCCGTTTCGACGCCGACGACTCCGGAACAGGGGGGACTGCCGACGAGTTTGACGACGGTTTGTTCGGGTGACAGCTATTTTCTGGAGGTGTGGGTATCGCAGAACTGCGGAGCCGACGGTGTGGCAGGGGGTTCTGTCGACCTGTTGTTTGACAACACCCTTGTCACGGCAGACCTGATTGACCACGGCAGCGTCTATTCCAATCCAAGCTCCGGAACAATCAACAACGGGCTTGGTGTCGCAGACGACGTCGGAGGAGCCACGTTGCTGCCGGGCGTCGGCGTGACGCCGAATTGGGCGCTGTTTGCGCGGGTTCGCGTGTCCGCATCCGGAGCGGGGATTGCATCGTTTTCCATGGTCCATGGCGCATTCCCCTTTGCATTGGCGGGTGGAATGCCGCCGCTGCCGAATTCCGCCGTGGATGTGACGGACCTGTTGAGCGTGACGGTGCCCATCGTCGACGATGGCAATGCGTGCACCACAGACAGTTGTGCGGCGGGTGTCGTGACAAACATGCCGGTCGTTTGCACGGCGCTCGATCAGTGCCACGTGGCGGGTGTTTGCAACCCTGGCACCGGTGTTTGTACCGATCCGAACATGGTTGACGGGACGTTGTGCGACGACAGTGATTTCTGCACGCAGACCGATGCGTGTCAGCTTGGCATATGTACCGGCAGCAACCCGGTCGTTTGCACGGCGCTCGATCAGTGTCACGTCGCGGGTGTTTGCAATCCGGGCACCGGTGTGTGCACCGATCCGAACATCGCCGATGGGACGTTGTGTAACGACAGTGATTTCTGTACGCAGACCGATTCATGCCAGCTTGGTGTTTGTGCCGGGGGTGCACCGCTGGATTGCAACGACCTGAATGCGTGCACGCAAGACAGTTGCGTGGCTGCGACTGGCTGCGTCAACTCACGCATTATTTACGATCTTGATACGAGCAATACGCTCGATGCCGGCGATTTCGCCCTGTTCGCACCGCATTACGCGACGTTTACGGGAGACCCCGCTTATCTGGACTGTGCGGATTTCTACTTTGACGGACAGATTGGTCCATCGGATGTGTCGTTTTTCGGAACGGCGTTTGGCAGGGCTTGTGGGGATGTGATGATTGTCCAGCCGGACCTTGCCCATTTGCCGCCGTCATCGTGCCCGGGAATGATGCTTTCTCTTGCTTCGCCGGGTGCTGCGTCTCAGGGAGAACCTGTGACGGTTGAATTGCGGACGGTCGTGCGGGATTCAAGGACGGCTTTCGGTGTTGCGAATCGTCCACCGCCATCGTGGGGAGGTTCGGTCGAACTCGGTCAGTTGTTCGTGGTTGAGATTTGGGTGCACATGTTCGGCGCGGACGCGGCTGGGGTTACCGGAGGATCGGTGACGGTTTCGGCTGATGCGGAACGCGTGTCGCTGATGGAGGCGTCGGTTGATCCGAATTTCGGAATCTTCGCGACCGGCGAGATCGATCCAATGTCTGGAACGGCGTTTGATCTGGGCGGTGTGACGTTGGATGGATTTGTCGCGGTCAAACAGTGGGTACGATTCGCGACGGTGGAATTCCGCTCGAAGCGACAGGGTCCCGTATCGATCCAGCTTGACGTTGGATCGCTGCGTTTCGCGCAGTTTTCGGTTGGATTGCTTCCTGATGAGTTTGTGATTCCGCACGGTGTCGACACGCAGGTCGGGGCGTATCGGTTGGATATGCCGGTTGTCCCGCAGGGGACCAAATTCCGACAGTTGGAGAAATAGAAACGTGCGGACCTCCAACCTGGACAGGCGTTACAAAGAGAGTTGCAAATGAAGTTGCGAATGGCGGTGCTAATCGGAGCGTGCATGGTCGCGCTTGCAGCCACACGCTCGCCATGTCAGGTGATCGATGTTGCTATTCGCGTGGTGACTGAGACGAGTACAGACGAAACGACGAAGATCCCGGCGTCCATCTCGGAGGTTTGTTTGGGCGCTGGGGGCTTTGTTGAGGTTTGGGTCACCAACGTTGGTCCGTTGCAACCGGGTATCACGGGAGGCACCGTTGATGTCATGTTTGCGTCCGGTGTGGTGGAGGCGATTGCGATCGATCACGCCACCCATTTCGACGAACTCGTCAGCGGTGTCATTACGGAAGGACGGGTCGACGACCTGGGAGGCGCGACACTGGACACGGGGGTGGCTGTTGCTCCTTTGTGGGCGTTGCTCGCGCGGGTTTCCTTTACGGCTGTCGATGAGGGCATGGCGATGTTTTCGCTGACGCCCGGTGCTCTGGGATTCGCCATTGCCGGTGGTCATCCGCCTCTCGAATTTGGTACGGATGTGCTGCTCGGCCCGTCGCAGATGGTCGAGGTGGTCAGACCTGTGCGTTTGGGCGATACGGACTGTGACCTCGACGTTGATCTCGACGATTTTGCGAATCTCGAAGCCTGCGTGACCGGACCGGATCCCGATCCGGCGACACCCGTACTGTCGGGTGTTTGTCTCCTGACGGACCTCGACGCCGATGGCGATGTTGACCTTGGCGACTTCGGGTTGCTACAGCGCCAATTTGGCAATTTACCTTAATAAACTGTTAGATAATCGGAGTTTTCATGACATTGTCTGTTGTATTTGTTAAATCGGGGTTGCGTGGTCTGCGATCAATGGGCGGGCTGCGTAGTGTGTTCCTGCTCATGGTTTTGGGTTTTGCCCTGTCGGCAGGGCGGGCGATCGCGGTCGAACCGGATCACCCCATCATTACAGAAATCTACACGGACCCCGTGGGTCTTACCGACGGTCCTGTCGGGCGGGACGTGACCAGTCTGCACCAGGGGTTTATCGAAATCTATCTGCCACCCGCAACGGCGCTGAACGCATCTCTCCTGCCATTCAGGAACGCGATGCGGTTGAGCGTCTACGAAGTTGAGGGCGATTCCTCGAGTTCCGGCGTTGCACTGATGAACTATCGTTTCGATCTTCCCGCATTTGATCTGGACCCGAGCGATGGGGTCACGGCGTTGCCCAGGCCGCCGAGCGGTGTCGTCGTCCTGGGATGGGTGGATTATTTTCAGAATCCGCCGACTGGATTCGCCGCGCCCGAAACTGCATTGATCAACGGGGGTATCACCACTCCACCGACTGATTTTACGTTCCTGGCGATCAACGGATTGCAATTCGGCGGGACGCTGACGTTCTCAGCCGTGGCTGGGGAATCGCTGATCGATCTTCCCAATGAAGCCGTCAGCGGTGTCATCCAGAACGGATCCGGGGCCTATCTGCTGGTGAGTCGCGATCTGCCCGGATACGCCGAGCTTTGCGACGATCAGCACGCCCTTGACTGCGTGCTGGGGGCGGGTCCCCAGTTACGTCACCCAAGCCCCATCCTGCCGGGGGGGAACATCCTGTCGCCGAGCGCGTTTCTGGATGGCTTGGCGGGAAATGACGACCCGCTTTTCCGAATCGATCGTCAGCCTTTCGATGCGCCGACCGGCGACGATATCGATCTTGAAACCGTGCTGCCGCTTGGCGGGACATACTCGTTGTTGATTCCCCAGATTCCGGAGGTGGTCAAGTCATTGCCAAACGCCGGCGTTGCGAATGGCTACGCCCGCTTTTTTGTTGACGTTGCCAAGACAACCGAAAACGCATTCCCCGGCGACGACGATCCGATCATCGACGCGCAGTTTGCCTATCGCCATGTGCGCAACAACGGCCCCTTCTTCCCAAGCCCGGGCGTCGCAGCCGGGACCACATCACCTCCACAACTCGAAGTCGCCGGTGACATCGAACACGTACTCGACGTCCTCTCGGGGACAGTCGGTTTCCCGGGCGTACTCAGCGCCAACACGGGTGGCGACTTCGGTATTGATATGTCGGTGGACTCGGTTGGCCTGTCGAGCGACCCGACTGTTGCGACGTTCGTTCCCGGACCATCTGACCTCAACGTGCGAGGCCAATCATTCGGTTTTCCCGGTGTCGCGGTGACTCCGTCAGCCACCGCCATTGACGGTGAGACGGCTACCGCCACCGTGTCGATCAGTGCAGCCAACAGCTTTCCACCCCCCGATCCGGTGGTCGATCCGACGCCACAGGTGCGAACGGTGACCGCCCGAATTCTCAACCCGACGACCGGACTTGACGCAAACGGACTCCCTTTCCAGGCCACCGTGTTTGCCGCGGTGCAAGCTGTCCCAAATACGGTTGGAGCCAACGAGCTGCTCGCTACCGACTTCGGCGTGTTCATGTCCGCAAACCTCGGCGTCCTCGTTCAGGACACCAAAGCCAACGGGCCTGTGCTCAGTGACCCGGGTTTCGATCTGGCCGACGGAGAATGTATTCACGCGGGATGCAATTGCGACATATTCGGGATGAACTGCGATCCGCCGCAACTGATTACCGACTTTCCGCAAATCTCGGGTGAATTCATCAACTTCGTCGGCCCCGACGGAATTCTTGCCACCGCGGACGATCTTCTTTCGGTGGTGACCAACTCAGCGGAGCAACAAGCGAACGGCACCTACGACGGGAACATCCTGGTCAGCGACATCGGCAGCTGCGCCGGCAACGGGATTGTCTGCAGCATTCTCGCACAGAACTGCACGGATTTTACGACCTGCCTGTCCACGTTCGACGGTGTGCGGGGGATTCGATTCAACGTGCCCGACACATTCACATTCGGGGGGACATTTTCGCCGACAGAAGTTGTCCATTTCGCCGATGCCACCGGACGACACAACAACCCCCGCAGCGGACTCAGCAATGCCACCACGACGCGGACGTTTGAACTGGCCATCGTCGATACCAACGTTCGACAGGCGAGTACACCGGCGATAACCAACATCGAATCCGGTGCCACCGACGACTTCGGCATCATCGTCGAGGTGCTTGATGTGGAACCGGGTCCGACCCCGCCTGTTGTCACGGGCGATTTTGTATTCCTGAGCTTCACCGGTGGACTCGAGGGGGCAGACATCGACGGATTGGCTGTTGGTACGAGCCAAAACGTGGCCAACCTGATCTTTCTTGATCTCGACAATCTTCATGATCAGCTCGGCATCATTTCCATCGAGTCGATCATTGTCATGGACACCGGTGGGGGAACCGGAGGGGCGGACATCATCGAGGTATTCACCCTCAACCCGGTCACGACCCCGCCAGCCATTGCCCAATGGCAGTCGTGCAGCGACCACGGTGCGGTTGGCGAAGCCTGCATGACGATTTCAGACGATGGCAGCTTCGTCGAACCACGGCTATGCGCCGATACGCTCGTTGTGACGTTGGACGCGCCCGTCAATCCCGCGACAGCCATTCCCCAAAACGTCACGGTGATCGGCAACGACGTTACGAACAGTCCCGTCAATCTTGCGAGCACCGTTGTCAGTGTCACGACGCGCGCCGCGGATACCCAACTCGTTATCACCTTCGCGCCTGCTCTTCCGGACGTCGCACGCTACTCCGTAACACTCTCCAACCTCCTGGGCGCGACAGGGATGCCCTATGCCGGAGACATGGACCGAATTTTTTCCGTGGTGCGCGGCGACACCAATCAATCATTGAATGTGACCAACGCGGACCTCGGTTTCGACCGCTTCTTCCGCGATCAGCCAACCAATCCCGTGGACCCTGCCCAACCATTTGAAGTCGCCGCCGACGTTAACTGCAGTGGCGCGGTCACCAATGCTGATCTGGGGGCTGTGCGATTTTTCAGAGATATCGGCAGTGACGCGCGGGCCATCCTGGACCCCTAGAAAATGTGTGGGATTCCATCAAATGGTAATGACAAAATGCAATCGGGCCTGGACTTGAACCGCATGAAAACCGGAGGTTGTGGAAGAATGACGCGTCCCTGTCTGTTTGCATTCATGTTGCTCGCTAATATGACGATCGTGTCGGCTGCTCCGGTCGTTACCGTACGCAGCGGTGGAGACGGGGCGATTTCAGTCGTGCCCGGCGAGTCGATCGATCTTGATGTCGAACTATCCGGAATGGACGCCGAATTGGCTGTGTCCGCCAGCTTTGAAATCACGTTCGACGTTTCCGGCTTCCAATACGACGCCTATCAATGGACGCTTCCATTCGCCACCGGCGGGGGCGACGATCAAAGCCAACCATCCCTGTCCGCGCTGCCAGCCATTATCACCGACGACCTCTTCGGTTCCGCAGGGTCAACTGTCGATGTTCATTTCGACAACTTCAGCAGCAGCGGCGGGGTTGGAAACGGCCTGCTGACTTCCCTGACCGTCATCGTGCCTGCCGACCTGCCACCGTCGTCGAGCGTCTCGATCGCCGCCGTTCCGGGCGAATTCGTTTTCACCGACTCACCGTTCGCCGAAACCCCCGACGCGGGATCGCCTCTCGTTCTCAATATCAGCGCCGGCACCGTTGTCGACGTCGAAATTCGCACCGTGCAACAACCGACCGTGTCACAACAGGGAATTCTTCCGGACGGTGATGGCAGCGCCTGCGCCGAGGGCGCATTTTTCGTCGAGATTTGGGTTTCTCAAATCGACGGTGGGGTCGACGGTGTCGCCGGCGGATCGATTGACCTGCTGTTTGACAATACCAGGCTGAACGTCGACGCGATCGACCATGGCGACTTCTACGTCGAACAGACGACCGGAACGATCGACAACGCTTTCGGAATCGTGACAGGCCTGGGTGGATTTACCTCGAATACATCAATGGGGGTGGCGCCGCAATGGGCAATGTTGGCACGCGCCAGTGTCGTTGCCGTCGCAACGGGCGAGACCCAGGTATCCATCGCTCCCGGTCCCATCCCATTCGCCATCAGCAGTGGACAACCTCCGCTGGACAACAAAACGCAGGTCACGTTGGGCGTGCCACAGGAGATCACGGTGACCGTCCCAATCCGGCCCGGAGATGCCAATTGCGACGACGATGTAGACCTGAGCGATTTCGCAAGCCTCCAACGCTGCCTGACGACGTTCGGGTTATTGGGTGATACGCCGGGCTTCGAACCAGGCTGCTCCAACCTCGACCTCAACGCCGACAACGACGTCAATCTGCTCGACTTCGGAATTCTGCAGGCCAACTTCGACATCCCAGGCGTGACCGGAGGAGGGTAGAATCCTCCATTTCCCATAAATTCGTGGAGTCAGGGACTGCCCACACTGTCCGCCAATGGTGGTCCGCCGCACATGCCTGACGGGCAAAAAGAAAAGGACCCGGTGACCGGGCCCTTCTCAACTTGAATTAACAACATTTCACCGCGGTATGGATCGTGCCATCACGCGGAGTGTGCTGAGAGGCCGACTTAGTGGCCTGAGTCCGAATCGCTGTCCGAATCAGAGTCGGAATCACTATCCGAATCCGAATCACTGTCGGAATCCGAGTCGCTGTCCGAATCAGAGTCACTATCCGAATCTGAATCACCGAACGAGAAGTCGCAGTCACCGTCATCCGAGTCGGAATCACTATCCGAATCAGAGTCATTTCCCGAATCCGAATCACTGTCGGAATCCGAGTCGCTGTTTGAATCGTTCCCGGAATCTGAGTCGCTATCGGAGTCCGAGTCGGAATCGCTGTCAGAATCGGAATCGCTGTCCGAGTCGGAATCGCTGTCAGAATCGCCGTCTGCACCATTGGGATCGATGCAGATCAGCTCTATGACCTGGCCATCTTCGACCTCGATCTCGTCGCAACCGATGTCGATGATCGCGATGACATCCTCACAAACACCTTCGGTCGCAAAACCGATCACCAGACGACCGCCATTTCCGTCATCCGAATCGGAATCGCTGTCAGAATCGCTATCAGAGTCCGAGCCGCTGTCGGAATCTGAATCGCTGTCCGAGCTTGAATCGCCGTATTGACCGCTGTCAGAATCGGAATCGCTATCCGAGTCGGAGCCCGAATCACTGTCCGAATCCGAGTCAGAATCGCCACCGGCCGGAACGAGTGCACACAAGTCCAGCTCACACGACGTATCGCCAGCCGTCACGACGAGAAACGCCATGTCCGATCGAATCGTGAGCACATCACCGCTATCCGAATCGCTGTCCGAATCACTGTCGGAGTCCCACCCGCTATCCGAATCGCTGTCAGAATCCGAATCGCCGTCCGAGTCTGAATCGCTGTCGGAATCCGTCAAGGGTTCTGCCGAACAAACAACGACACAATCATCAGGCTTCGTGCAGTCATTACGGCAACCATCATTGTCGTTATCGTTCCCGTCATCACACTCTTCGCCGGTATCAGCGACACCATCGCCACAATCCGGCGACGTGCAATCGGTTCTGCAGGCATCGGGATCGGTATCCGAGTTCGCATTGCCGTTGTCACACTCTTCACCCGCGTCAACGATGCCGTCGCCGCATTCCGGCAGCGTGCAATCATTCCGACAACCGTCGCCATCGTCGCTGTTTCCATCGTCACAGGATTCGCCGGTATCAGCGACACCGTCACCACAATCAGGCAACGTGCAGTCAGTTCGACAGGCGTCAGGCGCCGTATCCGAATTGTCGGCACCATCGTCGCACGCCTCACCATCATCGACGTTGCCATCACCGCAAACCGGCGGAATGAACACGACGTTGTCAATCGCGCCCGATCCGTTGATCACGACATCCATAAACGTAACGCCGGCAGTCGGTCCGAGCGAAATGACCCCGACGCCGTTGTTGCCCACCTGCGGCAGGAGCACCGACGAAATCAAACCACCCATTGCATCACGAAGATCAACACGGGGCGGATCCTCATTAATCTCGACGTCGAGAATCACGATCTCAACCATCGTGACCGAACCGATCGCGGAGAAATCGAAACTCAGCGTCACGCCCACGGTGATCGCATCATCCGGATCGTCAATCAAACCATCGTTGTCGGCGTCGACCAATGTCTCATCGATAATGAGAATGTTTCCCAACACCGTGTTGTTCTCAAACGGCATCCCGGACGTACCCGCCGTACCAAGACCAGGCCCGCCGAACGTCGCGTGCGGCGTCCCCAGGTCGGTATCCCCGCCTGAGGGGTTGGCGGAGTCAAAAATCACCGCCGCGTTCTCACCGGGGAAATCCGGATTCACACCGTTCACCACCACCGGACCGCTTCCGCCGTCTCCGAACACCGACGACACCACCGTGCCCGCAGGCAGTCCTTCAAAATCAATCGTCTCCTGTCCCAACGCCGTCGAAACCGACAACCCAAGGACAAAACACAGCGACAACACTCCACACTTCCCAACCATAATCCCGACCCTCCTGTTGCACGTTGTTAGAGTATTCAAAGAATAGTGACCCCGGCACCGGACGTGCACCCCGCCGAAGAGCACGGAATCTTACCCATCTTCACACCGCTGGGCAAATACCTTTGCTCCTAGTCCGATAACGCGTGTCCACGCGGCCGAATAATTAGAGCCTCCTAACCACCCCAAAATGCGCGTGAACCCTGCGGCCCTCACCCCTTTCGACCGCATCGCCTTCGAGGTACCATTCTCCCGGACCTTGAGAGAACCAGTTCACCATGCGCATCGCCATGCTTGCTCCGATATCCTGGCCACTTCCACCCACCGGTTACGGACCCTGGGAACTCGTCGCCCATAACCTCACTGAATCGCTCGTCGCGATGGGCCACGATGTCACGCTGTTCGCAGCCGGAGGGACCAAATCGTCCGCCAATTTCGTGCAAACCGTTCCCCACGCATTTTCAACCTGGCCTACCGACGAATGGAATCGCCGGCGCGCATTTGACCCCGAAACGGGCCTCCTCGAAGGACCACCCGACGCCCGCGTCCTCGAACAAATGCATATTGCCATGTGCATGGAACGAGCCGCCAGGGGCGAGTTCGACGTCGTCCATTCCCATCTTCACGTCCACGCACTCGCGTTTGCCAATCTGATACCCTGCCCGCTCGTCACGACCCTGCATGGGTCCGCATGGGTCCGCGCGACCCACCCCATGCTCCTCAACTACAAACAGCACCCCTTCGTGTCGCTTTCCGATGCCGAACGTTCGTTGCTACCGGATTTGAACTACATCGCCACCGTCCCCAACGGCATTCAAATCGACCGCTTTCCGTTTGAACCCGAAAAGGACGACTATCTGCTGTTTGCGGGCAGGCTGTCACCTGAGAAGGGTCCGGAGAAGGCGATTCAGGTTGCCAAGCAGTCGGGTCGGCGATTGATATTGGCTGGCTTGATCGAAGGGCAATACCAGGAATTCTACAACACAAAAGTCAAACCGCACCTCGACGGGAAACAAATTGAATACGTCGGGCTGTTGTCACAGGAGGAATTGGCACCGTTGTATCGCAAGGCAGCGGCGGTCCTGTTTCTCATCAACTGGTGCGAGCCGTTCGGTCTCGTCGCCACCGAAGCCCAGGCCAGCGGCACGCCGGTTATTGCCACACGATTCGGCGCCCTGCCGGAAATCATCGTCGATGGCGAGACAGGCTTCGTCGTCGATTCAATCGATCACGCCGTAAGCTGCGTCGAGAAACTGGACCAAATCAACCCCAACAATTGCCGAAGAAATGTCGAATCACGCTTCACAGACAACGTGATGGGCACCGGTTACGCAAACGCCTACCAAGCCGCCATCACGCAACACGCCCGTCAACAATCACACCCCTGACCACTCTCATTCTCCAAGCGCAGGCCTCGCATCGTTCTGACACAGGTCGACCAGCTCATCAATCACAGCCGTTCCCACGCACATCACCTTGTCCGCACTGCCCCAGTAAATCTTCACCGTCCCGTCATCCTCCGGAACCGCCCCGCAGGTGAACACCACATTGTGTACATACCCCGTCACCTCCCACGGATCCTCAGGCTCCAATATCCACCGATCGCTCACACCCAGAATCTGCGACGGATCGTCCAGATTGTGCAACGCCACCCCCAACCGATACACGCTGCCGTCCATCGTCGGATACACGCCATGGAAAATGTTCAACCAACCCCACCGCGTGCGAATCGGGGTCGCACCCGGGCCGATCTTCATCTCGTCCCAGTGATACACCAACGGCTTCATCACCAACTTCGACTGCCCCCAATGCACGAGGTCCGGCGAATAGCTGATCCACATCGACCACTTACTGATCTCGCTGTGCGGACGATCCAGTCGAGCATACAACCCGTCGAACTTCTGCGGGAAAATCACCGCATTGCGCATGTCAGCCTGACTGATCAACGCCACGCGCTCGACCGTCTGCCAATCCGTCGTTCTGGCCAACCCAATGCGCACGCCGTGTTTCGAATACGCACTGTAGGTGATCAGATACTCATCACCCATCTGACAAATCCGCGGATCCTCGACGCCGAAGGCTTCATACTCAGCGAAATCCCCATCCGTCCCCGCCACCATGAACGGCTCAGGGCGAGGCGTGAAATCAAACCCGTTCGTACTGTCAGCCACCCCAAGGATGCACCGCCCGTTGTGCTTGTGCGAGCGGAACAGCATGATGTACCTGTCCCCGAATTTCGTCACCCCGGCGTTATGCACCGTCGCCACGGGATAGGGAATATCCTTGGGCGAAAGAATCGGGTTATTGCGATAGCGTTGAACGATTGGCTCTTTACCAGGCAATGGCTTGACCTTCCATGATAGCAGTGTGTACGCACGGTCCCAACGACGCTCGGCTATTGTCACGCACGAGCCGCAAGAGTTCAACGGGCAGTTTCTAGTTGACTTTTTTCACTGTGGGTGTGAATGGAAGACCGAAGTTGCCGAGCAATTACTTCACGAATTGTCCAGCCAACGGAATTCTCACTTCCATCCTTTGAGTTTCCGGATTTCTGAGAGGGTGTGTGAGAAGCAAGATCATCCTGGTTTTAGCCGGTGAATCATCAGATTGATCATGGTCAGTAGCACCATGGCTTCGCTGCTGACGGGCAACATTTCGTAATCTTTGCTCATCCGACGGTAACGGCCAA
>JAJDDT010000012.1 GCA_029260165.1 Phycisphaerae bacterium | reverse complement strand
ATTCCCCGTGCCCGGATACTGCACCCGTATCCCAACGCGCGATTCTACGCCAAACACCCGAGGTAGGAGCCGTATGCGGTAATTCCGCTCGTACGGATCTGTGCGGGGGGCCGCCCGAAAGGGCGGTCCCTACCGCGACCGTTTGATTTTTGTTTGGTATATTGTTTGAGATAATCAAGGTGAGCGTTCACCTGAACCGTTTGTGAAGCAGGATTCTGGTTGGACAAATTCGTCCCCCGCAGGTGTGAATTGAATCGATTGACATGGCGACGGCCCGGGTCACCCATTGGGCTTCGAGCTTGACCACAAGGATGGGCGTCGCCATCGTAACCGTTAAATGGGCCCGCGTGCGAACAACGGGAGACGCTCCCGCCGCGGCAGCCCGGATAGAAGGTTGAACCAATCGACCAAAAACACTTGACAACCCCGGCTTCATAGAAGGGGTGACGCTACAACGGTCCGTTGCGTCCGGCTGGAATGGTCATGCACCCCTTGCATGTCCTCACCGCTGCGGATCGGATTGACCAACGCGCGTCCACGCAGGTACGATGCAGCCTCGCGTGGAGTCTCCCGGAACAACCCCAGGATAGAAACTGAGTTGGCCATGCCCGCAATCCGAATCACAGGTATCATCCGGGTCGTCCTCCTGGTCGGAACGGCAGGCTGGCAATTCTCCTGCAGGTCCGTCGAATCCGCACCGCCGCTCAGCATCGTCCAGGCCAGCCCGTCCCCGGAACCGATTTCATCCCACCCACCCCCGATTTCGGATTCAACGGATAAGGATATCCCCTCCGTCGAACTTCATTTTTACCTCGCAAGTGAATCTCCTGACGATGAATTCAATACACCGATCCTGTTCAGACGCCACGAGCTCCATATGAACCCGACCCCAATCCTGACCCGGAACGACATTCTGCACGCCGAATTCAAGGAAATTCCCGGGCGCACGCCGGCTGTCGCCGTCACCTTCACCGACGACGCGGGCAAACGCGTCGCAGAGATCACGCGCAGCAGCCTCGGACGTTTCCTTGTCATCATGGTCGATGGTACGGTCGTCAGCATTCCCAGAATCGCCTCCGCGATCGAGAACCGTGCGCACATCACCGGTCGCTTCACCGCCGAACAGGCTCGCCTGTGGGCTGAGTCCATCAACCGCGCCGCCCAACCCTGACGCCCTGGACGGGAATCCGCCCTCGTCACCATTTTTACTGAAATCAAACACCCGATTTGTCCGATCGATTCAGCGGCGGAGGGCATTTTCCCCTCACCAGCCAACGCAGACATCGAAACGCCAAACCCTGCATGCGAGGTACTCGGATATGAATCGCAGCGTTGTGCTCGTGCTGCTCCTGCTGGCCGTCGGATGTGGTTCCATGGCTGTCTGGGCAACTTCCCAGGCGAACGCAGAGACGCACTTCGGCACCATCACCCGAGGCGCGAGCACGCTCCGTTAGCTGAGACCGGTCAACGCATCCGCACGACCCCCGGGGAACACTTACTCGATTCCTTCCTCTGCTTCGGCACTGTACATCCCCCGCTCGCAGGCCACCGAAAACCCCTCCGCCGACGATTTCAGCTTTTCCCAGGACGATCGGATGCGCTCTGCCTCGTCTACCTCGATGAATCCGTCATCCTCGATCGACCGGGTCACTGTCGAAAGCAGGTGGCTGAACTCCTCGACCAGTTTCTGCGTTTCGTTGAGCATCCCGAGGCTCAGGGGCTGTCGCGGAGGGTCCGGATTCCGCACATAGAAACCGCCCGCCTCATTGCAAAGCCAGTTCACCACCTCAACACTGCCCGTCACGCGAACGATGTCAGCCAACCGGTCCAGCGGATTACGCGCCCCACTGGCGTCCGGATCGTCCCGATTCGACTCCTGACACCACTTGTACACCATCGCCGACGACAGCTTCAACTCCGCCGCCAACGCCTTCACGCCGATCTCGTCGGTCGCACGCCGCAAAATCTCGTCCGATCGCATCGTGTTCTCTCTCCGTCGTTCCACGCACCCACCATCACAGACGTCTGCCGTGACCTGAATACGCTGCCGATTATAGAACACATCTGCGCGATCGAACATGTCCGCCCGGTCAGCCGCACAACTTCGGGCGCGTGACAGAATCGGCGGGTACGATCGTGGGGCCCTGAAGAAGCCCATTCTGCAGCGTCGCCCCTTGTGGGCGGCGCGATCGCAGACTGACGTCGTTTTGTGTTCCCGTCACCCACGAGGGGTGACGCTACAGCGGTCCATTGCGTCCAGCCGGAATGGTCATGCACCACACAACTTCCGCCTTGAATTCAGCCGGCGGGCAACCACCATCATGCCGAGTCCGAAGATGACCAGTCCCCGGTGCGAAACAGCAGGCAGGGGGGATCCGATACGACCTGGAACTGCCGCATCATCTCGTGATCCTCGTGTTCGAGAATGTGACAGCAGGGTAGGGCAGGTGCAACCACCTGCCCTTGTATCTTTCAGTTTGTGTGTTTTGATCCGATTTATTGTTGGTTCGGCTCGGCGAAGTGAGCGTAGCGACCGTAGCCGAGTCGAACCGGGCCAATCGCGAGATCGTCCTGCCCTGGGTCAGTCGAGGCCGTGGTGGTAGCTGGATACCGGTTGGTTTTGTGAGTCACAATCCGTACAGTCGCCCGGGCCACTGCCCACAGCAAGCCCGTAT
>JAJDDT010000110.1 GCA_029260165.1 Phycisphaerae bacterium | reverse complement strand
CCCCCGAACAAGAGTTTGATCGACCGTCGCAACAAGCCGTTCGCCCCGCTCCTTCCAGCCATGACGCGGCTATCACGTCATTGAAAGACCATGCCGGTGGTATCTTTTTGCGCACAGGGTTGACAAAAGGTCACAAGAGTTCTTGTGCCAAAGCGCATCCCTCCCGCAGTTGCGTTCTCGAACCAAAACGCTTCTCCCTTTATCCGCTGTCCAGTGCGCGAATCCGCCGTGTCGGGAAACATTCTTCCGTAGCAACGCTTGTGTTCTGTCTTTGGCATGGTTTACCCTCCGTTTAGATCGGGGGACGGGCTGGTTGCAAGATCGGTGGCAAAATACCGACGCTGAAACCAGAATGCGACGTTTACCAGGCAGGTCATGGCTGGGACTTCAACAAGTGGACCAATAACGGCTGCAAACGCCGCGCCAGAGTTGATTCCGAAAACGGCAATCGCCACTGCGATTGCGAGTTCAAAGTTGTTGCTGGCTGCCGTGAATGCTATGGTTGTCGTCTTCGAGTAGTTTGCCCCAACTTTCTTTCCCATCCAAAACGAGACCAAGAACATGACTACAAAGTAGATACATAGCGGTATCGCGATGCGAGCGACATCGAGTGGCAAAGTCACGATGAACTGGCCCTTGAGCGAAAACATGACAATGATCGTGAAGAGCAGGGCGATCAATGTGATAGGCGTTATTCTCGGGATGAACGTTGTTTCGTACCAATCACGTCCTCTGGTTTTCAGAAGGGCAATTCTCGTAACCACTCCCGCAAGAAAAGGGATGCCGAGGTAAATGAATACACTTACTGCTATTTGGCCAATGGTCGTCGTGACGATGGCGCCTTTCAGTCCGAGCAAGGGAGGTAGCGCGGTAATGAAAAACCATGCGTAGGCGGGGAAGAACAGCACCTGAAAAATCGAATTGAACGCGACCAGGCCAGCCGCGTACTCTGCATCCCCATTGGCTAGATCGTTCCACACAATGACCATCGCGATACACCGAGCCAACCCTATCAGGATTAGTCCGACCATATACTCGGGGTAACCACGCAGAAATAACACCGCTAATCCGAACATCAAGATCGGTCCGATGACCCAGTTTTGGACGAGCGAGAGGCTGAGGATCTTGATGTCCTTGAAGACGTCGCCGAGTTCTTCATACCGTACCTTGGCGAGCGGCGGGTACATCATCAGAATGAGGCCAACGGCAATCGGTATGTTCGTTGTACCGACCTGAAAGTGGTTGATCAGCGAGTCAACGCTCGGGAAGCAGTAGCCGACCAAGACGCCAGCTGTCATCGCAAGAAAAATCCACAGTGTCAGGTAGCGGTCCAGGAACGACAGTCGTTTGTGGATGGCCTGATTCACGTTCATCACCTCGCTTTCGCGGCACTTCCTCGCTTGCCCGGCGTTCTGCGAATGGGAATCTCCTCATCACGCCGGCACAAAGGCGAACAAAGTTCCGGCTGCCCTTGGCAACAATCCTCCGCAAGAAACGCCATCAGACCTCGTATACCTTCGACCCTCAGAGCATAGATAATCGAGCGTCCGTCACGTCGAGAGTCAATCAGCCCGGCGTTGACAAGTTCCTTCAAGTGAAACGACAACGTTGCCGGGGGAACGCCAAGCTGCTCAGCAAGGATGCCGGCTGGCAGGCCCTTTGGGCCTGTCCGCACCAGGAGACGAAAAACCTCAAGACGGGATTCTTGAGCCAGGGCGGACAGGCTAGCGACAGCTTCCTTCATTTTCATATTTCTAAAAATATCATAACGTAGAGAGAAAGCAAGCCGAAAATGTGCGAATTTCGGCAGTTTTCAATGCCGGCGCGTTATCGGGACGTGCCGCACCAGTCTGAAGGCGCACAGGCTACGATGATGAGGGTGACAAGCCTAATCCTTATTCGATGCGCCAAAGCGTGCCGTCGGGGCGGTTTTCCAGGGTGACGCCCATGGCGACGGGTTGCCACTGGTCGAGGATGGCGGAGATGTCGGTGTCGATCTGGTTCAGTCGCTGGGGCAGGGGTGCGGATGCGTCGGTTTTGCAGATGCCCGCGTCGCAGATGACCGGGTGTGGGCCTGCGACGTTGAGAATGGCGTAGCCTGTGATGTTGAGGCCTGGATCGATTCCGGCGATGAGCATGGCGGCATGATGGTGGAAGTTGGGTATGGACGCAATTGGGGTGTTGTTGTGCGGTTGGTAACCCGGACCTGTTGAATCCTGCTTCGACAACTGTATGGCTTGTCGAATTGGCTGGGTTGTTGACCTGTGGTGGAAAGCGGGGATAGTCTGCGTGGTTTGCGAGGTCTTTTCATGGATTTTTCCCTGATCACTGCGTTGGTGCTGGATGTGGACGGGGTGTTGACGCGCGGGGACGTGACGTTTGATGATTCGGACGGGCAGCAGTTGTCGTTTAATATCAATGATGGGGCGGCGATAAAGATGTGGGAGCGGGCGGGTTATCGGACGGCGATTCTGTCGGGTCGGTCGAACGGGATTGTGGTGCGTCG
The DNA here is from genome assembly GCA_029260165.1 of Phycisphaerae bacterium. GTDB lineage: Bacteria > Planctomycetota > Phycisphaerae > UBA1845 > UBA1845 > OFTM371. Next base: position 5,450 of record JAJDDT010000110.1, on the reverse strand, counting down.
GGCGGCGGATCTGGGGATTGGGCCTGTGGTGCAGGGGGTGTCGGACAAACGGTCAGCGTTTTTGAAGGTGGCAGACGCGTTGGGCGTGCTGCCTGGTGCGATTTGTTATGTCGGCGATGATGTGCCGGATATTGGTGCGATGGAGCAGTGCGGGTTTTCGGTGGGGGTGGCCAACGCGGTTCCGGCGGTCAAGCGGGTGGTGGACTATGTGACGAGGCGGTCCGGTGGGGCGGGTGCGGTGGCGGAGGTGCTTGAGTTGATTTTGCGGAAACAGGGTCGGTGGACGTCGCTGGTGCGGGCGTTGTGAAGCGGTTGGTGGTTTTTGGGGTTGTGACGGAGTAGCAGGTGCGAGGATTGAGACGAACGGATTGCCGGGCGGACAGGTTTCAGCGGATGGGCTATGCGATGGTCCGTTCGGTGATTCTGGTGGTGTCGACGTTGGCGGTCGTGGGCGTGCTGTTTTCGGTTTATCAATACGCGACGGCGTTGAAACCGGAAGAGATTGATCGGCCTGACAGACTGATTGCGGTATCGCCGCCGCTTCCGATCGAGGGTGAGGACGAGAATGTCATCAAGATTGGTGGTTCGGGTGGGTTGGGGAAGGGGACGCGTATTCGGCATGTGTGGTATGAGCCTGGGAAGACGACGCCGAGGCTGGAGGCGGAGGTTGATCGTTGGGAGCCTGTGGGGAAGGACAGTGATGAGTTTTATCTCGTGAACCCGGACGTGCGGATGCGTACGCCTGAGGGTCAGTTGCTGCGGGTTGTGGCGGACGAGGCGTGGGTGAATCTGGTTCGTCGTGGCGGGGATGCGTATGAGGCCAAGAGCGGGCGGTTCGTGGGTAATGTGAAAATCGATATCGATCGGTTGTCGCAGGGGGAGCGGATGGCGTTGCCGGAGGATGAGCGGGATGTGGCAGACCCGCTGCGCATGATTCATCTGACGTTTGACGAATTGTCGTTTGATCTGGAGCAGTCGCGCATTTCGACGGAGGGGGTTTTTCATCTGGCGATGCCTGAGGCGGAGCTGACGGGGGAGGGATTGGTTGCGCGGTACAACGAGGTTGATCGTCGGTTGGAGCATTTCGAGATATTGCGTGGTGGGAAACTGGAGGTGTTGGCGCCTTCGTTGTTGATGGACACGTCGATGCCGGGTGGTGATGAGGTTGTTGTGGCGGATGCGGATGCGGGTGACGACGCGACGCGTGCGGAGGATCGCGAGCGTTCGATACCGTTGGCTGACGAGTCGGGGATTCCGATTTTTGTGCGTGGGGCGGCTGCGAAGAGACCCCCTGTGATTCAGCCCTACGTTGCGACAGCGGTTGGGGGTGTGTCGATTGAGCAACGGGCGGTGGATGAGACGGCGTGGCGGTTGACGGCGGATGAGTTGCGGGTGCTGTTTGATTTTGGTCGCAAGGAGCGTGAGGCGACGCGATTGGGGAAGTCTCCGTTGGCGGATGAAGCGGTGGATGAAGCGGGGGGTGAGAAGGGCGGTGGGGCGGACGCGTCGGCGGGTGAGCGGATCACGTTTGTGTGGTCGCAGACGTTTACGATCGTGCCTCTCCTGGGGGAGAGTCGCGAGGCAGATGGGGATGAATTTGTGAAGAAACGGTTGCGACTCCTGGCGACGGGTGATCGGGTGCATTTTGTGGATCGCAAGGGTGAGGTGACGTGTCAGTCGCTGGAGGTTCAGCGTGATACGCAGATTTTGCGAATTGGCGGGACGGAGGAGTTTCCGTTGCATCTGACGTCGCAATCGTGTTCGGAATTGACGGGGGTGGAGCTGTTGGTTGATCGCGGGAAGGGTGTGGCGCGCTTGATCGGACCGGCGCGGGTGGCGGACAGCAGTGGTGACATCCCGGTGGATGTGCGGTTTGACGATTATGCGGAGTTGTTGTTGGACGTGCATGAGTCGGTGCGGAGTGACCCGGTTTCGGGGAAGAAGGAGTCGGTTCGGCGGGAATATATTTCGATGGCGACGTTCGTGGGTGATGCGAAGATGAAACGGGGGTTGGATTTGATTGCGGCTGACACGGTGGTGATGACGTTTTATCCCCCGTCGCGGTCGGGTGCGTTTGCCGAGAAGGTTCGGACGGTGGAGGCGGAACGAAAGGTGGTGATGGTTCGGGACGGGGATCAGTTGACTTGTGACGAGATGAAGATGGCGTTTGCGCCGGACCCCGGTGGGCGGATGGTGCCTCGATATGCGGAGGCGATGGGGGATGTGTTCATATCGCAGGGGACGCGTACGGTGTCGGCTCGGGATCAACTGACGATGTACATGGTGCCGATGGTGAAGGAAAAGAAGCCATTCTCGATGACAGATGCGAGGCTGACGGCGATTCGACGCGGGATCGATCCTGCCACGGTGGATTGGGAAAACAGGCAACACAAATACGAGCATGCGGTGAAGTATACGGTCGGGATTGAGAGTCTGACGGCGCGGGGGGACGTGACGGTGTTTGATCCCGAGGGTGGTATGGACATTGCAGCGGAGGCGTTGGCGTGTACGTTTCGGAACGGGCGGGAGATTGAAACGGCGGATATTGAAGGGCTTGCGAATGAGGACGCGCGGGTTCAGTGGGGGGATTTTTCGATCCTGGCGCATGAGGTGCATGTCGATCGCGTGAATGATCGGATTGATGTGCCGGGGCGTGGCAGTGTGTGGTTTGTGACGTCGCGTGGTCTGGACGGGACGGTGTCAGCCAATCCGCAGGATGTTGAGATTTCGTGGTCGAAGGAGATGCGTTATCTGGGGTCGAACAATACGGCGAGGTTTGTGGGTGATGTTCATGCGGTGACGCGTCGCAGGATTTTGCCCGAGGCGACGGTGATGAGTTGGTTGCGTGGCGGGGCGGAGGCGACGTCTGTTGAGGGCGTGATGTTTGATTCTGACGAGCTTGACGTGCATTTCGTTGACAAGGATTCGACGAAGTCGGCGGCGGGGGGGGATCGGGCGGACTGGTGGGTGTTTGAGCCGTTGGCGAAATGGGTTTCGTCGGGTGGTGGGAAAACGTCGGCGCAATCGATCGCGTTTGACAAGGAGCCGTCGTATCTGGTTGGGACCGGTGACGTGGTTGCGGTTTTTTCGAACGTGCAACCCGGGTCGGATCAGGTTCAGAATCGATTGCGGTTGGCGTCGGGTGAGTTGACGGTGGATTTGCGGTCGGAACGGTTGACGGCACCGAAGGCGGGGTCGCTGCTGATCGAGGATTATCGCATGGATGGATTGAATCAGTTGATGGCCAACGGGCAGGCGGGTCAGCCGGCGAAGGGATTGTCCGTGATGGCGTCTCCGGAAAAGGGATTGCCTTCGATGACCTATGTGACGTGGCAGGATTCGATGACGTTTCTGGCGGATCGGCGTCGGGTTGATTTTGCGGGTGATGTTCGGCTGGATCATCGCAGCGGGACGAAGCTGCCGTTTGCCAGGGAGATGTTGGAGAGCCAGTCGTTTGATACGTCGTCGGCGGTGAACGTGGGGCGTCGGACGCGTCTTGCGAGTCGTTCGCTGGTTGTGGAGTTCGGCGCGGATGCGGGTTCGGACGTTGCGACCGGGGGGATGGGGCAGATGAGTTTTGGGGATGTTCGTCAATTGGAGGCGACGGGTGGGGTTGCGATTGATGACGATGCGGTGACGATTCGCGCGTTTCGGATCGTGAAGTTCGACGATAGTGAATGGTTGCGGATTTTGGGGACCGAGACGCATCCGGCGGAGATTTTCAGCACGACGGGTTCCTGGGATTTCAGCGGTTCCGAGCTGAGTTACAATTTGAAAACCGGCAGGGTCGATGCTCTGGATGCTCACAAGGGGCGAATTCGTCGTTAGTATTTGGGGAGGTTTGGCGAGTGTGGGAGGGTTGTGCGAACGAATTTAGTGATGTTCAAAATTGTCGCTTGCCTTGGGGTATTTGGGGTCAATAATCAATTGAGTGTGCTGGTTGCGTATTGTCACGGCGGGTAGCGAGCCACATTGCATATCAAATCCTGTCGGTGGCCTTCGCGATTTGAGTCGGCGATCGGGTCAGTGGCTGGCGAAATTCTGACGGACGCGTTTTGTTGAGCGTGAAGATTGGCTTTGGTTGGTTTGCGCGCGTTGGGTGGTACGTTTTGTGGGGTGGGTCTGTCTGATTGATTTGAATCATCCCTGCGTTGATTCGCTGGTGTTTTCCGGAGTGAGGTCGGCGTTTTCCTGTTGGGATCGTCGGCTTGGGAAGGAAGCGGAGATCGGCGATTCGTGTGGTCTCGCGGAGGGGTGAGGAAGCGGGACGCCCATTGGGCGGGTACGCGGTGTTGCGTGTTCGCCCTGGGCGTCTCTGAGTTGGTTGTAACCTTGCGTAGCGGCCCATCATTGTGGGGTAGTGGCTGACGCGCGAGTTTTTTTGTTCGCCGCGGTGATCTCGAAAGGGATTGCCGCGGCGGCTTTTTGTTCATTTCGTTGGGTTGTTGTGGTTTCGGCTGGGGCAAAATGGTACGATTAATCCTGAATTCGGCGGGCTATTTCCAGGGGCGGGTTTAGGGAATCGATCATGTTCGTTCGTTTGATTTTTGTCGCTGCGTAGATTGTTGCGGGCTTGGCAGTGTTGGTGGTTGAGGGCGGCGATCGGGATGTTGTTGTCCGGGATAGCGCGTTTGATGCGCCCGTGGGCGTTCGGGGACCAGGGAATTGTTCCCGGGGTTTGGGTAATCCGCCGGATGTTGTGAGCATGTTGGCGGACGGTGTGGATATGCCATTCGCCCGTTTTGAGAAGCTGCGATCCGGTGTTCATGTGACCCTTGTTGCCGTGCTCGAACGGGACAAACGGGTCGTTTTGCAAGGCTGCACCGATGACCTGATCCATCCCGAGGCCGTCACGGCCATCTCCGGTTACGACAATGACCGTGATGTTTGACAGCCGCCTGGGACGCTTCTAATCTCCGGCGTTGCCGGGTGCGCCCTCCTGGGTTGCACCGTCGGCTGCAATATCGATGCTGGAGGAGTGGCCGAGCGGCTGAAGGCGACGGTTTTGAAAACCGTTTGACGGGCAACTGTCACGGGGGTTCGAATCCCTCCTCCTCCGATTGTCACCGGGTGACTTGCAGTGACTATTTCCGCCGCTAACCCTTTGTGCTGTAGCGGGTTGTGGTCTTGGTGGTGTTGCGGTCGCGTCATTCGATTCTTCCAACAATCCGCCAGCGTCCGCCAACCCTTGACTACCCCCGTTTTGGGTTGTCAGTACAACATGAGTACAACACCCTGAATCGTCGGGTGTGGCGTCGTACGTCCCGGTGGCTCGCATTTGCCCGGATTCGGTTTCGTCACCCGACAGGTCTGGCAGGACGGTGAGTGCGTATGACCTGCCCCCGTTTTATGTGCCAGTTTCTATGAGAGTCACGGGTTTTTGTGATCCGGCCTGCTCCCCACCGGAGGGGAGGAAGCCGGGGGTTCGGGGGCAGAGCCCCCGAGTCTTG
>JAJDDT010000109.1 GCA_029260165.1 Phycisphaerae bacterium | reverse complement strand
GGCGTCGCCGATGGCTTCGTAACCCACTCCGAAAATCTCGGGAAACCACAGGCCTATGACTCCGACCATCGCACCGCCCAACAGCGCCTTGATCGGGGGCCAGATGCGGGGTTTGTCGAACAGGTCTTCGGTGAAATACAGAATCCGTGTAAACGCCAGCGCGGCGAAACCGGAGAGGATGCCGAGGAAGGCATAGGCGAAAAGCTCGAAGGAACTCTCGACGCTGTATCGAGGCACTTCAAACGCGGGCACGTCCCCGAGATAATGTCGCCCCACGACAGTCGCAGCCACCGATGCGATGACGATTGGAGAGAACTGCATGATACCGAAATCAGCCAGTACGATCTCCACCGCGAAAAGCGCACCAGCCACCGGGGCGTTGAACGTTCCGGCGATCCCCGCAGCGACGCCGCACCCCACCAGAGTTCGCAGTCGTCGCTCGTCGATGCGAAGCCACTGACCGACCGTGGACCCGAAGGCTGATCCGATTTGGACGATAGGCCCCTCGCGACCCACCGATCCTCCCGAGGCAATGCTGATGGCTGAGGCGAACATCTTGGCTACGACGACGCGCGGACGAATGCGCCCACCGCGCAGCGCGACCGCCTCCATGACCTCCGGAACCCCGTGTCCTTTGGCTTCGGGGGCGAAGTAGTGGATGATCAATCCGCACAGCAGTCCACCGATGCTCGGAGCCGCGATCTTCCACCAGAACGGAAGCTGCCGGATGTAGTCGAGCGTGTAATCGCTTGCCTGCCAGGCGATTTGATTGCCCTGTCCGATCAGTTCTCGAAACCCGACGGCAAACAGGCCACCGCCCAGTCCGATGAGCAACGCGACGAGTACCATGTAGACGTGATCGGATTCGCGCAGTTCGTCGTGAATCCGACGCAGGAATTTCAGCAGTCCTCGAATAACTTCGATCACCGGCTGACCCGGAACGTTCCCACGCTCAACAATCTTTTCCGACGGGGAGTATCGCCTGTTCGTCCTGAACGAGGTCCTGCCGCGCGATCCTGCGCAGAGATATGCTCGAGGGCGAATGGACTCGGTATCACAGAATTTCCTCTGGTTCGTTGTTTCACTGGTTTCGAACGCCGGTTGATCATCCTGCCCGATCCGTCTGCTCGATGCAACCGGGCGTCGCAGATTACCACAGCCTTGGCCAGCGGTTGTTCCGGCGGTTGGTGTCGAGCAATACGTTGTCGGGGTCGATGTCGATGGTCCTGATGCGGCGGTTCCCGGATTCCCATGTGTCGGTGAATCGGTCGCTGTGGTACCAGGCTTCAACCGGGACGCGGCGGCGTTCTTCGGTGCCGTCGTTGTAGTGGACGACGTAATCGACGGGCATGACGACGTCACCCTTGTTTCGGAAGGTGACGCTGAGCTTGTCACTGTTCCAACCCTGTTTGACGCCGGCGACCGATTGATCGAGCAGCCCCGATTCATACCACCATCCACGCCACAACCATGCGAGGTCCGCGCCGGCTGCGTTCTCCATGCAGCGGAAGAAGTCAGACGGTTGGGGAGATTTGAAGGACCACGCGTCGATGTATTTGTGGAAGGCGTGATCGAAGCGGTCGTGTCCGAGTATGTTTTCGCGAAGGGCGTACAAACCCATGCCGGTTTTATTGTAATGCAGGACGCCGAGAGAACCGGGCGAGGTCTTGTCCGCGTAGGTCATGAGTGGCTGGTTGACGCGCGTCTGGAGTCCCTTGATCGTGCGTTTGAGGCGATTGTCCATCCATTCGGAATCGGGGTTGTGTTCGCGGAAGGAGTAGATGTTAATGAACATGTTGAAGCCTTCGTCCATCCACGGGTAGCGACGCTCGTCGGAGTTGACCATCATGGGGAACCAGTTGTGGCCTATCTCGTGGGAGGTGACGAAGTAGAGGTCATCGGCGTCCTTGCGTTGTCTGCAAAAGACGATCATGGGGTATTCCATGCCCCCTGTTGCACCGTTGATGTTGGTGGCGACGGGGTAGGGATACCTTGCCCATTTTTTGTTGTAGCCCTCGATGGCGAATCTCATCATGTCGGTGGCGTCTTTCCACAGGGGCAGGGCTTCGGTGGGATAGAGCGACTGGACGAGGGTGCCATCGGGGAGTCGGGCGTCGTTGGTGTCTTCGGATGGGACGGTGCCTCGATCGGCGATGTGGGCTGCGTCCCAGATGAAAGCGGGTGAACTTGCGAATGCGAAGGTGCGAACGTCGTGGGCGATGAAGTGCCATGTCAGGGCATCGTCGCCTTCGGGTCGGGTGGATGGGTCTCCGACCTCTTCGGGCGTGATGATCAGAACAGTGTCGTCGGACGCGCCCGCCTCGGATAATCGGTTTCGCTGGGTTTCGGTGAGGACGTCATCGGGGTTTTGGAGGACACCCGTGGCGGCGGTGATGTGGTCGTGGGGGACGGTGAGTTTGACATCGAAGTTGCCGTAACTGGTGTAGAACTCCCCGGCACCGAGGTAGGGAAGCGTGTTCCAGCCGTGGACGTCGTCGTAGACGCAGGGTTGGGGGATCCATTGGGCGATTTCGAAGATGGAGCCTTTCCCGACATCTTCGATGCTAAGCCTGCCGCCTTTTTCGGGGATGTCGAAGGCCCATTCGATGTCGAAGGTGCGTTGTCCGCCGCGGGCGGGGATGGGTTTGTTTAGGGAGACGTGTCCGATGGTGTCGTAGACGTCGATGGGGAGGTCTTTTCCGTCGGATTGGACCGATGAGATTTCGCATCCGTTGGTGAATTTGCCGCCGAAGCGCCGGCGTGTGGATTTGTTGATGGACAGACCGATGCTGTTTTGGCGGAAGAGGTTTTGTTCGAGGTGGAACCACATGTCGTTGAGGGGGACGGGGGCGTTGTTGGTGTAGGTGATTTTTGCGGTCGCGGAGATTCGGCGATTTTTGGCGTCGAGGGTGGCTTCGATGTGGAAGTCGGCGCGTTGCTGCCAGTATTCAGGGCCTGGGAGTCCTTCTGCGGTGCGGACGAGGTCTGCTCGGGGCCAATCGAGGGGCGAAAAGACGGTGACCGTTTCGCGTGCGCCCGGGTCGCGGCGGTGGGGATCGACACGTCGAGCATCGAGGCAACCCGTGAGTGGGAGCAGGGCGAGGATGCCGGGAATGGTGGCTGACAGCGCGTGGGGTGTCCGCATGGATGGTCTCCGCAGGTAGTCTTGTTGAATTCGTCGCGCGTGATTCGTCCTGCCCGACGTCGGCTCGTTGGGGTGAGGATAGCGGAACCGATGGGGGTGGCCAAGGGGCGCTGCCCGGTGTTCGCATGGGGATGGTGGATTGGCACATGTCTTGAACAACGGGTGGCTGGCGGTAGGATCGGGTTCATGTTTGCGATACGGGTTGCGGGTTATTTGTGGGATATGGAGCAGGCGGGGGTGGAGTCTGTTCTGGATTTGTTGCAGGGTCAGCTTGGGGTGAGCGGGCTGACGGTCGTGTGTGCGACGGGTCCGGTGTGTCAGTTGCGTCGTCGGGGCAGGTTGGAGCCTCGGGTGTTTCGCACGCGGGGTGGTCTTTGTTTTCAGCCTGATCATGATTTGTACGAGCGGACGCGGTTGAAGCCGATCGTTGAGGAACATTTGAAGGCCCGGAATCCGCTGGTGAAAGTGGTGGAGGCGTGTGCGAAGCGCGGTTTGGATTTGCGCGTGCGGATGGATACGCGGCGGGTGGGGCGGATGGCGACGCGGTATCCGGAGGCGGCGGTCAGGTCGGCGTTTGCGGATGTGTCGCCGGATTGTTTGTGTCTGTCGAATCCTGATGCAGCCGAGTGGTTGCGGGCGGTGATAATGGATCTGGGGCGGAACTATGGGGTGCGCGGGATCGAGTTGGTGGGTCTTGACCGGGTGTTTGATACGAATTTGTTTGATGGGGCGGACGTGCCGATGGGGTTGCCCGGGTCGGTGCGGGACCTGTTGTCGGTTTGTTTTTGTGAATCGTGCATGCAGGCTGCGGGGAGTGCGGATGCGACGTCGGCGGCGTTGCGGTCAGCGCAGAAAGCGTTATCTGGATTGATCGAGGGACGGGGGAGTTCGGTGGGGACGCTGGATGAGTTGCTGGAGCGTGACGAGGTTTTGTCAGGATATATGAATGATCGTCGGCGTGGGTTTGCGGGGTTTGTTGACTCGCTGTCGGAGAGTGTTGATGCGAAGCTGGTGTTGCATTGTGGGCACGAGGGTGTGACGAGATTGCCAAATGGGTTTGCCGGGTTGCAGGTTGATATGGGGGCGGATCGCGATTTGGGCCGGTTGCGCTTGATTCATCGCGGTCAGCCTGGGGTTCGACTTGAGGTGATGGTGGATGCATGGGACCCGCTGGCGGTGGATGGATCGGGTTTGGTAAAGCGGTTGCACGATCTGGTGGACATGGGGGTATCGGGTGTCACGCTGTGGCACTATGGGAGCATGGGGGAGTCGGAGGAATTGGCGGGGAGGCAGGCGATTCGTTACGCGACGCGGTCGGCGGAGGCCTGAATCGTCGCACGCAGGGGTGTTTTCGAGTTGAGCGCCGCCCAATCGGCTCGTCTGTGCTCGATGATGGAGGCAGTCGTGTTTTCATGCCGTTTCCAAGGTTCGACAGGCTGTCAGTCGTACAGCAGGAGGGCAAGGAGTGGCAACAGCACGCCGACTCCCACAAACCACTTGCCCCTGCCGAAGAAACCGCCGCGACCACGCAACAGAACCAGGCCCGTGACGGCAATCACCAGGAGCGCCACCGCAAAAATGTCCGAGAAAGCCAACCACCAACCTTTGGGGTTCAGATGCAGGCGATTCGCGGAATATAGAATTGCCCGCCGCCGAACCGACTCGTAGATGCCTGTTCCGTCCCTGAGAGAAATCAGCATGGATCCGTCGCTGAGGAATATTTTGATCTGATGATCGGTGGGGAAATCCATCGTGAGAAAATCCCCGCATTGGGCAACGGTGGTCAGTGCTTCGCGCACGTCCGCTTCGGTGACATCCGCCCTGCGATCGGGCAGGTCGAGACGCACCGCCAAACGCTCCACCTGAAAATCCGGATCCCAGTCGCGAGCATGATTGACGGCCAGACCGGAGACGGCGAATATCAGCACGACTCCGGTGAAAAAATAGCCCAGGTCGCGGTGCAGGACACGGGCCCAACCTCGCCAGTTCATTGAACCACTGGCGTCAGTATACGGCGATGGACGCTCGCGGTGGCGTCCACGACCCATTGACGCACCCCGGGATCAGGCAGGATGGCGTCGGGAACGTAACGAACACGAGCCTCGTCATCCACCTTGTCTATTCCGTCCTGAATAATCCCCTCCTGGAACATTTCATCCACCGCCACCAGCACAGGAACCACCAGGACACGCTTGCGTCGGGTGAGGATGTCCTCGATGGCGCGTTGGGTCACCACGGGATCGTAATGCGCGATGTGTCCGCACCAACAGTGTTTGCACTCCGCAACACCCAGCTTCTGCTTCAGCAACGCGCCCAGGCGACGATCCAGAAGATTCGACCACTCCTCTTCGTAGTCGGCGCTGCCATACCCGACCAACAGCACACCTTCGTTGGCAGCACCTTCGCTCAGGGATTGCACGCGTCGCAGCACGTTGTTGCTCAGGATGTCTGCAAAATCGAGAAGCGCGGTTGTATGCACGCGGGCTTGCGGCTTGTACACGCGAATACCATCGGCACGCAATCGCTCCAACGCCACCACGTTTTGTTGTTGTCCACAAATCGTCGGAATATCATCGAACGAATGAGAGCTTACCGTCAACAGCAATGGCACGAGGATCACATCCGTGAAGCCTTCGCGGTCGAATTCCTCCAGTCGTGTGGCAATTGAAGGTTCGGTGTACTCCATAAACGCGCTGGTGACCCGTTCGATTTTGTCCATCGCAAGGACGCCTGGTCGCACACCACTCTCCACCCCCAGCAACATTTCCCGCCATCGCGCCGAACGCGATCCGTGGCTCACGAGCAACACGCCCAGCTTCCTCGGCGATGGAGATTCGAACTCCGGGGACGCTGCCTGCGCGGATGAATCGCGAGAACAACCCGTTGTCATGGCGATGACCGCCGCAACACCGACAAGAACAACACATAATGCACGTCTCTTTTTCATGATTGATTCCTCGCAAAATATCTCGCCGATGTGCACAGACAGTCATGCCAACGTCATACAGCGGATACGGCTTTGTCATCCTTTCGACGCAGTCGCGCGTCCTGAATGTCGTTCCAATTCGGCTTCTGCCTGACACGCGCCTTTGGTTTCGCATTTGCAACATCGATCAGTCTCGGGTCGCCCGGGGCTATCAAGGAACGCCCCGATATCGATCTTCCCATCCATGACCAGGCCGACCATCCGTTCCATTCGGTTCACGGTGGTCGGGCTCACCGCATGCTCCATCATGCACGCGTCAACCTCGGCCATGTCCGGGGCCACGCCCAGCACCTCGACAAGCAACGCCCTGATTGTCTCAAAGCGGTGAATCACGCACTCGGCCACCGCGTTGCCGGAAGACGTGAGCACCACGACGCCGTACCGATCGTGACGCACCAGGTCCGCCTTTTCGAGCTTCTTGAGGACAGCCGACACCGTGCCCGGATTGACGCCCAGGTCCCTGGCCATGTCCCGAACCCGGGCCACATCGTGTTGCTGGCCAAGTCGGTAGAGCACCTTCAGGTACATCTCGTGGGTGGAGGAAAGCTGATCTTTCCGATGCATCCGCTACCTCGTTCCGTCAGTTCGGCGGAATTCCAGTGCCGCCTGTCTTGAGACTCAGTCTCAATTCGCCGCGATTGTACGGACAAAGTTCGACGTGTCAAATAAAGTTCGATGAGGCGATATTTCAGGGGCCTGGCTGAATTCCCAGGCCACCTGCAACACCTCGCCGGGACAACGTTCCAAAAGTCCGACGGACCGCTGTCACCTGTGGCTCGACGGTCGCCTAGTAAAGAGGACAAATCCGAGCGAGAGGACGGTGGCCGCACCGACCGGCGGTCCGACGACCCAGAGGAACATGTTTTGTCCGTCTCGTGCGACCCAGGGCCAGTCGAAGTACCATGTGTTGACGAATGGTTTGACGAATCGGCCGACGCGTTCGGTGGACCCCTGCGTGCGTGAGCTGAAAGCGATACCCCCGGATTGATGGGTCCTGTTGATGTTTTCCGACGCGGGCGTCGACCCATCGGTGATTTCGATCATCAGGTCGATGCCGTCGTGCATTGACGAGGTTGACAGGCCGTCGTGGACGAGGCTGCTGAAGAAGATCGATCCATCTGTATATTCGACAAAGGATGAATCGGGATTGGTTTGGGCTGTCTGGGTTGGGGTCAGGTTGGGGGATTTCGCGTCATTGGTACGCAGGTTGTTCGTTTTGCTTGTGCGATCAAGCCGGCCGTCACGATGACCCACAGCGCGTTCAGAGGCGGCGACAATGTTGTCAAGTTCGTCGAGCACCTCGCAAAGCCAACCATAGAGTTCGTCGAATTCCTCGGGGGAGTTCCAGTTGTCGGCGGAAATGTCGGGGCGTTGGTCGGCAAGTTCGATCAATGCGGCGAGGGCGTCAGCGTTCGAGCGTTGGGATGGCGGAGCGGCTGCGGCGTAACTGAGCTGGGTGGTGACGAGCGTAAGGAAACCCATGCAGACGGTGCGTGCTGAGTTGCGGATTCTGGATGGTTTGACGCGGCCGATCATAAGGAAAGCCTTATGGGTGCGGTGCTCCGACGCCCTGTCGAGTAGCATAACGCCCGGTAGGGTGGTATCTTACCGAGTTGGACATCCTCGACGCAAGTAAAGTCAGGTGGGTGTGTTATCGGCCCCGTTGTCGGCATTGGAGGGGCGATAAGAACGGTGAATGAAGCCCGGCTGTTGGGCGTGTTGGTTGCCGGACGGCGCGGGGAGGCATGACAGCAATGTCCGTGGAGCGACGATACATTACGGTTGCGAAAGACGGTGGTCACGAGGCTGAGGTCGTTGCGCGGGTGGGTTGGCTTCGGTTTTCGGCGGAGCTTTACATTGATGGTGAGTTGGCGGAGCGGCGGTCGGGGTTTCTTGATCGGGAGTCGCTGCGGGCGGTGTCGCGGACGCATCGTTGTCCCGAAAACGAGACGAGTGTGCGATTAAAGGGGCGGGGGTTCGTGGCGGATATTGGTTTCTTCCCGAAACGGTTGCACTGCTACCTGCGGACCATGCAGGGTACGCCTCTGGATCAGGAGCATCCTTTCGAGCGGGGTTAGGCATCACCTGCGGTGCAGGTGGACTTGGGGTCGTTTGAGCAGATGGCACCGAAGGACCAGCAGGTGAAACAGGCGTTGTGTCGCAGGGGGTAATCAACGAGGGATTCGGACAGTTTGTTTCCGAGCCTTGCGTCCGGGGAATCGATGAGGATCGGGCAGACCCAGATGCCCTGATCCGTGACAACGCGGGCGGACGAGCACACGAGTTGGCTGACGTCGTAGCCGGACATCATTTCGGGGGTAATGCGTTCTTCGTTGTGGTATCCGCGTGTTCTGGCGATTTCAGCACCGAGCTTGAGCGATGGAAGGATTTTCAGTCGCGGGCTGGAGTAGTTGATGTCGGCCAGCAGCGAACGGAATGAGGCGAGCACCTCGTCGTCGCAGCCGTCCCATGTTCGCGTAATCGTGATGATGGGCAGAAACCCGATTTTGACGAGTTTTTTCACGCCGTCGATGGCGGCATCAAACGTCCCCTCACCACGGATGGGGTCGTTCATTTCGGCCGAATAGCCATCGATACTGACGCGCATTTCGATCGGGTGGGGGGTCGCATCGTTGATCTCGCGGAGTCTGTCGAGCGTTGATTCGCGAAGCAGTGTTGCGTTGGTGAGGATGGTGGCGGGTCCGAATTTGACGGTTTCTGCCAGGATGTCGCACATTTCGGGGTTGGCGAACGGTTCACCGCCGGTGAAGTAGAACTCCCTGACGCCGAGGTCGGCTGCTTCGATCAGGTAGCGTTTGCAGGTTTCCAGTGTGAGAAACTTGAATTTGTCGTTTTCGGGGGCACAACTGATGAAACAATGGTTGCAGCGCAGGTTACAGATTGTTCCTGCGACCTGAAACCAGAGGGTGTCAAGGCTGACAAGTGGGACGCGGGGGGTGGACTGCTGTTGGATTGGCAGGCTTGTCATCGTATTGATTATAACCGGTCCGCGTGGTTGCGACATTCCCCGAAAACGAGGTTGATTCAGGTGCGGCACCGTCCTGCGGCGGTCATGTTCGGATACGGTCAATAAGAACGACGGCGACCGGGGCAAAAATGATCATCGGCAGCCAGGACGGCATGGCTGACAGAGTATCGGTTTGAATGAAATTTTCGCCGACAAATGCAAGCAGGAAACAAAGCCCGCAGGTGAGCACGCATTTGCCCGCGTCGCGGATGATGTTTGCGGGTTCGCGACTAAGGAAAAACGGGACGCCAAGGAGCATCATCAGAAAATGGACGATCGGGGTGGCGAATCGCGCGTGTTGGACCTCGCGAACCCGGGCAGCCATGAACGGTTCCCGTTCTTTCAACGCGTTCAGTTTGGCTGACGACAGGAAGCGGATCCATTGTTGAGCCTGGCGTAATTCGATGGATTCGGGCGTGAGACTGCTCTCGTAGGTGGTGACAGGCGTGGGGACCATCTTTTCCTGCGGTCCCAGGGAGGAGTCTGCAACGCGTCGGACAATTTCCTTTCCACCCTCGAGCTCCCAAACGCCGCCGTGTGGGTGGTCCGGGATGGGTTTCCATCGGGCGACGTCTGCTTCGGTGACCTTCTCGATGTTGCCGGTTTCGTCGCGGTGCTGGACGAGGAGATACTGCATTTCTTTTGCGGTGGGGATAAATACACGCGCGGAAAGAAGATCGCGCTCGCCGTCGTTAACGAGCCAGATGCCCTTGGCATTGTCGCCGGAGGCGTCCTCGTGGTTGCGGGCGAGGCGGTGGGCCATCGACGGGATAGCGACCTCCGCATCGAGGTACCAGAGTGTGGACGTCAGAATTCCGAAAACGACAACCGGGGCAGCCACTCGGTACAGGCTGACGCCCGACGCGACGATGGCAGCCAGCTCGTTCGCTCGACGCAGGCGTGCAATGGTGGCGACGCAGGCGAATAATGTGATCACGCCGGACAGTTGCGAGAAGTACAGAAAGCCGTGGGTCGCGTAGTAGGAGCCGACGTTGCGGAGGATTTGAGCGACGGATTCCTGAGATTCGGTGAATTCGTCGACGTTGAAAAACAAATCCAACGTCATGTACAGACTGACCATGACCGCCAGCGCGATCAGGTAGTTCACGATGAGCGAGCGAAAGATGTAGCGATCGAGGATATTCATCGTTTCGCCACCCGCGACAGGGTGAAGAAATCCGCAACACCCACCGCGAAAATCGCGCCCCATATCAGACAAATTCCCATCAGGACCGTACCCTCGTTTTCGGCCAGTTGTCTGCCCATGATGTTCGAGACAATGACGATGAGCAGCGGGACGAAGCTGATACCGAAGGCGGTCATCACATGTGTGCCGCGATAGATGATACCAAGTGCAGCCCCGAGCATGACAAGGACGAGCGAACTGATCGAGAATGCCAACCGTGAGTGCAGTTCCGACCGAACCTTGCGAACAAACTTGCCAGCCTGCTCGATGGCTTCAATTCGAAGCTCGCGGGCTGCGGGGCGAAGATGAATGTAGTGGTCCCCGTCGAGAATCTCCCGATCGGTGATGCCCGCGATGTTTCGCCTGATCTCGCGACCGATCTGAATGCCTCCGATTCGTTCCCTGCTCCTGCGGTCGAGGTTATTGCCCGCGACGTCCTGGCTTGTGACGTCGCGGGTGATAATCAGCACGCCCTGGTTTTCGCCATCCCGGTTTGACTCGACCCCAAGAGAGGCTTGCTTCCCGCGAACGACTTGCCGTACACCGTCGATGATCGCGGTGACGTGGACGTTGGTCAGGGTTAACCGACCGTCGTGTTTTCCCTGTTCCCCGCGATCCGCCTTGATCACAATAGGCGACCCGTTGTGCGTGAGGGTCACCTCACCGTCGCTCCGAAGATCGCTGAACGTCCCGTCGAAGAAATCCTGCAGGACAAGTTCGCGTCGTGTGCGATCGAGAATCCCGCTCACCCGAGGCCAATCCTGGGGTTTGTCCCGATAGTCATACAATTCACGCAGGTTGAGGAATTTCACCTTTGGGCGAAACGCTCGCGGAATCGTGCTCGCGGGGATTTCCTGGTGCTGGGCGGTGACCCAGTCATTCCGCTTGCGATTGTAGAACGTGAAATCGCGAATCGCGCCGGAGATTCGCGGCAACTCGTCCTGCATGTCGAACCGCAGACTAATCTCAGCGGCTGTTCCGTATAGCTCCCATCCGGGATCGCCCGCCTTCACATAGGCGACACCGGCGAGGTTCATGGTGTTCGGATCGTCGATGTCCTCCTGAAAACGGTCGGTGTAGATGCGCACCGCCCCGCTCTGCAGAGACAGTCGCTGCGGGGATTTCAATTGCTCCTCGACGATGTGGCGAATCCCCGCGCGAACAACCGAATCCAGATCGCGAACCATGCCCGGAATCAGGAAACTGATCGAATAGAACGTACAAAAAGCCACCAGCAGACTGAGCAGCACCGGTGGCAGGAAAAGCCGACGAATATTGATCCCGCTCGCCTGACAGGCCAGGAATTCGTTGTCCGCGCTGATTCGTCCGTACGTCACCGTGGCGCTGTACAACGCTGCGACCGGGAGAGTCAGCGTCCCGAACATGGGAACGATGATGGCCAGCAGTCGCAGGAGTTGGGACGGTGTGACACTTTCGATTTTGACCAGATTGGTCAGCCCGCCTCCGAGCGCAAAGACCAATGACAAGCCGACGGCGGTCAAAACGAACGTCTTGCCCATTTCCCGGGCAATGTACCACTGAAGCGTTGGGAGCATTGTTCCACCGACAACGAGATCAGGCGACAGCGAGAACAGGGCGCTTGCAAAGTTCAGGCTTCTCATGAGGCCTGTCCGAACCGCAGAATCGCAGCATCATAGATGCAGGCTCATCCGACGCAACCGCCCCCTGATATTGATGTCCGACGCATGCGGATTGCTTGCAGAAATGCGCTCCATGCTGCCGATACACCTGCATCGTGTAGACGGACGATCCGCGATGATGGAGCATGACGTGTCACTGAGTTATCAACACAAAATCGTCGATCACGCAGCGCTCATGCAAATCATCGCAGAGGCACGACGAGACCACAAATCGATCGTCCACTGCCATGGCTGCTTCGACATCGTCCACCCCGGACACATCCGCTATCTCGAATACGCCAGCCGACAGGGTGACCTGTTGCTCGTGACCCTCACCGGTGACGCCAACGTGTTTAAGGGCGACCAGCGACCGTACATCCCGCAGGAGCTTCGCGCCGAGAATCTGGCTGCGCTGGCCTGTGTCGGTTGCGTGTACATCGACCCCAACGCAACGGCGGAGAACATCCTCCGCGACGTCAAGCCGGACGTCTACATCAAGGGGCGTGAATACGAGCGATCCGAAGACCCGCGCTTTTTCAACGAACGTGCCATCGTCGAAGAAAACGGTGGAACGATCGTGTTCTCCAGCGGCGAGATCGTTTTCAGCTCGTCGGCATTGATTGACATCATGTCCCAGGATGACGATTTGCAGTCGCAACGACTCCGCCTCATGTGCGATCGTCACACGATCACAAAACAATCGCTCCGCGACCTTGTCGGCGATTTCCGCGATCAACGCGTCCTCATCGTCGGCGACACCATTCTCGACCGCTACATCTTTTGCGATGCACTCGATATTGCCAGCGAAGCTCCCATGATGTCGCTGAACAAACTTGACGAAGCCTCCTATGTCGGGGGGGCTGCCATCGTCGCGCGGCATGTGGCTGCCCTTGGTGGGCAGTCGGTTCTCCTGACTGCCGTTGGCAACGATTCCAACTCCGCCTACGTCGAGGAAGTGCTTCAGCACGAAGGCGTGGAGACGAAACTGATTCGCTGCCGTCCGAGTGTCGCTGAGAAATCGCGATACCTCGTTGATGACAGGAAACTGCTCAAGGTCCAGTCCGCAGAACCGATCCCCCTCGATTCCCTCGCACAAAGACGGGCTGTCTCCATTCTGGAATCAGAAGCAGAGTCCGCCGACGCGGTGATATTCTGCGATTTCGGATTCGGCATGATCACAGCGGGTCTGCTCGAACGCGTCCTCGCCAAACTCCGCGCCAGGGTTCGCGTCATCACCGCAGACATCTCAGGACAAAACGCAAGCTTGCTCAACTTCAAAGGAGCCGACCTGCTGACACCCACGGAGCGCGAACTCCGCGCCAATCTGAACGACTTCAACCAGGGATTGTCGTCCGTCGCATACGGAATGCTCAGCGCGACACAGGCGAAACATCTCATCGTCACGCTGGAAAAAAAGGGGTTGGTCCTGTTCGACCGTGCGACCGACGATCCCGAGAACCCGCAATGGTCCGCCCGCCTTGTCAGCGAGCACCTGCCGACCTTCAACGATCGACCCATCGACAGTCTCGGCGGGGGTGACGCACTATTGGCGACCTCGTCTCTTGCATTGGCTTCTGGTGCGACCGTCATGCACGCAGCCTATCTCGGAAACGCCGCCGCCTCCCTCGAATTGGCCAAACTGGGCAACGAGCCTGTCTCTGTCGATGAGCTTGTCAGATGGATCGCACACCGAAACGATCTGCCCTCCAGCAAACTAACACCGGAACTCGTCCTCGCCGGCGTTTGATCTCCAGCCACGATGTGGCGACATATTCAAACACTCTTTCCCGCGATGCCGTTAGGATTGAACCCGATGGACAGGCAATCCACCGAAGAAAGTGTACCGCCCGACGATGGGCAGTCGCGTTGGCGACGGTTTCTCCGGCCTTCGTGGGAGCACCGCGTGCAGGCGCTTCGTCGGCAGTGTTGGGCTGTCATCGTCGCCACCTGTCTGTTGCTCCTGCTGGTATGGTGTTGGCCTGACGATTTTGATCGGACGCATCGCGCGTACGTCGCCATCTCCTGGGTGTTGTTTCTGGTTCGCACGTTCATGTTTCACGGTGGATTGGTGCTGATCGCGATCGCCGCCGCGTGGGCGATGGCGAGACAGTGGCGGATCGTGGCGGCTTCCTTCGTCGCGGGAATGTTGATGTGCGCGCAGGAAATCGGCGTCATGTGGCCTGCCGGACGACCCACACCAATCGCCGAGGCGAACTCGCTATCGGTTATGTCCGTCAATCTCCTCGCGACCAATCACAACGTGGATGACATCATCGGCGAAATTCGCTCGACCGACCCGGATGTCCTGTTGTTGCAGGAATATGCAGACCATTGGCACGATGCGATGCAGACTGGAATCGCGGACCGCTACCCGCATGTGGCCTATCGGTGTCGCGAGGATTCGTTTGGGGTGGCGGTGTATTCAAAAATCCCGTTCGTCGCTACACCCGATCTTTCGGTTCCACTGGGAAAGGCAGACGTCCCGCAGGTGCGCGCGGTGATTCGACTCGGGAATCGAGACATTGCGCTGTACAACATCCACCTGCTGCCACCGTGGGGACTGGATTACACGACCGAAACGCGGAGGCAGTTTGCTGATCTCATCGGACTGCTTGCCAGAGAGCCGTTGCCGGTGGTGATGGCGGGCGATTTCAATTTCACGCACTCCTGCACACAGGCGGATCGGCTGGCAGACCTTGGGTTTCGCGATACGCACGCCCACGCGGGTCGGGGACGTGGGACGACCTGGCCCAATCTGCCTGAATTGTGGGCGTTTCCGAGTTTGATGCTGGATCACATTTACCTGTCGAACGGTCTGTGCGCGACGGAACACGCAGTCGGCAAGGCCGATGGATCTGACCATCGATCGATCACGGGACATGTCGGATGGTGTCGGAACTGATTGCGGATCTGTTGCAATCGACGTTGCGAATCTCCACACACCCGTAACAGGTCAAACGAAAACCAACACAAGGTCAGGACTGTCGGCGCAGGATGAATTCAACCATGGTTGTGAGGCTTTGCAAGGCGGGGGATTCGGGCAGGCGGCCCAGTTGCTCCAGGGCGGATTGAACATGCCCCCGGGCGACATCCAGGGCATAGTCAATACTCCCGGTGCGGTCCAATGTAGTTTGCACGAACGCGATATCGACGGGCTTTTGACCTCGAATCATCGCACGCAGGGTGTCAGCCGTCGACGTGTCGGCGTTGCGGATGGCGTGGATCATCGGCAGCGTGGTGCTCCCTTCCTCGATGTCTCTACCGATGGACTTGCCCGTATCAGATTCGTCGCCCGCAATATCGAGCACGTCATCAACGATCTGGAACGCGACACCAGAGCACAGGCCGAACTCGCGAAGGGCAGACTCGACAACGGGATCGTCGCAGGCGTAGTGCGCACCAAGTGCACAGCAGGTCGCCGTCAGGGTCGCAGTCTTGGCCCGAATGATTTCGAGGTATTCGTCTTCCGTGAGGGCGTCGTTCTGACGGTTGTTGACCTCGATGATCTCACCCTCGCAAACGACGTTGGTCGTGGCGCTGATAGCGCGGGCAGCGTGCAGGTCGTCCAGCGAGGAGCAGAGATGGTAGGCGTGACTGATGAGAAAATCGCCAAGCAGGACAGCCGTCTCATTGTTGCGCATCGCGTTAATGGTGCGGTGTTGTCGACGCATGTCAGCCTCGTCGAGAACATCGTCGTGCAGGAGAGTGGCAACATGGACAATTTCGACGACAGCGGCCAGAATTTCATGGGTCGGCGTCAGACCACCAGCCGCCTGACCTGAAAGCAGAACAAGCGCGGGTCGGAGCATTTTACCGTGGTAGTTGGCCAGATGCCTGGAAAGCTCGTTGACGCTCGGATGTCGGCTCGTAAGTTCTTTGTTGACAATATCTTGTACGATCGACAGCCGATCGCTGATCGGGGCGTAAAGATCAGGAAGCGATGTTAGTTCAACGGACATGTGACCAACCATCCAACACGGTTTATTAAGGATCCCCACGCTCCGCTCCGGCAGGGGGCGACGCCCGGCGAAACCGGCATCCCATATAACCTAAGCCACGGGCTGCAGGGTTGGCAATTCAGTTGGTTTCAAAAGATTTGAAACCGATCGAAACCGGTCGCGGCGGGACTGATATATCGGAATCGCCGGGCTGAGACGCAGGCATCGCAGTCGCTTTTCAGGTTTGAATCAGTAAGTGTCGGACAAATGATTTCGCGCCTTCCAATTGAAGGTGTGATGACGCTACGATTATGACTGCGTATGTGTGGAACACCGTAGCCAGGAGCGAGCCGATGAAAAAATCAAACATGACCCCCATAGCGGTGGTTTGTCTGTTGTTGACACCGATTGCAACGCAGGGGCAGACCGTGCATGACCCTGACCTGATGATCGAGACAGTCGTCTCGGGCTTGAGCAATCCGACGATGATGACGTTTATCGGACCCGATCGGTTCCTGATCAACGACCAAAGCAGGGGACAGGTGCGACTCGTGATTGATGGGGTGCAACAGCCTCAACCCGTGCTGGATTTGCCCGTGGCGACCGGGCTGGAGCCTGGGTTGCACGGGATCGTGAAAGATCCAGGCTTCTTTCTGAACGGTTACATCTACCTGTACTACACGCAGTCGACGTTCGACGGCGGGCCTCGACTGGCGAACCGGATTTCGCGGTTCACCTGGGATGGGACGAGGCTTGATCCGGATAGCGAACTGGTGCTGCATGAATTGCCCGCGTTGCATTCGAGCCACCACGGCGGGGTTCTTGCGATGGGGTTGGATGGCACGCTCTTTGCCGTGATCGGCGATCAACACGCCAACGAGCGGACGACGAATTTCGTGTCCGGCGGACCTCGCGAGGTGGGCGTGGTCGTGCGGTTCAATCGGGATGGAACCCTTCCGGAGGACAACCCGTTTGACACGCCCGGGTGGGAATACATTTACGCTTTTGGCCAACGAAACGTCTACGGGATCGCGATCGATCCGTTGACGGGAGAATTGTGGCAGTCCGAGAACGGCGAACCAGGCCTGGAGGAGGTCAATCTTCTCAAGGCGGGGACAAACAGCGGTTGGGAACGGGTTTTCGGAATCGTGCCAACACCCGTGACGGGGTTGTTCCAGGTACCCGGTTCGTTTTACAGCAACCCGGAATTTGATTTCCGCGTGACGGCTGCCCCGACCTCGGTGACGTTTCAGACGACGCCCATCCTCGGGCGCGACTCATGGAATGACATGTATGTGGCTGAGGGACACTTTTCGAGCAACCACCGCATTTTCCGGTTTGCGTTGAATGAAAATCGGGATGGCCTGACGTTCGATCAACCCGCGTTGCAGGACCTGACGGGCAACAGTTATGCCGAGCTTCAGCCAATCGTCTTTGCGGAAAATTTCGGGATTGTCACGGACGTTACGGTGGGCCCCGACGGATTTCTGTACGTCGTGGATCGTGGCGTGAACAGGGTCTACCGCATCAGGCCGACGGTCCCGACGGGCGATGGTGACGTTGATGGTGACATCGACCTGGCTGACCTTGCCGTCTTCCAACGCTGTTTTGGCGACAACGCGTCGGACGAATGCCTCGGAAAGTTTGATTTCGACAACAATGGGAACGTGGACGAAAACGACTACGAGGAATACCTCAACCGCCTGAGCGGGCCACTGAATCTGTACTGACGGACGACCGGAAGGACCGTGCAATGAGAGCATTTGGATGTTGTGTACTGGTAGTGTGGCTGGGTGCGACGGTGCGGGCGGAGGTGGAACCGGTCGCAACCGAGGTGTTTGTGTCGGGGTTGAATTCGCCGATCGAATTCGTGCAGCACCCGACCGACACGAGTGTTCAGTTCGTCAACGAAAAGGCCGGTCGCATTCGGATCATTCGCAATGGCCAACTCCAGGGGACACCCTTTCTAGATTTTGTCGCGAAGATCGACAGCGGATTCGAAAAGGGAATGCTCGGGTTGGCGTTTCCCGATCATTACCCCACCGACCCGTGTTTTTACGTCCATTATTCCAACACGGGGGGCGATACCGTTTTGGCGCGACTCCGGCACCTGCCCGGCGCCCCATTGACGGCGGACCCGAATTCCGAGGAAATCCTGCTGACGCTGGGTCAGCCGGCGGGCAACCACAACGGTGGTCGTCTGGAATTCGGCCCGGACGGGATGTTGTACATGTCGCTCGGCGATGGGGGTGGCGGCTCAGGGAGTGGCCAGAACATCGGCAACTGGTTTTCCACAATTCTACGTTTGGATGTTTCAAGGGGCCCCGGGTCGGGTTACTCAATTCCCTCGGACAATCCGTTCGTGGGTCGCGATGGCCTTGACGAGATATGGGTGATGGGGCTTCGGAATCCCTGGAAGTTCTCGTTCGACAAGGGGCTCGGCGGGACCGGGGCGATGTTCATCGGCGACGTCGGGTCGTTCTCGCGTGAAGAGATATCCTATGTGCCACCCGGGACGGGCGGGCTGAATTTCGGGTGGAACTGTCGCGAAGGATTCAGCGTCAGTAATCCCGGCTGCACACCACCCGCAGGATTGCCGTTCGTTGATCCTGTCCACGATTATCCACGCAACGAGGGGAACTGCGTGATTGGTGGTTATGTGTATCGAGGTTCGTCAATGCCCTGCAATCGCGGTCGTTATTTCTATGGTGATTTGAGCGGAAAGGTCTGGTCACTTGCGCTGGATGATGGTGTCGCAGGTGACATTCGACTGCATTTCACGACGCCGTACAGCATCTCCTCATTTGGCAGGGATGCGGTGGGCGAGCTGTATGTGGTGGGTTTCAACAACGGGACCATTTTTCGCATCGTCGGGACCGGCGTTGATGGCGACGGTGACGGCGATGGCGTTGTGAACCTTGCCGACCATGAACAATTTGATTCGTGCTTCGGTGGACCGGGATCGGTACAGGATGGAACGGAGTGTCGGTGTTTTGATCTGGATGGTGATCTCGACATCGACCTTCAGGATTTCCGCACAATGCAGATTCAGTTTGTTGATCCTTGAATTGATACCCATCGCCCGATAACCCCCGTCACCGATATTCGGACATATCGCCCGACCCGTGAGATTGTCACGCGTCGGGCGTTTTTCATGCGCCATGATGCGCGAGGTCACGGTCATTCAAATCTCCCTGAATTTTCTGTTCCCCCGGACCGATACCGGGTCACAGGCCGAAAGGTTGCGAGCCATTTGAAACTGGTTTTTCGCTTGTGAGACGGCGGTTGGCTGCGGTGTTATCCGCCGGATCACGAGGGATTGTCACAAGGAGTATCTGGAAATGACGGAACGGTACGGAGCAGGATCTGGCGTGCTTGCCGGTGTGTTGATTCTCGCGATGGCGGGTTGCAACATGCAGTCAGCCATCACCGACGAGACAGGTGATGTTGAATCGCAAGACAGGAAGGCGTTCGAGAGTCCAGGCGGGACATCGGACATTGGTTTCTCGTCGGGCGACAATGGGGTATCGACGTTGTCGAGCTTCGATCCGGGAGCGTTCGTGCGTTCGACGGATTTGGCTGACGCATCGTCGTCGGACGGATTCATCGACCCCGCGCAGACGGAACCACCCCCGCCGCCACCTCCACCGGGTGGCGATGGTCCACCACCGCCACCGCCACCGGGGGCTGATCCTCCGCCACCTCCACCGGGCGGCGAACCTCCCCCGCCACCACCTGACGATGGTTCGGGACCACCACCGGACGGAGCGGGTGGTTTCCCGCCGGGAGACGGGACGATTCCACCGGATCCCAATGCACCGCCTCCGGCAGACGGGGAATTTCCGCCATTCGACCCGAACAACCCACCGCCGGATGGGGAATTCCCGCCATTTGACCCCAACAATCCGCCACCAGACGGAGAGTTCCCACCATTCGATCCCAACAACCCACCACCGGATGGGGCGTTCCCACCGTTTGACCCCAACAATCCACCACCGGACGGGGCGTTCCCACCGTTTGACCCCAACAACCCACCACCGGACGGGGCGTTTCCACCTTTTGATCCCAACAACCCACCACCAGGCGGATTCCCACCGTTTGACCCGAGCAATCCGCCGCCGGATGGATTCCCACCGTTTGATCCCAACTTCCCGCCCCCGCCGGCGGGTTTCGAGGAATTTCCTGACGGGTTCCTGTTTTTCGACGATTTCCAGGATTTTCTACCACCTCCGGGTGGGGAATTTCCCGGTGGCGAACCTCCGCCTCTGCCAACATTTGAGGATTTTCCATTCGAGCAATTCCTGCAGGATCACTCGATCGAGGAATTTATTCCGGGTATTCCGCCCGAGTTCGTTCACGATCAGTTTGGGGCGTTCGATTTTGGCGACGTTCCGCCACCGCCACCCGGATTCCCACCATTCCCACCGCCTCAGAGTGGTTTTTTTGAGGACGGGGGCGATTTTGGCGGATTCTTTGGTGGTCCCGGATTTCCGCCACCGCCGGGTGGTCCTTTTGACGGTCCGCCACCGTTGGGCCCTGATGGCGAACCGATCGGTCCGCCTCCTGGGTTGCCGCCTGAATTCTTCGCATTCAACGAGCTGATCGCGGATTTTGACGCGTTTCTGACGGATTTTCCACCAATTCCGCCGGACGGGACTTTCCCGCCGGATGGACCATTCCCACCAGATGGGCCGTTTGGGCCGGACGGGGAGTTTCCACCGGACGGGCTACCGTTCCCGCCGGAGCTTGGTGCGATCCCGTTCGAGGATATTGTGAACTTGCTGCCACCGGACTTTCTGCCGCCGGACCTCGTGCGCGAGGTGTTTGACGACTTCGGCAGCGACCATCCGTTGATCGGCGATGGGGCGGCTGTCAATCCTGAGCTTGAGGCGGCTGCTTTCGATCGGCCACCGCTGCCGAAGGGATTCGACGGGTTTGATTTTGACGGCGATTGTCCGCAATTCGACGATCTTTTCACCGTCTACGATGACGGGATCGTTGGCGAGACGATGCGCGGGCAGGTCAATGCGACGTTTACGGAGACGCTCCCGGACGGGAGAGAGATCCGTTGCAGCGAGACGAGTGTCGTTGAGACGGTGCTCGGGCCTGCGACGCCTCTGGTGGAAATGGAAGAGGGTGTTTTCCAGACGCAATGGGTGGTCAACATTCGTCAGTTGACCAGTTCGATGTTCCAAATTGGTGATCAGGACAACCCGGAGTCGTTTGACCAGACGCGCGAGCGCTTGAGCCAGATGACGTGGACCATGGTCATGAACGAGGTGGACACGACCGGTGACGGAATCGCCAACGAAATGCGCGTCAGCGGATCGAACAAAATCGACATTCTGGGCGAGGAGACAGACGGAGGCGTACCCGACGGGTTCCCGCCGCTGCCACCATCCCCGGAGCTGTTGCTGCCGTTCGACTTTCAGGGCGTGCTGGGTACCGGCGACGGGCAGCCGTCTGCTGACGGTGGCGACGAATCTCCTGCGGGCGAGGAAACGTCCGTCGGTGACGAGGGACCGCAGTAGCTGGCGCTGCATCCTGCGTAACAATCGATCGTCGCTCGGGAGTCTGTTCCCGGGCGGCGATTTTTTATTGCGGGATATGGTCAGGATTGATCGTCGGGTCCGCGGGTTCCACGACGATGGTGCGGGCGAGGAGGTCGCCGAGTCGTTGTCGGCTTTTGGTGAGCAGAACGAGGATGAGGGTGGGGAAGAGGTCGGGATAGAATTCGAGCATTTTAAGCAGGTTGCGGATGACGATGCGCGGTTTGGACGCGGGCTGACCCGTTTCGGAAAGCACGCGACAGCCCATGATGCGTTTGCCGGGGGTGGCGGACCACAACAATTCAAAAATGATGCTGTAGAGAACGAAGAATCCCGTGGCGAGGACAAGACGTCCCATCGTTTGGACGAAATAGGCATCGCCGAGAATGGCGATGTTTTCGTGAAGCGTGTCGTCGGACACTGTCTGAAAGAGCGGGCTGACGCAAAGGGCGATAACGGGCATGCCGATGGCGAGATCGAGGGAGAAAGCAGCCAGTCGTCGGCTGTTGGAGGCGAGTCGGTATTGAGGCGGGATGACGATGGCGGTTCCGACGGCGGTTTTCCGTCGCCAATAGAGAACACCAAGGATGATGGCGAGGACGACGAAGGGCAGGAATTGTCGTTTCCAGTTGCGGTGGATGGGTTCGGTGCCGGGGGCGAGTTGTGGGACGCTCGCCACTTTTGCGATGGCATCGCCGCCAGTGATGGGCCACATGGTCGATTGAATGAATCCCTCGCTGTCGCCCCAGACGCCGATCAGGCGTCGCGTACCCTCCTTCGTTTCGGTGACCGCGAAGGCGACGTCGTTTCGGACGGGCTGGAATGTCTGGTCGGTGACAGTGAGTGGCCTGCCGGCGATCCATTTTTGATCCTGAAGTTCAGCCAATGCGAATCGAACGGCACCGGTCCTGACGACGGCGTAGATTTTTTCCTTGTCGTTGAGCAGATCGATGACGTTTGTCGCCGCTGCGAGCGGGAGCAACTGAGCGGGCGTCGTCCAGTCCGCGTCGGGGGCAGGGCTTGTGACGTAGCGGTATTCGTCGGTATCCACCGTTGACAGAACAACGTGCAGTTTTTCCTTCCAGGCAGCCAGGTGGATTGTCGTTTGATTGGTGATCCAGTCGGTTGCAATGGGACGATCCGGAATCCATCTGCCCGTCTGAAACCTGACGACGGCGTGGGTCGCGCCGGGCCAGAGAGGTGGTTCGCTGACCGGCTCGTCTGATTCGGGCAGGTCGTCTTTGGATTCCGGGGAAACCCTGGGGCGGATGTCGCGGAGTTCCCTGAGGCGGTTCTCGCGGTCGGCTTCTTTCCCGGCGGCAGTGCGGGCAATGTCGATGGGGACGATGGCGTAGAGGGTGTGATTCGCGTGGTCCGTGGCGACCGCGAGCGGTGTGGCATCATTGCCCAGGGATTGTGCGGTCGAGATACCGTTCATCGAAGCCAGTGAATAAACACGAAGGGAGCCGTCCGAGAAGAAAACGTGCATCTCTTTTCGGAGGACGGCAGCGCCTCGTATCTGCCCGACGATGTTGCGGTCCGAGCGTCGCGGTGCCCATGATAGTTGCGTCTCCGTGAACGCCTTTCCAAGGGCAATTCTGCAGGATTCCGGGTTTTCACCCTCGGCGGGAGTGAGACGGTAAGCCCAGAGCAATCCGTCGCCCGCCACGACTCCGATGGCGCGATCGACGGCGATGGTCGGTGCAACGAGCACCAGGACAAAGGCAAAGGCGTGCAGAATCTGGTGTGGTTTATCGATGATCGCGGGCCGACCTTCCGGGACTATCGACAACGTCGAATTCAACGCCGCGATCGTATGGCGAGACGAATCCTCTAAATGAGGAATTAATGTTTTCGCGTTCTTCCCAGCGATCGACGGTTAGCGTCAGTTCCGCTCCGCCCATGGGCCAGGACAGTTTGATGAGCCTGGGCAGCAGGGGTCCGTCGCGACGGATTGGTCGGTAGCGGTCGAGTTGGGATTTGAACACGACGCGACCCTGATCGTCGCGGTAGAGGATGCGGCGGATGAGGTGGCGTGGTCGGCGATCGAGCCAGTACTCCTTTTCGATGATGACGTTTCCGAATTCGTCGCTGGAGAAGAAGATGAGCTGCTGATGATCCTCGACGATGCGTTGGGCGGCGGTCGTGGGCTGAAACGGGTTCAGGCCGATGGATTCGATCAGTTGTTCCGGGGTGATGGGGATGGGGGACTCGGCCACGCGTGTCTGACCTCGCGGACCTTCGTGGTAGGCGGACCCGGGTCTGTGGGTCACGGTCCACCATTTGTCCCGGTTCATGCCGACCTCGAATTCATCGCTGCCCAGGATGCTTTCCATGGTGAAACGCAGGTGGTTGGGTGGGGCGACAAGCAGTTTGCCAATCAGTTCGAAGGCGTGGTTGTTCCCCTTGTCGTCGCGGAACCTGCCTCGTGCAATGCCTCGCGCCTTGAGGCCTGTGGTTAAGGATTGCCGGTTCCGGTCGATTATTCGGATGGCTTGTTCTTTGGTGTGGAACGATGGTGGTGTCTGCTGTGGGGGGCAGCCTGCGACGGCTGACAGCAGGAGCGCGGTGGCAGCGCATGCGAACGATCGAATGGATTGATCAACTCGAACCGCGCTACTCGTCACGAGCGACTTCCATTTCTGTCGTGGGTTCCGAATCGGTCGATTCCCCGGAGAATTCGCCCATGTCGGCGTGGAGCACCATGCCCAGTTGCTGACTGACGGATTCGATTTCGTCGTCCTGCAAACGTGGATTGATGACGTCGTGGATATCGTCGTTTTTGGGGAATCGCATCTGCCATGTCTCCTGCTCGTTGTCCGTGACCGTTTGCACATATTTCAGGAGTCGCTTGCGCATCAGAATCAGGGCGAGGACGAATCTGAATTGCTGACGAACGAGCTGGGTGTCGTCTGCCAATCGTTTGAAAAACTCGATCAGAAGGTTGTCGTCCACGAACACCTTTTTCTTCGGTTTTTCGTCGCGTGACGGTACCCGTGAGCGGAACCAGCAGTACGCATCCGGCGGGGGTCCGTCCCATGATTTTTCGCAGTAGTCCTCTCGTCGGAAGCTGTCGCCGTCTTCATAGAGGACGGAATAGAAAACATCACCTTCGTTGAGCGGAGCGTCGGTGCGGGCACATCGTCCCTGGAATCGTTCAATCTGTTTGTCAGCCATTGTCTGTCATCTTTGTTTTGTCGGGTCGGGTTGATTGGCCGACCACGCGTTGGTCACCACAATACACGGTAACCCGCCCATCCCGCAAAAAACCGATCAGGGTCATGTTGCCTTCGTTGGCCATCTCGATGGCGAGCGATGTTGTCGCGGAGATCGAGGCGACGATTGATATCGACGCCCGAAGCGATTTTTGCACGATTTCAAAACTCGTCCGACCGGAGACGACCAGGATGGATTCGTCGAGCGGAAGACGTCCATCGAGCATCGCCCAGCCAATCACCTTGTCGACGGCGTTGTGTCTTCCAACGTCTTCGCGGAGGCATTGCAGTCCTCCGGTGGCGTCGAACAGGGCGGCGGCGTGGATGCCTCCCGTTTGGTCGAAAACGTGTTGATTTCGACGCATGGTGTCTGTCATCGTGGACAGGACGGCAGGGTCGATCGACAGGCCGTCGCGAACGGGATCGGCGTCGCGTTGGACCTGTTCGATGGCGGATTTTCCGCAGACGCCGCAACTGCTGCCGATGCTGGTGCAACGTCGCATGGGCGAGGGATCGATCCGGGCGTGGTCGGCGACCATAACAGCGATGACGTTGCCGGTTGAGGGGCCGTCTGCCTCAACGGGCGTCGCACCGGTGATGTCGTTGGGGTTTTCGACGACGCCTTCGGTAAACAGGAGGCCTGCCGCCAACTCCGCGTCGTGCCCGGGTGTTCGCATGGTGACGACGATGGGCGCGTCCGCAAGCCGTATTTCCAGTGGCTCTTCAACCGTGATCTCGTCGGTGCACCCGGACCGGTCATGTCCGATGCGTGTGACGCGGTGACGGTGTGTGGGTTTGTTCATCGTGGGGGTTTCAGGTTTTGCGATCCTGTTGCTCTCAATTCTTCCTGATTGTGTGTGCCGGGCGGGTTTTGTGCAATTGCGGGGGCGTTGTCGGAAAAACAACTCAATTGTGGAAAAATTGCGCTAACTGTTTTGCGCGGACGTTGATCCGGGGTAGACTGAACTCGGGTGGATCGTGCGGCGTGTTGGCTGCACACATCGGGGCAGGACGTTCCCGCGCCGACAGACCCATCATCTCTTCGCGAAAAAAGAGTCGAACGGGAGAAATGAGCCATGAGTGGAAAAAGATTCCTTTTTGTTGGGGGCCTGTGTGTGCTGATGATGGGGCCTGTGACCTGGTCACAGGAGGTCAGCGTGTTGTCTGCGGCGGTACCCGTTTGTCTTGACAATTCGAATTGCCCCGACGGACGGTTTTGTGCGAAACGTCCCGGGCGGTGCGATGGTCCCGGTCGATGCCGCCCGACGCCCGACGCCTGCCCTGAGATTTACGCGCCTGTTTGCGGGTGCGACGGCTTGACCTATGACAATCGGTGTTTTTCGGCGCAGGCGGGGGTGTCGGTGAATCATCTCGGTGAGTGCCAGGGCGTCGGGAGATGTTGCACCGAATCGGGACAGTGTTTCGAGACGTCGCGTGAGAGGTGCGAACATTCCTGCGGGCACTTCGCGGGTGCGGGCACGACGTGTTCGGATCAACAGATTGACTGCCCATTGCCCCCGGTGGCGGTGTCGGCTTGTTGTCTTCCCAACGGGGAATGTCGGGTGATGTCAGCCTGTCGGTGCCAGAACAGGGGTGGACACTCACTGGATTCCGTGGACTGCTCTTTGGTGGACTGCGCGGGTGAAATCTGTGGCGGTATTGCCGGTGTTCAATGCTCGGGTGCCGGCGATTTCTGTCGCTTTCCCCTGGGAAATTGTGGACAGGGCGATGTTCAGGGGATTTGTGTGACCCCGCCCCAGATTTGTCCGTTGTTTTTTGACCCTGTCTGTGGTTGCGACGGAATGACGTATGGAAATGCCTGTGAAGCTGCCCAGGCGGGGGTGTCGATCGAGAGAACTGGTCCCTGTCAGATCGATCCCGAATTCTGTGGGGGATTCATCGGTGCGACGTGCTCGAGCGTGAGCGACTATTGTGCGTTTCCACCGGGGACGTGTGGGAACGGGGATATTCCGGGGATCTGCAGGCCTCGACCGGACGCCTGTCCCGCTGACGTTTTTGATCCGGTCTGCGGGTGCGACGAGAAAACGTATGGCAACGCGTGTGAGGCTGCGGCGAACGGGGTATCCATCCTTCACCCGGGCAGATGCGGGGGGGTACCGAAATTGTGTGGCGGAATTGCGGGTCTGGTCTGCGATAATCCGCGTGATTACTGCATGTTCCCGAACGGGACCTGTGGAACGGGTGACATCGAGGGTGAATGCGTGCCGCGACCGCACCACTGCCCCCTGATCTTCGATCCTGTTTGCGGTTGCGACGGGATGACGTATGGAAACCGTTGCAAGGCGGGCAGAGCAGGTGTTTCGGTTCTGCACCCGGGAGCCTGCGAGGTTGAGCCCGAGCTTTGCGGGGGATTCGCGGGTCTTGAATGCCGGGATCCGTCGGACTTTTGCTCGTTTCCGCCGGGAACGTGCGGTCAGGGTGACATTCCGGGTGAATGTCTGCCACGACCGGATGCCTGCGACGCACAGTTCCACCCCGTTTGCGGGTGTGATGGTGTGACCTACGGGAACAGATGTCTGGCTGCGTCGGCGGGTGTTTCGATTGACCATCCCGGTCGATGTGACGATCCGCCCTCGTTCTGCGGTGGGTTGCTCGGGATCGAATGCTCTGCAGCCAATGAGTTCTGCAATTTCCCACCCGGGACCTGCGGACAGGGGGACATTCCGGGCATGTGTCTGGACCGTCCCGAGGCATGTCCGTTGTTCTTCCACCCGGTTTGTGGATGTGACGGGATGACCTACGGGAACAGGTGCCTTGCCGCATCAGCGGGTGTTTCGATTTTCCGACATGGATCCTGTGAGAACAGCGACGTGGGCAAGTGCTGCACGGAAACCATGGGGTGCCAAAACGTGACCCGTGAAGAATGTGACGAGCTTTGCGGTGGTTTCGCGGGACCGGGGACAGTCTGTTCGGGTACGCCCATTGATTGTCCGATTCCGCCGATTGTGGTGAGTGCGTGTTGTCTGCCGAACGGGGCGTGTGAGATCACCACCGAGTGTCAGTGCGGACGCAGGGGTGGATCGTTCGGACACGGTCTGGATTGCGACACCGCTTGTGGGCAGACGTGCGGCGGTATTCAGGGGATCCCCTGTTCAAGCGTCAACGAGTTCTGCCGATTCCCTGATGGAACCTGCGATTTTGCGGATCATCAGGGTACCTGCACCGAAATTCCGCCGGGGTGCCCGGAGATTTACGCTCCGGTTTGTGGTTGCGACGGCGTGACGTATGTCAATCGTTGCGAAGCCAGTGCGGCACAGGTGTCGATTGATCACGTCGGTCCCTGTGTTGATCCGAAGGTCGGCAAATGCTGCACGCAGACGATGGGTTGCATGAACCTGACGGCGGAGGAATGTGCGGCAGCCTGCGGTGGGTTTGCCGGTGTGGGAACGTCGTGCACCGGGCATCCACACGACTGTCCGATGCCGCCGATTGCGGTGACGTCGTGTTGTCTGCCGAACGGAACGTGCGAAATCACAACACCGTGTCTGTGCGAGCAGCGGGGCGGAACGCCTGGCAACAGCATTGATTGTGAAACCGCCTGCGGTGGCGGGACCAAGTGTGGCGGATTTGTGGGGCTGCCTTGCGATGCCGGGGATTATTGCCAATTCCCGACGGGCACATGCAACTTCGCCGACCATTTCGGCGTATGCCGTCCCATTCCACCGGGATGTCCGTTGATCCTTGCACCGGTTTGCGGGTGCGACGGTGTGACATACAACAATGAGTGTTTCGCGGCGGTTGCCCAGGTAAGCCTGGATCATGACGGGCCTTGCGATGTGGGTGGTGTCCCATGCCAATCGAACGCGCAATGTCAGATATTCGGCGCTCCGATTCCGTTCTATTGCAGGAAGCCAGCCGGACAATGCCCTGGAACAGGCGTGTGCACGCCGCAGCCTCTGGGTTGCCCTGACAACGTCGACCCGGTTTGTGGTTGCGACGGTATCACCTACGGCAACCCATGCGAAGCGGCAGCCGTTGGTGTGAACGTAGTGCACGCGGGCGAGTGCAAGGGCATTCAGAACATTCCGTGCACCAGCAACGACGACTGCGTCATCCTTGGCATTCCGTTTACTTTTTCACTCTACTGCCGGACGCCTTTAGGGCAATGCGATGCGGTCGGCGTTTGTCGACCGGTGCCGCAGGGCTGTCCGGATGTGTGGGACCCGGTCTGCGGATGCGACGGTGTGACTTACAGCAACGCCTGCGACGCGGCGGCTGAAGGACGAACCGGGATTCAGGGCGAATCCGCCTGCGTGATCCTGCTTGACCCGAAGACGCCGTAACCTGTGAGAACGTGACGCCCCCGGTCGGTTTCAGCACCGGCTGGGGGCTTTTTTTGTGGCCGGAGCATTCGATCAGGTTGGCCGCATCATTGACGAGGCGTCGTCGTCGGCTCCCAGTCGTCGCCGATCAGGTCGGGTGGAAACGATGGCTTCCTATACACATCCTCGTGCACAGGGAGCTTGGGACTTGGGCCCTGGATGTTGATCACTCCGCTGCGTGATTCAAAATAGTCTTCAATGGTCGTCATATCTTCGGGATTCAACATACAGGCAGCCTCAGATTCCACCTCGCCCTCGACGACGTATGTGCGTTCATCATTTGATACAATGCCTCCGAACGCGAAATCAATGATCGAGCAATTTGTCGAAACGACAAATTGCCAATGCCGATCAGCCACGCCCAGCAAGTAAAACTTGTTGATATTCGGGATATTATGAGTCCGCCCATTCGGTTGTTTGATGCTCATCGAGCGCAGCACAAATCGCGGCGTATCGGAATCAAAAACAGACGAAACTCCGAATTCTCGACGCGTCACCTGCTCAACAGCATTCCCGTTCCACTCGAGGAATGGTATGCCCTTATAGGCAGCCAAACGCAGCGCAACCTGTGCGTTGGTCAGCCAATTCGTCCTGCATTGCAACACGCCATCCTTTCGCAGAGTCCAATGCCACTGAAACACCGCGTCATACAGTTGCTGTTCCTGGGCCTCCGACATCTCACCTGCGCGGAACCGTCGAGCCAGCTCGGTGGCGGTTAACCTGGGATCCGCCGCCTGTTGGATCCGCAGAAGTGTGGATGTCGAAAGTCGGCGCTCGAACCCACTGAACTGGTACAAGACACCCAGTGTCCCCGCAACCAATACCCAGATTCCAGCGCGTCGCAGCCATCGGGCCCGAAAGGGTCCCCTCGGCTTGGGGCGGATTGTGTCGGACTTTACCGTCGTGCCACACTCCGGGCAGTCCCCAACATTGACCCGATAGTCGCAGCGCGGACAATATCCCTGTGGTTTGAACGGGTGTTGGTCTGTTGGATGAATTGACATCGTGCCGACATTCCTCTGTCGGGGAAAGATACCGGCCCCGGTTTGCTATTGTATAAACACTGACGGGAAATCGCTCACATGACCGCCGGAATCGGCGTGAATCAGC
Organism: Phycisphaerae bacterium; assembly: GCA_029260165.1. Taxonomy (GTDB): domain Bacteria; phylum Planctomycetota; class Phycisphaerae; order UBA1845; family UBA1845; genus OFTM371. The sequence goes on along the minus strand of JAJDDT010000109.1, from coordinate 12,819 downwards.
CGCCATCACACCCTTGAGAGTTCGATGAACTGGACAGGGGCGGAACCCGGGTGACTACGGACTCGCCTGCGCGAGTATTGGCTGGACGCCCCCTTCGGCGAGGATTTCGTCGCGGATTCGGGTTTCCATGATGCCGTCTCTTCCGATGTCCACCCAATGGTATGTGGGCGGGTTGGTGCGCGTTGCGTCAATGCCCTGTCGGAAGAAATACATGATGGCTGCTGAATTGTTGATCCCCCGCGAGGGTTGGCTGTAGCGCTCCTTTTGCACGACGACCGTGAGCAACCGCGACCGGTCCTGCCCGGGTCCGATCGTCACGGTCACGCGTCGGCGGATGTTGGCGGCGGTCGCCTGCCAAAAATCCTCGTGCGAGGCGACGTCATTTCGCCATATCTCGAAGAAATGCTGACCACCGACCGACGAGGTGACGATGCGACCGGAGCGGCGGTCCGAAACGGCGATCGAAAACCGGTGGCGTCGCAGGACGTTCTCGACCGTGTCGAAGAAAGCCTCGTATTCGATGTCGGAGACAGCCACCTGTACGGGTTCGGCTGGGATGGGATTGGCGTGGTGGACCCTGCACCCGACGACGGGGATGAGCAGAAGTCCGGCGAAAATGATCCATGCGGGCAGTCTCATGATGGAGGGCGATGATAAGAGGATGTGCCCTGTGGTCAAGAATCCGATTGAACGATCGAACAAACAGATTGCCAATCCACTGACAGGTTGTTAAAACCTGAGTCCGTGGGCTGTCGTCTCCGGGGGAGGCAGCACGTCTCGACAGGTGAGCAAATCAGGGGTTGTGTGCGGATCGGGCAGGATGGTTCCGCCTCGTGGATCGATCGTTGGTGATAATCAGGAAATGGATTGTTGTTCTCGCGCTTCTGACTTCGTTTGTCGGCGAGCGTTCAAATGCGCAGCCCGATCCGTCGATCACACCGGCGGACACTCCCACTGTTGAAACGGAACAGGCGGACGTTCAACGATTTCGACATATTATCGCCACGCCGACGAACGATCTGACCAGTCGGCGGCTCATGGCGAGCGAACTGCTCGGCAAGGATCTCGCGTCGCGACTGGATCTTGTGATTGAACTATTGTCGCAACCACACGACACCGGCACGCCGGCGGTGATGGCCTACGCAATCGCCGACGTTGGAGCGCACGATCCTTCGCAGCTTGACGACGGGATGATTGAACCGCTGCTGGATCTGCTCGCCAGTGACAACGTCGATCTTCGCAAACAGGTCACCGGTGCATTGGCGGTCTTTCCCGCCGCTGACGTTGCTCCGCGATTGAGTTCGCTGGCGAATGATTCGGATCGCCCGATCGTTCAGCGACACGAAGCGGTTGATGCATTGTCGATCAAGGTCACGAAACGCGAGGTCGTTGGCGAACTCATCAAACTGCTTCGCTCGAACACCCCCTCGGTGGTCGATCGCGCTTCGCATGCGTTGAAAGACGCGTCGCGGGAGAATTTTGGCTCGAATGTCGATTCGTGGGAATCGTGGTGGGAGCGGAAGTTGAATCTGAGCGAAGCGGAATGGCTTCGTGACCGACTCGACATGGTTGAACGTCGCAGCCGACAACTCCGCGACCGGATTCGTCGCCTGAAGGAAGATCGAATTCGCGAAGACCGGGCCTGGTTGCAATTGTCCGATGATCTCCTGACGAGGGTCTATCAACTCACGCAGGATTCCAAACGCGAGGAACTGCTGATCGAATGGCTTGCGCACGGTGTGGGCGATGTCCGTATCCATGCGCTGGACCTGATTCACAAACAGATTACCGAGGGGAATATTCCATCAGAAGCTGTTCGACTGGGCGTTACCCAATGCCTGTCCGGATTCACTTCCGAGGTCCGCATCACCGCGTTGGCTGTTGTCGGTACGATGAAAAATCCGGAAGACGCAACCCTGGTCATGTCGCTGTTGCGTGGTGAATCGGACGACAGGATACGCGCCACCATTCTTCGCACGTTGGGCCGACTTGAGAACCCTTCCGCGATCGATATTCTGATCGCCGAGTTGAAAGACCCGAACGCCGATCGTGAATGCGTGCTGGAGGCTGCCTGGTCCATTGGCGTGGTCGGCGGTCGCGGACGGGTTGACGCCGAGACCATCGCACCTGCAATTCAACCCTTGCGAGAACGGTTTGCGGCTGCCCCGGTCGATGACATTCCGTTTCGCGAGACTCTGCTCCTCGCCATGGCGAACCTCGGAACTTCCGAAACCGTGGCAGAATTCGTGTCGCACCTGAATTCGGAATCAACGGAACTGGTTCTGGCTGCCATTCGCGGGATCATCACATCACAGTCAGCAAGCCACATCGATCGTGTCGCGGATCGCCTCGCCCATCCCGACCCGCGGGTCAGACAACTGGCCGTCGACGCCGTCGGCGCGCTTGGTGACAAGCCGGAGCATTTGCGCGCACTCGTGTCGCGATTGAATCCGGACGAGGAATCCAGCGAAGCCGTTCGGTCCGCGGCGTTTCAGGGGTTTCGCAGGGCACTTGATCGTCAGCCCTCCGTTCAGCGACTCGAGTGGATCGAGAAACTCGCAGGACAGGCTGATCTTCAGGTCGCGATCCTCAATGACTACATCACCGAGTGGAATACGAACGGGGCCGGGCAGGAGCTTGTGGATCGGGCGCGATCCATGCTCAAGTCGATTCTGCTGGAAGCCAACCGAAAATCCGAGGCAGCCACCGTCCTGCGGGCGATGTACGATGCGTCTGTCACCAACGGTGGTGGCGGGACATTTGACGTCGGGGTTGAACTTCTTCAGACGCACCTCGACCTGAAACAATATCGCCAGGCTGGCGAACTGCTTGTTAGTCTTGCTTCGCAGGCGGATGTCTCGCAAAAGGAGCAACTGCTCACGTTGCTCCGGGCAGGCGCCGCACTTGTCTCGACAGAGGAGGACAGGTCAGCCTTCCTGAAAGAGTTTTCATCGATTTCTCCGGACCTTTCAAACCCGGATTGGCTGTCGACCATCTTCTCTGCGTCCGAAAAAACGAACGATTCTCCCTAACCCGATCCCGCCGGCGGGAACGATCAGTAGGCACCGCAATGCCGGGATATTGCGTCCGAGTTCCCCATGTCTGCGGACAACCCGCCCTTTCGTTACAAGCCTCAATTCCGGGTTGAGTCTGTATCGATCAGGTCGAATATAACGCCCCATATCCGCGCCTTTATCCACACGTTCGCCGAATCTCATTGGCCCGCATGGCACCGACGATATCAGTACCACGCATGGGCAGCACAATGGATTCAACCAGGAAATCAACCAACGAGGCGGCGATCAGCGACGCACACGGGAACCGTAGCGTTGCCGGGCGCGGCGTGGGCGTTGATTCTCGCATCTACGCTCGTGACACCCTTGGGACGCAGTTGGCCGACGGTTCCAGGGAACCCCAACAACCGAATTGCAGGCTGGCCCTTATCGCGATCGACTGGTATGGACACGAGGAATCACTCGGTCAGGAACACCGCCTTCCCGATTTTGATCGGTATCTGCAAACCATTCCGATGGGACCGTCATCGCCTCCGGTACTTTCACACATTGGTCCACATAACACACAAATCGCAATCAACAATGCCGATGAATCGACGGCTGCCCGCGTAGCCAATCTCCTGCTTGCAAAAATGGAGCATGACAGGTTCGGCGGTTACGCGGGAGTGGCAGCCACACGCGCCGGATGTCCCGAGCCAGCCGGCGACATCATCGAGCGTGCATGGAACGCAGCCGCCGGCGCAAGGAGCCTCGGTGGTGATCGGGTGGTTCGATGGTCGTCTGTCGCGAGACACTTCCCTTCAAAACGACAACTTGAGGGGGCGACATGGGAAGAGGTCGCGCAGTGGTTCGGTCGGTACCGCCAACGAATCCGACAGGGATACCTCGAATCCACCATGGCGTTGGTGGCCGCCGTCGAGGCAAGAGAACCCATGACCGCGCGCCACGCGCAGACCGTCAGCCGATACAGTTGCCGACTTGCCAGGGATCTCGGACTGCGTCGATCCACCATCGACACACTCAAAACCGCCGCTCTTCTCCACGACATCGGAAAAATCGCCATCCCCGATGCCATCCTCAGAAAACCAGGACCCCTGACCGAGGCTGAGTTCGAGATCATGAAACAGCACCCGAAGGCAGCGGTTGATATTCTGAAGCACACCAGCTTCATCCAGGACGAACGCCCGATAATCCTCCATCACCACGAACGATTCGATGGTGCGGGATATCCGAATCGACTGGCTGGGACGGACATTCCGCAGGGGGCGCGAATTCTCGCGGTGGCAGACACAATGGACGCGATGTTGTCAGCAAGGACCTACAGCAACAGCAGCACACTCGCGGAAACCAGAGACGAACTCGCACGCTGCTCGGGCAGACAGTTCGATCCGACGGTTGCATCTGCCGCCGTCGCATGGATCAATGAATCACCGGATGAAGTGCTGACAGCCTCCCGGATTTGATGTCCGGATTTTCGTCGGGCCTTGCTCGTCACCTCAGAGTTGTACACCCCGATAATCAACCCTCCGCAGAGTGGGGATCGATTACCTGTCTGGTGTCGTGGCCGTCTGATCGCGCGGCGGGATACCCGTTGCCCGACGTTGGGCGTCGAGGCGTGGGCCTACTTCCTTGTTGGGCAGCCACTCGATGGTTATCTCGCCGTCATTGAAGATCGCGACGGCGTGGCCATTGGACCTCAGGATCAAACCATAACCCGGCAGATAGGCGATCAATACCGGTTTGTCTGTTGATTGTGACCATCGGATCACCTCCGGATCAACATAGGCAACATCCTCGCGATCGGGTTTGGTGTTGGGATCAGTCGGAAATCTCAACGGCAGTCGCCCCGTTTTTTCGAGGTGTTCCCGCACGGGTGTCATGAGCAGGTCGAGGTGACGACATTCGGACTTGATGGCGGCTGCGTCGCGAAGGTAGACGACCAACGTGCAGAGCGCGATTCCGCCGATCAGCAAGCCCGCGATGCGACGCCCGACCCGCGACCGGACACGCCGCGTCCTGGGCAACACCTTGTCCTGATCCATCGAGGCAGTCAATTGTTGGCCATTTTCAGAATTCTGATCATGACAATGTCGAAATCGTAAAGAAGGATATCGTACATGCTGTGAGCGGAATACAAACAGAGGGATTTGTCAACGATTCGTTTGGCGATTGTTCGCGAATCAGCCGGGGTCAGGACAGAATGTCTTCGTCGTCGAAGGCGTCGATGGCGGTTTGATCAGCACTGGACGCAAGGGCTTCCAGAGCGCTGATGGGGTCGATTTCGTCTTCGCGAACGACGTTGCTGCCGGCGGCGGCGCTCTGGGAGTCGGCGACGGCGGAGATGGGTCGAAGTTTCGTCTTGACGCCGCGGATTTCGTCAGGCTTGCCGTCCACCTGAACGGTGAAAACGACCGGGCCTATGACAATGTGATCGCCCGCGTGCAGAACGACCTCCTTGATGCGCTTGTTGTTGACGAAGGTGCCGTTGGCGCTGCCGAGGTCCTTGAGCACGATCTCCTCCCGGTCGCGGACGTGAAGCTGTGCGTGATGACGGGAGACCTCGCTGAGCGGGATGCGAATGTCGCAATCGTCCTTCCGGCCTATCCTGACCGCCTGGCCTGAGACGGGGAAATCCCGTCGGGCTCCGGTTTCGCTGAACATGACCAAGTTGACTTCCATTATCCTCCCTCTTGCCGATTGTTGTCGCAAAAGGATTTTGGCGTCCGATTGAAGCATCAGCCACCTGCGATGATAATATAGCAGGTCACAAGTGACTCTTCAACAGGCGACCCTGTGGAAAAGACGCCGACAATTTCATACAAGTTCTCTTTTCGCAACGAGTTACAGCAATGAACCAACCTGATTTCACGGCGGGAGGCACCCTTGGCGAGTAAGCACGGATTGTATGTGCACCTTCCGTTTTGCGAGACCAAATGCGGCTACTGCGATTTTTATTCCGTACCGCTGATGGATCGCCCCACGTCTGACCTGGTGTCGGCCGCCATCGTCGAATTAAAGTCACGATTGAATAAGGGCGGCTCGATTCGCACGGTTTTCGTGGGTGGCGGGACACCGACGGTGTTGCCGATCGAGGATTTTCGTCGGTTTTTCAAGGCGTTGGGTGAGGGGCTGCAAGGTCATTGTCTGGAGGAGTTTACGGTCGAGGCGAATCCTGCCACCGTGGACGCGGAGAAAATGGGATTCATGGTCGATTCCGGGACGGACCGTGTTTCGATGGGAGCGCAATCCTGGCATGCCGGTGAGCTGGCGACCCTGGAACGGCTTCACACTGCTGCGGATATCGAGCCGGGCGTGTCGATCGCTCGGGCGGCGGGGATTCGTCGAATCAATCTGGACTTGATTTTTGGTATTCCGGGTCAAACAGAGGCAAGTTGGGGAGAATCACTGCGTCAAACGATTGATTTAGGCGTGGATCATATTTCCTGCTACGGGCTGACGTACGAACCCGGGACGAGGATGACGGCTGCAAAAAACGCCGGGCGTTTGATGTCGTGCGATGAGGATTTTGAACTGGGGTTGTATCGGCAGGCGATCGCAACGCTGGCAGAGCATGGTTACGAGCAGTACGAAATCAGCAATTTCGCACGCAAGGGGCAACAAAGTCAGCACAATCTGATTTACTGGCGGCAGGAACCTTACATTGGCGTTGGACCGTCAGCGGCGGGGTATGTGGAGGGTTTGCGCTACAAAAACGTGGCGGACATCGGCACCTATGTAAGGTGGATGGGGGAGCGCGGGGAGGCGATGTTGGATGGTGAAAGGGTGACGGGTGCGGACCGGGCCGGCGAGTTCCTGCTGATGGGGTTGAGGCTCGTTGAGGGCGTGGACCTTGATCGGGTGTCGCGTTCATGCGGACTGGATGTGCTGGGGGTGTTGGCGGAGCGGATTGATCGAATGGCTGACCTCGGGTTTGTCCGACTGGAGGGATCCAACCTGTCCGTCACGGCCGCGGGCCGCGAGGTCGCAGACGGGGTTATTTCGGAATTGTATTCGGCGTTGGATGGGCGATGTGAACAAACGGTATCGCTACCGGTATTGCAGGTGCCTCGTTCCGGCGATTGATGTTGGCAAACGCAGGTGTGTGGTCTGGACGGATTTTTGATGCTTTTGGGATCGATTGAACTGGATGTGCCTTTTGTTCAGGCGGCGTTGAGTGGGTACAGCGATCTGCCGATGCGGCGGATGGCGAGGTTGTTTGGTGCTCCATACACGCTGAACGAGGTGGTGCTCGACAAGATCGTTGTGACCCGTGGTCGCAAGCAGAAGGAAATTCTCTCGGTCGCGGATGATGATCATCCGGTGGGGGGGCAGTTGATGGGGGCGGACCCGGAGGTGTTCGGACCAGCCGCGGAGATGATGGCTGAGGCGGGTTATGACGTCATCGATATCAATTTCGGTTGTCCGGTGCGGAAGGTGTTGGGACGATGTCGGGGTGGGTTTCATTTGTCGCAGCCCGAGGTTGCACTGGATATTGTCAAACGCGTGTACGACGCGGTCGGGTCGTATCGACCTGTGACGTTGAAAATGCGTCGAGGGATGGATGATTCGCCCGAAAGCGAAGCCAGGTTTTTCCGGATATTGGATGGGGCGTTTGATCTGGGCGTGTCGGCTGTCACGGTGCATGGTCGGACGGTGACGCAGCGGTATGTGGGGCCTAGTCGTTGGGAATTTCTGGCGAAAGTGAAGGAACGCGTGGGCGATCGTGTGGTGCTGGGCAGTGGGGATTTGTTCAGCGCCGACGCCTGCGTGCGAATGATTCGCGAGACGGGGGTGGATGGGGTGACGATCGCGCGGGGGAGCATCGGGAATCCGTGGATTTTTCGGGAGTGTCGTGCGTTGTGGACGGGGAAACCGATGCCCGATCCGCCAACGGTGTCGGAGCAGGGGCGTGTGATCGCGGAGCATTTTCGGTTATCGGTCGAGCATTATGGGACGGAGTTGGCGGGGCGGATGATGCGGAAATTCGGGATCAAGTACAGCGAGCATCATCCCTGTGCCCGCGAGGTGCGTGATGCGTTCGTGGGGGTTTCGTCTCCGGACCGGTTCGATGAGGTGATGGCCCGCTGGTACGACGGGGACGTGGACTGGCCTGCGGTGGTGCGACGTATGGGCCATGGAGACCTCGTGGCTGCGGGTGCGACGTCGTAGGCAGGCGATGCTCGATATTGCGTCTTTTAGGGACCATGCTGTGAACATTATTGACACATTGTGGGACAAGTGGTATAGTGAAGATGGTGAGGAGTTTGGCATTTTGAAGAACAGGAGTGCGTCGTGGCTGAAGGCGTGAACGTCAGATTAAGTGGACCATTGCGGGAGTTTGTCGATTACCGCATCGGACCGAAGGGGTTGTACGCCAACGCGAGCGAGTACATCCGCGATCTGGTACGCCGGGATTTCGAGCACGAAGAAGGCCGACGGTGGACGTGGCTGAAAGAGCAGTTGCAGCCGGGCATGGAAGCCGACGAGTCGGAATTTGAAGCGTTGGACGCCGAAAAAATCATCTCCGAAGCACACGGGGAACTGACCCCCGATGCGCCATAAGATTTTTCCCGCAGCGAAGCGGGCCATCAGGGACATATGGCAATACACGAACCGAACCTGGGGCACAGAACAGGCTGACCAGTATGTGCGCGGCCTGGCGGACGCCGTCGAAAAGGCCGGTCGGGATCGCTCGTTGTGGAAGAGGGCGAACCGTGAAGGCGTGGCTGGCGTGTTTTATGTGAAGCACCAGCGTCATTTCATATTCTTTCGCGAGCTTGGCCGGGGACGGCTTGGGGTCATCAGTGTTCTGCACGACAACATGAATATCCCGATCCGCTTGAAAAACGACGTTGACGGGGTTTAACCCGAACGCGATCAGAAGGGGATCACACGGAACTCGGCGACGGCAGTGGTTGCCAATGAGTGGTGAAAAAGGGTGGCGTGGGGCGGTGGATTAACGCTTGACAGGCGACGATCTCGGCAGGTACGATTGTAGTCGTAAAGTTTTTGGGGCAAAGAAAAGACCTTGATCACGGCCAGGTAATGATGATTTTCGCAGGTGCCCCGCGCGTTTAGCATTTCCCTCCTTTGATCAGTACAGAAAGCATTTTGATGACTTTTGACGAATTGCGGCTCGACGAGCCGTTGTTGGATGCGGTTCATTCCGCAGGCTACGAGACCCCCACGCCGATTCAGGCGAAGGTCATTCCGTTGGTTCTCGACGGAAAGGACGTTTTGGGGTGTGCCCAGACCGGGACGGGCAAGACGGCGGCTTTTGCGCTGCCGATTTTGCAGCGATTGAATGCGAGCAGGCCTCCGAAACGACCCGACGGTCGGCGAGGCGGACGCAACATTCGCACGCTGGTGCTCGCTCCGACGCGTGAACTGGCGATACAGATTTCGGAGAGTTTTGCGACGTATGGACGGTTCAGAAAACTGCGACACCTTGCGGTTTTTGGCGGGGTGAACAAAAACCCGCAGTCTCGTGCGCTGCGTGCCGGTGTGGATATTCTGGTGGCGACTCCAGGGCGATTATTGGACCACATGTCTGATGGGGTTGTTAAGCTCGACACCGTTGAGATTCTGGTGCTGGATGAGGCAGACCGCATGTTGGACATGGGTTTTCTGCCGGACATTCAGCGGATCATTTCGCGTGTTCCCAAACGGCGACAGACATTGTTTCTGTCGGCGACCATGCCACCCCCGATTCGAAAGTTGGCTGGCGACATTTTGCACAATCCGATGTCGGTCGAGGCTGCCCGAGTATCATCTGCAGCCGAGAACGTCGAGCACTGGGCCTATCGTGCGGAAAAGAGCGAAAAACCGGAGCTATTGTGCAGCGTTCTCGAGCACACCGCCTACTCGCGAGTCCTGGTTTTCACACGCACCAAATATGGGGCTGACAAGGTGGTTCGGTATTTGAGCCGATCCGGACTGGCTGCGGCGGCGATCCATGGCAACAAAAGTCAGAACGCCCGCACCCGTGCACTGGAGGGTTTTCGATCGGGCAGGACCGCGGTTCTGGTGGCCACCGACATCGCTGCGCGTGGTCTGGACATCGATGATATCTCGCATGTGATCAACTATGATCTGACCACCGAACCGGAGACCTACGTTCATCGCATTGGTCGGACCGGTCGGGCTGGTGCGACGGGAACGGCGTTGTCGTTTGTCAGCAATGACGACCACGACAGCTTTCGGGCGATCGAACGTTTGATTCGCACGCCGCTGCAACCGGCGGGTGATCTTCCGGGGTATGTTGCTCCGAAGGTGATCGTTCCGCCAAGCGGCAACAACGCTCGCAAAGCCCCTGGAAAGAACGGTCAGGGCGGCAAACCCGGGCGTCGATTTGCTGGTAAGAACGGCGCTCGCCGACGTCCGAAGCGCAGTCAGCGCGGGTCGAGGAGTGCTGCACCGCGGTCGGCGTGAGAGATTTGATTGCAGGCAATTCTATTTGAGAATCCCTATCTGTTGGTACCGATTCTGTTCGGAATCGAGTTCGTGTTGGTGGCTGCCTGGAATCTGAGGCGGACGCGGCTGACCGGGCGGTTGGCGGCTGGTGGGCTTGTCGTTTTCCCGTTGATGGTGCTGGTGCAGGCGATCGTCGTAACGCGGGCTGAGCGGATTCGCAATGTTTGTGAGCAGGTGGTTCGGGCGGTCGGCGAAGGGGATGTGCGGGGTGTGACCGCGCACCTTGCGGATGATTTTCGATTTGAGGGACGCGGGGAGACGTGGGACAAGGCTGCGGTGACGGAGCGGATCGAACGGGCGTTGCAGCGGTGGGACGTAAGCCATTGCAGGCTGTCGCAGTTTGAGGTGACCGGCGACGGCGATGCGGTGCGGTCGTTGTTTCAGGCGACGTGCCGGGTGTCGTCGATGGAACTGTCAGCCCGGGCGGTTCCGACGCGGTGGGAGCTGGGATGGCGCGTGACCGACGACGCGTGCGAGATCACCGAAATCAAACCCGTGCAAACACGATGGATGCCGTACGACGGGCTGGACGATCTGCTGCGACGGTAGACGGAAAATACCGATTCCGACCAGTGCGGCCCCAACTCGAACGTGGCACTTGTATTCTGCCGACGCAATCGCTCTTCCCGTCACCCACAAGGGGTGACGCTACAACGGTCTTGAAAGGTTTTACGCCGTCAGTGTTTTGAGGTCGGCGGCGGTGATTTTGGATGAGGCTTTGTCGAGCTGTCGGCTCAGCCAACTCATGACGCCGGGGGTGAAGGGCAGGCTGCCGGATTTGACGACGCTGATCATGCGTGCGTCGCGGCGGGTGCGTTCCCTGGTCTTGACCCGTTTGTTCGCTGATTTCGCGTGGGCGTGGTCGATGGCACGAAGTTTGAATCGAACGCTGCGTCGCATGATGTCGTCTCCTGTCCTGCTTGTGAATTCCTCCGAGCCGCGTATTGTGCAAAATTCGACGGCCCGGGTCAAGCCGTCCGATTTACCCATTCGTCGACGATTGCGGTTACCAAGCAGGCGACCGAGTTGACGCAGGCAGAGGAGCGGCGGGACGGCGGTGGCTGTGCTGGAATGCAGGGGGGGCACAATACTCCGCATAGTTGCGCGGTGCCGCGGACCAATCGGTTGATGTTGATGAAATCCTTCAAAGTGGGTTGATCAAAAAAAGACGCTATTTTTCTGAATTCCGCGTTTTTTTCTTGCAAAGCCGATTCCCAGGTATTCTATTTGCCGGTGGTGCGGGCGTCGTAAGGATGCGGCGCGTCATTTGAATCAGAGTACGAAACAAGGAAGTGGAGGTCGTCTGATGAAATCACTGCGGATAATGTCTGTGTTTGCCTGTGTCGTTTGGGCCATTGTGCTGGTGTCTACCGGCTTTGGGCAGGATTCGCTCCCGTCCCATGAATTCAAACCGCTTCTGATCACTGACGTGGGCAATGCCTTTGAAAATGGAATCGTGGGCAGTTATCCCAGTACCCCACCGTCCGTAGCAATTGGACACAACTCATGGGATATCGAGCGGGACGCCTTGTACACGGTGAATACAGGCCCCAACAAGATGGCGATTTTTCACGCGCGAAATCTTGCCGAATTGCTTTCCGATGGGGGGGGGCATTGTTGAGATTCTCTTTGCATCTAATAATGATGTCGTCCACGTTGAAAAGGTTGGTGTCAATAAGACATATAGCATAGATATGTATCAGTTGTTGCTGACCATTGGCGGTGAGCCCGTGAATGTGCAGTACGACACCGCTCCGATGTCGTCCATCGATCAATCCCCGATTTCCGTGGCGAGCACTGGAACCAGAGCAGTTTGGTTTGAAACGCCTGATCGTCGTTATGTTGTTGCAGAGAAAACGACGTATACAATACCGGTTGAGCTGGAACGGCAATCAGTCAACATTTCGTTTACTGTGTTATCGCCAAACTACTATGTGCAAACAGAGCGTCAGGCTGAAATTGTCGCCAGAATCTTATTAGGTGACACTGGATCATGTTTGTCGAGCAACGACAACCCCGCACGATTCGTCGGTTGCGAGCCATCGTTTCTATTTCCGGTTCAATCAGGCGATGCGGCTCCCGGGTCGGTTTTGGGGCCCGTTCAACCAGGTGCTCCCACTGTATTTGTGCGCCAGGGTTTTCCCATGACCAATATGGTTTCCGAGGGGCAAATCTGTATTGATGTTTTCAATCTTAGAGGGTGTGTGAGAAGCAGGGATATCGCCGATAAGGATGGAAATTGGCAAGGAGTGCCTGATCCATGGCGAGGAATGCTTATCCCAGCGACTTGACGGACGCGCAGTGGAATCTGATTCGACGACGAATACCGCCG
>JAJDDT010000108.1 GCA_029260165.1 Phycisphaerae bacterium | reverse complement strand
ATGGTTAGCCGCGTCCGCTCCGTCGGGAACGTGCACCGTCGTCGCGCACTTTCCGCGGTTGAATTTGAAAGTCTGCATTTTTCTATCTCCAAAAAAACGACAGCGGCCCAGGTCGCGGACACACGACCTGCTCGCCATCGGACAAACTGTTCGCGCGCTCGGACGTTTTCTTGGAACCCGGGCTTGGCCAACACGCAAAAGCAATAAGAACCAATTGAACTACGCCGTTACGGTTTGGCACGACGTTCTCAACTTTCCTGCGAACTCAACCGCCGACTGGCGGTCGAAGCAAATCATTGAATTTTCACCATAGAGCACGCAAACACGGTCGCCGTCAGGCGTCGTCTCGAGCGCGACGGCTATTTTCGCTTCAGTCAGAAAATCAACCGACTTTCCGCGTGGGTTGTGGTCTTCTGCTAGAAACTCAGCCACATCCGGTCCAGGCTCGCCACCGAAGGAAGCCACCGACACGACCATTTGCGCGAGGTGCATCGCCGCGACGACAGGCGCGACGAACGCTTCGTCACCAACCTGCACACGAATACCGGACCCTCCGTCCGCGTAGGTGATGCGCATGATCTTCAGGTGGTCTACGGGACCGCGTGCCGCAGCGGGCGGTCTCGTCAATTGCTGCATCACGTTCGGGCATCGGCGGAAGACCAGGTCCAGCAGGTCCGCGATGGCGTCGTAAACGCCTGGTATCCCCTCGCCTTCGTGCAAAGTCATCACTTCGTTGAACTCGTCCGCCGTGACGATTCCGGTCTCGACGCACTTGTCGATAAAATTCAGGCAGTCACCGGACAGGTGGTCCGCCAAGACGCCCGGGCGGCTCTTGCTTTCGATGAGTCCGAGCGCATCCAGCATCCGAACGAAAGCAGGCTCGACGAACAAATTAAATTGGGCCTTGCTTTGAGGCGGCTTCACTGCGGTTTTTTTCTGTTTGGTTTTGGGCATTTTCGACATCTCCTTCGACTGTGTCTCCAAGAGCCTATAACCACTATAGAGAGCTGTCAAGACAAAAAACCGCACGAACGGAAAAACTGTATCGCGTGATACATTTCGTACTTCCGTTTTGAAAAAATGGCAGATTTGTGGCAGGCGCGAATGACACAAAGCCCCACCGAACCTAACGCAACCCAAACGAACAAACAGCCGTAGCGATACCGGGAACGCTGATATCGTCGTTTTTGGGTATGGGGGTGGGGGTGTTGTTTCGGACTGAAAATCCGTGTGTCGCCGGTTCAAGTCCGGCTCTGCCCAGTATCGTAAAACGCTATGGGCGATAGACTTATGGCGGTTTTTTCGACAGTCAGGTCGCAACCCGTCCGAGAGCCCAATTTCCCGTCCGAATTACCCGTCCAACAATCGTAGTAATGCTTCCCGTGGCGTCGGGTCTGCCACACCAAAACCGCGCGAGAAACTCCGTCCAAATCAGGGATCGACGTGGACCGGATCAGGTCATGCCTGGAGAGTAACTTTGCGCCGTTCTGTTAGTCCGGGGTCAGCTCACCTGTGCAGGTCAGATCGAACCCGGTCCATGTGACCACGGCGTCCTCCACCGAATCCGGAAAGAACTCGCAATCGAGCGTCGCAAAAACGCTCCCCTCTCTACCTGCCCGAAACGTGAAAACGTCACCCGCCAGCGACGGTGGCATCACCACCGTGCGGAAGCCATCGGGGCCGACACGATTCCCCGGTCCAAAGCTCTCCGAAGCAGTCAGAAGATGCGTATTCTGATTGTCCTCATTCCGAAGAAAAACGGTAAAACTCTCGGGTTCAGTCGGGGCTTCGATACAAATATCATCGATGCAAAGGTGACCCTCGTTGCAATCACTGTCCTTTGTACACTCGACGCAGCGATCCAGGTCTTCAAGGCAGACTTCACCCACGAAACAGGGGCTGGTACCGTTGATGCAGGTGCCACCAGAAGCACCCATTGGGGTACTACACAATTCCTCCCCATTGCAAAAATCCCCATCGTCACAAGCCTCGTCCGTGCAACCGGCCGAGCAGGTGTTTGCCTCCTCATCGCACACAGCCTCGTCGCAGGGCGGAACGCCGTCTTCGCAAAACTCGTCGATACATCGCTCCTCCCCGTTGCAAAACAGGCCGTCATTGCATCTCTCGTCTGTATTGCAAATATTCGCGCCAATGAATCCAACCAACGCCACCCCGCCGCAGCCGAAGAACCCGGATACGGTGGCTGACACGACCAAAAGCGACAGGGTGATCAATGTTCGTCTGGTTGTCATGATGTTGGATTCCTCTCAGGGGCGACGCGGTTTCCGGGTTTTCCATGCTCGTACGGTCGGGTCCGATGATATATCGGACACGACTGCCCGAAAAGATGACGCAGGAATCCGGATTTTCCACCTGTCGGCCACCGATACCCGGTTGCTGCGGTTTTTTGGGGGGGTTTGGATTGGTGGTGTGGACCTGCTACAATGTCCGGGCGGGTTCGTGGAAGATCAGAGGAACAAATGATGCGAAAATGGGCAGGTTTAGTGGTTGTGGTGGTTTCCCTGGTGGTATCGGGGGTTGTTCGGGCGCAGTTTGATCCGCCCGCGGGGTATTATTCGACGGCGACGGGGACCGGGACGACGCTGAGAAACAATCTGCACAACATCATCGACAATCATGTCGAGCGGACGTATGGGAACGCTCGAGATGCGTTGCAGTTGACGGATGAGGATCCGAACGATTCGAGCCGCATCATTCTCGTCTACAACGGGGTTTCAGTGCCGGGGGTGTGGGATTTTGGCGCGACGTGGAATCGCGAGCACCAGTGGCCTCGATCACGTGGGATCAGCAGCAGCGGTCCCGACAATTCGGATCTGTTCAATCTTCGGCCGAGTAATCCGGTGGTGAACAGCAATCGCGGCAGCGAGCCTTTTGGTACGATCAATAGCAGCTACTGGGACCCGGATGCCTTGTCGCCGGCGAGCGTTCACGATCGCGGGGATGTTGCCCGGGCGATGTTTTACATGGCTACCCGTTACGACGGGTCGGACACAAACACGACGAATCTGACGTTGACGGACAATTTTCCGTCCGGTTCGCAGATGGGCGATTTGTCGGAGATGGTGGAATGGCATTTTTCCGATCCGGTCAATGAGATTGAGCGGCGGCGGAATCATCTGGTGTTCAGCAGTGTGGACAACCCGCTGTTTTTCCAGGGGAATCGAAATCCGTTCATCGATCATCCGGAGTTTGTGTGGGCGATTTGGGGCCCCACCGGCAACGATTCGACCATCTATGTGGGCGGGGTCATACCTGGTGATGGAGCTTCGACGGGTGACGTGTCGCTGCGTGTGATCATGGGTGGTGTGTCTCCGATGCAGAATGTGACGTTGAACAAGGCGGGTATGATTCCGACGACGTTTGACGTTTCGGTGACCGGCGATGTGGTGTCGGGCGCGGCTGGCCAGGATCAAACGTTTGTGGGCGGGGCGCAATCGACGAGCATTGATATTGCATTGGGTTCGGCGGCGATTGTGGGTCAGCAGAGCGGGACGATTGTTGTTGATAATACGGATTTGACGTCAGCAGGCGCGGGAGGCGGGTCGGCTGACGGTGACGACGTAATCACGGCGACGCTGGATGTGTTGGATCATGCGGAGGCGTCGTTTAATGCGGTGGTTAACCAGGATACGCTGGTGATTGACCTCGGTGTGTTTTTCGTGGGATCGTCGGTTCAGACGCAAGGGTTCACCATTCATGATCTGGAGGTCGTGGCGGGTTTGACAGCCAATCTTGATCTGGACGGCATTTCCGGGGTTGGTGACACGGCGGCGTTGTTCACGAATTTTGCACCGGTGTCTGATGTTGTGGCTGGTGGCGGTGGACAGTCGTTTGTGGCATCGTTTGATCCGTCGGTTGGGGTTGGGTCTTTTTCAGCCACCTACACGATTCAGGTGTCCGACGAGAATCTGTCCGGGGCGATTGGCGGGACGAGTCTGGAATTGACGTTGATGGGTCAGGCGACGGCGGCGGGTATTCCGACGGTGTCGGAGTGGGGAACGGTCGTGATGGTGCTGTGTCTGTTGACTGCGGGGTCAATCGTATTTCGACGCAATTCGATATCGCTGACCGCGTGAGGCTGTCGGTCAGGCGGTTTTTCTTTGTGATTCAAGCCATTGTGCGACATCGGGCAGGCCTTGGCCGCTGATGGTGCTGACGCGCCAGATGGGTTTGGTGTCGCCCAGAACGCCCAGGAGTTGGGCTTCGGTGCGGTCTGCTCCTGCGAGGTCGGCTTTGTTGAGGATGTAGTGGGTGGCGATTTCCATGATGCCGGCTTTGCTGAATTGGATGGCGTCTCCTGATTCGGGCATGACGAGCAGGAAAACATGGTCGACGAGTTCGCGGATGGCGACGTCTGATTGTCCCGCGCCGACTGTTTCTATGAATATCACGTCGAAACCGTAGCCGTCGAGCAGTTTGACGGTGTCAGCGAGGTTCGGACCTAGTCCGCCCTGGACGGTGCCGCTGGCGAGGCTTCGGACGAACAACCCTTCGTCTGGTTTTCCGGACATCATGCGGAGTCGGTCGCCGAGTAGTGCTCCACCGGTGATGGGGGAGGTGGGGTCGACGGCGACGACGGCGACGCGCAGGTTTCGCGATCGCAATTCGGTGCTGAGTTTTCCGATGAACGAGCTTTTTCCGACGCCCGGGGCGCCGGTGACACCGACGATGGTGGCGTTGCCTTTGGGTGGGGTCCATCCGTTGAGGGATTGGCCTTGTTGGAGGGAGGTCAACAGTTGTGCGAGGCCTATGTCTTTGCGGGCCTGGTAGTCGGCGATGGCTGTTTTGACGTCGGCGGGTTGCGGTCGGGTGGCGAGTTCGTTGATGGTCTTGATGATGTCCGCGGTTGAGGAGCCTGGGTTGAAGATGGCTGCGACGCCGATGTCTTTCATTTTGGGGTGGTCTTCGACCGGGACGATGCCACCGAGGAGGATCGGGATGTGTTCGATGTGGAGTTCGGTGCGGAGTCGGATCATTTCGGGCATGACGGTCATGTGGGCAGCCGACAGCAGGCTGACACCGACAATATCGACGTCTTCCTGCATGGCTGCGTACATGGTGGACTCACACGTTTGCCAGAGGCCTGTGTAGATAACTTCAAAACCGGCTTCGCGGAAGGTTCGAGCGAGGACCTTGACGCCGCGGTCGTGTCCGTCGAGGCCGACCTTTGCGAGCAGGATTCGGATGGGTTGGTTGGTCATGGTTGGGTTCCGTTGGTGTTTGGGTCGCGACGAAGCGAGCCGACTCATCATGTTTGGTGCTGCGGGAGATTCTACACGAGCGGGGTTCGGGACGGAACAGGCGTGCCACACTCGGGGCAGCGTGGTTCTGTGAGGGCGTTGAGGTTGTAGTTGCAGTGGACGCAGCGGTTGGCGCGTCGACGTCGATGATGACGAATTGGCATGACTACGAAGGCGCGGACAGGCACGATGAGGAATGCTCCCAGGATGATCCATATGGGCAGTTTCAAAAAAGAGACGCGGAAGTTAGCATTCATGATGCGCCATTCGTTTTGGGCGTACCTTCGTCGAGCCAATTTCCAGCTATCCTCTTCGACGTACGAGGCAATACGCTGATGATCGGTTTGTCCTACTCCGAATCCCCAAAACTCGAAAGACTTTGGTCGCCGGTTCGTTCGAAAACGAGCTGACTGCGCATCTTCAAATTCTTGATATGATCGTTCAATTGTATGGACCGACAAACGTAGGCTACCGGCGATGCAACGGATAAAGAAGATGTTGTTTTTTGAGAACTGAAAATACCAATTCCAGCCCGTAAGGGCTTCCGGATGACTGCGGGAGAGTTCAAATACATAATGAAGTGATCGCCCTTCGTCGAGACTTGCGATCTGGCCGAGTGATATCCCTGCTTGCAGTTCCTTAGCCACTTTTTCGTTAGTGGGCCCCCACCCGTCACCGGGCGTGAATTCTGGCCAGTTCTCTCTGATAATGCGGCCCTCAACGTAGCTTCGGTTCCAGGCATATGCGGCGAGTACCGTGCCCATCAAACATACCAATGAGGCGATGGAAAATCTGCCGCGTCGGGCGGTTAGCATGTAGCATACCGTGCTGTTGCACATCACCACTCCGGGCCGCCGTCGTAGCGGCCGAAGACGTTTGCCAGGGTGTCGACCATTTCGCCGACGGTGGCGTTTGCCTTGGCGGCGTTGATTAGAGCGGGCATGACGTTTTCGTTGTTGGCGGCGGACTGACGCAGTGCTTCCAAGGCGGACTTGTGCCTGGCGGAGTCACGCTCACTCTTCAATTTTTTGAGTCGGGCGACCTGCAGGTCTTCGGTGTCCTGAGATATTTGAAGAATGGGGATCGTGCGTTTTTCGTTTTCCTCGCGGTAGTCGGTGACACCGACGATTTTCGACTCGCCGGACTCGAGACTCTTGTTGGATTGCACAGCCGAGTCTGCGATGGTGCGTCGGAAATAGCCTCTGTCAATGGCTGGGACCACACCGCCCATGGCATCGATCTGGTCGATGATGGCGTTGGCTTTTGCTTCGATTTCGTTGGTGAGTTTTTCGACGAAGTAGCTGCCGGCGAGCGGATCGACGGTTTGGGTGACGTTGGTTTCGTGGGCGAGGATCTGCTGGGTTCGCAGGGCGACCTTGACGGCCTGCTCGCTTGGCAGGGCGAGAGTTTCGTCCATGCTGTTGGTGTGCAGGGATTGCACGCCGCCGAGGACGGCTGCGAGGGCCTGGTAGGCGACGCGGACGACGTTGTTCATCGGTTGCTGTTCGGTGAGGGTGACGCCGGCGGTTTGCGCGTGCGTTCGCAGCAGCCAGCTTCGTTCGTTTTTGGCGTTGAATCGATCGCGCATGGCGTGTGTCCAGATGCGTCTTGCAGCGCGGAACTTGGCGATTTCCTCGAAGAAGTCGTTGTGCACATCGAAGAAAAAGCTGAGGCGAGGGGAAAAGGCATCGACGTCGAGCCCCCGCTCGATCGAGTATTTCACATATTCCATGCCGTCCGCAAGCGTGAAAGCGAGTTCCTCGGCTGCGGTCGCACCGGCTTCGCGGATGTGGTAGCCACTGACCGAAACGGTGTTCCATTGCGGCATGTGTTGGGTGCAATATTCGATGGTGTCGATGACGAGTTTGACGCTCGGGTGTGGTGGATAGACGTATTCGTTTTGTGCGTGGAATTCCTTGAGGATGTCGTTTTGCAGGGTGCCTCGGAGTTGGTCGGGTGTGTGACCTTGTTCTTCGGCGACGCAGATATAGAAAGCGAGGAGGATGGCTGCGGGTGCGTTGATGGTCATGGACGTGCTGACGTCTGCGAGATTGATGTCGTCGAAGAGGCGACGCATGTCGTCCAGTGATGAGATGGCTACGCCACACCGACCGACCTCGCCGAGCGAGAGTGGGTCGTCTGCGTCTCTGCCCATGAGCGTCGGCAGGTCGAAGGCGGTGCTGAGTCCGGTTTGGCCATGTTCGAGGAGGTATTTAAATCGTTGGTTGGTTTCGGCGGCTGACCCAAACCCGGCGAACTGGCGCATGGTCCAGAGTCGTTTTTGATACATCGTGCGGTGGATGCCGCGGGTGTAGGGGAATTGGCCTGGTTCTGCGAGCGACCTGGCTGGGTCGAAATTGCGTATGTCTTCGGGGCCGACGAATGGTTTGTCGTCGTCGAGAGATTCGGTTGCGTGTGGTTGGCCTATGTTGGGTCGGGTGCTCATGATTGATCTTTCGTTACCCGCCTTTTGTCCAGGAAGCGGGTCGTTTTTCGGTGAACGCGGTCATTCCCTCGCGGGCCTGGTCTGTATTGAAACAATCGGCAAAAGCTGCGACGTCCCTGCCATCGCGGATGGCGCGTTTGGCTAGTCCGATAGCGGCTGGTCCACCTCGGTCGAAACGCGTGATCCAGTTTTTGATTTCGGTGTCGAGTGCGTCGGCGTCGGAGACGATGGCGTCGATTAGTCCCAGTTTCGCGCCTTCTTCGGCGGAGATGAACGCACCGGAGAACATGAGTCGTTTCGCGGCTGACAGACCTGCCAGGCGGATGGATCGTGGGATGCCGCCCCAGCCGGGAATGAGTCCGAGCGTGGTTTCGGGCATGCCGATTTTGGCCTTGGCGACAGCGATGCGAAAGTCGCACGCGACGGCGATTTCAAATCCGCCGCCGAGGGCAGCCCCCTGCAGCGCAGCGAAAGTGATGCACGGAAGTGATTCGATCGCATCGCAGACGGATGACCCTAGCTGGCCGAATCGTTGACCGGCGGTAGTATCGAACGCGGCCATTTCCTTGATATCCGCACCCGCCACGAAGACCTTGCCTTCGGCGCGGAGGATGGTGAAGCGGATGTCGGGGTTGGCGGCGACCCTGGCGACAGCGTCTCCGAGGCGTGAGATCGCGTCGGTGGACATAACGTTGAGTCCGCCATCCGTGGCGAGAGTGATGGTTGCGATGGTTCCATCGAAGGAAACCGCTGACTGCGTCTGGCTACTCATAGCTGAAGAACCCTTTCTTTACTTTTCGACCGAGGCGACCGGCGTCCACCATTTTTCGCAGCAGCGGGCAGGGTCGGTAGCGGTCTTCGCCGAGGTCGCGGTGCAGAACTTCCATGATGAACAGGCAGGTGTCGACGCCAATGAGGTCCGCGAGCGCGAGCGGTCCCATGGGATGATTCATGCCCATTTTCATGATGCCGTCGATGGTCTCCGCATCTGCCACGCCGTCCTGCAGAGTGAAGACGGCTTCGTTGATCATGGGCATGAGCACGCGGTTGGAGACGAATCCCGGATGGTCGTTGACGACGAGCGGGGTCTTGCCGACTTCCTTTGCGAGTGCCACGGTTTCATTGACTGTTTCATCGGACGTATCGAGTCCGCGGACGACTTCGACAAGAGTCATGACCGGGACGGGATTGAAAAAGTGCATGCCGACGAAGCGGGTGGCGTCGGAAACGACGGCACCGAGTTTGGTGATGCTGATGCTCGACGTGTTCGAGGCGATGATACCACCGGGAGCGACCTGGCCGTCGATTTTCTTGAAGAGTTCGATTTTGAGATCAGGATTTTCCGTGGCGGCTTCGATGATGAGTTGCGGTTGGCCTAGTTCCGCCAACGACGGCGTGGGAACGATTCGCTTTTTGGTTTCCTCCGCAGTGGAAGCGTCCATTCTGCCTTTTTCGACGGCGCGGTCGAGCAGTTTGCCGATCAAGCCGGGGGCAGCTTCGATCGCTTTTGGAAAGGCGTCGTTCAGATGAACGGTGAAACCAGCCTGGGCAAAAACCTGGGCAATGCCCCGCCCCATTTGTCCCGCGCCGATGACGGCGATTGTTTTGTTGGTTGCCATTTTGGTGTTCGTCTCGCTTGGGTTTTTTCAGTAATATCTATTTTCGCTTGTCCATCGCGGCTTCCAACTGTTGGACCAGCAACGGAAGTTTCTCGGTGACAATATGCCAGACGATGTCTGCCTCCAGCGCATCATAGCCGTGGACGAGGACATGTCGAAATCCGATGATCCGTTGGTGTTCATCGAAGCCCGCGGCGCATTTTGGATCGACCGACTTGAGTTGCAACATAGCTTCTCCGATGATTTGCAACTCGCGTTCGATTGTGCGGCGGAACATGCGATCTTCGTTGAACCTCTCAAGCGATTGATCTCCCGTGATTTCCATAACATACCGACTGGAATCCAACATGTCGTAAATATATTTGTCACGATTTCGTTTCATAGATTCTTTGACTTGTTTGTTTTACTTCGCGGATGAAATATGGATTCTTCATGGCGGACGATTCGACCAGATCGACGTTTCGCCGAAACATTGATTGCAAATCCTCCCACAGTCCGAAGTAGGATTCGTAATGCTCCGCGGGGGGCAATTCCTTGAACTGGACGAGAAAATCCAGATCGCTTGACTCGTCTACAAACGAACCGTCCGCCGCCGATCCAAAGACGTCGAGCGACCGTACCTGTCGGCGTTGACAAACACGTTCAAGATCGTTCTTCCGTTGGTTAATCAGCGCGATCATCCTGCCCAATCCGTTCTCGTGACATTCTAGATACTCGACATCCAGTTGTTTTCGGCTTCCTTCAACAAGCCTCGGGCGATGACCAGACGGTGGATTTCGCTCGTGCCTTCGTATATCTCGGTGATTTTGGCGTCGCGCAGAAACCGCTCAGCCGGATAGTCCTGACAATAACCATAACCACCGAAGACCTGCACGCAGTGATTAGCGCACAGCGAGGCGGTCTCGCTGGCGTACAGTTTCGCCATGGCGCTGTAATACCCGTACGAACGTTTTTGATCCTTCAACCACGCTGCCCGATAGACCAGGTTTCGCGAGGCTTCGATGCGGACAGCCATGTCGGCGATTTTGGTTTGGATGGCCTGGAACGCGGCGATTGGGCGGTTGAACTGCTCGCGCATGTTGGCGTATTTCGACGCGACGTAAAGGCAGGCCTGGGCGATCCCCAGCGCTTGTGCGGCGATGCCGATGCGCCCACCGTCGAGAGTCGCGAGTGCGACGTTGAAGCCCTTTCCTCGCTCGCCAAGCAGGTTGTCCTTCGGAATGATGCAGTCCTCAAAAACGTACTCCGCCGTCGAGCTACAACGAATACCGAGCTTCTTTTCGAGCTTGCCGATACGCAGGCCGGCGGTCGGATGCTCCACGATGAACGCGCTGAGGCGGTGTCGCTTGTCGTCGGGATCGGTCACGGCAATCAGCACCATGACGCCTGCTTCCTTGCCGTTGGTGACGAAAATCTTGCTGCCATTGATACGCCAACCGTCTGCTTCTTCGACGGCCATGCACTTTGCCCCCCCCGCGTCGGATCCGCTGTTGGCTTCTGTCAGTGACAGGCATCCGACCGTCCCGCTTGCGAGCATCGACAGATATTTTTGCTTCTGCGTCTCCGTGCCAAACGCCATGATCGGATCGACGCAAAGAGAATTGTGGGCGCTCAAAAATACACCCGTACCGGCACACGCTTTTGAAATTTCCTCGACGACCAGTGTCGAAGCGAGCGTGTCCATCCCCGCTCCACCGTATTGACCCGGGATACAAATGCCGAGCAAACCCAATTCGTTAAGTTGATCCATCAACCCTTGTGGCATGGCGCATTCGTGGTCGCGTTGCTCTGCACCCCTGGCTACCTCTTTGAACGCGAAGTCGCGAACGGATTCCTGTAGCATGCGATGGTCTTCCGACAGTTCAAAATCCATCACGCACCCTTTCTCAAGTCGAGCAGCTTGCGGGCGATGACCAGACGTTGCACCTGGCTGGAGCCTTCGCCGATTTCACACAGCTTGGCGTCTCGCATCAGTCGCTCCATTGGCATGTCTTTCGTATAGCCATAACCGCCGCAAATCTGGATCGCGTCGAGGCAGGCTTTCGTCGCGATTTCGCTGGCGAACAGTTTGCACATAGCCGACTCGATTTCAGAAGATTGGCCGGAGTCCTGTAGCAACGCCGCCTTTCGACACAGCAGGCGGGCTGCGTCGATTTGGGTGGCCATGTCCGCGAGCATGAACTGCAACATCTGGTGTTGAATGATCGGCTTGCCGAATTGTTCGCGTTCCTTCGCATAGGCGACAGCTTCTTCCATCGCGCCACGCGCGAGGCCGACGGACAGCGATCCGATCGCGATGCGTCCGCGCTCGAGCACCTTCAGGGTGTCGATGAACCCCATGTTGAGTTCGCCGCAGAGGTTTTCCCTGGGGATTTTCACATTTTCAAAGTTCACCGGCACAGTGTCGCTGGCACGCATGCCCATCTTGTCTTCCTTGATACCGGTAGACAAGCCAGGCGTGTCGCGCTCGACGATGAACGCGCTGATGCCCTTGGTCTTGCTTTCATCGCTGGTTCGGGCTGTCACGATGAACAAGCCCGCCCGGTCACCGTTAGTGATAAACATTTTCGAGCCGTTGATGACCCATTCGTCGCCCCTGAGTTCCGCACGGGTCTTGAGGGCGGCTGCGTCGGATCCGCTGCTCGGTTCGGTCAGACACCACGAGCCGATCATCTCGCCGCGTGCGAGTGCGGGGAGGTATTTCTTCTTCTGTTCGTCGTTGGCAGCCACGAGGAGGTGCCCCTGGCACAATCCGTTGTGGGCCGCCAGCATGAGGGCGGTTCCGCCGCATTGTCTGGCGAATTCTTCCATGACGATGGCATTGCCGAGGTAGCCCAGCTCCGCGCCGTCGAGGTCCGCCGGTGCGAGCGTGCCCATGAACCCGAGTTCGCCCATTTTTTTGATGGTGTCCATCGGGATTTCGCCGGTTCGGTCCCATTCACGAGCGTGCGGGCCTATTTCCTCGGCGCAGAATCTGCGGGTCATTTCCCGCAGGGCTGACATTTCTTCAGGTAGATCAAAATCCATGTTGGTTCATCCGTATCGTTGATCGCGAATCAGGTGGGTAGGCCAACGGGCCTTTGCCCCCGCAAGGGTTCGCCACGCGTTGAATTATAGCGGAAGTCGGATGACCCGTCATCGCGGGCAGGCTGGGGTGGACTTGCCGTTCGATTGCGGCGAGTCTGTGGCCAATGGACCCTGAAATCGACACGATTGACAGCACCACAGATGCGCCGGCGGCGAACAAGCCCTGGTTGATCAGTGAGGATGTCTACTGCCCGCAGTGCGACTACAACCTCCGCGGGCTGGTGAGCGATCGCTGTCCGGAGTGCGGGTACGAAGTGTCCGCCATGAAGACGATGGAGTCCGCCATTCCGTGGGTGCATCGCAAGCGGATAGGCTGGTGGCGGGCGTATGGGCAGACGATGTGGATGGTGATGTTTCGGAACGTCGAGTTCTGCAACGAAATCGCCAAACCAGTGGGTTTCGACCATTCGCAAAGTTACCGCTGGGCGACGGTTTCTTTGACGTGGGTGCCGTTGGCGGTCTTCTTGACATGGTCCCTTTGGGACACATTAAGGGTCATTGGTATTCTTGGTGGGGAAGGATGGTTGCTTCCGCTCGGTCTGTCTGTCCTGCTCGCTCTGCCGCTTCTAATTCTCGCCCTGGTGACTGGGGTGCCGAGCTATTTTTTTCATCCAAAGCATTTGCCGGTATCGATTCAGAATCGGGCAATTGCGCTAAGCTATTACACATCCGGTCCGTTGGCCTTGATGATGTTTCCCATCGTATGTGCCGCCTTCGCAGTCCATTTCCGACCCAGGACACAGTTTGGACCTGACGTGCCGTTCTTGTTTTTTGCAGTTCCGGCGGTTGTGTTGCCGATTGGGGTGATTCTCCCCTGGTGGTTAGACATACTCCATGTGGCCCACCGATCACTCCGGAGGCGAACCGTTACTACGACGAAGCTGGCCATTTTCATCCCCATTTTTTGGTTTGGGATTCTTCTTGTCGTTCCGTTTGGAATTTCCCTGCTCGTTCTCTATGTCACCGCCATCGTGTCCGGGTTGTAATGGTGTGGACGATTCGTCAATAGCAGGGGGTGGGCCGTTGAGAAAATACGGAGAGTCTTTCACCTCAAGGTTGATGGCACCGCGTTTTTTTCGTTCATATGTCCCCTTGTCGTCCACCCCGTCTAGGCCGACGCTGTAGAGGCGCGGTTTGTCCGCGTGGGGCAGGTAGCCAATGATCTTGCCATCGGGATGAAACGGGTCCAACGGGGCGGTGGGTAAATAGTCGGGAACCAATTCTTCCAGAGATTCAGGACGCTCACCGTGATCAAGTTCATACAGGTGGATAGCCAACGCGGTCGCAGTCATGATTCTCTGCGCGCGTACCCGAAAATGAATGACGAGGGCGCGTTCAAAGGATGGCAATAAAATAGATTGCACCAGTTGCCCAAGTCGTTTTGACGGTGAGGGACCCTTGATTCCTGGAAAGGAAGGATCAGAGTACATCTGCATGGCTTTTGGATATGTTGGCTGACCACCCGCTTGTTCCGCCGAGTCTGCGTACGCCATGATATCGATGGCGGACAGCTTGATGGCTGGTCCCATAATCAACGCAAGGGCACGATCAGCCGGCCTGGATGTTACAGGCCAACTGCCACCACCCATCGCGGAGGTGGTGAGTGTTCCATTGGCCATTCTCGAAACCGTGTCAAGGTATGTCGCCCTCTCCATGAACATCGCCCTGGACCACCCGTCGTTGGGGGCATGTGGATCAAGCAATTCGCGGATCAGTCGTTCAACGTCATCGCGAGAATCCGCGTTGACGATCGTCGCACTTGCGCGCTCCAGCGTGGAACAAATCAGCCTATCCACCGCCATCGCGACTAATTGGCTGATGAGTGTCGGAGACTCTCGGACAGTGTTTGCCAAAGCAAGCGCGTCTTCAAACTTCCGGACAGCCAATCCTGGATCGCCGTCAAGGGCGTGTTTTGAGGCTGCAACAGTGAGAAGCTTCGCACCTGCGCGATAGACCTTGAGGCTTGGCAACATCGTGTTGATCAACGGCCCGGAGAGATTGAAGTTCCAATCCGTGTGCTCTACCGATCGGGCCTGGTGGGCAAATTCAAAAAACGACTCGTTGGCGGCCATGATCGTAGCGACCTCATCGGCGTGCGTGCGTAACAATTCCGGATTACTGCTGATGTCATCAATCGTGATCGTCACGCCGGTCGGGTGGGTTATCGCTGCCGCCGCCTGCTCGTAATACCAGACCGCATTCTCCTCGTCCGGAACGGGGTCGGAGGCGAAGTCTTCGGGAAGGATGGGTTCCCCGGCGGCGTGGTATTTGGCAATCATCTCGTCCACGCGGCGATCGACGGAATATCCCCACCACAATCGCAATCCCACGACGACCAACATGAGCACGAACACACCAACCCCGATCCGCTTGAGCCACCAATACCGAGGCGGGATCGGAATGTCCTGATGGCTTGTCTTGGTCACGGAAGTATCAGACATTGGCGGTGTTGATTGTAGGGGTTAGTGGTCCTCAGGCGGCGGCATGTCCGGTTCCAGATCGACCCCAAGCCCGTCGGCGATGCGGTTGATGTAGTTGAAATAGGCGATCACCTGTGCGGCGTCGTGAATCGCACGGTCGTCAAAACCCTGTTGGCGTAGCTTCTGCACGTCAGATTCGGTGCACGCGGCTGGGGTCCGGGTCAGCTTGTCGGCGTAGTCGCACAACGACCGGTCGGCGGGAGATAGATCGGCTGTGCGATAGTCTTTACGCACTGCCTCCGCGAGTACATCGTCATTGGCCTCCGACCGGAGGTCTTCTGAGTGGGAGATCGTTCAGTAATGGCACTCGTTCGCCCGCGAAACCACGGTTGCAAGCATTTCCCGCTGCGCCCGCGACAGAGGCGAGTCCTTGAACATGGTAGCCATGTAGATGCCCATCCCCGCTTGCAGGACAGATGGGTTCAAACTCTGCAGGCGGACAATGTTGAAGACCTTCCCACCACGTTTGATCGCAGCCTCAAAGATTTTCGCCAACTGCCCCTCAGCCTGCTCGTCACTGATTTGCCTGATCCACGCCATGATTTGTGATCCCGACCGGCTCGCACGTTTCCAGACTGGAAGAACCTACTGCGTAATCTCAACAGTCGATTTCTGTTCGATCACCAATTCAAACAGTCGTTCAACATCTTCATTGAGCATCCGCACACACCCCATCGACGCATTCTGTCCGATCGACTCCGGTGCGATCGTTCCGTGGATCCCGATCCGCATCTGCCCAACCGCACCACCCTTGACGCCCTGCAGCCCGATCCAACGTTCGCCGAGCGGATTCTCCGCATCGTCCGCGGACACGATCTTCCCACCGCGCGGTGGATAATAGGTCGGGTTTTTCAGTTTGTCCTTAACAACCCAGCCACCCAGCGGTGTCGAGTCGTCCGAACCAAGCCCCACACTGAAATGATCGACAAAGGTGTCACCAATGAAAATGTCGAGCGTATGCGTGCTCTTGGTAACGCGAACGTTGAACGGTCCCTTGACGGTCTTGATGCGTCTACCCGCCTGAATCAGGTTGACGTTCCTGATGTTATTGATCCGGGCCAACAACTCCGCCGTGATGTCAAATCGTTTGGCAATTTTGAACAAACTGTCGCCCGGAACAATCGTGTAATACTCGGTCAGTGGATCGCCCGGCTTGGCCGTCGCAGAGAAAATCGTTTCCCGACCCAGCCTGCGCAATGCCGCTCGCGCTTCGATCGTGTCCGCCTCGGGCAGCCCGACATTGAGCGCCTCGCTGAAATGGGCACGCGCGAGAACGAGATCGCCGGCGGATAGTTCATGTCGGGCGGACGCGAGCAAATCCTCCGGCCGCGAATCGTCCGCGATGACGTTTTTCGGGGTAGCTGACAACGGATTCTCACCCCGCTCGGGGACGTTTTTGTAGGGACCGCCGTCCAGCGGCGTCGTCTCGGGGCGATCGTTTGTCAACACGGGCGGTGTGATGGTTGTGATGACCGGCCCGGTCCTGATGGACTGCAACACAGGCCACTGCCAGTAGACCAGACCCGCACTCCCAGCCAGAATCGCAAGGACCACAATCCGCCTGTTTCGCCTCGCACGTCGTCGGTTTCGTCTTCTGGCCACGTTGGCTTCGCTCCGTTCCGTATGTCAAACCGCTGCCCTGACCCGCGTCGATCAACGGCTTGTCCAGTCAATCAAAAGGCTGGCGGGATTGCAAACCTCAGTTCGCCAAGGATAGTCGCCGGGCAACGGATCGCAAGTCCGATTCCACACCATCACGCCGTCTTCTATTTGACAACGGTTTACGCGAAGCCCAAAACGTGTTGACGCAAATCCAGCGCTTTGTTGCTCGACGTTTGACGGTCGGGTGGCCCATGGCTTTAGCCGTGGGGGAGTCGAATCTCAATCAGCAATCGAGTCCCCCCACCTCCAAAGAGGTGGGCCACCCGTGATAACGGTTTACGCGACCCAATTGGTGTGTTGACGAAAATCTAGCGACGAAATCGCAGGGTGCGCTTGTCCGTGACAAGAAGATCGACCGGGCGATCATGGGGCCCAACCGGAACAGCCGATGTCATCTGCTCGTCGAACGCAAAGGCACAGGCTTTTCCCTTGAATTCCGGGTTGGACAGAAATCGATCGTAGAATCCCCTGCCCCGACCCAGCCGGTTTCCAAACGCGTCGAACGCCAATCCGGGCACGATCACCAGATCAATCGTGGCCAGCGGCACGGGTATCCCCGAAACAGGCTCGTGCAGGCCGAATTGCGTCTCCGCGAGGTCCTCGGTCAGCGAGTTAATCTCCACCGGCATCATCCGCCGCTGCTCCCAGCTCACTTTCGGCACGCAGACGCGTTTGTGCTCCTGCCACGCGTGCAGAATGACCTGCGTCGTTTCGATTTCCGTCGGCAGCGACACAAAGGCCATGATCACCTGCGCCCTTGCAAATTCGCGACAATCAAACAATCGCACCGCAGCTTCATTCGACTTGCGCTCGTATTCCGCAATCGACATGTCCGCCAGGAGCGTTCGATATTTCTGCCGCAGTTCCTTTTTCATTCCCGTGGTCACCCGCCGCCCGACGATTCGGTTCCGCGATCACGTTGCATCGCACGCAGTTTTTTCAGATAGGCTGACATTTGTCGTTCGTACCCGCGCTCGACAGGTTCGTAAAACGTACGATCCACACCCGGATATTCCTGCATCATACCCTCGGGTTCGTCATGCGGGTATCGGTATCCAACCCCGTGACCGAGCTGGTCCGCCCCACGATAATGACCGCTGCGCAAATGTATGGGAACCGGGATCGTTCGACCATGGCGAACATCCTCCCGGGCAGCCCCGATCGCCTTGGTAGCGGAGTTCGATTTCTCCGCACACGCGAGGTAGATCGTCGCCTGAGCGAGGGGCAATTGACACTCGGGCAGACCGATGAAATTTGTCGCATCAGCCGCCGCCTGCGCGACGACGAGTCCGCGCGGATCGGCGTTGCCAATATCCTCCGCCGCCGCGATGACCAGCCGACGTGCGATAAATCGCGGGTCCTCGCCACCCTCCAACATCTTCGCCAGCCAATAGATCGCAGCGTCGGGATCGCTCCCGCGGATGGATTTGATCAACGCGCTGGCTGCGTCGTAATGCTCGTCACCACCGGCGTCGTAGCGAATGACCTTTTTCTGAATCGACTCAGCCGCAACCTCGATACCGACGACGGTGGGTTGATTATTGCCCTTGGCTGACTGGCTGACGACCGCAATCTCCAACGCCGTCAGGGCGCGTCGGGCGTCACCATCGCACGAAACAGCCAGATGCTCGAGCGCGTCGTCCTCGATCGTGGCGTTGAATTTTCCCAAACCGCGCTCAGTATCGACAAGCGCCCGTCGCATCAATTGCCGGATGTCAGCCACGGACAACGGCTCGAACTGAAACACCTGACTGCGCGACAACAGCGGCGTGTTCACCGAAAAGAACGGATTTTCCGTCGTCGCGCCCAGCAGGATCACGATCCCGTCCTCGACGTCGCCCAACAGCACGTCCTGTTGAGCACGGTTGAACCGGTGGAGTTCATCAACAAACAGGACCGTTCTGCGACCCTCCGTTTCAACCCGCTCCCGCGCCCGTGCGAGAATCTCCCGAATCTCCTTCACACCCACCGCGGCTGCGTTGACCTGCTCGAACGACGCCTCCGTCACGGTCGCGATGATGTGCGCCAGCGTCGTCTTCCCCGTCCCGGGCGGACCGTAGAACACCGCGCTGGTCAGGCGGTCCGCCTCCAACATCCGCCTCAGCAGCTTCCCGGGACCGATAAAATGCGACTGACCCGCGAAATCGTCCAGCGACACAGGCCTCATCCGCACAGGCAGGGGTGCCACCGCCTGCCGTCGTTTCTCGTGTTGTTCGTGAAAAAGGTCCATTTTTCAGTCTCGAACTGATTTTTCGCCAAACAACCAAGCGGACCGATCGTAAATGAAACGACCGCCCCATTGGGATGGCTGACGGTGGATGGTATAATAACGCATGTTACCGGACTTTTCGCAGTCGTGGTGCGGGCGTTCCGGCAAAATGTCCGACATCGCTGCCCATCCGCGAAATGGAGCATCTACCCGCGTCGGCCGATAATGGGATA
Source organism: Phycisphaerae bacterium (assembly GCA_029260165.1). Lineage (GTDB taxonomy): Bacteria > Planctomycetota > Phycisphaerae > UBA1845 > UBA1845 > OFTM371. The sequence continues at coordinate 26,031 of JAJDDT010000108.1, read as the reverse complement.
ACCACCGTCCAGAATGCAGGAGCATCGCAGCATGTGCGGAATCATAGGCTACGTCGGAACCAAACAGGCTCTACCGATCCTGCTGGAGGGTCTCAAGCGGCTCGAATATCGTGGATACGACTCCGCAGGTGTCGCACTCGTGGGTGACGATGCCATCCGTATTACCAAATCTGCCGGTCGCATCTCCGTTCTCGAACAAATTCTCAAACACGACGACCAGGCCGTCACGGGTATTGCCCACACGCGCTGGGCGACCCACGGCGCGCCAAACGACATCAACGCCCACCCCCACACCGACCAGTCCGGGCGATTCGCCGTTGTGCACAACGGCATCATCGAGAATCACTACACCCTGCGAACCTATCTGCAGAACGAGGGGGTCACGTTCAAATCGGACACCGATACCGAGGTCCTGGGACAACTGATCGCCCTGCTCTACGACGGTGATCTCGAGGAAACGGTTCGCAAAGCACTGCACGAAGTGCGCGGAACATACGGTATCGCCGTGGTTTGCAGGGACGAACCGGGTGTGATCGTGGCTGCCAAACGCGGCAGCCCGCTGCTCGTCGGGATTGGCAAGGGTGAATACATCGTCGCGTCGGACGCGAGCGCCATCCTCGCCCACACGTCGCAGGTGGTATATCTCGAAGATGACGAGATGGTTTGCGTCAGTGCCAATGGAATCCGCACAACCACACTTGAAGACATTCCCGTCACCAAGAAGATTCAGGAAATCGAATGGACCCTGGATCAGATCGAGCTTGGCGGACACGAGCATTTCATGATCAAGGAGATCCACGAACAGGGGGCAGCCCTGAAAACCTGCATGCGTGGTCGCATCGATCCCGAGAAGGGCACCATTCATCTGGGCGGTATCGCCGACGTCGCCCGCGAGCTGACCCGCGCGAAACGCATCATCCTCACGGCTTGTGGAACCGCATGGCACGCCGGGCTTGTCGGCGAATACCTCATGGAAGAGCTGGCCCGCATCCCCTGTGAGGTTGAATACGCCAGCGAATTTCGCTATCGCAACCCGATTATAGAGGACGGCACCGTGGTCATCGCCATATCACAGAGCGGCGAGACAGCCGACACGTTGGCAGCTTTGGAAGAGGCCAAACAACGCGGTGCCCTCGCATTGGGCGTCGTCAACGTCGTCGGTTCCTCGATCGCGCGCACGACCGATGCGGGAATTTATCTACACGTCGGACCGGAAATCGGGGTGGCCAGCACGAAGGCGTTTTCGGGACAGGTTGTTGTTCTTTCAATGCTCGCCTGCTATCTCGGCAGGCGTCGCCATATGTCCCAACCCGGAGCGGAGCAGTTCCTGACCGCACTCGAACGCATTCCCGAGCAGGTCACCACCATCCTCGAACAGAACGATGCCTGCAGGAAGGTGGCTGAAACCTACGTCGATCGTGACAACTGGTTGTACCTTGGCAGGGGATACCAATACCCGGTCGCCCTTGAAGGTGCACTGAAACTGAAAGAAATCAGTTATATCCACGCCGAGGGTCTGCCCGCCGCTGAAATGAAACACGGTCCGATCGCGCTGATCACCGACGATATGCCCGTTGTGTTCATCGCGACGCGAGGCAGTCAATACGAAAAAATCATCAGCAATATCGAGGAGGTTCGCTCGCGCGGTGGGCGTGTCATCGCCATCGCGACAGAAGGCGATCACCACATCAGCCAACTGGCGGAGTCGGTCATCTACATTCCCGACACCCTCGAACCGTTGCAGCCCATCCTCACGGTCATTCCGCTGCAGTTGATCGCGTACCACGCCGCTCTGTTGCGCGGATGCAACGTGGACAAACCGCGAAACCTCGCCAAGAGCGTGACGGTCGAATAGGCAGCACGACCCCCATGATCGAGTGATGATAAAATTCTGCCGGGATGAAATCGATCCCTGCCGCGTCGCCTTTTCATTTATTTGCAGCGTCACCCCTTCCGGGTGACGGGCTTGCAACGTTATATCCAGGGAATGGACCCGCTCCCCAGGTACGACATGCTGTGCCCTTCCAACAGCTCGATGCCTCGTTGGCGACACAAGTCCCGCAAAATCAGGCCTGTCCTCCTGCGCGTCATCCCGCAGTCCCGGCGCGGTTCATGTAGTCAGCCATGTCGGGGTTCATGTTGAAATTATGGGTTTGGGTGACCTGTTGGCCCATGTTTCGGTACATGTTTTTGAGGGACTCCTCGATTCCCTTGTCACCTCCCGTAAATTGTTGGATCAGTTCCTGATGACGGGCGACCATTTCGCGAACCTCCGGTGATGTCGGATCGACGCCGTTTTTCATGGCGGTGTTGATCCTGTTCATCAGTTCAGGCCATTCTTTTTGGACGTTTTCGATGTGCTCCGATCCCAACTCTTCGCCTCGTTTCCTGAGGGTTTCGAGCTGTTCTTCGGTGTAGTACTCCTTGATTTTCTCCTGCATTTCGATCTCCTTGATGATTTGCAAAAATTCTTCAACGGGTATTTCCTGTTTGGCGTCCATCCTGCGTGTGATGGCCTCCAATAACGTGCATAGTTTTCGTTTGGCGTCGAGTTCGTCGCGCAACTGTCGCAGGTGCATTTCGAGAACGCGTTTGGGGGCGAATGTCGGGTTGTCAAGCAATTCGCGGATGTCATCGAGGCTGAAACCCAGTTGCTGCAGCAGCTTGATGCGCAGGAGTCGTTCGACGTCTTGACGGACATAGAGTCGGTGACCTGAACCCGTGCGGTGCGACGGGGTCATCAGATTGATCTCGTCGTAGTAATGCAGCGTGCGGATGGAGACGCCCGTCTGGTTGGCGAGTCGTCCGACTTTCCAGGTTTGTTCGTTCATTTTCCTGATCCTGTGGAACGCGATTCGTGACGCATCAGTAGAAGCGTACACCATCCCGTAGCGTGAGGATCAAGTGGTTTTTTGAAAAAAAGATCGAAATTCGTCAATCGTCGTTGGAAAGGAGGCTCAGGACGGTACTGGCTTGTTGTTGCGCGATTTTCAGAGTCTTGATGCCGGCGGCGGTGAGGATGTTGGTGCGGGCGAGGTTGCTTGTTTCAACGGCGAAGTCTGCGTCTTCGATCCTGCTTCGACTCGCGGTCAGGTTCTCGATGGCGACCTGATTCGATCGAATCCCGGGGGCAAGGGTGTTTTTCTGGAACGCGCCGATGGAGCCTCTTGCCGAGGCGACGTCGGTGATGGATTGGGCGATGGCAGCCTGCGCGGCCGCGAGATCGCCGTTGGTGACGTTGTTGGCACCTCCCGATGCGATCGAGCGTGCTGCTGCGGCGGAGTCGGTGAGCTGTTGCTTCAGTGCGTCTGCTTCGGTAGTTGACAGCCCGGTGGTGTCGACGGATTTGACGGCGTCTCCGGTAAGACGCTGGATGCTCGAGTTGATGGAGTCAATCTGCTGCTGGTTTGCGGCGATTTCCGCGTCACTGAGTCCGGCGCTGTTGGCACTGGAAACAACCAGACCGTTGAGTTCGCTGTAGAGACTCGATAGTTGTCCGACGTTGGCGTCTGCGATGTTGGCGTTTGCCTGTTGTCTTTCGAAGCTGCGGGTTTCTGCTTCGAGCGCCTTGATCTCGGCGGAGAGTCTTTCGGAGGAGATGAGGTCCGCAGGACCATCCTTGCCGGCGTTGATGCGTTTTCCGGTTGCGAGTCTTTGCATCACCGCGTTCTGCTCGTTCTGGTTGCGATTGAATTGGAACCCGGCGCGCAACGCGCTCGTGTTGTTCAGTGCTGAGATCATGTCCCCAGCTTTAGATATATCCGCCGGGCGTGCAAATGATTTTGAAGAATGATCGGGCTGTCGAACGGACCGCGTTGATTATCGGCGGGTTTTTCGGCCTATGGCGATAACGAAGAACGCGAGGATGGTGACGGTGGTGGGTTCGGGGACGCGGAGAACCCATCCTTCGTTTTGACCTGCGGGGTTAACCCCGTTGCCGACGATGGTGAGTCCGTCGTCGGAAATGTCGGTGGCAGAGATAAGAGTCCAACCGGTGATGTCGAGATTGAGGTCGTTTTGAATGAGTGATTGGACGGTGATCATGCCAGTGGATTCGGTCCAGAGAAACGCGGTGACGCCGTTTTCCGCGCTGGCCTGGCCGACGATGGTTGAACCGTCGGCGGAAATGGCGAATGCACGGGATTCAAACGCCCCGCCTGGCAGATCGCCCAGGCCAACCATTCCGGATTGTTCGGTCCAGACGAAGGCTTCGAGTCCCTGGTCCGATAACCCTTGCCCGACGATGAAATTGCCGTCCGGTGAGGTGCCTCGTGCGCTGCTCCGGAATTCACCGCCGGGAAGATCGCCGAGCGGTTGGATCCCGCCATCGGGCGTCCATCGGAAAGCTTCGGGGCACGCGAAGCAGTCTGCCAACGCGGAATCGGATTCGCCGACGACGACGTTACCGTCGGCGGAGACATCCAGCGCAAGGCTGAAACCGCTGCCGCCGGGGAGGAATTCGAGTCGTTCAAATCCGTCCGGTTGGGTCCATCGGTACGCTTCCAGGCCTGCGGGGGAGTTGCCCTGGCCGACGATGGTTGAACCATCTGCGGAGACAGCGCGGGCGAGGCTTGTGTTTCCGCCGCCGGGGATGTCGCCGATAACGTTGAATTGTGACGGTGGTGTCCATCGGAAGGCCTGGTTGTTTGCAATGCTGATTGAATCACCGGTGATGACCGTTCCGCCGGTGGAAACACCATAGGCGACGGACTGGAGACCGCTTCCGACACCCAGGCCTGTGATGCCGGTGTCGGGTGTCCATCGGAATGCTTCTCCGCCACCGGGGGCGGGTGAGTTTGTGAACCCGACGACAACGTTGCCATCGGGCGAGACGGCGTTGATCAGACTACCGGTGGCACCGGGTCCCAAAGCGCCGACGTGGCTGAACGATGGTGCCCCGGCCGACACCGATGCGACGGTGGCTGACACGAGAATGAGGATGGCGCGAGTTGATTGAACGATGTTCATGTTGTTTCTGCTCCCGACAGGTCTGCCTGATCGTAGCAGGGTTGGTCGGCGTGAGGCCAGTACTGCGGTGGTTGAATTTCGTGAAATACAGGGAGTATGTAGCAATTACAGACGGATCGTACGGGTTGCGCGGATTGGGTGGTGTCCGGGAATATCGGGCGTCCGTTGCTGGTTTTGTTGGTGCATCGTGACTTGACAGGCATGGATCAAAATGGTCCGAATAGCCCGTAGCTGATTGGATCGGGCCGGGCGGATCGGTATGATTAAGAGATTCCGCGAAGGTTGTGATCCGTTTGGATCATGTGCTTTTGACGGATCATGATGGTGGTCGGACATTTTCATTTGAAGCGGAAATTTGACGAGGTTGTGATGGTTTTATCGACCCTGCGGTTGGCGGCGGTGACGGTGTTTGTTGTTGGTGCGTTGGTGTCCGGGGCGGAGCCTGTCCCGGGTGAGGTGATGAAGGGTGAGCGTCTTGATCCGGCGGACTATGGCCGCGGCGTGATCGAGTCGATGGAGGACGTTGCGATTCGGGTGGCGGCGGAGGGTCCTGTGGTATCGTCGACCAAACAGGAACGGAGTTTTGGCGAATGGGGGATTCCGACGCCTCGGACGACTTCGTATCCCAGCTCGGGTATTCACCACGTCGTGAACAAGTGGGGCGATACGAAGATGGGGATCGGTTTCGGTCGGGTGGTCGATCTTGACGGGGCGTACTTTGCGGGGATGCACAGTCCGAGGATTCAGACGAGCGGTGTTCGGGCGATCGGTTTTCGCGATGGTGAACAAGTCGCAAAGACGCACTGGTTTCGTCAGATTGTCAGCGAGCCTGTGTGGTTTGAGATGAACCTCAAGGGGATCGACAGGGTTGTGATCGAGTCGATCCCGGTCGTCGGTGCGGCAGGCTATTACGCAATGGACGACCTGACGTTTACAACGAGGCGCGGTGAGCAGGTGGTCATCGATTTTGAGGATGCCTCGTACAAACAAAAATTGACGTCTGAGGTGCCTGGATATCGTGGTTTGATCTGGGAACGCGGAGCGGGTGATTTTTCGGTCGAGGACATCATCCATGCGCCGATGCCGGTCGGACAGGACGACGAGATATTGTTTCCGGTTCCGCCGGTTGATGACGGACCGATGGCTGCAGGTGGTGGCGGAGGGACGTTGCCTGATCTTGAGATGAGTTTTCGCGGGATCATTATGGGAGACTCGGGTTCGTTCAGTATCCCGGCGGACACTCATGGGTCGGTTGGGCCTGACCACTTTGTGAGCGTGGTGAATCGTGTGTTTGCTGTTTTCTCGAAGGAGACGGGAACACGTTTGCTGTCTCAAAACCTGAGTCAGTTTTTGCCGGGTTCTGCGGGTGATCCGCGTATTGTTTTCGATCATTTCAGCCAACGCTGGATCGTCGTTGTTTCCGACTTTAGCACGCGCATTTTTATCGCGGTCTCGCGAACGGACAATCCGCTCGGGAGTTGGTTCAAGACCAATTTTTTGGCGTCGCAGGGGGCCGACACCGGTCGATTCCCCGACTACCCGACACTTGGGGTGGACACCAATGGTATCTACATCAGTGGGGCCATGTTCGGTCAGACGGTGGGGACGACGATTTTCGTTTTGGACAAGTCACCGCTGGTGGCTTCCAATCCTTCGCTTGGCACGATTACGGCTTTTCGAAACCTGCCCGACGGGATCGTCCAGCCCGTCGTGACCTATGGTACGCCACCGGGTGAGTATTTCGTTTCGCGCCGAAATACCACAAGTTTTCGGGTTCGCCGGGTGGACCCGCCCATGTCGAATCCGTCGATGATCTTCCTTGGAAATCTGCCTGTGGCGTCGCAGTCGTCGCCTCCCAACGCTCCGGCGTTGGGCAGCAATGTGGGCCTGGATTCAAGTGACGCACGTTTGATGATGGCTGTTTATCGCAACGGATCAATCTGGGTGAGCCATGCAATCAACTCGGGCAATCGATCGGCTGCCCGATGGTATCAGTTTGGTGTCAGCCCGCTTTCGGTGACGCAATTCGGGACGGTTTCAAGCCCGACGATGTGGTTTACCTATCCGTCGATCATGGTGAACGCGGCGGGTGACGCGGTGATGGCGTTTTCCGGTTCGAATCCGGACACATTTGCCTCGGTGTATTACACGGGGCGCTCAAGCACGGATCCGCCCGGTGCGATGGCGGAACCGCAGTTGCTGCATGCGGGGACGGCTCCGTACAACACCCTGGATAACGTGGGTCGCAACCGGTGGGGTGATTACAGTTTTACGTCGCTCGACCCGGTCGATCTGGACACGATCTGGACGGTTCAGAAGTACGCCCACGCGACCGGCAACATTTGGGGGACATGGATCGCATCGTTTACGTTTGGGGATTGCAACGGGAATGATATTCCCGACCTGTGCGAGCTGGATTGCGGTCCGGTGGGCGGCGAATGTGACATTCCGGGTTGTGGAATCCTTGGTGATTGCAACAACAACCTTCGTCCGGACGTTTGCGACGTGATTGACGGGGTATCGTTTGATTTCAACTCGGATGGCAGGCCCGATGAGTGTGCCAATCCGGTGGACGTGGATGCGGACGACGACATTGACCTGGCTGAATTCGGTGCGTTCGCGGAGTGTTCGGCACCGGAGAGTCCGGCTGCCTCGGGCGGGGGTTGTGGTGTGTTTGACCTTGATAGTGACGGCAATTTCGATCTGATCGATTTTGGATTGTTCCAGACGGCGTTTACCGGTGAGTGTGGAATCTCGTTTGACTTGCAACCGGTGGACGTGGGGGTGTGTCCCGGCGAGGATGCGGTATTGACCGCGAGCGGGGTGGGGCCTGACATTTCCTATCAGTGGGTTCGGGAGGGGATACCGATCCCGGCGGCGATATCCGATGAGCTAACCGTTCCTTCCGAGGAAATCGAGAACGGAACGGAATATGCGTTGTTTGCCCATAACCGTTGCACGGTACGGACAAGCAACGTTGCGACGGTTCAAGTGCTCAACCCGCCGACAATCTTCAATGATCCGTTGGACGCGTCTCGATGCGTGGGGGAAAGCGCGAGTTTTGACGTTCAACCGCTGGGAATTCCGCCGTTTTCCTATCAATGGTTGCAGGATGACGTTGAGATTGAAGGAGCAACGTCACAGGTTTTGAGCATTAGCGACATTCAGGTTTCGGATGGTGGATTCTACTCGGCTGTTGTGACGGATCTGACGGGTTGTGTTGTGACGTCTCAGCCGGCGCAACTGGTGATCCTCAATCCGGTGACCATCTCCAGTCAGCCTGTTGGTGCGGATGTTTGTGTTGGTGATCCGATCACGCTGTTCATTTCGGCGACGGGTGTCGATTCGTTCCAGTGGTTCAGGGACGGGCAGGAGATTCCCGGTGCGACGAGCTTTTTCCTATCGATTGGGTCGGCGACGCCGAGCGACGCCGGCGACTACCGCGTGGATATTCTGGACGGTTGCGGTGTTACAACGATGTCCGACTCGGCGACCGTGACGGTGGGCGATTGCGGGCCGTAAAACGGGAACACCTGATTGGTGTGTCGACCGCCTGACATGAACAAACCGGGAGCAGACCAGGGGCGTCAAGCCACTTCCACACCGACACTGAAAACGGTCATGGGCCCGTGCAAAATTGAGGCTGCGACGACCGTGTTGATTTGACCGATAGACGTGCATCGACTCTTTGAACGGACGGTGCGTGTGGTGGATTCTCGCGACGACAACAGACCTTCGCTGATTTTCAGTTGTGACGTGGAAGACTGGGGGCAGGCGGTTCTCGACCGCAATCTGCCAATCAGCGGGTATTGTGCGGACAACGTGCGTCGTTTGCTTGAGATTCTGTCCGCGGACGCATCGGCACGGGGGACGTTTTTCGTGCTCGGAAAGTTCGCTCAGCGACATCCGGATGTCGTTCGGGAAATCGCGTCGTGTGGGCATGAAATTGCCAGCCATGGTTATGGGCATATCGAGGTTTTTCGGCAGTCGCCGGACACGTTTCGCGAGGATGTGGCTGCGGGGATTGATGCGGTTTGCAGCGTCACCGGATTGACGATGAATGGGTTTCGCGCACCGGTGTTTTCGATTCTGCGCGACAATCTCTGGGCGTTGGACGTATTGGCTGACGCGGGTTTTGACTACGACTCGAGTATCTTTCCGTTTGGAGGTCGTCGCTACGGGATTCCAGACTGGCCTGCCGAACCAACGACGGTCTCGTTGTCGAACGGTCGGAGCATTGTCGAGTATCCGCTCACGGTGACGCCCGTTGCCGGGAAATCCAGGCCTGTTTCAGGCGGTGGATATGCGAGGCTTCTTCCGGGATGGTTGTTGGGCAGGCTGTTCGTGCGGGAGGCATCTCGGCGGAGGTGGTGGCCTGTGTTCTACTGCCATCCGCATGAATTCGATGCGGCGGAATTCTCAAGGTCGGCGAGCGAACTGCCGTGGGGCGGGTTGCGATTATCAGCGGCAATTCGATGGCATCAGGGTATGGGTCGACGCACTTTTGCGAAAAAGGTTCGTATGTTGATGAGCCGATTCCGTTTCCGATCATTCCAGGAAGCGATGACGAAGCAGAAGCCACCGACGCGGTTTGAATTGCCGACGATGGCTGAGCGCGCTTCCCACGATGTTGTATTGGACCGCGTCTGATTGGCTGTTTCTCGTCCTGGGGCTGCTTCGCTATTGGTTCCGGGGAGACGAGTCATCGGGCGACAGGCGATCGATCGCCTGGAGACGTTGTCGCGCATGTGCGTGGGCTGGTTCAACCTGGAGAACACGAGCGTAACACTCTCGCGCCTCGGCGAGTCTCTTTTGCCCCAGAAGGATTTCGCCAAGGACGACCGTCTTGCCGATTGTGCCGTCGTCAAGTTCGATCGACTTCCTGATGGCGGTCTCGGCGTCCTGCCACTCGCGCTTGACGACGAGAGCACGAGCAAGAACGTCATAGGCTCGTTCGTCATTGGGATCAATCGCGATGGCTTTTCGACTCTCGGTTTCGGCCTCGTCGGCCCTGCTCTCGCCGATAAAAAGCACGGCGCGGGCGGTGTGGAAACGCGGCAGATTTCCGTATTGTGTTTCAAGTCGATCGAGAAGGGCATGGGCGTCTTCGATTCGTCCCAGCTTTCGATAGATGTCAGCAAGATTGACAGCCATCACCACATCACCGGGGCGTCGCTGGACAATTTCCTCGATGATCTCAGCCATTCGAGGCCAATCCGAAGAGTGCCTGATACCCCGCAACTCCGAGACCAGCAATTCGACCGATCCGGCGAGCTTGTTCAGTTCCTGAATGATTGAGTCCCTGCCATTAAACTGAACGCCCGAAGGCAGTTTGCCAGCCATCTCAAAATGCTTGTCAGCCTGCTCCTTCCGCCCCAAAGTAACAAGCGTCTTGCCGAGTTGGTAGTGAACCTGAAAATCGTTGGGCGTCTTTTGCAACGCCTGATTCAGTTGCAGGAGCGCCTCATCAGGCCTGCCGTCGGCAAGAGCAATTCGGGCCAATCCGACAAACCCCATCCCGTCATTCGGCGACAAACTGACGTACCGACGGAACATGTCACGCGCTTTGACCGTCTTTCCATCATCGAGAAGCACCTGCCCGTATCTTGCGTAGAGAATCGCATGTTCGGCGTCAATTTTCGACGATCGCTCAAACCACTCCTGAGCGGCGGCGAGGTCACCGGTCATTTGCGCGATGCAGCCAAGGAGGTAAGGCCAACGAAATTCCCCTGAATCGAGTGAGGCTGCACGCGAAAGAAACACCCTGGCACTTCTGTGTGCCTGCAGACTCTCACAAATCTGCCCGGCCAGTCCGAGATTGGCTGCCGTCGGCGACCTGGCTGCGTTGAGAAACACCTGCCGACACTTGCTCGCGATGATCGGATCCAGCGATGATATTGGTGGTGCCGGTGGCAGCCCCACTTTCTCGCACCACTGCTTGAATTCGGCATTATCAATGTCGGCGACTTTGACACCGCTCGCGGTCGTGATGCGAAGCACGGGCGGATCGGGCACGGTGCGTCGTGTAGCACGAAGGTCATTCTCCGCATCGGGCTGATCTGACTTGAAACACAGATACCCGATGCCAACCACGATGATGAAAAGCAACGCGCCATTGACCGCCGCAGGACCGGGCGTCAATTTGCGATCGTTTCTTCGGGATGCCTTTCGCCGCCTTGTCATCCACCCGCCCTATCGATTCTGATGCCTGCCGGTCATTGAGCAGAGCCTTGCACATAGCGAAGACGTTCATTGACCGGCAAATCCCGCCACTCTCCGACCGTACCGTCGGGCCAACGAATCGTGAGTTTATTGATCACCTCTGCCTCACCGAGTCCGACATGAATTCGAGAATCGCTGCTCGTCAGGTAACCCTGCCCGGGGCGAACCTCGCGGCGATGGGTTTCCCCCCCGGCAGACAGCTCGACACGCGCATTGATGGCAGGTCCGTTTGTTGCGAACAGGATTTCAAGCGTGGTCCAGTGGCCGCCGGTTGTTTCGTTGCGCAGGAACCTGACCGGTCCGCGGTTGTTCGTCACGACCACGTCCACGTCACCGTCTTCGTCGTAATCACCCAATATCACACCGCGGCTTATGCAAGCATCGGAAACCGGCAACCCGAGTTCGTGTGACACGTCTTCATACCGGCCCGTTTTTTCATCTCTGCGAATAAACTGGTTGGGCATCGCATAGGGTGAACCAACGCGGAATGGTTCCGCCAGTCTCATGACGGCTCCGTTTGCGATGAAAACCTCCAGCTCGCCGTCGTGATTCTGGTCAAACACCCCGATACCGAATGCGGTAAACGGCAACGCCCAGCCGCCGAATCCCCACTCGTGGCTGACGTCAGCGAACGCGCCGCCCTCGTTTCGAAGACAAAGATGAGCCTGATCGCGAATGTTGGTGACGAGAAGATCGTAGTCGCCGTCCGCGTCAAAATCCTCGGCCGCGATCCCCATGCCCGCGATCGCGATGCCGTCGCGACTAAACGCACACCCGGACACGGCCGCATCCTCGATAAACGTACCGTCCTCTTGATTCACCCAGTAATGAGCCGGCGTCTGGTCGTTGGCAACATACACATCAACCCAGCCGTCATCGTTGAGATCGGTGCAAAGAACCGCCAATCCGTTTCCACGCGCACTACCGATCCCGGAAGCATCGGTCACGTCCTCAAACGTGCCGTCGCCAATCCCACGATACAATTTGTCGACCGACGGTGGGTATTCCCTCGGGGCACAGTATTCCCGACCGCCGGACGTGCCGTAGCATCGCGATTCGGTCTGCACCGACCAGACCACATAATTCGTGACAAAAATGTCGAGCACGCCGTCCCGATCAAAATCGAAAAAGGAAGCGCTCGCGGAAAAGGCGTCGTTCACAATCCCGGCTTCCCTGCTGACGTTGGTGAACGAACCATCACCGTTGTTTCTGAGCAATACGTCGGTGCCAAGGCGCGTGACGTACAGATCGACATCCCCGTCGCCATCGTAGTCAGCGGCTGCACATCCAATCCCGTACCCACCGACATCCGCACCAGACCCGACGGTTACGTTTTCAAAATTCCCCGATCCGTCATTGCGAAACAGTTGACTCCGGTGCACGTTCGATTCGGCGCCAATCTGTCCGCTCTGAACCAGAAACAGGTCGAGGTCTCCGTCGTTGTCGTAGTCGACGAACGCCCCCCCCGGACCCGTCAGTTCCGGAAAGTAGTAGCGTGTTTCATCGCCGTGAACATGCACAAAATCGACACCCGAATCCGCCGTCACATCCCGGAATACCCGTTCGCCGGCAATGGAATCGCCGCCCCCATTACCCTGCCGCTTTGTTGGATTTGACGCACCAATCCCGTATCCCGCGAGCGGGAAACCGACCTTGTCTGCCACGACAAGCCCAACGACCACAATCGCAACCACCGCCAGTCCCACCGTCACCGTCCGGCCTGCGAGCGCACGTCGACGATTGTTGTGGCGCAGGTCAATCCGGGCACTGCTGGAATACACGACTACCTCATTCCGCATACTGTCATTCTGTCACAGGATGCGTGGATTGGCTACCGAGGATCGGGAAGAGATCGATGGGCGGCGCTGCCGGACTTCGTTTCTGCGGGCGGACGCACCTCTTTTGAATTCCCAAGGATGCGTGCCGCATCTCCGCGGCGGAAGCACAGCAGGAACCAGATTGGGATCGGCACGACAAAATGACCGGCGAAACCAATATGCACGACATCCCGAAAAAACCTGACGATGGTCGCGAACCACGGGCCGAGCGTTACAACACCCAACTGCGGATTTGAGAAATCCAACAACAACGCGGGGAGCAGCCGCAGGGGCAGGTAGATATTGACGATGACCAGGCCCCATAGAATCGCGCGAAACCGTCGCGACCAGGGGATCGGCGTCGCAAGAATAAGTCCCAGAAGATAAATCGTCGGGAGGTAGCCTTGCTGGTAACTGTTAATCCTTCGACCCAACTCGAGACCCGACGTTCTGCTCGCGAGAATCAGGTCCGTATCGAACGTCGTACCTTCGTCCTGTAGCGACTTGAGTGAGACAACGCCGTCCGCGAAGAATGATGAGAAAATAGTGTTCATCTCGGAGCGATACATCGTGCCGTACGTTTCGCCCACAATTGGCCAGAGCAAAAGCATCGCGGTAAAAAAGGCGAGAAATCGCCCGAAGAAACCCGCCAGCGCTTTCGTGTTAAGCATGCTCCACCTTGATCGCATGACGCGTCGCCCACTGAACCCAGACCGCCCAAAACAGGATAGCCAACACGATGAACGCCGCCTGCCAGACATCGTAGTGCATCATGTCGAAGATCGACCTGAAGTGGATACCGACAAGGAAAAGACTGACAACACGCACGAGATTCAACAGCAGAATGGAAATCGTCCCGACCAGCACCCCCGGAATCTTCAGCCTCATCGCCACCGGCGACGCCAACACGGCTGCGATGAAAGCGGCTGACGGCTCGAGTGCGTCACAACCACGGGCAACACGCACGCGGAATTCCCCCTGCCAGATGACATTGCCTTCCACATTCACGTCGGTTCCGAAAAACCCGAGAATCTGTCCGGTCACAGACGCGATCTTATTCAGGTACACATGGAAGTTCTTGTTCGATTCAAGCTCAAAATAGTAGTCAAGGCCGTAGAACAGACCCATCAACCCACCGAAAATAAGGATGGCGCGAATGACCGCGCCCCTGTCGCCTTCGCGTTTCTCAGGATTCCCGTCCGCGGTCGGACCACGCCCGTCAGCGCCATGCGCTTTTTTCGAGTGATGTCGCTTTCTTGATCTGCCCATGGCGGAGACCGGCTCTTCCAACGCGATTTGCGTACACACCTACACCTCGTGCGTCAGAAACCCCTCGGTTCCGGCGCGTCCTGCAACGACCCGCATTTTACCCGAATGCGGGCCTGAACCCAAGAATTGATCAACAAAAAGAGGCGCACAGAGCGTCCGAATACAATTCCTGACGCAAATCCGGCATTCTCAGACGTCAAAATCGGCGGGGCTAAACCGCTCGCCCCCGATCCGCTCGTCGAAATCTCAACATCATTCCAATAACGAACAACACCAGCAGAACCACCACACCCCGGTTCGACATCACCGGAATCGCCAACGGCGGCAGACAGTCAGCCACACCATCGTTGTCCGCGTCTGTATCAGGGACATTGCAGCCGCAAATACCCACGACCGTTTTCAAGGGATCGATCGGGCACCCGTCAATGCACGACGGGACACCGTCACCATCAAAATCTGAATCGGGAATACCGCAACCGCATTGCCCCGGTGTCGCCTTGGCTGGATCAGCAGGACAGAGATCGAAGCAATCAGCCGTACCATCCAAATCGCCGTCATCGTCCGACACACCGCAACCGCAAACTCCCGGCGACGTCTTGGCGGGATCATTCACGCACCCGTCATTGCAATCGGCCACACCATCAAGGTCGGTATCCGCATCAGACACACCACAACCACAATCACCCGGTGCGATCTTGGTCGGGTCAGCCGGACAGGCATCGTTACAATCAGGAGTCCCGTCGCTGTCACCGTCGGTGTCAGCCACACCACAACCACACGCTCCCGGAACGATCTTGTTCGGATCGTTCGGACAGTTGTCAACACAGTCGGCTGTTCCGTCGCTATCGGTATCCGTGTCGATATTACCGCAACCACAAACACCCGGACTGATTTTGTCAGGATCGTCCGGACAACCATCATTACAGTCGGCTGTTCCGTCCGAATCAGTGTCATCATCCGGCACACCACATCCGCACTGCCCCTCGGTCACCTTGTTCGGATCGCTCGGGCAACCATCGTTGCAGTCAGCCGTACCATCACCATCGGAGTCGTCGTCGGACACACCGCAACCACACGTCCCCGGATCAGTCTTGCCCGGATCGTTCGGACAACCGTCGTTGCAGTCGGCTATTCCGTCACCATCCAGGTCGGTGTCAGCCACACCGCAACCACACTGACCCGCGGAGGTCTTGTTCGGATCGGCCGGACATCCGTCAATGCAGTCGGCAGTACCGTCACTGTCACCATCCGTATCCGCAGTTCCGCAGCCGCAAACACCCGGCACAATCTTGGTCGGATCAGTCGGGCAACCGTCGGAGCAATCCGGCGTATTGTCCCCGTCGGTATCAGCGTCAGAAATACCACATCCACACAGCCCCGGATTGACCTTGTCCGGATCGTTCGGACAACCATCATCGCAGTCAGCCGTACCATCTAGATCGCTGTCAACATCACTGACCCCGCAACCACAAACACCCGGATCGACCTTGCTCGAATCATTCGGACAGTTGTCGTTGCAGTCCAACGTCCCGTCGCTGTCAGAATCGGTATCCGCCACACCACAACCACACACGCCCGGATCGACCTTGTTCGGGTCAGCCGGACAGTTGTCATTGCAATCTGCCACGGTATCGCCATCCGTATCCGCGTCGCTCACGCCGCAGCCACAAATGCCTGCCGCGATCTTGTTCGGATCCATCGGGCAATCGTCGGAGCAATCCGGCGTACTGTCCCCGTCGGTATCAGCGTCAGAAATACCACATCCACACAGCCCCGGCAGAACCTTGTCCGGATCGTTCGGGCACAAATCGTTGCAATCGAACACGCCGTCAAGATCGGTATCGATGTCAACCACGCCGCAACCGCAGATACCCGGCGCCGTCTTGGTCGAATCTGCGGGGCACTGATCGTTGCAGTCAGCCACACCGTCACCGTCCGAATCAACATCAACAAAACCGCAACCACACTGCCCCGGCATCACCTTGTTGATATCCATCGGGCAACCATCGTTGCAGTCAGACACACCGTCACCATCGGTATCCACATCTGACGTGCCACAATCGCAGACACCCGGCGACACCTTGTCCGGATCATTCGGACAGCCATCGTTGCAGTCAGCCACGCCGTCAAGATCAGTATCCGTATCCGGATTGCCGCAGCCACACTGACCCGGATCAATCTTGGTCGGATCGTTGATGCACGCGTCGTTGCAATCAGGCGTCAAGTCACCATCGGTGTCAGTATCAGGCACACCGCATCCGCAAAGACCAGGAGCGATTTTGTTCGGATCGTTCAGGCAATCATCATCGCAATCCAGCGTGCCGTCGCCATCCGTATCAACATCCGGAGCATTGAAACACTGGTCATTGCAGTCGAAAACGCCATCACCATCGGAATCGACATCAGCCACACCGCAACCGCAAACGCCCGGATTCGTCTTGTTCAGATCATTCGGACAACCGTCGTTGCAATCGGGCGTCCCGTCACTGTCCGTATCCGTTTCAGGCGTACCACAGTCACACGTTCCCGGAGACGTCTTGTCCGGGTCGGTCGGACAACCGTCGTTACAATCAGCCGTCCCGTCCAGGTCCGTATCCGTGTCAGCCACACCACAACCACACTGCCCCGGCTCGGTCTTGTTCAGATCAGCCGGACAATTGTCATTACAGTCCGCCGTGCCATCCAGGTCACCATCAGCATCGGACACCCCACAACCGCAAATCCCCGGTGCCGATTTGTTCGGATCCGCCGGACACAAATCGTTGCAGTCAAACGTCCCGTCACCATCGCCGTCGGTATCGCCCACCCCACAGCCACAAACCCCGGGACTCGTCTTGAGCGGATCATTCGGACAGTTGTCGTTGCAGTCAGGCGTACCGTCGAGGTCACTGTCAACGTCGGTCACACCACATCCACAAATACCTTCAAACTGCTTGTTCGGATCAGATGGACACTGATCGTCGCAGTCAGCCGTCCCGTCAACATCAGTATCAACATCACTCACGCCGCAACCACAAATCCCCACCACAATCTTGTCCGGATCATTCGGGCAATCATCATTGCAATCAGGTGTACCATCATTGTCACTGTCAACATCAGACGTGCCGCAACCACAAACACCCGGATCAATCTTGTTCGGATCAGCCGGACAGTTGTCATTGCAATCAGGCGTACCATCGGCATCACCGTCGATATCCAGCACACCGCAACCACAAACACCCGGGTCGATCTTGTTCGGGTCTGCCGGACAGTTGTCGTTGCAGTCAGCCGTCCCGTCGCTGTCACCGTCCGTGTCAGCCACACCACAACCGCAAATTCCCGTCAGAATCTTGTTCGGATCAGCCGGGCATTCGTCATTGCAGTCAGCCGTTCCATCAAGGTCACCATCCGCGTCCGACGCGCCACACCCACAAATACCCGCAGAAACCTTCGCAGGGTCAGCCGGACATCCGTCAATACAATCAGACGTCCCATCACCGTCCGTATCCACATCGGAAGCACCGCAACCGCAAACACCCGGCGACGTCTTCAACGGATCCACAGGACACAGATCATTACAGTCCGCCGTGCCATCTCCATCCGTATCAACGTCCGACACATCGCAACCGCAAACACCCGGATCAATCTTGTCAGGATCAACAGGACACGCGTCATTACAATCCGGCGTACCATCGGCATCGCCATCGGTATCCGCCACGCCGCACCCGCAAACACCCGGACTCGTCTTGCCCGGATCGTTCGGACACAAATCGTTACAATCCGACGTACCGTCACCATCCGTATCCGTATCCACCGCACCACAACCACAGTTGCCCGGCGCCAACTTTAACGGATCATTCGGACACAAATCGAGACAGTCCGCCACACCATCACCATCCGTATCCGTATCAGGCGTACCACATCCACACACACCCGGAACAACTTTCCCGGCGTCACTCGGACAACCATCATTGCAGTCCGCCGTTCCATCGCCATCCGTATCGGTATCCGCCACACCACAACCGCACTGCCCCGGATCAACCTTGTTCGGATCATTCAGACAGTTGTCATTGCAGTCCGCCACACCATCACCGTCCGTATCCGTTTCAGGCGTACCGCAACCGCACGCACCCGGAGCCGTCTTGTTCGGGTCCAGCGGACACGAATCATTACAGTCCGCCACCCCGTCACCATCAGAATCAGTGTCCGTCTGATTACATCCGCAAACACCCGGATCCGTCTTGAACGGGTTCCCCGGACATCCGTCGACACAGTCAGCCGTTCCGTCGCCGTCCGTATCCGTATCAGGCGCACCACAACCGCACTGCCCCGGAACCGTCTTGCCCGGATCAATCGGACACAAATCGTTGCAGTCCGCCGTACCATCTCCGTCCCCGTCCGTATCCGGCGTTCCACATCCGCATGTACCCGGCATCGTCTTGGCTGGATCGCTCGGACACTGATCATTGCAATCAGCCGTACCATCGCCATCCGTATCGGTCTCAAGCGCACCGCATCCACACTGCCCGGGCTCGACCTTGTTCGGATCGACCGGACAATTGTCATTGCAGTCCGCCGTACCATCCCCGTCCCCGTCGGTATCCGCAAAACCACATCCGCAGATCCCCGGCGACGTCTTGTTCGCATCCGTCGGACATCCGTCGATGCAGTCCGCCGTACCATCCATATCAGTGTCGGTTTCAACATTACCGCAACCACACTGCCCCGGAACGATCTTGTTCGGATCGTTCAAACACACATCGTCACAGTCCGGCGTCCCGTCACCATCCGTATCAGTGTCAGCCGTCCCACATCCACAAACACCCGGCGCAACCTTGCCCGGATCGTTCGGACAGTCGTCGTCGCAGTCGAGCACACCGTCACCATCCGAATCAACATCAGGCGCGCTCTTGCACTGATCGTTGCAATCGAGAACACCATCACCGTCGGAATCAATATCAGGCATACCGCAACCACAAACACCCGGATTCGTCTTACCCGGATCATTCGGGCAGGCATCGTCACAGTCAGACGTACCATCACCATCGGTATCTGTATCAGGCGTCCCGCAATCGCAAACACCCGGCAAAACCTTGTCCGGATCATCCGGACAACCGTCGTTGCAATCCGCCGTACCGTCCAGATCGCTGTCCGTTTCGAGATTCCCACAACCGCACTGACCAGGCTCGGTCTTCTCAGGATCGACGGCGCACATGTCGTTGCAGTCCGCCGTACCATCCCCGTCGCCGTCCGTATCCGGCGTCCCACAACCGCAGATACCCGGCATCGTCTTGTTCGGATCATTCGGACAACCGTCGTTGCAGTCAGCCGTCCCGTCGCCATCAGCATCCGCATCACTCACACCGCAACCGCACGCGCCAGCCTCGATCTTGCCCGGATCATCCGGACACAAATCGTTGCAGTCAGCCGTTCCATCGCCATCCGTATCGGTCTCAAGCGCACCGCATCCACACTGACCAGGACCCGTCTTGTTCGGGTCAGCCGGACAGTTGTCATTGCAATCAGGCGTACCATCCCCGTCACCATCCGTATCAGGCGTACCACATCCGCACGCACCCGGACCAACCTTGGCCGGATCCATCGGACATCCGTCGTTGCAGTCAGGCGTCCCGTCACCATCCGTATCCGTATCGACCACACCGCAACCGCACAACCCACCGTCAACCTTGCCCGGATCATTCGGACAATTGTCGTTGCAGTCCGCCGTCCCGTCACCATCACCGTCCGTGTCAGCCACTCCGCAACCACAAGCCCCACCGGACGTCTTGCCCGGATCCAACGGGCATCCGTCATTGCAGTCCGCTGTTCCATCAACATCCGTATCCGTATCCAACACACCGCAACCGCACGCACCAGGCTCAGTCTTGTTCGGATCGTTCGGACAACTCTCATTGCAATCGGGGGCGCTGTCACCATCAGTGTCCGTATCCGCCACACCACACCCACACGCACCAGGCTCCGTCTTGTTCAAATCAGACGGACAATTGTCGTTACAGTCAGGCGTCCCATCGCCATCAGAATCAGTGTCCGCCGCACCACACCCGCAAACACCCGGCGACGTCTTTCCAGGATCAGTCGGACACAAATCATTACAATCCGCCGTCCCGTCGAGGTCACCGTCAGTGTCAGCCACACCACATCCACACTGCCCCGGACCAACCTTGTTCGGATCCATCGGGCAACCATCGTTGCAGTCCGCCGTCCCATCGAGGTCACCGTCCGCGTCGGAAACGCCGCAACCGCAAATCCCCGGCGACGTCTTGCCGGGATCCAATGGACACAAATCCACACAGTTGGGCGTCCCATCCAGATCGTCATCGTCAGCCACAACACCGCAACCGCATTGCGGGTCAGCAGTCGTCCGCGTCGAATCAGCCGGACACTCATCAACACAATCCGCCGCCCCGTCACCGTCGCTGTCAACGTCCGAAACACCGCAACCACAAACCCCCGGCGCGATCTTGTTCACGTCGTTCGGACACCCATCATTACAATTAGGCGTACCATCACTGTCAGAATCCGTATCAGGCGTACCGCAGCCGCACGTTCCCACAACAGTCTTGGTCGGATCCAACGGACAACCATCGTTGCAGTCCGCCGTCCCATCACCATCGCCATCCGCATCCGACACACCGCAACCGCAAATACCCGGACTCACCTTGTTCGGATCCAACGGACAATTGTCATTGCAGTTGGGCGTACCGTCGCCATCCGTATCCACGTCAGCCACACCACATCCGCAGACACCCGGCGAGACCTTGGCAGGATCACCGACACAACCATCATTACAATCCGCCGTCCCGTCACCATCCGTATCCGTGTCCGCCACACCACAACCACACTGCCCGCCGACAACCTTGTTCGGGTCGCTCGCACAGGCATCGTCGCAGTCAGCCGTTCCATCACCATCAGAATCCGTGTCCAACACACCACAACCACAAACGCCCGGTGCAATCTTGTTCGGATCAAAAGGACAGCCATCGTCACAGTTCAAAACACCGTCACCGTCGTCGTCCAGATCAGGCTTTCCGGGACACAGGTCGTTGCAATTCGCCACCCCGTCACCGTCGCTGTCGGTGTCCGCCACGCCGCATCCACACGCACCGGGATTGGTCTTGTTCGGATCAAACTCGCATCCATCGATACAATTCGGTGACCCGTCACCGTCGGAATCAACATCCGACACACCGCAACCACAAACGTCACCAGACGTCTTGGCCGGATCATTCGGACACCCGTCAACACAGTCAGCCGTTCCATCACCATCAGTGTCCGTATCCGCCACACCACAACCACACGCTCCCGGCAACGTCTTGGCTGGATCAAGGTCGCATTCGTCGTTGCAATCGGGCGTACCATCCACGTCCGTATCCACGTCAGAAACACCACAACCGCACGCACCCGCCAACGTCTTGTTCGGATCAGCCGGACAATCGTCGTCGCAGTCCGCCGTCCCATCCAAATCACTGTCCGTATCCACGTTGCCGCAACCGCAAACCCCGGGCGACGACTTGTTCGGGTCAGCCGGACAGTCGTCCTCACAATTCAACGTTCCATCGCCGTCACCGTCCGCGTCCGGCACACCACACCCGCAAACACCCGGCGACGTCTTGTCAGTATCGCCCGGACACCCGTCAATACAGTCCGCCGTCCCGTCACCGTCACCATCGATATCCACAACGCCGCACCCGCAATCACCGGGCGTCGTCTTGTTCGGATCGTCAGGACAACCATCCGCACAGTCAGACGTCCCGTCATCATCGCTGTCACACTCGAGCGCGGTGGCCACCGAGAAAACCCGGATGTCCTTCTTCGTCTCCCGTACCTTGAACTGGTCGATCAACAAACCCGCCGGCAACGACGTGAATCCGGCAAAATCAACATCACCCCTGTCCGACCCGGTGCTCGTAAACGCCGCCACAATCTCCGACTCAAGAATCGTGAAATCCCACGACGGACTCGCGTCGCTCGATATGAAAATGACCGGATCGTCCTTGTTAAACTTGATCTTCCGCAACCCGACAACGACATCAGACGCACGAACCGGCACATCGAACGTGACGATCAACTCTTCATCGCGATCGCCACCCGTACCCGCCAAGCTCGAACCACCACTACAATCCGCCGGCGACACACCCGCCCCCTTGGAATCGTTCTTGTACGCACCCAAAATGCCCACCGCATCGGGGTCCGTCGGCGAATGGCGATCAATCCGCGATCGCGCCGTCAACACAAAACCCGCCGGCAAACCATCAGAATTGACAGGCCTGAAACTGACCTCGCATCGACTCCCCTGAACCGTACTGCTCAGATTGACAAATTCCTCTTCGTTGCACTTGTCGGTATGCCCACAACCACACACCCCGGGCGCAATCTTCGCAGGATCAATCGGACACCCGTCAATACAATCCGCCGTCCCGTCCAGATCGGTATCCGTATCCAGCTCACCACAACCACACGCCCCGGGATCAACCTTGCCGGGATCCTCAAAACAGGGATCAACACAATCCGCCGCCCCATCACCGTCGGTATCAACGTCCACCACACCACAACCGCAATCACCGGGCACAATCTTGTTCGGGTCCGAAGGACACCCGTCGGCACAATCCAGCGACCCGTCCCCATCACTGTCACCCGTGTCCGACACCCCGCAACCGCAACTCCCCGGCGACGTCTTCGACGCGTCATCCGGACAACCATCGTTGCAGTTGGCTACACCGTCGCCGTCATCGTCCCGATCGCTGAAACCACAACCACATTCCCCCGGCTCAATCTTATTCGGATCGTCCGGACACTGATCGATGCAATCAACCGCGCAGTCGTTCGCACAGATCCAGACCCCCTCATCACAACGCGCGTCATCACAACCAACCAGATTCTCGCCCAGTCGCCAATAATGCTGCGGACCAAGACTGGCCACCTTGTCACCAAAACCAGCCGCAACGCCCGCAAGCTTCGCACTGTTCAGATTCGCAATCTCCGCATCCGTCAACTGACGATCAAAGACGATCACCTCGTCAATCAACCCGGAGAAAAAGTTCGACAATGAGTGAATGGTCTGATTACCGCTGACCCACGTCGCCGCCCCAATCACAAACGGTTCCATATTGCTGGTCAAACCGCCCGAAAACGGATCCGTATCGACCAACGCCCCATCCATATACAACTTCATCCCGCCCGGACCAAACGTAAACACAACGTGATACCACTGATCCAGTTGTATCGAACCGGACCGAACAAAATAACTGTCACTCACACTCTGGAGACGAACCTCGACCTTGTTCTTCTTCGTCCCGATATTGACATGCCCACCATCGTCAAAGCCCGAAGAATCCTTGCTGAACAAACCCGCCGTCGTGATCGAATTCAAATCCTTGAAACAAAGACTGATCGAGCCGGCCGCCATCTCAAGGTCGCTCGAATGCGGAAACTCGACATACGAATTGCCCGAAAACTCAGCAGACGTATCCAGGTCTCCAGCAACGCACCCCTCGTGCCCAAGCTCCACATGCTCATACTCACCATGGACCGAACCGATCTCGTCATCCGCGACGTCCGATTCAAAATTCTCACCGCCACCGGCACCACAACAAAATCTGTTCCACGGCTGCCCGCTCTGATCACCGCGACAATCAGCGGGACACGACAGGCAGTCCTCACCCGCAAACGGCTCGCAAATACCATTGCCGCAACTCGGGCCCTTCGGATCGCAATCCTCGTCAGATCCGCTGTCGCTGTCACTATCATCGTCGTCGTCACTATCGCTGTCACTGTCACTGTCACTGTTCGTATCGACGAAACCGCAACCGCAAACACCCGGCGACGTCTTGGCCGGATCACTCGGACATCCATCCGTACAATCCGCCGTCCCATCCAGATCACTGTCCGTATCCGCCACACCACACCCACAGGCACCAGGCTGCGACTTGTTCGGATCGTCCGGGCACTGGTCAATACAGTCGAAATTGCCGTCACCATCATCATCAACATCGGGCACCCCACACCCACAGACGCCCGGCGCATTCTTGTCCGGATCATTCGGACAATCATCCACGACAATCTCAACACAAAGATCGTTGTAGTCCTCATCCCCACCATCGGGCAGGTCTTCAAAACACACAAGCCACGTCGTGCTCGTTGTCGCGCCACCCTCGATGCGGAAGGCAATCATGTGATCAACACCGTCGGAATTCGCAGAAACATCCGACAACCACACAAACTCATCATCATCGTCGTCTTGAGCGCGATCGTACCAGTGGAACAAACCACCGCTCACGTCGATCCCGTTAACACCCCCCGTAGCACCGAACCCCGAGCCACTCACCGTAAACAAATCCGTCAGAACCCCGCCACGCTCCCAACCAAACGTCTGCCCGAAACCCGCAAACCGAACCTGCGCATTCACCGTGACAATACCGTCCGTCCACGTCTGATCCGTTCGATCCGGAGGCAGACCGGTCCCGGGAGGCAGCAGCTCAAGCGCAACCCCTTCATCCACAGGCGTCAACGAATCCGGAAAGTCGTCAACACGCGTGATCGTTTCACCATTGGTATAGAGAGTACCCAGAATCGCGGTGATTCCTTCGGGACCGGAATCCTCTATCGGCGTCTGTGCCGCCCAACCAGATTGTGCAAAAATCCCAAGACCGATAACACCCAGTAGAAAGCGCAGCATTCGGCTCATATGTCCCGTCTCGCATTCCGGATTGGTACACACCCAAAATCAAAATGACGAGGCCGATACGTCACGCATGGAAGCAGACGCCACCACAAACCGGTGAACGCCCGTGTCAGCCTTGTCCCCTTTTCGTCCTCAAAAAACGCGCCGCCGGACCACCAAACCCGCACCAGAGCGAACCGCAGCCGACAAGCCCACAACACTTCGATCGAACCCGGACGAAACCTACGTCGCCTGAGTCCGATTCCGACGCCTGACCTGCAGCACAAGACCGCAACCCAGCAACACCATCAGAAGCATCATGCCCATTCTCGAAACTGTCGGTATCGGCGGGACATCACACGAATCGTCCACACCGTTTCCGTCAGCATCACCCAGACAACCGCTTCCAATACCACCAAAAATGCCCGACGCAGTAACACACTCGAACAACGTCAGACCATCCTCACAAGTCCCGTCCCTCAGGCAACACGAACCGCAAACATCAGCCACCGTCACGCAGCCTCCGAACCCGTCGCAGACGTCACTCGTGCAGGAGTCGTTGTCACGATCGCACACACTGCCCGCCGCCCCGTCAGGCTCAGAAACACACTGACCACTCGACGGATTGCAGACCTCACCACCCTCACAAGGCAGGTCAGCCGCCTGACATGACACATCACCGACATTCTGGCATCCACCCATTCCATCGCAACGATCAATGGTACACAAATCACCATCCACCTCACAGGAAGTCGCACCGTCCGCGTCCAGCAGCACATCGCAATTACCCGTCGCCGGATTGCAAAGCTCACCGCTCTCACAAGGCGGAACAGCCGCAGCACACGTCACATCATCACCCGGCGACGCAAGACAGGCTCCAAACCCATCACACCGCTCAGCCGTGCAAAGATCAGCACCATCCTCGCAATCAGTCGTATCCGGCGCATCAGGAAGTGCATCGCACATACCCGTCGCCGAATTACATACCTCACCAGCATCACAAGGCGGAACAGCCGCAGCACACGTCACATCATCACCCGGCGACGCAAGACAGGCTCCAAACCCATCACACCGCTCAGCCGTGCAAAGGTCAGC
>JAJDDT010000107.1 GCA_029260165.1 Phycisphaerae bacterium | reverse complement strand
GTCCATCTCCACGCGAAGCGCACGGTACTTGCATCGAATGCGACTGATGGTTTGTGTGTCTTGCATCCAACAACATCATCGACCTTCCGACAGAAAACCCAACAGAAAATCGTTCATGTTATTTATGAGCGCGCCCTAAGTGACGCAATCGCCCCGATACACCCCCCCCATTGCAACAATGGCTGAACTCCGCCCAGCACGCCAAGGACAATCACGGTCCCCAGGTTGGAGGGATTGGCGATAAGAAACAGGCTGCCCATGACATCCTTCCAATACACGCCCCATCGTGCAGCGAAATCACCTGTTCTGTCACCGCCGCCGCTCGTTATTCGCTGATTGTCAGCATCCGCCGCCGCAGCTTCACGCTGCCGGGCCTGTCGTTGTTGCTGTTCGGATTGTTCCCGTGCCTGGGTCGCGGCGTTCGCTGCTTCATCGGCAAACGCACTCCATACCCCTTCGTCCGGTGCGGATGAATCTGTTTCGGGCAGGGAGATTGGTTGTTCGCAACGCTTGCATTTGACGCGTCGGCCCGCCAACCGTTCCGGATATGAAAACTGCGCGCCGCATTGACATTCAACTAAGGGCATCGTTGTTTTCCGTTTTTTCAGGCGTTTCTGTCCGAACGATCAACCCACATCGTCGTCGCCTTGGACCTGCATCCATCATAATCCGTGCGGACGGCAAGTCACGCACGGTTTGGGCCACGCGATGTCGAATCGGACGTTGCGGTCGTTGCCGACGGTCAGCGTGACGACGCGTTTTCCGAGTGGAATCGGAGCCATTGGCAGGACGTGGCCTATGTTGTTTGCGAGTATGATGGGCGAAATTGCCGGGGCGAGTTGTTTTTCCAGGCAGATACGAACGGCGTTGGTGATGTCCTCTCCGTGGTTTGTGAATCTTCCAAGAATGAACCCGTCGTAGCGTTGAAGCCATCCCGCCAGCGTGAAATGTGCCAACATGCGATCGATACGCCAGGGGGGTTCGTGTACGTCTTCGAGCAGAAGCCAGCAGTGTTTTCGCGGGGCGATGGACTTGGCGTAGGGTGTGCCGATGAGTGTGGTTAGCAGTGACAGATTGCCGCCGACGATGCTGATGTTTTTGGGATTGGAGAATTGGCCCTGGATTAGCCTAGCCTGGATGGTTCGGTGGCTTGGTTGACCTGTGATCATGCGTTCGACGTCCGAAAAAAAGTTGGTGAATTGATCTCTGAGTTGCTTTTCGGATGGGCGTTTTTTTGTTGCGCGGAGGAACGATGGGCACAGGTCATGGATGGCGATTGTCTTTCGGTACCCGGCGGTGATGTTGAGAAGTCCGGTGATTTCGCTGAATCCCAAAATTGCGATCGGGCGGGTGCGGGTTTTGAGGGTGTCGAAGTCGATTTTTGGCAAAACACGGGTTAGCCATGCGCCGCCACGGATCGCGATGGCGGCAACGATTTTGTCGTCCGATAACGTTCTTTCGATTTCGCGTCCTCGACGGAGGTCGTCGTTTCTCCCGCCCTTGTCATCATCTTCGGAGGCTTCGAGCGTGCGAACGTCGGCTGTCACGCGGTAGTTTTCACCAAACGCGTTCTGAACGAATTGGATCAGTTCGCTGCCCGATTGCAAACCGAGCGATTCGATGACCGGTCGGCATGAGCCGGCGATGCTCCAGAGTCGGATGGTTTTCGTGCTTCGGCGGGGACGACTCATGCTGATTTGGCGGCTGAGACGAGTGCGCGGGCGCGGTCGGGATCCACCGGGGCGGTGGTGATTCCGTCGATCTTGATCGAAGTGCCGACGATGGCACCGTCGGCGATCTTGAGAATCTCGCGAATGGAGTCGGTCGTCGCTCCGCTTCCGATCAGGAGTGGGCGGTCGGGGACGGCTGATTTTATTTTTTTGATGGCGTCGATATCTGCGGGCCGACCCGTGGTGGTTCCTGAGACGATGAGCGCGTCTGCTCCGCCGCGGTAGGCGGTTTCCTCGGCTGCGAGGGCGACGTCGGGTTGGCTTATGGGTTGGGCGTGTTTGACGTGGACGTCGGCGAGGATGGCGACGTTGGCGTCGAGTTGTTTGCGGTATCGGTGGAGATTGGCTGCGTTGCCTTCGATGAACCCCTGATCGGTGGCGGCGACGCCGATGAGCACGTTGACGCGGATGAAGGAGGCCTCGACGGCGGCGGCGATGCCAAGTGCGGATATGGAGTCATTGCGAAGGGCGTTGATGCCGACGGGGAGGTTGACTTCGTTTTTGATGGCGGCGGTGATGACGGCCATCGAGGCGACGGTGGCGGGGTCGATTTGGGTGGCTGAAAAGGGGGTATCGCCGAAATTTTCGATCATGAGGGCGTCGAAACCGGCGGATTGAAGGATGCGTGCGTCGTCGAGAGCGCGGGCTAGTGATGCAGACAAGGGTGGGTTGTTCTGTGGGCCGCCGGGGAGTGGTGGCAGGTGGATCATGCCAATGAGGCAGGGTTTGCTGATTTGAAGCAAGGGTTTGGGCCTCTTTGGGTTACTTCACTTTTCGGAATACGGCGACGATGTCGTCAATCGGGACGACGAAGAGTTGGTTGTCGGCTTCAAAATCGACCGGGACCGCATGTTTGGGATTGAACAGGATTTTGTCGTATTGGCGGATGGGATAGTCGGAATCGTTTTCGATTTGGGCGGAGACGGCGACGACGCGCCCTGTGATGGTCGGAATTTCGACGGCATCGGGGAGTTCGATGCCACCCTTCGTGCGTTTTTTATCAGCGTCCTTGCGGATGAGCACGCGGTTGCCCATGGGTTCAATGGTTTCGAGTTGTTGGGGTCGGGTTGATGGTTTCTGAGCCATGGTGATTCCTTTTCGTGTTGTCGGTCACAGGACCGTCGGGGCATCATAAGTCGCGTTCATGGTTGGGGGCAATGGGGTTTCGGGAGGAATGGGTTGGGGTTTCAAGGCATGCGCTCTGCGGATAGACTGTGCGGACGTTTTTTCAAGGGTTTTGTGGATGATGATTCAATCACGCGAGCCAACCACGGTGGCGTTTGTTTCGCTTGGGTGTGCCAAGAATCTTGTCGATTCGGAGAAGATGCTTGGGCAATTGGCGGAGGCGGGGTGCGCGCTGACCAACGATGCGTCGGATGCGGACGTTATCGTGATTAATACCTGCGGATTTTTGGAGGCGTCTCGCGAGGAAGCGGTTGATGTGATTGGTCAGGCCGTCGCGCAGAAGGAGACGGGGAACTGCCGACGGGTGGTGGTGGCTGGCTGTCTGGTTCAGCGCGATCGTCAGTCGTTGCTGGATGCGGTTGACGGGATTGACGCGCTGGTCGGGGTGAACAATCGGGATGACGTGGTGACGGCGGTTTTGAGCGATCGTCAGGCTGGTGATCGGGAGACGGATGTTTTCCTGAGCGAGTATCATCCGTTTGTGCAGCTTGATTTTTCCCGGCTTCGCCTGACGCCTCAGCATTATGCTTTTCTGCGGATCAGCGAGGGGTGCAATCAGAAATGCACGTTTTGCACGATTCCGTCGATTCGTGGGGCGATGCATTGCAAGCCGCCGGAGGTGATTCTGCGCGAGGCGAGGGAATTGATTTCGGATGGGGCGGTCGAGTTGCATTTGATTGGGCAGGATACAACGAGCTATGGCGAGGAGTTTGCGAACGCATATGGGCTTGAGCAGCTATTGCGGGATTTGAATGGGGTTGAGGGGTTGGCGTGGATCCGGTTGATGTATGTTTATCCGTCGATATTCACGGACGCGATGATTGATGCCATTGCGGGGTGTGACAAGGTTGTGAAGTATATTGATATTCCGTTGCAGCATATCAACGATCGGGTTTTGAAGTCGATGCATCGGCGTGTGACGCGGTCGGAAACGGAAGCGTTGCTGGAGAGGCTTCGTGATCGGATTGCGGGGGTGAGCATTCGGACGACGATGATCGCGGGATTTCCGGGTGAGACGGAGGCGGAGTTCGAGGAGCTGGTTGATTTCGTGCGGGAATTCAAGTTTGACGCGTTGGGCGTGTTTCCGTATTCGCTGGAGCCTGAGACACCTGCGGGCAGGATGAAGAATCAGCTTTCGCGTGAGGTGAAGGAGGCCCGCGTGGATCGGTTGATGACGGTGCAACAGGAGGTTGCGTTCGGGTTGGCGGAGGCGATGCGTGGTCGGGAGTTTGATGTTCTGGTGGACAGCGTGGGTGATGACGGCATACTTGTGGCGAGACACCAGGGGCAGGCTCCGGAGGTGGACAGTGTGACGTATGTGCGGAATTGTGAGGCGTCGCCCGGTGAGTTTGTACAGGTTCGGTGCGTCGGTCGCGATGACTATGATTTGGTCGCAGTGCCTGTGCGTGTCCCGTTACGCGTTCTACCTTCGGCATGACGGTTAATCTTCCAACACAGATCACGCTTTCACGACTCGTGCTGACGATTGTGTTTCTGGTCCTTCTGGGGCAGTATTCGCAGCGATCGCCACAGTCCTGGATTTTGTATGTTGGTCTGGGTGTTTTTGTGGTTGCGGCGGCGACGGATTATCTTGATGGCTACCTGGCGCGAAAGCGGAATGAGGTGACGGCGTTGGGGCGGATTCTGGATCCGTTTGTTGACAAGGTTCTGGTGTGCGGGGCGTTTGTTTTTTTGGCGGGGCCTGCCTTTTGTGACGCGAATGGATTCAATGTCACGTTTCTCAGACCCTGGATGCTGGTCGTCATTTTGGGGCGTGAGCTGCTGGTGACCGGATTGCGGGGGTTTTCAGAGTCGCGTGGTATTGAATTTGGGGCGGGGTATGTTGGCAAGGTGAAGATGTGGATTCAATCGATCACTGTCGGGGTGATACTGTTGGCGGTGGCGAGTCGCGGGCTGGAATCTCGTCCGGGATTGGAGATGCTGGTGGCGATTTTCGTGTGGATGATGGTTTTGGTGACGGCGGCTTCTCTGGTTACCTATCTGATGAAATCCAGGGCGGTCCTGACCGATAACATCGGCAAGTGAATGAATTAACTTTCATCAAGGCGATCGTGCTGGGTGTGGTGCAGGGACTGACGGAGTTTCTGCCCGTCAGCAGCAGTGGGCATCTGGTCATCACGCAGCGGCTTCTTGGGTTGCAGGGTGATTCGCCGACGATGTTGCTGTTCGATGCGATGTCGCACATCGGAACGTTGCTCGCGGTGTTCATTGTTTTTGCGTCCACGTTTCGCGATTATCTTGGGCGGTTGTATCGCGAATCGAGGAAAGGGTATTCCGGCAGGCGAACGGGTTGGTTGATTGCTCTGTTGGGGTTGGCGGCTTGCGTACCGACGGCGATCATCGGGTTCGGATTCCAAAAGGATTTTGAGCAGGCGTTTGACAATCCATTCAGCACGGGGGTGGGGTTGGCGATTACGGGGACGCTGCTTTTTTTGACTGGGCGTGTGCGGAGACCTGGCCTGGGTTGGCGGCGGATTGGTTTTGGGCGGGCGATATTGGTGGGGATCGCGCAGGGAGCGGCGATCTTGCCGGGCATTTCGCGGAGTGGGGCGACGATTTGCACGGCGTTGTTTTGCGGAATCAAGCGGACGTGGGCTGCTCAGTTCAGTTTTTTCATCGCCGCGCCGGTAATTCTCGGGGCTGGTTTGATCAAGTTGAAAGAGACGCTGGAGATGTCGACCGGGCAAATGGGAACGGTTCCGTGGTGGCCTATTCTTGTTGGCACGGGTGTCGCGTTCGTGGCCGGGACCGGGGCGTTGAAGATTTTGATTCGGCTTGTCGCTCGCGACCGGATTCATCATTTCGCGTGGTACTGTTGGGCGCTGAGTGTTGTGGTGATTGGTTGGGGTTTGGCTGGTTAGGTCCGTTTCAAGTTGAGTGGGGTGACAGGCTGGCTGACACCTGTTGGTTTTCCCGCCACCCACAAGGGGTGACGCTACATCATAACGAATAGTCATATTAGTCCAACGGTAGCGACAGTTTTTCGCGTTGTTGATAGACGGCGGTGTGGTTGATGCCGGCGTTGCGGAGGTTTTGGACTTCGGCGTCGAAGTCGGCACCGATATCTTCGGATCGATGGGCGTCGGAGCCCAGGGACATGGCTTGTCCGCCCAGTGCGGCGTATTGTTTGATCACGTTTGGACCCGGCATGGATTGGCCTATGCCTTGTCGCGTGGTGGAGGTGTTGATTTCGGGGACGATGTCAGCCTCAAGGCAGCAGGTGAGAATATTGTCGATGATGTCGGGGTGTTCCTCGACGCAAATCCGATCGGCGAAGCGTTTTGAGTAGCGTTTGCAGAAATCCATGTGGGCGAGCACATCGAAGACGCGCGAACGGTTGCGGTGGAGTCGTTCGCAGGATTGCATGGCTTCGAGCACGGCGGTCAGATACGAACGGGTGACTTCGGACGGGTCGCGGTCTTTCCAGACGTCGGCAACGTGGATGGGTCGGCCTTGGCACCAATGGACGCTGACGAGGACAAGGTCGAAGGTGTGGTTGTCGAGGAAGGCGACGATTTCGTCTAGATGATCGGCTTGGAAGCAGACCTCGATACCCTTGCCGATCCGTATGTCTGATTCATACTTGTCGCGCAGGCTTCGGATTGTGGCGGAGTAGGCATCGTCGCTGTAGACGCAGTCCTCTCGTTCGGTCGGGTGGGTGTCGTAGTGTTCGGTGAAGGTCAGTCCCGCGAGACCCCGGTCGATGGCGGCGAGGACGTTGGTTTCGGGGTCCGCCTGCGAGTCGAACGAGTGGTTCGAGTGTAAATGCTGGTCGTAGAGTTGCATGAGAGACGCTCCTTGGGCATGCATCCTTTCGAAGATGGCGTCGAATGTCTATAGTGTCGGCGTGTTTTTCGTCGCGATGTTTTGGTGTTGGATTGAGGGGCGTTCGAGGTGGCTGGCCAATCGTTGACCGTGGTTGATCCGAACAAGCCGACGCCCCGATTGGCTGAGGACGTCGTTGCGATGGGGGCGGTTGTGCAGGCGAATGTTGTGCAGTTTCGCAACGCCGAGTGCAAGCGGACGTGTCGTACAGCGTCGGAGCACGATATTCAGGTTCCGTCGCCGGGGTCGATTGCGAAATGTCGCGGTGCGCTCATCGATTGGCGGGTGATCAAGGGGTATTCCGATGCGGAGATTCATTTGCGGCTGCACGAGGTTTGGGGGCAGTACTGTTTGTTTTGCTGGCTTTGGGGGCTTGATGATCCGGGCCGGTCGCGGGTTTTTTTGGCGGGGGTGTCTGATGGTGAGATACGATGTCAGTCGGCGATCGAGGTAAAAATGGTCGAGTTGGAAGGGCATTTGTGGGCGTTGCGTTTCGAGCAGCGATTTCGTCACGAGCCTGGATTTTCCGATCAGGATGAATTCCCGGGTATCGAGAAGCTGGCCCGGATGATTCCGGTGAAGGTCTTCGGTCAATCGCCCGAGGCGAGTGATGATGATGCGTTGGTTTTGGCGAGTTGTGAGTTGGCGGGGATGTTGGCGGTGGCACGGTGGTCGTTTGATACGAAATGGGCGTGGAATCAGGCGGGCATTATGGACGTCGATGATGCTTATTTCGAAAATATCGCGCGTCAGGCGTGATGGCACGCCGGCTTGTCAACATGCTCCGCGTACGAACACGCCGACTGTTCGGAGAAGAATGATCAGGTCCAGTTCGATCGAAATGTTCTTGAGATAATACAGGTCGAATTGCAGCTTTCGCTTCGCGTCTTCGATGGAACTGCCGTAGCGAAAGCCTATCTGCGCCCAGCCGGTCAGTCCCGGTTTGACGAGATGTCGTTCGTTGTAATAGGGGATGTGTCTGGTCAGTTCGGTTACCAGCTTGGGGCGTTCGGGACGTGGTCCGACAATGGACATTTGTCCCAGCAGGATGTTGAAGAGCTGCGGAAGTTCGTCGAGTCTTGATTTGCGGAGGAATCGGCCGACGAATGTGACGCGTGGATCGTTTTGTACGGCCCATACGGGCGTGTTCGTTTCCGCGCCGACTTTCATCGTTCGGAATTTGTAGAGTTTGAATGATCGGCCATTCTGTCCGACCCGCGTTTGGGAGTAGAGTGCCGGGCCGCCGTCGCAGAGTTTGATGGCCAAAGCGATGATCGGTGCGAGCGGAACAGCGAGGACTACACCAATGAGCGCGGTGACGATGTCGAAGGCGCGTTTGAGTGCCTGCCGGCGTTGGCAATGGACCTGAAGGTCGGCAAAAAGGAACCAGTGCGGGGTGATTTCGTCCACGAGGATTTGACCGGTTGCTTTCTCGAAGAAGGTGGCTTCGTTGGTGACGCGACATCCCCGTCGCAGGCAGGGGAGTACGGTGGACATGACCGTCTGGTCGGTGGCAGCTTCAGCCCCGACGACAATATCCTGAATGTTGTAGCGGTCACGGATTTCGGGAAGTTCCTCGGTGGTTCCAAGCCACGCGCTGCCGGAAATGGTGTCCGAGGTGGCGGGCTTGTCGTCGACATACCCTGCCAATTGGTATTCATGCAGGAAGCCCTGCTGGAAGGCTCGAATAAGCGCGTTTGAAATAACACCCGGGCCGACGAGGATAAGGTTTCGCGGGACGCGATGGAGTGCCCAACACGCGGTCAGCCGGATGGTGCCGCCAACGATCATCTGCATGATAATCGCCAAGGCCGTGACCCGTCGGCTCATTTGTGTGTACATCAGTGCGTAAATAATCGCGTAGGCAATGATGGGGGCGGTGGTACAGGTCAGCATGAGCCTGGTGAGGATTCTGGATCGACTCCAGAGGGTCTCGCGTTCGTACAAACCAAAGACCAGGCTGGCAAAAATAAACGTGCCTCCCAGGGTTGCCCAGCCATGCCAGGTCGAGACGTGTGTGTAGGGAAGTATCTGCCCGTTGACGAAAAGCTCGAAGCCGAGCGCGATGCCCCCGAAGAGGATACCCATGTCAAGGAGAACCCAGGATCCGATGGGGAAGGACCGAAGGACAGCGGCCAGGTACCCCAGAACAGGGAATCGAATCGGCGTTGCGGCAGAACCGCTCAACGGCGAGGTACGGAGGATTTCGTTGGTACCGACGGCAGCCTGTGAAGCCATTGAATACTCCTGCAAACGATTGGGGGTCTTATGGATGCATCGGATTTTCGGGCATGGAAGGTAAGCAGGTCCGAACACGTTGCACGAATTGGCGTAACGCCCGGTAATCCGGGGTATCGGAGTACCGGGAATTCATGGGCCGATAATGAAAAGGAGGGGAATCGATGAATATCTGTTTTGGCGGTACGTCCGAGAAAAAAATAGTCAGTCGCGTGCCTTTCCACCCGATAACCATGCTGGGTTGTTTCGCATTCGGGACGAGGCGATGGCTTCCCTGGTGACGCGCGTTTTCTGAGAAGGAATGTCGAGCATGCGATTCAAAATGCTATGGTTGTTGGGATTGGGATTGCCTCTGTTGGCTGCCGCTTGTGCACCAAAAGAGGAGGTGTATCCGTGGACGGAAATGCCGCTGGCATCGCCCGGATGGGCTGGCATACCTGGTCCGGCGGCCG
The DNA here is from genome assembly GCA_029260165.1 of Phycisphaerae bacterium. GTDB lineage: Bacteria > Planctomycetota > Phycisphaerae > UBA1845 > UBA1845 > OFTM371. The sequence goes on along the minus strand of JAJDDT010000107.1, from coordinate 29,023 downwards.
GTGAATACGGGGGAGCCGATCATCGTCCGATAAGTCTCACATCAGGCTCGACGGATGGGTTGTTTCCCGCGTCGATTGTTATTGCACGCCTGGTGCACTCCGGGGTGACTGAGGACGACACCGGTATCGTTCAGCTTGCGAAACAACCGACGAAGGAATTCGTCGATTGGATGGAGCTTTTCGATGACTATTGGCAGATTGCAGACGTCATGCCCCTGGCCTATCCGGGGTCGCGTCTGCATACCGGTCGCGCGTCGGATTTCGTTATTCGCGCGGGAGACATCGGGGGCGACCTTTGTCTGATCTACACGATTGATCTGAATAACCCTCAATGCGAGATACGCGGGTCGCTGTATTCGGCGTTCGATGGCCGACTTCTCGCGACCATCACCTCGGAATCTGAAGTCAATCTTCCGCTGGACGAGGAGGATTACCCACCTTCTCCGGATGGTCGTATCGAAACGGATTGGCGACACATTGATCCCTATTTTATTGCCCTTGAATCGTTTCGTGAGAATTTTCGACGGTGCATTCGTTCGCTCATCGAACAGGACAAGCCTACGGGTAGACCGACAGCATCATTGCCTGCTGACGTGGAACGTGAATCGTCGCCGGCATTGACCGCGGATCGTTAGGTTCGTCTGGTCCACTCATCTCCGGCGTATTTGACGGTTAGTTTGGCCGCATTTTCCAATTCGCTCGCGGTCCAGTCACCAGATTTGATTTCCACGTTCAGGGGATCTGAAATCTCGGTTGGAAACTGTTTTCTCAACGTGTCGACAGACACACCGGTCACCGCGGCGGGTTGCTGTTTGAATCGTCTTTCGACGACGATGGATCCGTGTTGAAGGACGGCGTGTCTTGTCCGTCGCTGAGCGCTGCCCGCCAACTTCTCGTCGGAAATAACAACGTCGAGGGCGTGCCGCCGTGCGAAACAGAAAAACGGTCCCCTTGTTGGTCCCGAGTCGTCACTCGTTCCACACAGAACGGCTGACACTGCATAGTTCTCAAGTGTGGCGATTAGCGCTCTGTGCACAATATCGTAGAGATGCGTTGGTTTGTTGCGAATCGGTGGGTAGTCGGTTGGCAGGACAAGCGAGTAGGTTAGCTCGCGGTCGTGGAGGATTGCACCGCCGCCTGTTTGTCGTCGGACGACCGGCATGTCGCCGGCAGGGGGAGATAGGCGATCAAACTCCGCGTATTTTTGAAAATACCCCAGCGATATTGTTGGTTCGGACCATTCGTATAGTCGGAGCGTTGGGGGGGATTGGCCATCACCAACGAACGTCAGGAGAGATTCATCGCGGGCCATGTTGATGACGCCCTTCTGGGCGACGTCCTGGATCAAACGAATGGTTGGTGTTTCGCAGGACTGGTTCACAACCGTCGTCGCATGGCGCGCATGGGAACGAAACCAAGGAGAAGCATGACCAGGCCTATCGTTCCCATCGTTCCGCAGGGGGCTGACCCGCAACCAATGGGCATGTCCGGATCGGGCATGTTGGGTTCTTCGACAATCGGACAGCCGACGTCGTCAATCATCGTGCCGACGCGCGTATCGGAGCACTGGTCGAGGCTGTCGATCACACCGTCGCCATCCGCATCTTCGGATACGGGTTGCTCCGCCGGCGGTTCTGTTGGCTCCGTATCGTCTTCAGCCGGCGGATTTGGATCGTTGGTCGGTGGATCGATTTCGGCAGGTTCGACGGAAATCTCCCCAATGGCGAACGTACTGAGACGATCGCGAACCGCCCAATAGCGAATACCATCGCTGATCTGTTCGTATCCTGATTCACCGACAACGTTGGTAGGTGGCGACATGCCGATATCGTCTCCGGCAGCGGACCATACATTGGGTTCCACTGATTCGTCGAGGACTGCCAACCGGAGCGACTCGGGATCCAGGTCGAGCGGCGCGAGTTCGTCGGAATTCAGGAAGATACTGACGATAACGATGAATTCCTCATCCGGCGCGGATGTGTCAACGGTGAAAATACGACCAGCAATCGGACCAATGATCAGGCCGTCGAAGGATTGATCGTCTGGTCCGGGAACGTCGCTTGTGATGGCGTAGGTGACCGATTCGCCCGGGTTGGCTCGTAAAATCTCGACGCCGGCCAAAATCCGGCCGGAAGCGAGCGAAGCGCTTGCCTGGAAACTCCCGTTCTCATCAACAATGCCCGAGCCGGACGTCATGTCGCCCGGTGTGGGGACGCCTCCTCCTCCGCCCGATCCGCCACCGCCACCGGAGCCTCCACCGTCCGATGGTGGTGGTACTTCCGCGAGGGTGATCGTCTGGTCGCAGGTGCTCTCGTTTCCGTTTTCATCGGTCGCGGTCCATGTGCGGGTAATCGTTCGCGGGCAATTACCCTCCACTGCATCATCTGAGGTGATTGTCACGACGCCCCGGCAGTTGTCGGTTGCGGTGGCTAATCCTGTGGCCGCGGATGACGTTGAATCCCCGCAGATTCGAGCGGCGTTTCCGGGACAAATGATGTTTGGCGGGGTGACGTCGATATCATCGACCACGAGTTCGGTAGCGATCAAGTCCTTGCAACCGTTTTCATCGGTCACAGTCAATTCATATACTCCCGCGACAGCCGGCGACACGATCGGGTGTTGCTGGTCGGATGTGAATCCGTCCGGGCCTGTCCATTCGTAGCTCGCCATGTCGTCGGGACCACCGGTGAGGTTGGCGTCGTTGCCGAGACACGCGGCCCCATTGTTGTCAGCGGTTGCGATGGGATTGTCGAAGATGATGATCTCAGTTTCTGTCATACCCTGACAGGCATTGTCGTTGGTGACGGTCAGTTCGTAAGTTCCCGAGATGGCTGCGGGAACGATGGGATTCTGCAGCTCGGACGTAAAACCGTCGGGACCGGTCCAACGGTAGGTGGCCATGTTGTCAGGCTGGCCGATGAGAGTCACGTCAAATCCATCACAGGCGGGACCATTGTTGTCAGCCGCAGCGACGGGGTTGTCGTTAACGATAACAACGGTACTGACAGAATCCATCAAATCATTTTCGTCGGTGACGGTCAGGGTGTACTCGCCGCTGATGGCAGGGGAGACGACGGGGGTTCTCGCATCGGATGAAAAACCTGCAGGCCCGATCCATGAATAGGCCACGCCATCGTCCGGACCTCCGATGAGCGTCACATCATCGCTGTCGCAGACAGGACCGCTGTTGGATGCGGTGGCGGTTGGACCGAATCGAATGTTGATAATCTTTTGGCATTCGACGGACACACCGTTGTCTTCGATGGTCAGGTCGAGAATCAGTTGCTCATCGCTGCCGGCGGTGAAGCTGATCTCGTTTGTGCCTTGCCCCGAATCGATGATGCCTCCGGTGATTGCCCACGAGTAGGTGCCAGGCCCTTGCGGTGCTGTGGCCACATGACCGTCGGTGTCGAATTGAATCTCGTTTTCCGCTGTGATGGTGCAATTCAGCTCGGATGCGACGAATATGCCTTCTGAGCCGTCGGCGAAACGAGCCCAAAATGCGAAGCGCCTGGCTCCGAAATCATCGAGCGCTTCGCGACCAGTTTTCAGCTCGGCGACTTGTCTTCCGTCGAGCATGTCGGATACGTCGATGACCTTCGTGGGAATCGAGGCTGAGTCGGTTGACTGGAAGTAGATTCCGAGCTGCGCGTTCTGTCCCGTGCCGACGAAAAGAAGTTGGCCTTCTGATAGTGAAGGGTTCTCGAAAGACAGGAACGTCCCGTTTCCTTGGGGGATGGACGTGGTTCGGTCAGCCGCCCGCGTTAACCCATCCACGGTGTGATAAATTCCGCGCTGGTTTCCGCTGCCCTCACCGACAAATGCGACGTTGTTGCCTGCAATGGATGGACCGGGGATCGGTGGTGATCCGAAGCCTGAAAATGTTCCCGAACCGTCTGGTATTGGTGTGGCGCTGTTCGCAACAGAGGTAAGATCGCCGTTGGCCAGGAAAACACCGGATTGCCCGGAGATGGTATCGAAGGCGAAGAATGCGACGGATGTTTCGCTGTTCGATCGGCTGACGACAGGGCCGTCGAATCTCTGAAGACGAAAACCGTTGTTCTCCACGTTTGGAAGGGCAACGGACTGGAGCAGTCCATCGATCATCGCGTACACGCCTGTCTGGAGAAATGCGTTTCCGCCGACGAACGAGATGTCGCCATTGCTGCTGGAGACAGCCGCGTTGATTGGTGGTGCGAAGAAGTTGGGATCATCCGGGATCGACGTATTCGCATCTGCCACGACCGTGATGGGTTGTCCGTCGCGTTGCTGGTAGACACCGGCGGGGTTGTTGGCGGAGAAAACGATGACACCACCGCTGATTGAGGGTGGAGCTGTTCCGAATTGCAGGAACAAACCGTTGGTGCCGGGTGAAGGTGTGGTCTGGTCCGCTACGGCGCGAAGGACGCCTTCGGTTGCGGCGTAAATGCCATCACGCGAGTCAGTTGCACCGCGGCGACTGAAGACCACTGTTCCCTGGCTGAACGACGGTTCGGTACCGAATGATTGAAACAAGCCGATTGCGTTATCCTGTGGAAGCGTGGTGTTACTGTCCGCGATTTTTGCAAAGGACCAGCGGGTGTTGTCGCCCGCGCGTAGCGGAAGCGAAAACACAATCACCGTCACAAGGATGGTCAAGCCGGCCCATGTTGTCCGCATAAGATCGCCCCACCAGCGCGGTACAGCTTGAAGGCTGTGCGCGCCCAAACACGATACTCGCGCGAGCCGACGCATCTCTGCATATGACGCTCGCAATTCCCATGCCCAGGAAACCACCGTCCCCGAACCAGAAGTCCGCACGATGCGCGCGAACGCCCTACTGAGAGTATCCAGACGCAATGGAAAGGTCAATTAAATGCTACAATAAGAGTCTCAATCGCGTTTCTATGAGACGTTGGGTTGCCATCGGACGTTGGGGCGGCGATTGGCACCGACCTCGTCCATTCTGGTGATCGGGGTCGTATGTGGTGACGATTTGATTTTTTCAGGGTCGGTTTCAATCTCGTCCGCGATGGCGAGCAATGCGTCCGCGAAGGCGTCGAGCGTGGGCAGTGATTCTGTTTCGGTCGGTTCGATCATCAGGCAGTGCTGGATAGGCCAACTCATGGTCGGCGGGTGGAAACCGTGGTCGATCAACCTCTTGGCGATGTCCAGCTCCGACACATTGCCCGTGTCGAATTTCGGGATCAGAATAAATTCATGGGCATAGGGCGGCGGGAAGGGCAAGTGATAGCGGTGGCGCAGTCGGGCAGCGAGGTAGTTTGCTGCGAGGACGGCCTTTTGCGAGACGTTCAAAAGACCGTCGGCACCGAGTGAACGAATGTAGGTATACGCGCGGACCAGCACACCGGATTGACCGTAGAAAGAGCGGACCTTGCCAATGCTCTTTTCGCGATCGTGGCACCAGGCATACGTTCCGTCGTCACGCCTGGTGACCTGCGGAACTGGAAGAAAATCGCGCAGGTGTTCAGCCACGCCCACGGGGCCCGCCCCCGGTCCACCGCAACCGTGCGGAGTGCTGAATGTCTTGTGTGTATTAAAGTGCATCACGTCCACACCGAAATCACCGGGACGCGCGATACCGAGCATGGCGTTCATGTTCGCCCCGTCGAGGTAGAGCTGTGCGCCGCAACCGTGGACAATTTCCGCAATCTCCGAAATCTGCTCATCGAAGACGCCGACGGTGTTGGGATTTGTGATCATCAAAGCAGCCGTGTTGGTACCGACTTTGGATCGAAGATCGTCGAGGTCGACCCTGCCGTCGGGTTTGGACCTGACGGTCGTGGATTGCTGTCCGCAGATCGTGCACGAGGCAGGGTTGGTGCCGTGCGCGGAGTCAGGTGTGAGCACCTGCGTTCGCGTCTCACCGCGACTGCGATGATAAGCGTTGATAATCATCAACCCGGTCATTTCGCCCTGCGCGCCGGCAGATGGTTGCAATGTTACCTCAGCCAACCCGGAAATTTCCTCGAGATAGTTTCGAAGCCTGTAGAGCAATTCGAGCGTCCCCTGACAGTCGGATTCGCGCTGATACGGATGCAGGCTTGCAAACCCGGGCATGGCGGCTGCTTTTTCATTCACGCGCGGGTTGTATTTCATCGTACAACTGCCGAGCGGATAAAAATTGGCGTCGACACTGAACAATCGATGGGCAAGTCTGGTGTAATGACGCACCAAATCGAGTTCACCGATCTCGGGCATTTCCGGTGGATTGCCTGAAAGCAACTCTGGATCAACGACCGACGCCCGGTCAATCGCGGGCACATCCGAAACCGGCATCGAAGCTGCCGACGCGCCATGCGTACCCTGTTCGAACAGAAGTGGATGATCCTCATCCTGTGGTAATCGCGTCTCAATTTCCATTGCAACCACGCTCACGAGTCCCTCGTTTCTCTGCAACTATTCTTTTTTGGTGTGCGACGGGGCACGAACATCGCAACCTGCTCCAACTCGAATTCAAAACCACACTCGGGACACCGACACTCGCGCAGACCGCTGAGATTGTAATGGCATTTTGGACACATCGGCGGGGACGTCTGCGACGCCCGCCATCCTCTCACATATCCATTTCGCCAAATCATGACCAACCCGAGCAATGCCAAACCGGTCGTGACCACCACCAGCAGAAAAACACCACCCACGACCCAGTCCGGCGTAGCCATCTCACACCGTTTCGAGCGCTTCTGCGAGGGCGTCGATCTCGTCTTTTGTACGCTTCTCTGTGACTGCCAGAAGGAAGCAGTCATCCATCCCGTCAAACCATTGTCCCAACGGGACACCCGCGAGAATGTTTCTCGACCGACAATGATCGAGCAGCTTGCCGACGTTATGTTTGGCCTGCACGACAAACTCGCGGAAAAACGGTCCGTCGAACTTCAATTCGTAGCCGTCCAAAGATTGAATGCGGTTGGCTGCGTAATGGGCTTTGTCAAAGCACAGTTCCGCCTGTTTCCGCAGCCCCGTCCTGCCCATGGCAGCCATGTGGACGGCTGCTCGCAACGCCAACAGGCCCTGATTCGTGCAGACATTGCTCGTCGCTCGTTCACGTTTGATGTGCTGCTCGCGCGTTTGTAATGCCAAACAGAATCCCCGTTTGCCGTTCGCATCCTTACCCATACCGACGATACGCCCGGGCATCTTGCGGAGGTATTTTTCGCGGCAGGCGAAGAACCCCAGGAATGGCCCCCCGTACGACATCGGAATCCCAAGTGACTGCCCCTCTCCGACGGCGATGTCCACGTCCAGTTGGCCTGGGCGCTTCAAAAGGGAGCAGGAAATCGGGTCAACGGATTGTATGACCAACGCCCCAACGTCATGGGCCAACTTCACCACGTCTGCGACACGCTCGATTAACCCAAAGAAGTTCGGCGATTGAATCACGACCGATGCAACGGTCTCATCCAACGCATCCGCCAACGCATCCAAATCAACCAGCCCATCCCTGGCGGGCAGACGAATCGGTTCGACGGGTTGTTCATAGGTGAGCGTGCGAATGACCTGACGCGTGTCGGGATGAACGGCCTCGGATGCGAACAGAACCTTGTTGCGTTTGGTAATCGCGCCGGCCATCAACACCGCCTCCGCCACCGCAGACGCCTGTTCATAGAGCGACGCGTTGGCGACCTCCATGCCGGTGAGCGTGCTGATCATTGTTTGATATTCATAGAACGCCTGCAACGCCCCCTGCGACGCCTCGGCTTGATAGGGTGTGTACGCGGTCAAAAACTCGCTTTGCGTCGCAAGATGATCGACAACGGTGGGGCTGAAATGGTCGTACACGCCACCCCCCAGGAAACACACCATTTCCCCATCCGCCGCAGGCTTGTTCCTGCCTGCGAGATCAGCAATGTCAGCCAGCAACTCCGGTTCACTGATACCCATTGGGATATCGAGCAACTTTTTCAGGTGATACTCCTCGCCGACGTTGGTGAAAAAGTCGTCAATCGATTCAACACCGATCGTCGCCAGCATGTGTGAGGCGTCCTCTGTGCTGATTTGTGTGTAATCCATAGGATGCTCCCTATTGACTGTCGGACAGGACGTCTACCTTGTAGAGCTTCGTTTCCAACGCATGCTGATACGACGTCCAGTTTGAGGCGGGGTCCTTGTCTTTTTCGATCGCCCTGACGCTCATGTTGAGCTTGGCGTCAAGGTTGTCGATGTAATGAACCGCAAGCGCCTCGGGGATCGATGGAAATCGCGGGCTGCCGAACTCCGGCTTGGCGTGGTGACTCAACACGATATGTTGCAACGCCCACTTTACCTTTTCGGAAACAGGCTTGCCCAGCGTTTTAGACGCCTCCGCAGCCTTCTGCTCGATCCAGACCGTGCAAATGGCGATGTGCCCCAGCAGTTGCCCCGGATCGCTGTAATGAAAATTCGTGCGGTGGTGCAGTTCGACCGTCTTTCCAAGGTCGTGCAGAAAAATACCGCCCAGCACGAGATCAAGATGCAGCTTGGGATATTGCGGCACCACGAGCAGCCCCAGCTCAAGCATGCTGAGTGTGTGCTCGAGCAATCCACCAATGTAGGCGTGGTGCATCGATACCGCAGCGGGAGCCGTTCTGAACAGCGACATTCGCTCCTCGTCCGCGACGAATGCATTGACAATCGCCGCCACATTCGCATCCTTGATTTTTGACAGAATCTCCAGAACGCGCGCATACATCGCGTCAATATCGCCCTCGGTCCGGGGTAGAAACTCGCCAAGATCGACGTCGGCTTCCTCGATCGGTCGAATGGCTTCAATGATGAATTGCAGGTTTCCTTTGTAGCTCTCGACCCGCCCCTTGAGATCGACAAATCCGCCCTCTGGAAGAATCTTGTACATCGCCTCCGACGCCTGCCAGACACGCCCGAGGATTTGCCCTGACTTGTCCGCAAGGACAACGTGAATGTACAGCGATCCCTGCGTCGTTGTGCGAAGGTCTTTCGAGGCGATCAGAAACGTCTGATTGTCGATAAGCTCCCCGGGTTGCAGGTCGGCAATAAATTTTCGGGCCATGAATGTCTCCATCGGTGTCAAACCCGCGTAATGTAGACCCCGGATAGCGTTCCGGCAACAAGACCATCGGCTGGACCAACCAGGCGATTTGGCTACACTTCTGCTGACGATTTCACAGCCGGAGATGCGGCTACCAGCCCTTTCCCGGAGGTTCATCAGCCATGTCCGATATGACGAATTCTCAGCACGACGGTCCGTCACTGGAACTCAACGAAGTGCAGCGTCGCGTGTTGGGCGTGCTGATCGAAAAGGCCTGCACAACCCCCGATCAGTATCCACTCACCCTGAACGCCGTGGTGTCAGGATGTAACCAGAAGTCGAATCGCAACCCTGTCATGCAGTTGGCGGAGGGCGAGATCACCAACGCGATCCAGGAGTTGATCCACAAACAATTGGCCAGGTACGCCGACGTCGGCCCCGGATCGAGAGCGAACAGGTTCGAACACACCGTCACACGCCGTTTCCCGTGGTCACCGAAGGAGCAGGCTGTCCTGGCGGAGTTGATGATCCGCGGTCCCCAAACCGTCGGCGAGATTCGCACGCGGGCGGACCGCATGTCACGCATCGAGGATCTTCCCACCGCGCAGGCCATCCTTGACGAACTAGGCTCGAATGACCCCCCGTACGTCACGCGAATGGAGCGAGTGCCGGGGCAATCGGCTGTCCGATACCGACACAACTTCTACTCCGCCGATGAAATACCCGCCGATGCGCCATCCATTGCCTCGGGTTCGCAGGCCCCACCACCATCCGCGTTGACTGATCTGGAATCACGCGTCGTCGCACTGGAACAACGATTGGCAATACTGGAAGCTCAATTGGAAGCTCAGCAGTCCCCGAATCGGGACGATCGACCCGATTGATTGCAATTCGCCGTGTCTATGCCATACTTTTCCGCGGTTTCCGTTTCGCACAATAGCAACAGGAGTCCAAACCATGCGGTCCATCTCAACAATTCGCACTCTTATCCTGCTCACCATGACAGTATTCATCGCGGGCTGCCCGTCGGCCGGGCCCATGACGCCAAACGACGACACCGGTGGAATGACCGGTGATGACATGATGGGCACGGGCGACGGAACGGACATGGGGGGCGGCATGTCCGGCGGCGGCATGACGGACGATGATTCTGTGGTCCGAACGTCCATCGCGGTTCACGAGTTCGCCCGCATCGGAATTGGCGACGGCATCATTGTTTTTGGCACCAGCGGAAACACCGGCGTCGACTATGTTGTACCGTCTGCCGGCGATACCGAGGGACGTGGCATCCCCGATGGTGGCACCTTCGTGGCTGACGCGTTTGCGGTGGCGGGTAGCAGAATCGCACTGGTTAACGGGTTCGAGGTCACCATTTTCGACACCGCTACCCAGGGCAGTCGCACGCTGGTGACGGATGACATTCGATTGGCCAGCGTACCGAACGGCCTGTACGACCCCGGACATCTCCAGGCGGACGGCAACCTGGTCGCCGTCAGAAACAACTTCACCGACGATGGCAATTTCGTGAAAGTCATCAACATCACCGGACCAGGTGCGTCCAACGCAATCATCAGTTTTGACGTGAACCCCGGCGCGGGCACGAATCCCCCGTCGCAGCTCGCAATCGACGCTGATGAAAGACAACTCGTAGCCATCCTCGGCGACAACCTGTTTCTGTACGACATCGATGCGCCGGACCAGGCCCCACAATTGTTCAGCGCGGAGAGTCTCGGTGGTATCGCCGAAACGCAAATCGGATTGCATAACGGATTCGTCATTTTCCACGCCGATGACAACAACCCAACAGCCTTTGTGTTGAACACGCGCACCAGCGAATTCATCGAACTGGAAGGGAATCCCGCCGCGGGTTCCTTAATCGTCGAAAACGCCAGATACGGTTATTTTTCAACCAACGCAGACGGGCCAAACGGTGTCCTACAGAGTGTGATCGGATTGTTGCCGGCACAAACCCCCGCCATTGCAGTGGAGGATGATTTTGTGAATCGCCGGGATACGAACGATGGCCTGTTTGGGTTCGGAAGCTCGATGGCGGTCACAGACGGCGGTGACTGGTACATCGCGGGACGCGCCGCGATCGACGTAGCTGAGATGCTCATGGTCAGCGACGGTGGTCGCTTTGAAACCGTCGAGGACCCCGCCAACCCGTCTGAAAGGGGTATCCGCGCGACAGACGTGGTGGCCGGCGGAAATGTTGTCGCTTTCAAGGTCGGAAACGGGACGGACACACGGTTGGGGTATAGGATTCTGCAGGAATGATCGCAGGCAGCCGATACCATTCAGGGGAAGCATGGCCAATCGTCCCGGAAATCTCGTCCTGCTGTGCCTCGGATGTATCACCGTCGGAGCGGTCCCTGGCTGCGCCGACCTGCGCACCGTCGTAGCTGACGCCGTTGTCGATACGCAACCATCGCCCGATGGAAAAGCAGTAGCGCTGGTGCTCGATCGCAACCGCATCGGACAGATCGCGCTCGCCATCGCCATCAACCCCACCGGCGGTATTGATAACCTTCTGAGCCTGATAGACTTAAGTGTCCCCGCGACCATCTCCGGCGACTATGATTTCGTCATGTTCGTGGTCGATTCCTCGCTGAATGACCTCGTGCCACCGATTCTGGCTGACTTTCAACCCATTCACTACCACGGCATCCGCGTGTTTGATCTGGGGATCGGCGTGGACGAGTTCGAATCGAAGGATGTCGGCCCCCCCAGTTTGCGAGGCTACATTTTCCTCACCGGACCGGCACAGATCGTGGCGGGTCCTTCACTACACGAAATCGGTCACGCGTGGTCGGTCTACCTGACGGGCCCGCCGGAGGTTGCGGAAGCCGTCAGACCCAGTCCATTCACGACGCTGACCCTGAATTCCCCGCGAGACAACAATCACTGGAACAACATCCTCGTTGACGGCGCCATGATCGGCGGACGGATCGGATTCGACACCTGCGATCCCGATCAGGCGTTTTCGTTCGATAGTGCTCCATTTCTGTCGGATACCAATCGGTTGCCCTTCGCGCCGGCTGAGTTGTATTTGATGGGGTTGGCTCCCCCTTCGGAGGTCGATCCCCTTCCGATTCACCCCGCCGATGTTCGCGTCGAATTCGATGACGATTTGGAGATTTGCCTGGACGACGACAGTAACGTCCTGTCTGTCGAAGCGCTGGCGGAGCAGACCCCACTGATCACGATCGACGACATCATCGAATTCAACGGCCCGCGCATCCCTGAGTGCGACGAAGCCCCCAACCATTTCCGCATCGCGTTGGTCATCCTCGCCACTGAACCACTCGACGAAAACGATTGGGCAGGCTACAGACAAGCCATGGATTTCTTCGCCGCAGACGAGGAGCGCGTTCTTCTCGATAATTTCCCGGTCGGGGAATTTCCCAACTTCCACGAAGATACCACCAATTCGTTGCAATTCGCTCCCGAATTCCCCTTCCTGAATTTCTACATGGCTACCCAGGGCAGGGCGACGCTCGAATTTGTCGCGTTCAAATAGTCGTGGTTCTTTTTGATTGACCTATGAACCAGCCCCGTTGGAATGGTCGCTATCCCGAAGGATTGAGATTGGAAAGGCAGGATCGCTCTGCGTTGACCAGATCATCGTAGGTTTCACGCTTGCGTATGAGGCGAAACGTGTCGCCCTCGACGAGAACCTCAGGCGCCTGCGGACGGGAATTGTAGTGGCTGGCCATCACACTCGCGTACGCACCCGCCGTGAATGCGGCGATGAGGTCACCCCGCGCGACCAGCGGCAACCAGCGATCCTTCGCGATAAAGTCCCCCGATTCACACACCGGTCCGACAACGTCCATCAAAACAGTGCTGTCCATTTTCAAATCGCGACCGCGATGCGGGGGGACGAATCCGGTCTCGGGATTGACAGGCCAGACGAAATGATAGGCTTCGTAAAGCGCGGGTCGCAGCAATTCCGTCATGCTCACATCGCTGATGAGAAACTGCTTGTCGCCACTGCTCTTGGTGTAAATGCAGCGACCCACGACGATCCCTGCGTTGCCGGAGATCGATCTGCCCGGCTCGAGGATGAGTTGTAATCCGACGTCGCGAAGAATGGGGATGATGGCCTCCGCGTACGCCTTTGCGGGTGGTGCTTCACTGCCCTCGTAGTTGGCACCAAATCCACCACCGATGTTCAAGGCAGTGATCTCAAACCCGTCTTTTCGCAACGACCGAATGAGTTCGACGGCTTTCGTCGTCGAGGCGATATAGGGTTCGACCTTGTTCACGGGGGATCCGATATGGATGTGGATGGCTGTCAACGCGACGTGTCGATTCTTCCCAAATTCATTGAAAACCCGACGGGCACGTTCGACATCCACGCCGAATTTTGTCTCCTTCCTGCCGGTTGTCGTGTACCGGTGTGTCTGCGGATCGACGTCGGGGTTGACCCGAAGGGCAGCCGTCGCGGGTTTTCCAAGTTGGCCTGCGATTCGGTCGATTTGCTCCAGCTCCTGTTCGCTTTCAACGTTGAACCAACCAATCCCCGAGTTGATCGCCTGTATGATCTCGTCGTCCGTCTTGCCAACACCGGCGAAGACGATTTGGGAGGTGTCAGCCCCGATTTCGATCGCCCTTTTCAACTCGCCACCACTAACGACGTCAAAACTACTGCCGATTTCTTTTAATATTTTGAGAATGCTGAGGTTATGGCAACTCTTGATGGAATAACAGATGATGGGTGACAGCTCCGCAAACGCGTCGCGAATCCGCGTGAAATGATCGGTAAACGTTTGTCGGGAATAGACATACGTCGGTGTCCCGCACTCGTCGGCGATCCGCTCGACAGGGACGTTCTCACAAAAAAGTTGTCCGTCGCGATAGTTGAAGTGATCCATGATGTCTGATTTTCCGTGGTTATCGATCGCCGCGAATACTACCCGCCCGCAGCTGCGAATGTCGAGTCGGCAGTGACGACGTTTTTTGACAGCAGGTGAATTCCGGCCAATACTGACCATACCAAGCGCTTGTTAGGTTGGCTATTGTGAGGAGTGGTACCAAATGGCGGCGATTGACGAAAGTCGAAAAGAGCAGATTCGCCGTGTGGCGGTCAAGCTTTTTCGTGATCGCGGATATGCGGGGACGTCGGTTCGCGACATTGCCGAGGCTGTTGGTATTCAGGGCGGTAGCCTCTACGCTCATGTGAACAGCAAGGACGACCTGCTCTGGGACATTGTCAATCACTCGGCTGACCGGTTTTTTGAAAAGCTGTCGCCGATTTTCGCGCAGGATCAGGCGGTGATGCCGAGATTGCGTCAGGCGATCATCGCGCATGTGGGGGTTATCACGAACGATCTCGACGCAGCGGCTGTCTACTCGACCGAGTGGCGACATTTGTCAGCAGAACGGCGAGCATTGTTTGCGGCTCGTCGCGATGAATATGAGCAGATGTTTCGGGGTTTGATTCGCGAGGGAATGGAGCAGCGATTGTTGGCCACCGCGGACGAGGTGTTTGCGTCGTTGTTTGTGCTGTCGTCGTTGAACTGGGTTTATCAATGGTTCAAGCCTGACGGAAAACTGACGGGCGACGAGCTTGGCAAAATGATGGCGGAGTACATTTTCGACGGTTTGCGTCGACGGTTGAGCTGATAGCGAGGTTTCTGATGATTCGTTGCAATCATGTGGTACAAAATGACAAGCTTGGCGACCCGGGATACGAGGAGAGCTTGGCTGCCTTTGAAGCCCGAATCGCGCATGGCGACAAGGTTGAGGCTGGGGACTGGATGCCCGATGCCTACCGCCGGCAATTGATTCGCCTGATCCACGTTCATGCCAACAGCGAAATATGTGGCGCATTGCCCGAGGGTGGATGGATTCCGCATGCTCCGAATCTGAAGCGCAAACTGGCGCTGATTGCCAAGGTGCAGGACGAGGTCGGTCACGCACAGTTGCTATACCGAGCAGCTGAGACGCTTGGGAAATCACGCGAAGAAATGGTCGAAGAGTTGATCAGCGGGAAAGCCAAGTATTCCAACGTGTTTCATTATCACGCAGAGACGTGGGCGGATGTCGCGACGATTTCCTGGCTGATCGACGCGGGTGCGATCGTTAATCAACGGATGATGGCGGAGGGGTCGTACGGTCCGTATGGTCGGGCGCTCAAGCGTATTTGCTACGAGGAAGCGTTTCATCTCACGCATGGTTATGACATGTGCATCACGCTCGCCGGCGGAACAAAAAAGCAGCATGACATGTTGCAGGACGCGCTCAATCGCTGGTGGAAGCCGATCATGATGTTCCATGGTCCGTCGGACAAAGAATCCAGACACAACGAGATTCTGATGAAATGGCAGGTTAAACTGAAGAGCAACGACGAGCAGCGTCAGGAGTTTCTCCGGCAGTATGTCCCGAAGATTTACGAACTGGGATTGACCATTCCCGAGGAATGGAATCTGCGACTCGACGAGGACACGGGCGATTGGCACTACACCGAACCCGACTGGGCGGAATTTTTGAGCGTTGTTCGCGGTAACGGTCCTGCCAGTGCGTTGCGATTGCGAACACGAAAGATGGCCCATGTGGAAGGCGCGTGGGTTCGCGAGGCGTTGGAAGTGGCTGCCCGTGATGAGCGCATGCCGGTGAGCGTGAACTAGACCGACGATTCATCAGCGAAGAGGTGACGATTTATGGATACGCAATGGCGGGTGTTTGAGGTGTTTCATCAGCAGACGCGAGGCGAGCCTCATGTTCATGTGGGGGCGATTCATGCGCCGGACTCCGAGAGTGCGATCGTGATGGCCAAGGAGCAATATGGTCGTCGTCAGGCGTGCGTCAGCTTGTGGGTGGTGCCGTCGGATTCAATTGTCGGCACCAGCTACAACGATGTCGATATTTTTGAACACGGAACAGACAAGACCTATCGCGAAGCCTACGGTTATCAAACAACCAAACGTGTTCGCGCACAAACAACAAAACGCCCCAAATCGTTGCGAGAGGCCAATGAAACCGGTGAGCAATCATGAAGAAGACGTTCGCATCGCCCGATTCGGTATCAGGTGAATCCCGAGACGCGTTGATCGATCTGATCTATCGCCTTGCGGATGACGATCTGATTTTGGGCCATCGAAATTCGGTGTGGACGGGATTGGCCCCGATCCTTGAGGCTGACATCGCCATGTCGTCCCTGGCGCAGGACGAGATTGGGCAAGCCGTCGCGTATTACCGGTTGTTGCATGATTTGGGCGAGCCTGATCCGGACACGCTCGCGTTCACGCGCAGTGCGCAGGACTACCGTTGTGCCTCGCTGACATTGTTGGACCGTGGCGATTGGGCGTTCAGTACGGTGCGTCAGTATTTTTACGACGTGTACAAGACGCATCGGTTGGCGTCGCTTTCGGATGGGACCTACGCACCACTCGCACAGTTGGCTCGAAAGGTTCGCGGCGAGCAGAAGTATCACATGATGCACTCGCGCATGTGGGTGTCACGACTTGGCGACGCAACGGACGAAAGTCGCGAGCGAATGCAAAGAAGCGTGGATACGTTGTACGGGCACGCCCTCGGGCTTTTTGAACCGACACCGTTTGAACAAATCATCGCAGACCATGGCTTTTGTACGACCGAATCCGGCCTTTTCGAGACGTGGCGCGACGAGGTGCATTCGATGCTGGATCATGCGGGACTGACCATCCCCGGTGATGTGACACCAAAACACGGTGGACGCAGGGGTCAGCATCTGCCCGAGTTGCAGTTGTTGCTCGATGAAATGCAGCAGGTTTACCGTCTCGAGCCGACGGCTCAGTGGTAGACGTCCTGGGGAGCTTGTTCGCGATCGAAAATGGTGAGTTCATGGATCAGGTCGGCACAAAACCAATCGATTTGGAACGCATCCGGCAGGTTCTCGATCAGGTGAAGGATCCGGAGATACCGGCTGTCTCGGTTTTGGAGATGGGCATGATCGCCGGTGTGGAGAGCACCCCGGAAAAGACCGTCATTCGCATGACACCCACGTTTGCCGCCTGTCCTGCTATTGATTTGATGAAATCGAATATTTGTGAGGCGATGACCGCAGCCGGTTTCAAAAATGTTCTCGTTAACATTGTTTTTGATCCACCGTGGTCCACCGATCGGATTACGCAAACCGGTCTTGCCAAGCTCGAAGCCTTCGGCCTCGCACCACCACGCAGATTGGACAACCGCGAGGTGGACGCAGGCCTGCTCGTTGACGTGCCTTGTCCGTTTTGCTCATCCAAAAACACCACCATGGAATCGCCCTTCGGCTCGGCGCTTTGTCGGTCCATTCACTACTGCAACGACTGTTTGCAAACGTTTGAACACATCAAGCCCGTGGGTTAATTCAAAACGGATATAGAAATATAATGATTACCGTAGGCCTGTTCGACATCGTCTCTGTGACCACCGGCACGTTTCGACTCGATGGCGGGGCGATGTTCGGCGTCGTCCCCAAGGCGCTTTGGAAAGGGCATGAAGACGTTGACGACCAGAACCGCATCCTGCTGGCCACCCGAACGTTGGTGGCTGTGTCATCGGATCGAAAGACAGTCATCCTCGTCGACACCGGCAACGGCACGAAATGGGATGAGAAGCAAGCCGCCCGGTTTGCGATTCAGCATAACCCCGACGCGATCGACAACGCGTTGGAAAAACATTGGGGAATCCGTCGATCTGATGTCACCGACGTCGTCGTGACGCATTTGCATTTCGATCACAACGGGGGATTGACCGAGTGGGAAGACGAGCCGGAAGGAAAAACGAAGCTTGCTTTTCCCAACGCGACGCACTGGTTGCACGCTGCCCATTGGCACCACGCCCACAACCCCACCGAAAAAGACCACGCCTCGTTCATTCCACGCGATTTTGACATTCTCGAGTCCACAGGCCGGCTGCACCTTGTCGAAAGCGACAATCCGTCCACGCCCTGGACCGGTGTGCGGTTCATGCTCAGCAGTGGCCACACGCCGTATCAATTGTTGCCCGTTTTCTTCGACGGTGACCACGAATTGATCTGGACCGGTGACGCGATTCCGACCGCGAGCCATCTTCGCGTCCCGTGGGTGATGGCCTACGACAACGAACCGCTGAAAACGATTGCGGAAAAGAAAACCATTTTTGATCGCGTGCGTGAGCACGGTTCCTGGCTGGCATTCCCGCACGACCATCGTCTCGGTGGCGGCGTCATTGATTTCGCGAAGAACAAACCGTTCATCGCGAAACAGCTCGATTTGTAGGCGGTCCGCCCACCTCATTGCCGGGCAAACAAGAAACGAAATGCCATTCAGATGCTGTTATTGCCGTAGGACAATTGCGCTCGATCCTGCCCCGCCCACCTCGCCGATAACGGTAGCGCTGCTGATCTTTGCCGTTTTCAAGGCAGCCATCAATGCGTCAACGTCAGAGGCTGAGACGGCGATCAGCAAACCACCCGACGTTTGCGCGTCAGCCAGGACGTTGACGAGATGTTCATCCACGTTGTTGATATCAAGCTGATCACCGAGATGCGCGAGTGTGCCCTTGTAGGCGCGCGTAACAACATTCTGTTTCGCGAATTCCAGCGTTCGATCCAAAAGTGGAACCGATGACGCGTTGATCTCAATCGTGACCTCGGACGCTGTCGCCATCTCAAAAGCATGACCCAACAACCCGAAGCCGGTGACATCGGTGGCGGCGTGCACATCCACGGTCAACATCGCGTCTGCCCCACCGCGATTCAACTCGATCATCACGTCGATAGCCTGTTGCAATTCACCCGCCGAAATTTTGCCCACCTTGGCAGCGCTCGTCAGCACGCCGCTGCCAATCGGTTTGGTCAGGACGAGTTTGTCACCCGGTTTCGCCCCGCCATTGGTGATGATCCGATTTGGATCGATCAACCCCGTGACAGCCATCCCGTACTTGATCTCGCCGTCACGAACGCTGTGCCCACCGATGATGGCTACGCCCGCCGCCCTCGCCCGCTCGCTTCCCCCATTGAGAATCTCGACCAGAATCTCGCCCGGTAGCTCCTTGTCCGGATACCCGACGATGTTGAGCGCCGTGATCGGTGTTCCACCCATCGCATAAACGTCCGACAAACTATTCGCCGCCGCGATCTGCCCGAATATGAACGGATCGTCCACCAATGGCGGGAAAAAATCGACGGTTTGCACGATCGCCTGGGTTTCGTTGATGCGAAACACTCCCGCGTCGTCGAAATGGTCCGTTCCGACGAGTACGTTGGGATGTGTGGCTGGTTGCAGTTGACGCACGACCTGCGTCGTAAGCTCCACCGGGAGCTTACCCGCTCACCCGGCGCAGCTGGCGTAGTTGGTCAGCCGTGTTTTTCGCGATTCGGTCATGCACGAGAGCATATCGCGATCAACGGCTGTTGAAAATGCCCGCAAGATGTACATAACTGTAGGCCATTCCAAACTTTCCGGCTTTGTATACTTGCGGACCAGCGGGCGCGGAGGTTACGTTGTCGCGATGCGAAACCGTCCCGGAGAACATTCATGACCGACATCGATCTGCATCTTGATCGTCTCGCCGAGGAACTTCGAACCCCGATTGGCGAGTATGCCGAACTGATCCGAAAAATCGGCGGCGACTCGGTTCGATCGCTAACACTGTTCGGAGCAGCCGCGACAAGCCGGTTCGTGCCAAAGATGCACGTCGCGCGCAACGTGCTGGAAATGGACCGCGTCGATCTTGAAATGGTCCGGGCGTTGTCGCTCCACGGTGCCCGACTCGGCAAGCTGCGTATTTCCGCACCGCTGGTCATGACGCGGGATTACATCAACGCTTCACGAGACACATTTCCGCTGGAATTGATCGACATTTCCCAAACGCACGTCACCGTCTTCGGCGACGATCCGTTCACCAAGCTCGAATTTGCAGATGATCACGTCAGGCTCCAATGCGAGCGAGACCTGAAGGCCATCCTGATCGGTTTGCGGCAGGGATTGCTGGCAGCCGCAGGTCGCGACAACGTTCTCGAAGCCGTCGAGGTTGATGCGGGCGAAGGGCTGGTTCGCACACTCCGCGGCATGTTGTGGCTAAAGGGCGAGAAAGACGCGAACCCACCGATCGAGGTGGTGTCCGCCGCGGAGAAACGATTCGATCGCAAGCTGGGCGGAATTCGAGATGCGATGTCGGCATCAGCCAGGCACGACTGGAACGCTTTTCAAAGCCTGTACGCCGACGTCGAAGCCCTCGCGGAGATCGCCGATGCGCTTTAATTCCGCGATGATCCTTTTCTTGTCGACACTGGTTGTCACCGCTGCCATGGGCGAGGTGACGATCAACGCGAGGCGTGCGTTCGTCGCCGACGACGCGGGCATCATCGACAGCGGCACCGAGCGGCAGATCGAGGGTTGGGTTCGGGAGCTTGAGCAGAAAACAACGGTGCAGGTAAAAGTACTGACCGTCAAAACAACCGATGGCGAGGACGCGTTTGGGTTCGGTCTTCGGCATGCGGAGGCGTGGAAGCTCGGTCGGGTCGGCAAGGACAACGGTGCCCTGATCGTCGTGACGCTGGATCCGAGAAATGCATTCATCCACACCGGATACGGTTTGGAAGGGTCGTTGCCGGACGGTTGGTGCCGACAAGCACTCGACCAATTGGTTTTCCCAAGATTCAAGCAGCGGCAATACGGACCGGGGCTGCGTGATCTGGTCGTCGCGATCGCAAATAAGATTGCTGCAGACGCGAATGTCCAACTGTCGGGCGTGCCGACGTCACAATATGGGTCTCAGCAAACGAGGGGACGACGTCGCCCCGGCGGCGGTGCGCTCTGCGGCTGCGGACTGTCTCCGTTTATCATTCTGATGATCGTGATCAGTTCGATGGGTCGGCGAGGTCGCCACTACGGCGCCTGGGGCGGACGCGGTCTCGGTGGCGGGTTGTTGCAGGGTCTGCTCATAGGCAGCATCCTCAGCAGTGGAAGTCGTCACTCGCACTGGGGTGGTGGGTTCGGCGGAGGCGGTGGTGGAGGTTTCGGAGGCGGATTCGGCGGCGGGTTTGGTGGCGGATCTTTTGGTGGTGGCGGTGGATTTGGTGGAGGTGGTGCAGGTGGAAGCTGGTAACGCGTGCCCATCGTGTGCAACGGTCAACGTCCGCGACGCGCAGTTCTGCAAATCGTGTGGCCAATCTTTGAAAACTGCTCCAAACGCGAGTGGAGGAACGGCAATGGGATTCGGCAAGGCATTATTGGTTATTCTCGGCGTGCTCGCCCTGGGAGCACTTGTCGTGGGTGGATGTGGATACAAGGGATACCACAAAGCCATTGCATTTGACGAGGATGTGGAAGAGGGGTGGGCACAGGTGGAGAATCAACTCCAACGCCGATTCGAGTTGATCCCGAACCTCATCGCAACGGTCAAGGGTGTGGCTGGTCAGGAGGAAAAGATTTTCCTGGGTATCGCCAAATCGCGCGAATCGTATTTCAAAGCCTCGACACCTGCCCAAAAAGCGGCTGCGGCTGGTTCGTTCGAGTCCGCTCTGTCACGTTTGCTCGTGTTAAAGGAATCGTACCCCGAACTGAAATCCAACCAGTCGTTTCTCAATTTGCAATCACAACTGGAAGGCACCGAAAACAGGTTGGCTGTCGAGCGAAAGCGATACAACGACAGGGTCAAACACCTGAACTCCTTCTGCCGAGGTATCACGGGCAGTCTGTACTGCGGCTGGGCAGATGTTGAAAAAGCGGAGTATTTCGAAATCAGCGACGAAGCCCGCACTGCACCAAAGGTCGATTTTTCCAGCGACGATGGATAACGGTCGGGTGGGGGAATCTGCCTCGGTTGTGTTCGTCCATCACCAACGCGCGTACAATGTTGCGAGGTATTGGTTTGGTATCATGAGGAGTAGAAATCGATGACATCGTTGGGAAGTGATTTCGCAATGCCGATTGTATTGGCCCAGGTTGGTGACGGGTTCCAGGGTTTTGTGACGAGCACGGAATTTCTCCTTCCGCTCGCCACCTTCCTGACCAACTTTTTCACGGCGATCATTACGGCTTTGTTGGCACCGTTCCTGGGCATCATGGTCTGATCGTCGTGCTGATTGGCCCCTGGTTCGTTGGCCACGATCGATCCGCGCCGGTTTGGGGATTCGGGGATACGCGGAACTGCTACGTTTTCGGCGCATCGTCGAACAGCGTCATGCGCAGCGACGCGATTGTTTGCTCGGTTCGGCTCTTCGTACGCCCGATGAGACGGGAATTCATCCCCCACCAGCGGTCAACCTGTCGATCAAAAAATGTCGGACCAAGCAGAATAACGGTCGGATGACGCATCCCTGTCTGCAGCGCGATCTTACCAAGAATGTCCCGCTGCCGAACGGTCAGCTCAAGCTCGCGGACGACTGATTTGAAAAGTTTGGCGGGACTGTTGGGCGTCGCGGATTGTGTCCCGCCTCGCTGTAATCGATGGGCCACCGTCAACAACGCGAAGATAATCGCAATACCCACGAGAACGAGCAGGACCTCCTGAATATTGCCGCCCTTCTGAAAGTGCTCGTGAATGTACTCCGTTGGATGTCTCAGTCGTGTTTCGTCCATGCCTGGCTCCCCGGATTTATCGATTTCTATACCGACGATTGCGGACGCGCGTGGTTCGCGAGAATCTGACGCGCCCGATCCCTGATTCGATCATCGGGGTCATCCAACGCCATGAACCGGATCCGACTCGCCATGGTCGTCAGATTGAGTTGATCCACCACCCACAGCGCGCTCATGCGATTCAATGCGTCCGCACTGTCGAGCATTTCCAACAACGCCACAGCCGCCTCGCGAACCTGTAACGGAAGCAGCGCCTTGATCGCGTTGGCCCGAACACGATTGTCCACGTCTTCAAGACGGGCCTTCAGCTCATCGATCCACTCCCCACTGCTCGCACCCTCGACGGATTCAACGGCGTTCGCCCGAACACGACGATCGGGATCATTCAACGCCTGTCTCAGAATGCGCGCAGCGATGTTGTTGCGGACGTCCGCCAATAGCGCGATGGCTGCACTCCGCACGCAGGTGCTGCTGTCATGACTCAACGAATAAATACGCTCCTCGAACGGCTCGACCACCCCCAGAGACTTCACAAGCCCCAGCGCGCGAAGTCGATCCTCGGATTCGTCCGCCCCCAGTCGCTCGCGTACCCAACTCTGGACCTTCACGGACGATTTCGACAACTCTTCCAGCTCCCGTTGCCTTTCCGAATGGTCGAGCATGTCGAATCGCTGCCACAGTTCATTGAACGAGTCAGCCACTTGTTTGTCGCCCTCGTCCGCATCCGTCTCCAATGGCGCGAGGTCGGGCACCGAAGCCGATCGGCGCAGCAACTCCACCTCCGCGATTTTCGACAACGTCAGATCCGTCCACCGCGACACCTCCTGCAACACCCGCGTCGACTCCTCACCCTCCATCTCAACAACCTGCCACAACGCAGCCTCGCTCAAATAACCACGCTGCAACCGCAACATCCGCTTGTAAATCCCCAGTTTTGTGTCCCTGGGAATACCGCTGCCGGCAAGGAACCGAACCGCATGGGCAGCACAACGATCGTCAAATGCACTGATCAGATCGAAATTCTGCTCGCACCAACCCGCGTCCTTTACCCAGAGACAGGCCTTTCCGATCGACCGTTCGAGCGCGACCCACATGCTGCCCATCAGGCTGCTGATGAACTCACCGCTACTGTTGATCCCGATCGCCCTTGCAGCCACCGGACGTAGTTCGGGCTGTCCCAGCGCTCGAATTGCAAAGCCCGCCATCCGCGGCGAAAACGAACCCTGAATGGTCCCGCCAATCGCCCGCGCCAGTTTGGTCCGGGCCGACGAGGACTGCCTGAAAAGAGTCCCCTCCGTGAACTCGCAAAGCCACAGCGCACCCGTCAGCACCTCAACGCGAAAATGGGCATGCCAGGATTCGAGCGCGTGTTCAATCGCCTCAGCCACGTCAGCGACCTGCCTGCGTGTCTGGCAAACACTGTCGCCACGCTCGATCACGCGTTCATGAGCGGTCAACGCGTTGTCAGCCATCTCCAGCAGCGCCCTGGCAGACGCAGTCATCGTGTTTGCACATCGTCGGGACAGCATCCCCGACAGGAGATACGCAAGCTTGTGGTTGCGACTATCCGCGATGATCTGAACGCAACCGAGGCGGTCGCGTTCCAGTTCGGAGGATGCTGCTCTGCGAATCGACTCGAACAAATGATCGACATGCCCGAGAATCAGTCGGCGGAGCGGGGCGTCAAACGAGGCGTATTGCGTGACAAGAGGCTGCAACCCTTCCCGACGCGCCCGAACAATCAGGCGATCAAGGGCCTCCACCTGCAACGGCTCCTCCAGTTCCGGAAGCGCCGACACAAATGCGAGATCGACCGCACTGCCTGGCGACTTTGCGACCAGATCGTAGATCCGCTTCAGTTTTCGCGTGAATACGCTGGACATCACCCAATTATCGACCAAATGCAGGCCTCAGGTGATGTCGATCGACCGATAAAGACGCGGTTTTAACGCAGCAGGCACAGGCACCGGCGACTACCCGTTCAGAAAACCCTCCGCCAAAGTGACGAGTTCCTTCACATGCTCCACGCTCGAGTCGAACAAATCCCGCTCGCCCGCGTCCAGCTCGACCTCGATGACCCTTTCCACCCCATTGCGACCCAGCATCGTCGGCACACCCACATAGTACCCACCAACACCATACTCCTTGTCGCAATAGGCGGCACACGGCAGAATCCGCCGCTTGTCCTTCACGATGGCTTCGACCATCTGAATCGATCCCGACGCCGGTGCATAATAAGCGCTCGTCCCCATCAGCTTGACCAGCTCCCCGCCACCCATTTTCGCACGTCCGATAATCTCGTTGAGTCGTTCGGCTGGAATAAACTGCGTCACCGGAATCCCCGAAATCGACGTGTACCGAGGCAGCGGAACCATGTCGTCCCCATGGCCACCCATCAGGAGCGCCGAAATGTCCTCGACACTGCAACCCACCTCCATCGCAATAAACGTGCGATACCGTGCGATGTCCAGACAGCCAGCCTGACCCACGACCCGCTGAGGGGGAAATCCGCTTTTCTTCCAGGCTGTGTAAACCATCGCGTCCAACGGATTCGAGACAACCACCAAAACCGCGTCAGGCGAATGCCTGGCTACCTCCTCCGCCACCGAACCGACGATTTTCACGTTCGTCTGCACCAGATCGTCGCGACTCATCCCTGGTTTGCGTGGCAAACCCGCCGTGATCACCACAACGTCGCTGTTGGCTGTCTCGGTGTAATCCGACGTGCCCACGATGTTCGCATCAAACCGCTCGACCGGACCGCACTGGGCCAAATCCAACGCTTTCCCCTTCGTCTTGTCCGCCGCTTGTGGAATGTCCAGAAGAACGACATCCCCCAGCTCCTTTGAAGCAGCCCAAACCGCGCAACTCGCCCCGACGTTCCCCGCTCCGATCACCGAAATCTTCGCCCGTTTCATCTGACAAACTCCTGTTTTTGCAATTGGTGGAACATGTGTCGTGCCGTGGTCGCAAGTATAAGGGCAACCCAAATCATGCCAAGCGTGGTCCGCGCGCACGCAAGAGGCTTGAACTACTCGTTTGAATAGCCCAAGCCTGGGAGGGAGAGAAGGTCCTCGATTGCTCGCGCCTCCTTTTGAGAGGCGCGTCATTCACGCTTTAACAGTCAGAATCATACTGGAAAACAGATGCCTATGCAAGGGATAATTGATAAAAACAAGCGTGAGTGTTTAGGTAGAGTGGGGTGGGAGCCTGGGAAATCCTGGGGGTTCGGATGGATCAGTAAGCGCGGGTGAGATGCATGGTGGGATAGTAGTGCTTGAGAATGTCGGCTGCTCGCTGATTCTTCAGGGCCATGGCCTGCATGCCCCATTGGCAAAGCCCCACGCCGTGCCCGAAGCCCCGGCCTTTCGAAAAAACGAACGACTCGGATCGGGTTTCAATTTGGAACCGTGTGCTGCGGAGGTCGCGACTTCCGATGGCGAGGCGGAAGGCTTCGGCGGTTATTTCGGCTTTTCGCCCGCTTTGGCCAACAAGTCGGATTCTTGCGAGCCTGCCCCATTTATCCTGTTCGGCGATTTCGATGCGTTCGACTCGGCCCAACCTGGTGAGTTTCCTGTCGCGTTGAACGAGTTTTGAGGTGAGTTGGGATTTCGAGATTTTCAAAGGCCCCCAGCGAAGTGCTCGGGCGGGGGCAGCCGTCGCGTCGTCGCAACTGACTCCGCCGGCAAGGGGTGGGATTTCGGGAGCGTCGATCATACTGTTTCGGGCTTTTTGGGTTCTGCCACCACAGCACGAACTGTAATAGGTGCAGAAGATTTGTTCGCCCTGTGGAGCGGACCAGGTTGCGACGATGCCACGGGTGTGGGCGGTGGCATCGCGGGCGCGGTCGGCTGCTCCCGAACGAGTGACCCCCTGATAGACCTGTGAGGCTTCGGTGGCGGTGACGTCGTAGGACCGGGAAGCACTGAAACACATCTGATAAAGCGCGTAGGTGCGGGCTGCGACGGCCTGGACGCGGTAGGCTTCACGGTGGAAATCTGGAAACACCTCGCCGGGCAGGACGCAGGCGACGTAACTCTCTATATCGACATAGTTTATGATCCTTTTGTTCTGTCGCGGGTCAATCGAGAGGCGGAGGAAGCCTGGATAGTATCGCGTTGGGGACCATTTGTTTCTGGTCAGCCTCGAAAAATCGGTCATGCCTCCTTTGGCAGGGACGATGTCGAATGGACCTGTTCCGAGGTTGGTTTGACCAAAATGGATGCTGCCATCGGGGTCGGCTGAGATAATGGTCCAATCGCACTGGTCCTGACGGATGATGTCCGGGCCGTTGACTCTTCGGATGGTGAACGGGGTTCGCAGTCGGACGCGAATATCGTCGCGCTGGGTGGCGATGAGTACACGCACATCGCGAATCACGACGTTGCTGACGTTTGTGTCGGTGCTGGTGGTGTGGGTGATGACCCGTTTTCGGCACGCGGGCTGAATGATCAGGATCAGGGCGACGGCGAACAGCGCATGGCCTGGATGACGGATCATGGGAACAACTCCCACCGGCGACGGTCGGGTGAAATCAGGCTTTGAGGTCCAGCCCCAATTCGGTGAGGCGTCGCTTGATTTCTGAGAGCGACGTTCCGCCGAAATTTTTGATGGCCAGCAGCTCGGCTTCGCTGTGTTGTACCAGTTCTCCGATGGAGGCAACACCCAGTCTCATCAGGCACTTTCGCGCTCGGACGGATAGTTCCATTTCCGCGACGGAGCGGTTGAGGAGGTTGCTTTGTCCGGAGGTGCTGCCGGTCAGGTTTCCGATGGACGGATTCCAGTCGCCTTCCTTCTCATCGAGGAGCTGTCCCAGTCGCAGGTTTTTTTGCGTGAGCATGGTCTCGATTTCGTGCAGAGAGGTTTCGCCGAAGTTCTTGTAGCTCAGAAGCTCGGAGGCGGTGGTTCGCAGGAGGTCGCCGAGGTTGTTGATGTCCATTTGTTTGAGGCAGTTGCGACTGCGGACGCCCAGCTCGAAGTCTGAGATGGGGGTTTCGAGCAGGGCGTTTCGTTTTTCACGATATCGTTCGCGGTCTTCGTCGTAGTACATATCGAGGGATGATTCGATGTCCTTCAGGTAGGAACCGGCTCGCGAGTGGTTCGGGTATTCTGCGAGAATGCGGTCGATGCAGGTCAGTGCGTCCCGATATCGCTCGTCGTCCTCGTAGAGCACGGCGAGATTCAGCAGGGCGTTGACGTGCGTGGGGGGTTCGGAGGTGACGATTTCGTAGAGTTCGATGGCGCGTTCGTCTTCGCCGAATCGGTCAGCCAGGACGGCGAGCTTGAAGGCGGCTTCGGTGTGCTGGGGGTCCTGCTCGAGAACGCGTTCGTAGGCCTGGACGGCTTCGTGCCATCGGCATTGTTTCTCGAGGATGATGGCGTGATAGAGTCGTCGATCAATGGCGTCGACGACATCGTTTGTCGCGGAGTTGAGTTCGTTTTCCGCTTTGGAGACATCGCCACGTTGGATAAGGTCGTGAATGTGTTCAAGGGTTGTGGTCATCGACAAGCATCGTCCTTGGAAGGGGTTGTGTGTGTTATCGAAACGGGTGTCGGTTCGCGCCGCGCATTCGCGAATGCACCAGTGTTTTTGTTGTAGCCACTATTGTGAGACGCTCTCATACCTCTCGCGTAAACGCTGGAGTTTAGCGAGGGTGGCAAGGCGTGGCAAGTGGGCGACGGCGTTAATCCGGGGCGACTTTGATGGTTTTTTGGAGTTCGATGCGTTCGTGCCAGAGGGCGTTGGGCGGGATGACGGGCGTGCCGTCGGGGTTCCATTGGATTTCGGGGTAGGGCAGAGGCAATTGGTTCCTTGTGACGATGAGCCAGGCGACAGCCCTGACGTGGATTTCGCGGCTCGTGTTTTCGAGATGAAGAACGGGGATTGACGGGCGAAGCCCGGCGGAGGTCATATGATTTGATCCGGGAGCTTCCAGGAAACCAGTGTGTACCGGCAGCATTCGTATTCGATTGGCGCGGTGATGTGGCTGTGAATCGCCGTTGACATAGTAGCCACCGAATAGTGCGTAGGCACTATTCATTTGAGACCCTGACCGACACTTGCTTTCCAGTTGAACGGGGATCGTGTCTGGCGTGCGTGATTCGCTCCGGACAACGAGGCTGAGTGCGAAGAGTTCTCGGTAGTATCTGCCGATCAAGCGTTCCGGGATTGCTGACGTTCCCAGGTGTTTCGCAAAAAAATCACGACCGGCAATCGAGAATGCGTTGTGATCGCGGCGTTGGTCGAGGAAGTGTGTGGCCAATTCGATGTTTGTTTGTCGATCGAATACTCGCTTCGACAATTCCTGTTGCAGCAGTAGCCGCTCCGACCTTGATGACCCTGGGATTTCGCCGGACACGCCCCCTAACAGTACAGCGCAAAGTAAGCTCAAGCGAATCGGGGGCGTGGATCGATAACTTCTGTCAGGAGAAGAGTTTGGATTCCTGGCAGGAGCAAGAGCATGGATGTCGGACAGATTCGCAAGGTGGGACGAGCGTTGCCGCG
>JAJDDT010000106.1 GCA_029260165.1 Phycisphaerae bacterium | reverse complement strand
GTCCATCTCCACGCGAAGCGCACGGTACTTGCATCGAATGCGACTGATGGTTTGTGTGTCTTGCATCCAACAACATCATCGACCTTCCGACAGAAAACCCAACAGAAAATCGTTCATGTTATTTATGAGCGCGCCCTAAGTTATCCGGCAACTCTGGTCGCAGTAGCAAGAATTTGATCGCTTCCTGTTTGAACGCCTTGTAGCCGCCGAATTTCCGCGTGAACGTTTTCTTGCAGTGCGCCGACCGGCGTACCATTTGAGAAACCGTTGGTACCTTCGACAGTTCAGCAACAGTATCCAAGAACTCACATGCAAGAACTTCAATCGAAATTTCTTCTCTGAAATTCTCAGACTGTCGCAAGCCAGCGGCCTCAATCACGCTCGCCCAACTACCCCACAATTGTTGGACAGTACCAGCGGCGACCTCTGGTGCATGGGCATCGAACTGAGCCCTTGACAGACTGGATACACCAAGTTCTTTGGCTACTCTGCGAACCTCCCCCAGAGCATGCATCTTTCCCTTACTCCGATTCGGTGTAAGGTTACTAGGTGACGCTTGCCCCGGTACGACTCCCGCAGCGAAGCAGGCATCTTTCCAAAAATCGAAGAAGCGGAGAACCTGACTCATCGGAACATTGGTAAGTTCGCGAAAACTCTTGTATGACAGATACGCGGCGTCAGAATCGTTCGACGCTTGTTTGATGAGATCAAGCAATTTATCCTTTGTAACGTTCAAGGTGACTTTCAGGTGGTTCTCTTCGAAGTTAGCGATCGATCGGGCACTCAGGCTCAACAAATATGCGTGCGAATAGGTGTTGTCAAATCATGACCGAAAACACTCCCCAACCACTCCCCACTCCCGATGACATCCTCCCCACGCGCGAGGGGTATGACAAATGGGCGGAGGTCTATGACGACGATGACAACGCACTCATCGCCATCGAGGAACCACTCCTCGACGAACTCCTCGGACCCATCGCAGGCCTCGACGTCATCGACATTGGCTGCGGCACCGGTCGCCAGGCCTTCCGCATGCTGCAAGCCGGCGCCAACATCACAGCCATCGACTTCTCCGAGGGCATGCTCGAAAAAGCTCGCCAGAAACCAGACTCCGGCAAGATCAACTTCGTCGTCCACGACCTCAGCCAACCCACGCTCTTCCCGGAGGCCTCATTCGACCGCGTCGTCTGCCCGCTGGTCCTCGACCACATCCACGACCTCGCCCCCCTCTTCGCCGAGTTCAAAAGACTCTGCCGCCCCACGGGTTCCATCTGCCTGTCCATCATGCACCCAGCCATGATGCTTCGAGGCGTCCAAGCCAGATTCACCGATCCCGACACCGGCAGAAAAACCTACCCCGAAAGTGCCCCGAACCAGATCAGCCACTACGTCCTCGCCGCCGTCCGCGCAGGCTTGACGATTGATCACATGTCCGAGCACGCCATCGACGACACAACAATCGCCCGCTCCCCAAAATCAGCCAAATACAAGGATTGGCCCATTCTGTTGATGATGCGTCTGACGTTGCCATAGGAGAGTGGGGAGGCTGTTATTCAGTCCAGGCAATCGCCAGCCTCACGGCGACGCTGCGAGACGGGGCATGACACAATCAAAACAAAATCGAAAAAAAGTTGCAATGGTCGCCTATCCAGCCTAGCGTGTCGCGATGTCGTCCGGCGGGCAAGCTGCGGGGCGTTGAGCATCATTCTAATTGTCTGAAAGGAGTCGGGCCAAATGTTGAGACCCATGCAGATCAATCGTGCTGTGATCGCCGTGTTGACAGTGTTGTGTTGCGTGTCTTCCACAATTGCGCAGAACGGAAACGTGACCATCACCGCCGGGACGGACCTTTGGACCACGCCCGGAGGCGGACAGAGTTTTCAGGATTTTTCCGAAAACCCCATTCCGGCTGACTTTTTTGGAACGGGTTCCGAGGCATTCGATGGTGTGATCGAATTCATGGGCGTGCCCGTGGGGGAGCAGGCGCTCGGTGACAACGTCGATACGGCTGTCAGTCGTCTCGATGACATGGTCCTTTCAGGTGTCGGCAGTGAAGCCACCGTCGCCGTTGAGATCGTCATGCTGAATCTCCAGAGCGTCGAGCCGATCACCGTCATGATCAACGGACAGGAGACCCGATGGGACGTCAATGTCCAACTCTCGGGAGCGCAGCAGGGGCAGCGCGGCAACATGACAATCCGCCAAACAAGCGAAGACGGCGGGACCTACGATTCGATGTTCTCGGTATACCCGTTGTTTACGTTTTTCAACTCCGCCGGGCAGCGCGGTGAAGTGCAGCTCGACGCCGGCGAAATCCCGGGGTTCGACGTCCATGTGGAAGCGACAAATGCCCCATGGCTTTTCGACGCTGGCGATCTTCCAATCGTCCGCCTCAACGAGCCACTCGATCTGACGTTTTTCCCGGGATTTTCGCTCACACCAACGTCACCGAATTTCTTTCCCGGGCTGGCGCTTGATCCGAACGGCAGGGTCAAGTGGGTCTTTCTTCCGGAGAACGCGCGGTTGGCCAGGCACGGCGTCCTCACCGCGCCGCTCGATCCCGGCATCGATGCGGATCAGGACAGCATCCGCGATGACTGCGACAACTGTCCGACGGTTCCCAACCCGATGCAGATCGATACGGACGGTGACTGTATCGGTGATGCCTGTGACAACTGCAAGGACGATTCCAACGCCGACCAGCTTGATTCGGACGACGATGGCGTTGGTGACGAATGCGACAACTGCCTGTTGACCAGGAATGCTGATCAGGTCGATGCCGATGGCGATGGGCTTGGCGATGCCTGTGACAATTGCCCGGACGATGCGAATGCGGATCAGGCCGATGGAGATGGCGATGGGATCGGTGATGTTTGCGATCCGGTGGTGGACGATCCCGGCGATCTGGACAATGACGGTGACGGCGTGACCAACGACGTGGACAATTGTCCCGACGATACCAATCCCAATCAGGCGGACGCGGACGGTGACGGCGTCGGCGACGCCTGCGACATGGATTTTGTGGGACCGCCGTTGATGGAAGGGATTTTCTGTCCGTTGGGTGGTGCGATGCAGGGAATGATCCTGCTGGTTCCGTGCATGATCCTGCTCGGCTTCGTCCGTCGGCAACGACGGCGTGCGTAGACGCAACGAGTGACAATACTGAGCACAGGGGTCGCCGTTGTTGATATTCGGCGGCCCTTGTTTCGTTCGTTGCGGGGCAGAGATTTTGGCTAATTCCTGCTCATCGGTTCGAGCGATGTAAGGATGTTGTGTTGAGAATGCCCGATCGTCGAGCCACCATCACCCTCGCCGCTTGCGGGGGGCAGGAACAATTGTGATGATTTCCCCATCTGTCTTAGCTTTTTTCCTCTTCAGTGTTCTTGTGGGCGTCTACGCGACGCTCGCGGTCAAATTCCCGATTGGCTATATCTGGGCAACGTACGAGGACCTGTTCGGTGAATGGTGTCAGTTCTGGTGTTTTGTCCTGACGCTGATTTTTTCCGTCAAAATCGTTATTTCCAGGCATCGTCCCCGTTGGTTTTTCATCCTGTTGGCCCTTAGCTGTTTTTACGTCGCGATGGAGGAAATATCGTGGGGCCAGCGGATTTTCGGAATCCAGTCGCCCGAGTATTTCAAGGAGAAAAATCTTCAGGGTGAACTCAATCTGCATAACTTCCTGACCGGTCCGTACAGCACGATGCTCAAGGACGCCCTCACATGGGTGCTCGCCGTCGGGATGTTCGCCTTTGGCGTGATCTATCCGCTGATCATGCGCTGGGGCTCGGGCAAAACAGGCTGGGTTTGGCGATGGGCACCGTCGCCTCCGCCATTCTACTTGTGGCCTTTTTTCTGCCTGGCTGGGGTTATGGAGCTGGGGCCATTCGGGTTCAATGAAGCGGAGATCGCCGAGTTGGCGGTTGGTCTCGGCCTTTGCTACATGACGGTTCATTACGCGTTCGCAGCCCGATCGGATCTGTCACCGTCGAATGTCAGCGACTGGTCTCGACCGCAACAGGCGAGTCTTTCCAGGCGGTTGGCGTTGGTCACCGTTATCGTCCTGAATCTCTCCGCGCTCACGACGCGGTCCATCTATGCGACGGACGTTGGCCGCTCGAAGATTCTCAGACGCATTGACAACGGAGTCGAAAAATTTGCCGGTCGATACAAAAAGCATCGTGCGTGGGAAACAGCCATCGATTTGTACGGACGAGTTCTGAAAAAGGACCCGGGCGACCGAGCCACTCGGCGGAAGATCGCGGAGTGCTACGGCGAGCTTGGAAACGAGGAGGAATTCCGTCGTTATGTGCAGGAGGCCATCGCGATCGACGAGAACAAGTTGAAGTCCTCGCCAAAATCCGCGTCGACGCGGCGATCGCTCGCTCGGAGTTATCGAATGCTAGGCCAATTCGATCGGGCGGACGAACTGATCACGCGTGCCCTGGTGCTGGGCATCAACCGCATGACGAACAATCCGGAAAGTGCGTCCGCTGCCTATTCGCTAGGGCAGACCTATGAGCTGATGGACAGAACCCGCAACGCCTTCGAGCAGTACGAAAAAGCGTACAACCTCAAACAAAGCAACAAGAAATACCGAAAAGCATATTACAGACTGAAACGCAGGATGGATGACGGGGCCAATCCGGTGGGTGAGGTTGATAGGCCGCAGGCAGAGGATTGATACAATCAGCCAAGCGGTACATAAGATGTCAGGTTCCCGCAGCGCGTTCACGCTGATCGAATTGCTCGTGGTGGTGAGCATCATCGCCTTGCTCGTGAGCGTTCTGCTGCCGGCGTTGTCCGGTGCGCGCAGGCAGACTCGTGCCGTGAAGTGCCTGGCACAGCTACGCGTTTTGGGGCAGGGGCTGGTGATGTATTCAATCGAGAATCGGGACGTGCTGGTGCCGGGTCGGTTGCCGAAGGTGGATGATTGCAACTGGTTCGCCGATATCGCGGGCGGGACCAAGTATCGCCCGACCTTCCTGGCCATGATGAGCATCCGCGTCGGAACGCCGCCATTCAAAGACCCCAAAACCTGCAGGAATGAAATGGATATGTTTGGCGAACCTGGCGATCGGCAGGATTACGACGAGCCGATCTACGTTTGTCCGAGCGTGCCGAAATGGACCGACGAGCGGAATGGTAGTTACGGGTACAATTATCAGTTCCTTGGAAATTCGCGATTATTGAATTCTTCTGACATTCATTCGTTCAAGAATTGGCCCGTGAATACGACGCGCATCCGCAAGCCATCCGGGACGGTGGCCGTGGCGGATTGCATGGGGACGGCTGCCTCCTTTGCGACGCGCGATCGTGGTGTTTATGTGAACAACGCGCGGGACGATTTCCGATTCGGCAACGAGGGATTCAATCTCGATCCGCCGCGGGTGGACCCCGCAAACGGCGAGATGGCAGGTCTTTCCGATGGTCATCGAAGCGCGGCCGCCCCACGTCATCGCGGCAGGGCGAACGTGCTGTGGGTCGATGGCCACGCAGATGCGAACACGCTGAAAGGACTGGGATACAAGCAGGAGGAAACCGGCGTGATCAATTTCGACGGCAGCAATCGACTATGGTCCGGCGATGGCCAGGACGTCCCGTGGCTGCAACCGGAGTGAGCGCGAATCGACAAGCAATGCAGACGAGCAGCATCCGCGTCTCAAGGGATCGTCGAGGAAAGGCCCAGAGGGATATCGGGGAGCACAGTAAATTGCTCGGGGATATCTACATTGCCAACAACCCTGATAATACCGCCGCGGGTGCCGGGACCGCTGACATCGAACGACCCGGTGAGTCGTCCGTTTAGCAGGCCGAGGTTGATGGTACCGGACACTCCTTCAAAGAGAAGCGTGCTGCAAAAGAAGTCGCCTGCCGAGGAATCGGGGCAGATATTCGACCAAAGAGCGCCGTCGCTGGGGCCGGCGGTTGACTGAGAGTCTTCTGAGATAAGGAAAGTAAGCTGAATATCCCGAACATCCCGGGGCTGGCCTGTCAGTTCATCGCGATTGGCGAATCCGATCCCAACAGAGTCGAAAATCGTGGTACCGCCATTCATGTTGAAACGGTTGGCGCTCAAAAAGTATTCGAGGTCATTAACGGCTGTCGTTGAATCGATGGAGGTTTGTGGGTCGCCGGTTCGGTATTGTGTTCTCAGGACGCCGTCAATGAAGACGTCTATGCTGAGCGAACCGTCGGGGTTGTTGGTGAGTGATGGGATGAAATCGCGAATGTCCAGTGGATCGGTGCGGTCGATGAAGATTTCGGTGAAGTCGTTTGCGCCGTCGTTGTCCGTGTCGCTGCCCACCGGATCGGTGTTGAGGACGAACCGCTCGATTGTGTCCGGGATGCCGTCGTCGTCCGTGTCGGGATCATCCAATGCGGTGAGATTCATGCCGGCGTCGGCACAGAACGTCATAAATTCAGGAGACTGTTCGACAATCGCGGGCACGTCGCCATCGGGACTGCCGTACAGACGTTGAATCGCGTCGATGTCGTCCTGCGTCAGTTCCGTGATCCCGTCCATGTAGCTCGGAGCCATAATGGCGCCGTCGGTCAGGCTGTGCTCGAGACCCAGAGAGTGGCCTATCTCGTGCACCAATCCGGTGAACAGATCGAATTGCCCGTCGCCTGCGGAGAACGCCCACTGCTCCTGATCGCAAAGATGGATTTGCCCCGGACTACCCGAACCGGGGAAAAACGCGTGCCCCAGGATGTCGCCGGGACCGTCGAACGGGAATTCGTCGCCATGCTCACCTGCGACAAAGTCGAGGGTGATGTCGGCTGACCCGGTCGTGACCTGCGTGAACGTCAGGCCTGACGCGTCCGCCCATAGTTGCATTGCGCGATCGGCTGCGTCGATCTGACCAGCCTGATCGAGATTGTCGAAAAAGCTACCGACCCGCCACGTCAGCTCGGTTTGGTCCCAGCGACTCTGCTCACGAAAACAGATTATCTTGGCAGGTTGCCGGGCGAACTCGTCGAAACACGCGATGGCCAGCGATGCACAGCCCGTTCCCTTCGGGACGGCGGTGACGGGCGGCTCGGTCATGCAACCATTGGCGACGATCGTTCCGATGACAGCCAGCAACAACAGACGGTTCTTCATCGCAACAAACCCTTTCGATTGCCTCTGATGTGAAATACCCGAACAAGGCGATGCATTCTTGTTGTTGATTCTCCGAAAGTCAAGAAACCCGTCGGAAGAACGCTCAGAAGGCGCAAGCCCTGTCAATCAACGATTTTTCGATTAGAATCCAACACTGTTGTTCCAATGGGTTGGAGTAAGGGTCATGAGTGCGCGAGAGACGCTCGAATTACTGAAAGCAGCGCTGGCGATGGCGGTCGTTGACGGGAAGATCAGCGGGCATGAAAGGGCGTTGCTCAAAGCGCTCGCCGCCAAAGCGGGTGTGGGGGATGCCTCGCTCACCGCGATGATCGACCTTGCCGGGAACGAGCCAGCCAGACATGACGATTTGTTCGCAAGTGCGATCAAAGAGCCTGAAAAAGCCATGCAGTTGCTCGTCGCGTCGGCCAATCTGGATGGTCATATTTCCGACGAGGAGCGAAACCTGCTCGTGGATATTTCGTTCGCCCTCGGCATTTCGTCACAGCGATTCGGCGAGATTTTCCAATCCGGAATGGCCGCAGCAAAACGCGTCGTTCGATCCAAGCGCCTGAAAGACGATAATCCGTCCCCTTGAGACGGTATCGCGAGGAATCGATTTGCTTCGTTTACCATTAGCTCCCGAGGGAATCCCGCAAATGGTTGGCTGTTCGCTGTTGTCAGCCGGTGCGATGTGGGCGAGTGTCGCATGGTTTTGGCCCGCGGCGATCGTGGTCGGGCTTTTCTGGATTTGGTCGATTGCGTTTTTTCGCGACCCTCGTCGATCCGGCACGTTCGCTGGCAACGAATTCTGTTCACCCGCTGATGGCACGATCCAGGATATGACGGAATTCGAGAATTACGACCCGATCGAAGGCCCCGCGATTCGCATTGGTATTTTCCTGAGTTTGTTCAACGTGCACATCAATCGATCGCCCTGCGCCGGAACCGTTCGTTCGACACGGCACGAGCACGGAAAATTTCTCGCAGCCATGAACCCCAAAGCTGCCGATGAAAACGAATCGAACACCCTCGTCATCGACACCGTTGGCGAGATGCCGGGTCCGATCGTCGTGCGACAGATTGTCGGCGTCGCAGCCAGACGTATTGTTTGTCACGCAAAGGCTGGTACGAGCCTGATCACCGGCGAGCGGTTCGGTTTGATCAAGTTCGGATCGCGAACGGAATTGATTATTCCGAAACTTGCAGGCACGGAAATCGTGGTCAAAATCGGAGACAAGGTACGAGCCGGTGAAACATTGCTGGCCCGACAACAAGCAAAAACGGAAAGCCATGACACTCGTCCTGAAAATGTCACCGGACGGTCCGAAGAGACCGCGCAGACGTCGGCTTAAGTACATCTCCGTCCTCCCGACGATGCTCACGCTCGGCAATCTGCTGTGCGGTTTCGCAGCCATCCACTTCGCGATGCGCGCGATGCACGCCGCAGGTGCGGGCATCGGTGCGGACGCAGCCGAAACCCTTTCCAACGAATTCGTGGAAAGACTGCTGCCATCGTTCCTTTCGATTGGCGCGCTGCTGATATTCCTCGGCATGTTGCTGGACATGCTGGACGGTCTCGCTGCTCGATTGGTCAACAAGGTCAGCGCGTTTGGAGCCGAGATCGACTCGCTCGCCGACGTCGTGTCCTTCGGTGTCGCGCCAGCCATCCTCGCCATCGCCATGGTCATGCGCGAATGGGAGTTCCATTCGGTCGTCTCGCCGCTTTCGGGACGATTGGCCGGTCGGGCAATCTGGATTTGTGCAGCCGCCTACGCAATCTGTGCCGCGATAAGACTGGCCCGGTTCAACGTCGAACACGCCCGCGACACGACGCACCGAAACTTCCACGGCCTGCCAAGTCCCGGCGCCGCCGCGGTGATGGCGTCGCTGCTGACGCTGCACGAGCACACCTCGCTGATGGTCCAATCGCTCATCGTTTGGGCGCTGCCGATCGTCATGGTCAGCGCAGGGTTCCTGATGATCAGCCGGATTCCTTATGATCGGATCACCGAGGTCTATCTGATCCGTCGCAAGCCGTTCAACCACGTCGTGCTTCTCGTCCTGTTCCTGATCGTTTTTTTCTCGTTCATGACCGAAACGATCGCGACGCTTTGCATCGCCTACGCCTTGTACGGACCTGCTCGTTGGATGCTCGGTCGCTCCCAACCGGAGTTTGACGAACCAGAGGATGACGACATCGCTCCCGCCGAATCGACAAAAGAGCAAAAATCGGGTTGACGTCCCTCGCCGGGGACGTTATTGTTCGGGTTGTGTTAGGATTGTCCCGAGGCCCTTGAGCAGCACTTGAACCGGGGAATGACGGTGTCCGCAGAGCAAAGACGCGTTCGATTCGCACCCTCGCCAACGGGGTACCTCCACATCGGAGGTGCCCGTACGGTCCTGTTTAACTGGCTGTTGGCCCAAAAAACGGGGGGAAAGTTCATCCTTCGCATCGAGGATACCGATCGTTCCAGACACGTCGAGGATTCGGTCGGGAAAATCCTGGCTGATCTGCGATGGCTGGGGTTGAATTGGGACGAGGGACCCGAGGCGGGCGGTGACGTCGGGCCCTATTTTCAAAGCAAGCGGCTCGATATTTATCAGAAATTCACGGATCGGTTGCTCGAATCGGGTCAGGCCTACTACGCGATGGAGTCAGCCGAGGAGCTGGCGTCAGCCAGGGAGAAATCCCGCGCCGAAAAGCGGGATTTCAAGTATCCGCGTCCGAGTCCGCTGCCAACGATTGACGAGGGCCGTGCAGCGCGGGAGTCGGGACAGGCTGTTCCCGTTCGATTCAAAATGCCCGACGAGGATATCGTCATTCAGGACGACGTCCTGGGCGAAGTGCGATTGTCCGCCTCCGATGTCGAGGATTTCATCATCCAAAAGCACGACGGTTGGCCAACCTATCATTTCGCCTGCGTCGTCGATGACGAGCTGATGGGAATCACCGACGTCCTTCGCGGGCAGGAACATTTGTCCAATACCCCGAAACACGTCGCCCTCCAGAATGCGCTCGGCTTCCGGACGCCGCGATACGCCCATCTGCCCATCATCTTCAACAGCGACGGCTCGAAAATGAGCAAGCGCGATAAGGAAAAAGCCATCGCGAAGGGGTTGGCACCACCGGAAATTGATGTGCACGATTTCCGCGTGGCGGGCTACGCACCAGAAGCCTTGCTCAACTTCATTTCGCTGCTCGGATGGTCGCCGGGCGGCGATCGCGAGCAGTTGTCGATCGAGGAAACCGTCGATCTATTCACGGTGGACCGCATCGGAACCGCCAACGCGCGGTTCGACCGCGACAAGCTGATCGCTTTCAATACCGATTGGGTCGCTAAGATACCGAGCGATCGGCTCGTGACGCTTTTACGCGATTTTTCCCAGGTCAATGACCTGTCGATGGCAGCGGCGGACGACGCGACGTTGGCCAGGTTGCTCGAGTGTTGCAAGGGTTTTCGCACGTTTCGCGACGTGCAGAGCAAAACAGGGTTTCTGTTCGTTGACGACGCGGACATCGCCTTTGATCCCAAAGCGGTCAAAAAAGTGCTGGCCAAAAACGACGGCGCGGGTTTCGCCATGTTGGAACATCTTCGACGCAATTTCAAAAAACTGGACCCGTGGGACGAGGCGGGCATCGAGCAACTGATTGCGTCGTTGTGTGCCGAGCACGACGTCAAAATGGGGGCGATCGCCCAGCCGATCCGGGTAGCCGTCACCGGCTCGACCATCAGTCCGCCGATTCACGATACATTGATCCTGCTTGGGCGCGAGCGAACGTTGCGGCGGATCGATCGCGCGATCGAGCACGGTGCAGCCGAGGCCGCGTGAAAAAACAAGTGCGATAATCAGTTCAACGAAGGGAGTGCATCAAAAGTTATGTCATTGCTGGTAACAGGTAGTATTGCAATCGATTCGGTAAAGACCCCGCACGGTTCCGTTGAGAACGTGCTTGGCGGATCAGCCGTCTATTTCTGCTTCGCAGCCTCGTATTTCACCAAACCGAGACTTGTCTGCGCGGTCGGCGAGGATTTTCCCGACGAATTCAGAAAAGTCCTGGAATCACGCAGCATCGATCTGGCCGGCCTCGAGGTTCGCAAGGGCAGCAAGACGTTTCGCTGGCAGGGGCAATACGTCGGAGACATGAACGAAGCCGAAACAACCGGCATCGACCTCAATATCCTCATCGAAAAGAACGCAGCCATTCCGCCGGAGTTTTCCGATAGCAAGGTGGTTTTCCTGGCTGCGACCCACCCGACCGCCCAACGCGATTTTCTGGATCAGGTCCCGGGTTGCAAGCTGTCCGTCGCGGACACGCGCGATCTCTGGATCGACAACGAACGAGAGTCGCTGATCAAAACCCTGGGCGTTGTCGACGGCGTAATCATC
The DNA here is from genome assembly GCA_029260165.1 of Phycisphaerae bacterium. GTDB lineage: Bacteria > Planctomycetota > Phycisphaerae > UBA1845 > UBA1845 > OFTM371. The sequence goes on along the minus strand of JAJDDT010000106.1, from coordinate 6,851 downwards.
AACGACGGTGAAGCCAGGCAATTGACCGACAAAGTCAACCTGATCGAGGCCGCTGAGGCGCTCCTGGAGATGGGGCCGAAGTTTGTCGTCGTCAAAAAGGGCGAACACGGTGCGATCCTTTTGACCGAATCAGGACCAACGGTCATCCCCGCGTATCCAACCAAAGACGTGAAAGACCCGACCGGCGCGGGCGATTCGTTCGCCGGCGGAATGTTGGGCTACCTGGCTGAGACGGTGGACGTGACGGACGAATCGCTACGGCGTGCTATTATTCGAGGCACCGTCGTGGCTTCCCTGACGATCGAGGATTTCTCGTTGAACCGCATTAGCGGTGTAACGCGGGAAGAAGTAGATCAACGCGTCCGCGATTTTATCAAAATGCTGCGAATCGACGGGTGATTGTGGTGTTGTTGACACCGCATTGGCAAAGTTCATGGATTTTAGTCTGGAGGCGTAGGCGATGGGTACGGAACAGTCCGCAAACAGGAAAATGGCGCTGGATCGAGCGTTGAAGCAAATCGAGAAGTCCTACGGCAAGGGGGCCGTCATGTCACTCGATCAGAAGTGCACCAAGGTCGAGGGCATCGGAACCGGAGCGCTATCCCTCGACCTGGCCCTTGGCGGTCGTGGTCTGCCGCGTGGTCGGATCATTGAAATGTTCGGCCCCGAATCGTCTGGAAAAACCACGTTGGCACTGAATTTGGTCGCCAGCGCACAGGAGAGTGGTGGCGTCTGCGCGTTTGTTGATGCCGAGCACGCGCTGGACCCGACGTGGGCGCGACGCTGCGGCGTGAAGCTGGACAGTCTCCTTGTCAGTCAGCCCAGCTCCGGGGAGGAGGCGTTGGAGATTACTGAATTGTTGGTCCGCAGCAGTGCCGTCGATGTGGTCGTGGTCGATTCGGTGGCTGCCCTGGTACCACGGGCCGAGATCGAGGGCGAAATGGGTGCGACACATGTGGCACTTCAAGCCAGACTGATGAGCCAGGCCATGCGGAAATTGACCGCTACGATCGGAAAAACCGGAACAATCCTTGTGTTCATCAATCAGATTCGCATGAAAGTGGGCGTCATGTTTGGCAATCCTGAGACGACCCCGGGGGGCAGGGCCCTGAAGTTCTATTCATCCGTCCGCCTCGACATCCGACGAATATCGACCATCAAGGAAGGTGACGTTGCCACCGGAAACCATGTTCGGGTGAAGGTCGTGAAGAACAAGGTGGCTGCACCGTTCAGAATGGCGGAATTCGACATCATGTTCGACAGTGGGATCAGCAAAGAGGGGGATTTGATTGACCTGGCCGCCGTCGACGAGATTGTGAAAAAAACCGGTGCGTGGTTCAGCTTCAAGGATATTCGATTGGGGCAGGGGCGGGAGAATTCCAAGCAGTTTCTCCGCGACAATCCGGACCTTTTCAACGAGATTCGAGATCGCGTCATCGCCGCGCGTACTGTCGAGGATGATGTTTCTGATGGCAGGTCCGAAAAAAAGGGGGCAGGTAGCCGACCAGCAGAGTCCGATAAAAAGAAGGCAAGCGACAGTGGAGGGCAGGAGGTGTTGCCGGCACCAACAAGGATTTCCAGTGGTACGGGCAAAAAGTCAGCACCGATGGCAAAACGCAAAAGAGCGTCTTGAATGGATGGGGTGGATTCAAGGGGGACTAAAGAAAGTTTCGACTGGCTGCTTGTCAAGTGGCAGTGTACAAGCCTATCATCCGGCGAGTGATCAGTGGTGCTGTAATTGCACGACGGGCATTGACAGTGATCCAGACGGTGGGGCGGGTAAAATCACCCACGGTCTGCGGTCGGACTTGACAACCGGAATTGGTTCGATTTCACAAACGTCGGCCAATTGAATGAGCGTTGCAAAGTTTGCTGAGGCGTGGTCGTCGTAGAAGGAATCCTCGGCGGCGATGGTTTGCCCGTATTTTTTTCGAATGTCGCGGAGTATCTGCGGCGTTACCTGATCATGAAATGAGACTCTGCGGACCACCGCACGGGCTGCGATCGGCCTGGAGGATGGTTTGATCCAGAGGATGTCGCCGGCGGCCACTTTTTTGAAAGGTGGTATGCGGAATTTCGCGAGTCGACACTCGGTGCGTTTCCTTCCCGACAGGATTTGCGCGAGAAAGTGTGGCTTGATGATCATGAGATGGTGTTTCACAAGGTGATCACCTCCGGTTGGTTTCCGGCCGGCGACTGCGTGCGGTCGGGGGTCGGTCGAGGATATTGCGTTTTAAGCGTGTCGGTCGGTTTCGACACGGCAGCGGTGAATACAGGAGCAGGAAAATGGCGGTTAGACACCATATCAAGGTTTTGGTAATAGACGATGATCCGTCGGTATGCAAGACGGTTGGGATGCTGCTTGAAGACAACGGTTTTCGGCCCAAGACGTTTACCGATCCGCAGGCTGCGATCGAGCACGCGGCTGAGGAGTCGTATCAGATTGCGTTGATCGATCTTCGGATGCCGACGCTGGACGGTGTTGAGGTTGTTGAGCAGCTCAAGAACATCGACAGGCGTGTTTCCTGTCTGGTGATGACGGCCTATCCGAATCTGGACACGGCGACGGAGACGATGCGTCGCGGGTCGTGCGATTATATACAGAAGCCGTTCAAGGACGAGGAGTTGATTGAGGCGTTGGACAGGGCATGTCGAAATCTTGGTTTGATTTACACGGATGAGTCGGATCTGAATCGGCTGATTGGGCATCGGATTCGCCAGGAGCGATTGCGGCAGAATCTGACGCTGAGGCAGTTGTCGGATCGCACGAACCTGACCACATCGCAGTTGTCGCAGGTTGAGCTTGGGAAGAATGCCGCATCAATCTGGGCACTCGCGAGGATCAGCAATTCGCTGGGACTACGTTTGGCGACGATGTTGACGGGTCTGTAGTCAACCGGAGTCGGAACCCGGCCAATGGCGTGGCTTTTCTCGGTCCTGTTGTTTCCCGGGCCGGTGGATTCCTGTCGAGGACAGTGAGGGTTCAAGCCTCTCCTCCCGTATTGTTATCTACCTGCAACGGTCCGACAGGGTCAGATAGTTGCGGATTGCAGACAGCTTCCCGTTTGCGATTTGGATGCTTCACATCACATCAGCAGGCAGTCTCAAGCCGTCGAGGCCCCGCCGATATCGCCCGGCATATTGAGTCAGCCGACCACGAACAGACCATTTCGGCGTCATTCGACCCGTTTGAGCTGAACCGCCAACACTGAATATGGGTTTTACTGATCCCTGGGAAACGAGGCCGACGGGATTCGAACCCGCAACGTCCGGATCGACAGTCCGGTACTCTAACCAATTGAGCTACGGCCCCAGTTTGGGGGGCTGACCGGAACATACAGGCGTCCCGGCTCAGCGAGCAGGACACTTTAGCCACGCCACACGGGATGTCAAGATCACCTGTCACAAGATTCGACAGATCCCAAAAGCGACGTGAATGAACACCGAATCGGTGAACTGCTGGCAGAGACCGCCGTCCGGATTATGATGAATACATGGGAAAACGCGGGATACGACACATGCGGAATTGGAGCGGGGGGATTGTTGCCCTGGTGGTGACGATTGGTCTGGCATCGCCGCCATCTGAACCATCACCCCGAAACACGGACCCTCGACTGGATTCGTTCGTTCAAAAACTGGCAGCCACGTCCGCCGACGCGGCCCTGCTCGTTGTTGATTTATCGGACCTCCACATCGTCGCCAGCCTGAATCCCCGTGATTCGATGATCCCCGCCAGCAACCAGAAAATATTTGTCATGGCTGCCGCACTCGATGTGCCGGGGCCTGAATTTGCCTTCGAGACCACGCTAGCCACCGATGGTCAATCGCTCGTCGTCGTTGGCGGCGGCGATCCGGGATTCGGCGATCCCCGGCTTGCCCAGCGCGACGATCAGGAAGTCACCGCGGTCCTGCGTCAGTGGGCAGACCAGATCAAATCCTCCGGAATGACGGACATCCCCGGCGATTTGATCATCGACGAGTCCATCTTCGACGAGCAACGGACGCACCCAGGCTGGAACCCCCGCGAGCTTCAAAAATGGTACGCCGCGCCCGTCGGTGGGCTGAACATCAACGACAATTGTATCGACGTGACGGTTTGGCCGGATGGTCAGGTCGACGCCCGACCACGTTTCAGCATCGTACCACCTTGCCCGATCGTCCATATCGAGAATTTGGCGAGGACCTCCTCGAAGGGTGTTCCGGTCATCGGACGTGTTGGGAAATCATTCAATTTCCGCCTCAGTCAAAAATGCGGCAGGCGTGCGACACTCGAATCGGTGGCGGTTCCCGATGGGGGGTTGCTGTTCGCCCACGCGTTCAGGAAAATCGTGACCGAAGCGGGCGTGCATATCCACGGTGATGTTGTTCGCAAACGCGTCCGCCTCCCCAACGGCCAACTTCCCCCCCGATTTCGCGTCATCGCAACACACCGGACACCGATCTCCGACGTGCTCGCGCGCATTGGTCAGAATAGCCAGAATCTTTTCGCCGAATGCCTGGCCAAGAGAATCGGGTACGAGCATCAACGTCGAACGGGGCATGAATCACCGCAGGGTTCGTGGTCGTCGGCGAACAGTGCGGTTTTCGCATTCCTGGATCGCGCCAAAATTGCGACCGGTGGCTACGTCATGGCAGATGGATCGGGCCTCAGTCGCGACAACCGCGCTACCGTGACCCAAATCGTCGGCGTGCTCACATCCATGCACCGACATTCATCAGCCGAGTTGTTCCGACGCAGCCTCGCAACTCCGGGACAACATGGTTCCCTCCGCCGTCGCATGCAAAACCTGCCCGATCGGGTGCATGCCAAGACCGGAACCCTGCGCGGAGTTCGCACGTTGGCGGGCTATGTCGACGACACGTCGGGGCGCACCTATGCATTCGCGATATTTTTCAACAACATCAAAGGCCCGAGTCGCATATACAAAAACATGCAGGACCAGTTGTGCGAACTGTTGTCTGATCGATCCGGCAGCCAGTCGAAGTGACAGCCAACGCGCCTCGCGATCGCTCGCAAACGACCGGGACGCTCTTGCTGTTGGCGGCGGCGGTGCTCTGGAGTCTCAACGGTGTCCTCATCAAATACCTGCATCAGCAGGGTTTGCCCGCGATGGCCATCGCCTCCTTCCGTTCCCTGATCGCCGGACTGATGCTCACGCCGTTTGTCATCAGGCGGCCGCGCAATATCGTGGAAAAACGCTGGCTTGTCGCCGCCATTCTCGTCTTCACAGCCATGTGCATCACGTTTGTCTATTCGATGACGGAAATGACCGCTGCCAACGCGATTTTCCTCCAATACACCGCTCCCGCGTGGGTTTTTTTGCTCTCGCCGATCATCATCGGTGAACGCGCAACCCGAGCACAGACCATGGCCATGGCGATGGCGTTTGTCGGCGTCGCGATCATCTTCGTGTGTCAATACCGACCGGGAGAACGCGGGCTGTTCATCGGCATCATTGCCGGTGTTGTCTTTGGTTTGCAATCCGTCGTGTTTCGTCGGGCGAGGAGCATCGACGCGCTCGTGCTTGTGTGGTGCGTCTGCATCGGGTCAGCCATCATCATGATGCCGATGGTGCTCGCGTCTAGCTTGCCAACGATGACGCTGCCCATCATCGGTTGGTTGCTGTTTACGGGCGTCGTGCAATTCGGCATTCCGTACGTCTTTTACTCGGAAGGACTAAAGCGCGTGACCGCCCAGAAAGGCGTGACGTTGATTCTCCTGGAACCGATCCTCAGCCCCATATGGGTGTGGTTGGTGCTGTCTGAAGTGCCTCTACGAAGCACGCTTGTCGGTGGACTGTTCATCGCCGCCAGCGTGCTCTACATCGTGTTCGGCCAATTCCGCCAATCGAGTCAGGAACATTAGCGTGTTGCGACGGAAACTGAAGCGCCGGAGCCGTGTCGACGAAACATTACCGTGCCGGACGCAAGCAGAGCCAGTCCGGCCACGATGCAACCCCATGCCGAAGCCGCCGGTACCGTTCCAGGTGCAACAACCTCGATGATTTGATTCGCGGCTACGTCTGTAATCGTGGTGGTCGTACCATCAGGCCACTCGACCACGACTTCGTCAACCATCGAAGTTGTTCCCAGTCCGAAGAACGCCTCGGCTGGCTCCTGTCCCAACAGACTTGATCCCGCCAGAAGTGCGCGCGACATCCATGTCGAGCCAACGCGCACGCGAACCGTGCTCCCAATGGCCCAGTGATTCGCGCCGGAAAGCCGCGGTTGAACGACCAGATAACTGTTCAGCAGAGCCTGTCCGCTACGCTGATTCTCCAGCAGCCGCAAGGGGCCACCATCCGCACAAGCCTGGATCAAGTCGAGATCACCGTCCCGATCGAAGTCCAGTGCGATCAGCGAGCTGCCCCAAAAGGTATCATTGAAACCAACTGCGGCGGACACATCCGAAAATGTGACGGGCGATCCGCCGTCGTTCTGGAAAAACCGGGACTCATCTGCGGGCCACTGGTTTGAGAAAAATCCATTGGTCACGGCCAGGTCAAGATCGCCATCGTTATCGGCGTCGAGGAAGGTTGTTCCCCACCCCCATCCCGCATCGTCCACTCCGACCGACTCCGAGACCTCCGTAAAAGCCAGATTCGCTCCGGAGGAATCGTTTCTCAACAGAACATTGTGGCGAAGCGTGTCGTGCCAATGAAACACCTCGGTAATGAAAATATCGAAGTCGAGATCGTTGTCGTAATCTCCTAAGAGGGTGTGTGAGAAGCAAGATCATCCTGGTTTTAGCCGGTGAATCATCAGATTGATCATGGTCAATAGCACCATGGCTTCGCTGCTGACGGGCAACATTTCGTAATCTTTGCTCATCCGACGGTAACGGCCAATCC
>JAJDDT010000105.1 GCA_029260165.1 Phycisphaerae bacterium | reverse complement strand
GCGTCGCCATCGTAACCGTTAAATGGGCCCGCGTGCGAACAACGGGAGACGCTCCCGCCGCGGCAGCCCGGATAGAAGGTTGAACCAATCGACCAAAAACACTTGACAACCCCGGCTTCATAGAAGGGGTGACGCTACATTCAAGGGGTGCGACGAAAATGCGCTCGCGTTATTCGTGCGGGGTTACACGGTCGAGTCCGGCGGTTCTTCCCGGCAGGGATTCGCGATTCTCGATTGGCGTGAATTCGCGGGCCTGTTGGCCTGTGTAGACTTGCCTTGGTCGACCGATGCGGGTGGCGGGGTCGGTGACCATTTCACGCCACTGGGCGATCCAACCGGGTAGGCGTCCGATGGCGAACATGACGGTGAACATATCCTGTGGGATACCGAGGGCGCGGTAGAGGATCCCGCTGTAGAAATCGACGTTGGGGTACAGCTTGCGCTCGATGAAGTACTCGTCCTCGAGGGCGACCTGTTCGAGTTGTTTGGCGATGTCGAGCATCGGATCGTTGATGCCTTCCCTGGCGAGAATCTTGTCGCAGGTTTTCTTGATGATGCGCGCGCGGGGGTCGAAGTTCTTGTAAACGCGGTGTCCGAAGCCCATGAGTCGGTAGTCTGAGTTTTTGTCCTTGGCGAGATCGATGTATTTCCTGACGTTGTTTCCGTCTTTCGCGATCTCCGAGAGCATCTCGATGACGGCCTGGTTGGCACCACCGTGGAGCGGACCCCAGAGAGCACAACATGCGGCGGAGATGGCGGAGTAGAGATTGGCGAGGCTGCTGCCGACGAGGCGGACCGTTGAGGTCGAGCAGTTTTGTTCGTGGTCGGCGTGCAGGATGAGCAGTTGGTCGAGGGCCTTTGCTTTGTCGGGATCGACCTCGTGGTCCTCGCAGGGAACGGCGAAGAACATCTTGAGCAGGTTTTCGCAGTAGTTGAGATTGTTGTCGGGGTAGATGTAGGGTTGGCCTACGGCTTTCTTGTAGGCAAAGGCGGCGATGGTCGGGATCTTGGCGAGCAGTCGGACGATGGTCAGATCGGTGTGCTCGGCGTCGAGGGCGTTGTAGGATTGCTGGTAGAAGGCGGACAGGGTGCAGACCATGCTGGAGAGGATGGCCATCGGATGCGCCTTGAGCGGGAAACCCTGGAAAAACGTGCGCATGTTCTCGTGGATCAGCGTGTGGCGGGTGATGTCCTCGGTGAAGGTGCTCAGTTGCGATTGGCTGGGCAATTCGCCGTAGATGAGCAGGTAGGCGGTTTCGAGGAACGTGCCGCGTTCGCAGAGATCCTCGATGGAGTATCCCCGGTGACGAAGGATGCCCTTCTCCCCGTTGAGGAAGGTGATCTCGCTTTGGCAGGCGCCGGTGTTGGCGTAGCCATTATCGAGCGTGATCAGACCCGTTTGTCCGCGCAGGCTGCGGATGTCGATGGCGCGTTCGCCTTCGCTGCCGACGATGACGTCGAGTTCGTGATTTTTTCCGCCGACGCTGAGGATGGCTTTTTCGTTTGCTGACATGCTGCTTGCTCCGGTTGTTTTCTCGCGTGAGATGATACGTTAATGCGATTGGCCCGGATTACAACCCGCCGCGAGTTTGGGGCGATACCGCTCCATCAGGGCATGTCGGCTGAAATCGGCCAACGGTCCTGTACAAAGCGCGCAAGTTGTTATAGGGACGTCAGTTGCTGTAACGTGACATTCGCCAGCCAATGGCGATTTTGGGCAAATAGGGCGGGATGGGTGTTTAATGAGCGAACAGCGATTCGGGGCGCATATGTCGGTGGCGGGCGGGTTGCACAACGCGTTCGACGCGGGAGTGAAGGCTGGGTGCGATTGTTTGCAGATTTTCGTCAAAAACCAGCGGCAATGGTCAGCCAGGCCGCTGGACCAGGCTGCGATCGCGGAATATCGCGAGGCTGCCGAGCGGACGGGGTTGTGGCCTGTGGTTGCCCATGCGTCTTATCTGCTCAACCTTGCCTCTCCGGAAAAAGCCAATCGCAAAAAGAGCGAGGACGCGCTCGTTGATGAGCTGACGCGAAGCGCGCAGCTTGGCGTGGATATGGTGGTTTTTCACCCTGGGGCGCACATGGGCGACGGTGTGGAGGCGGGAATCGAGCGGATTGCTGCGTCGATCGACGCGGTGGCTGATCGCGTGGATATTGGTGCGGTCAGGCTGCTGCTGGAGACAACGGCGGGGCAGGGGTCTGCGATCGGGTTTGAGCTGGGGCATCTCAAAGGCATCATCGACGCTGCCAAACAGGGTGATTGGCTGGGTGTCTGCGTGGATACCTGTCACATTTTTGCGGCGGGTTACGACATCCGAAGCGGGGACGGGTACGAGTCGTTCGTTGCGGAGTTGATCGAGTTGTCGTTGCTCGATCGCGTCCATTGTCTCCATGTGAACGACTCGATGAAGGACTGTGGCAGTCGGGTGGATCGGCACGACCACATCGGCAGGGGCAAAATCGGCAAAGCCGGGTTCGAGCATCTGGTCAACGACAAACGATTGCAGCACGTCCCACGCATTCTGGAAACACCGAAGGGCGTCGATGGCAGGGGGACCGATCTGGACCGCGTGAACTTGAAGCGGCTGCGGGCGATGGTGAGAACGGAGAGATGATCGGGGCAGTCGGGTGGCCCATGGCTTCAGCCTTGGGGGAGTCGAATCATCCTCCACGAACGGAGTCGAATCATTGTTCGCGGATCATCCACGAGCGGCTCGAATTGATCGCGTCCACGACGCAAGAAGCGGTCCTGTGCATTGGCGGGCAACGCACCCAACCACATCGCGGCGACAGCAATAGCAGTTACGCCCCACCATCGCGCACCCGGCACGCACTGCGGGTTGTTTAAGGTCCTATAATTTTCCTGCATGGCCGATACCTCCTTCAAAATGGGTTGCGAAAACGCGTTTAGATTTTGTATGGAGAGTCTGGAAACTGCTCCGCTATGTCGCTTCTGAAATCAGTCAGCAAATAGGGTTAGGGGCGGGGAGAGCGTCGCGTCGCGTCGTCGGCCCTCGTCGTCGCCGTGAAACAATGGCCAGTCCAACGAACAAGATTAACAGTGATCCTGGTTCGGGAACGCGAAAAACGAGGCCGAGGTCGGCTTTATATATCTTTGATGATCCCGGACCCATACCCCCCTCGCCCATCAGGTCGGTGGTGATGCGGATGATGTCCCCTGCATCAGCCGGAAACGGAAAGAATCCTTCCGAGTCAACTTCTGAATCAAACGTCATGACAGTGATTGCTTGCGTCAGGTTTTCGACGACGGCGTTCGCCGATCCGGTAAATGGAAACGGGAAGGTGTTGTTGATATCCAGGCGATAAAACCACTCGATGCCGTCGGACGGGGCAACAAACTCGAACACCGAGTGTGTTTCGCCCTCCGCCGAGCCGCCCGGATTGTCGCCGCCCGGAAATCCCGACGGGAAGTAACCGACCGTCAGATCAACAACCACACTCAATCCACCATCGTACCCAAAATCGTCGTCAATTGTCGATGCCCCACGAGCACGCGCTGAAGCACCAAGACTTCCGGACATCGTGCGATCAGATGCATTAAATGTCATCCGAACATCGCTCAGGCTGGTAGTATGCCCGGTGTCCATGACGGACAGACCGCCGTCCATCACATTCGACGTGCCCATACCGGTCGCCCCATGCGTCCACTGCCAGATACTCCCCGCCTGCACAGCCGACGCCGCCGCGAAGAAAACCGCCGACAGGAACCCAACCCTTGTTTTGATCATGATCGTGTGTCGCCTCTCTCCGGAATCGAACAACGCCCGGGCGAAACCGCCGCCGGTGTTCCTGGTTCCTCCGGATTTTCCCTCTCTGGTGGAAAGCCGCCCGATGCGCTCCTCTCTCCCTTTGGACCGCCGGTATCATCATACCCGAAAACCCACCGGAATTCCCGGATATTCCATAATTGAATGAGGGTGGTTCACGCGTCACGCGACGATGGTGCAAAGTATGGCTTGCACCACCGCCCGGACTGTTTTCCCGGTGTGCCCGGCTGGCAATGCCCCAATGACTATGGGTGCATGACGGAACCGTCGGGGACGATCGTGGTGTACTGCGGGTGGTCATCCTGAAGCGTCGGCACTTCTGAACGGCGCGATTGCACGCGGACGTTGTTTCGCGTTCCCGTCACCCACAAAGGGTGACGCTACAACGATCAATGGTGTCTCGCCGAAACGGCCCTGCGCCCGATGACCACAACCAGCACCGCCGTTGTTGTTGACATTCGTTCCCCAACCAGGTACCTTGGTTGATCGATCAACTAACCTTGTTGGTTGAAGCAGATGGCCACGGTGGTTGAAGCGGATAACCACGGTGGTTGAAGCAAACAGACTCGTTGGCTGGAGCGGATGATTTCGTTGGTCGAAGCAGCCTCGTCGTGGGGCGGCGGTAGTGCGGGAATCAGCGCATGGGGCTGGGGGTCCGGCTTGTTGGGAGATTCGATGGCACGGGTGAGAAACAGGAAAAACCGTCAACCCTCGGGCAGGTCCGTCGGGCGATCTTCCGGTACGCGCTCCCGAAAGTCTGCACGGAATCTCGATCGCGGGGATGGGCAGGAACAGTCCAATCCGAAGGGAAAGACACCACCCGAGCAGAATCCGACCCGATTGCGGATCATTGAGGCTGCGAGAAAGTTGTTTTATGAGAATGGGTACCACGCGACGGGCGTGGCGGAGGTTCTCAGGCAGGCTGACGCCGGGAGCGGAAGCATGTATTTTTTCTTCAGGTCGAAGGAGGATCTGTTGTTGGCGGTGCTGGACACTTACGCGGACAGGATGCAGGCGGAGGTTTTTGAACCCGCATTCAAACAGACGCGAGATCCGATCAAGCGGGTGTTGGCTGTCGTGGCGGGGTATCGGATATTGCTTGAATCGACACAGTGCAAACGGGGCTGTCCGATTGGTAACCTCGCGCTGGAGGTCGACGACATGCCGGAGGTTCGCGAGAGGATCGCCGTGAATTTTGACAACTGGTGTGCGGTCGTCGCGGAATGCTTCAGAAAGGCCGGGTATCGGTTTCCGCGAAATACCGACGTTACCGCGCTGTCGCGATTTGTTCTAACAGCGATGGAAGGTGGGATCATGCAGGCGCGCGCCTATCGGAGCATCGAACCATTCGACGCCTGCATCGATCAACTTACGCGTTATATCAAACTGCTCACGAAAACAAAAAACAAATGATCCGACAAGAAGAAAATACCATGCAATCCCCTGCGACTGTCACCTCCACGATCATTGGCAGAAATGTTGTTCTGGCCCTGATGATTTTCGGGGCCTGCCCATGCGCTGGTGCAGATGACGCGACAGTCAGGGTCACGCAGGGAACCTCACCTGCAAAATGGCAATCGTTTGAGATCGAACTGCCCGCGTCGGTCAATCGCGTCTGGAACACGATCGCAACGGCCGATGGTGTCAAAGCCATGGGCGCTCCGTTCGTCAACGTCCGACTCGAAATCGACGGACTCTACGAAATGTGGTCGCCCACGGGGACCAGAGTTCTCGCGTTCGTTCCTTACGAAATGCTGGCGGGCACCGGTAGCGCTCCGGAGAAATTTCCAACCGTCCGCGCTGGTGGAACATGGTTCGTCTACGAACTGGAGGCGATTGGAAAATCGAAAACCATTCTCCGCATGTCGCTGATGGGCTGGAAAATGGGCGAGGAATGGGACAACGCGTTCGACTACTTCCTGTCCGCCAACGCGCAATGGATGAAAATGATCCACGCCCACCTTGACGCGAATGCTCCCATCGTCAGCGACAAAGAGGACAAGTCCGCATTCAAACTGGAATTCGATATCAAAATCAATGCCACCCGTGCGGATGTCTGGTCATTGATGACGACTCGGGATGGTTTGCAACAATGGCTTGCGCCGGACGCAGACATTGACACGAGAATCGACGGGAAGCTCTTCGCGGTCGGTCCCCGGAAAAAGGGGTTTGTGATGGTCGATATGAACGATGTGCGTGTTCTCTCGCACCGCCCCGAACACATGCTCGCCCACGAAGGGTGGCTTGGACTTGCTCAACCACCGTCGGTCTCGACAGGCAGGGACTATTGGAGCGTCTGGCGTATCCGCGATGACGGTAGTAATCATGTGCGCGTCTCCTGCACCGCCGTCGCAATCGGCGAGGTGCAACCCTGGAAACGGTCTTTGTTTCGCTTCCGCAAACAGATCACCACCGTCCTGCGTCGTCTGCGTGACGCAGCCGAGGGCAGGCGAACGGATTGGCCTGAAAACGGAGATTGAGTACCCCATCCTGCGACGGCGATGCCCATTTCACGAAGGGCGCGAGCGATGCGGACAGCGATTTCGCCGCGGTTTTCGATGAGCACTTTCTCGAACACAGGCGGGGCGCGGTAGCCATTCGGTCTCTGGATGTCACTGAAACGGATTCGCGGGGGGTTGCGACGTGCGGTTTTGTGTTTCAGCCTCTGACCATGCGCTTGCCGTCCCGTGGACAGGTCTAGCGGACGGTGCGAACGGCTGGAAGCGAGAGGAGGATGATCTGGATAATGCTAAGGAGCGTGCCGAAGGGGAGGTACCAGAGTCCGGCGATGGCACAGGAGAGCATGGCGGCCCATGACCAGGGGAGTTTGAAGATGAAGCAGACGATGACGATAAGCCAGGCGATGCCAAGAGTGAGGTGGATGGATTTCATGAGCGTGGAGCGTGGTTCGATGCCGACGGCGGAGACGAGTTTGGACCAGGGTCCGAGTTGGCCGGCGAATTGCCCCTTGCCTGGTGTGACGTAGTCGCCAGTGACGAGTGCGTGTCCGCCATCGAATGCGAACCAGCCGCCCTCGATGAACGCGAGTGCAACGATGATCCATACGAGCCAGTGCACTGAATCGCCTCCTTTCATCACCGCGCCATTTTGTCGTCCTTCCTTGAAATGTAAAGGAATAATAGTGAGCATGGGGGTTTGGTCATCCCGGGATTGGCAAGGAGTAGCTGGTGGGTCGGTATTTGATTCCAAAGGGTCGTTGTCGGGTTGAGCTGCGGGTTAGTAATTCGCGGTTTATTGCGACGGTGGTGGCTGCTTCGACGATGAAGGAGGCGATGGGGTTCTTGCGCGCGGTTCGCGATGAGATGCCGGATGCTTCGCATCATGTTTATGCGTTTCGGATCGGGCATGGGAACAGTGTGTCGGAAGGGATGAGCGATGATGGTGAGCCTTCGGGGACTTCGGGGCCTCCTGCGTTGGCGGTGGTGCGGGGATCGGGGCTGGGGGATGTGGCGCTGGTGATTACGCGGTACTTCGGTGGAACGAAGTTGGGGACGGGTGGGTTGGTGTCTGCCTATACAGCGGCTGCTCAGGCTGTATTCGCGGAGTTGGAGACTGAGGAAAAAGTGTCGCGGGTTCGGTGTGAGGTGGTGGTGCCTTATGCGGTTTTGGAGCGGTTGCGGATGCTGTTGGGAGAATTCGAGGCGATCGTGGAGGGGGAGGTTTTCGAGGCGGAGGTTATGTTGACGTTTTTGTTGCCGGAGGATCGGTTTGAGGGGTTGGTGTCGCGGGTTGGGGACTTGACGGCAGGAACGGCGGTGCCTCGGATTGTCTGATGGTGAAGGCTCATGGGCCACGGAGATCGAGGCACAGCAGTCGTGCTGATCCGCCTGCTTTTTTGTTGGCTTTGGTTTGTGATATGTATAGAAGTCCGCGGGAGAGCACGGGAGCGACGAAGGATTCCTGAGCGGTGAAAACACTTGCGCGGTGGGTTATTCTGGAATCTGCGGGGGATAGTTCCAATCTGAGGAGATGCCCCATTTCGCCGAGGCAGATGTAGGCGTCGTCGGCTCTTATGAATGAGCCTCTAAAAGCGCTCATTTTGAGCGGCTTAATACCGCTGGCGGTAGTGGGCATGTCGCGGGTCCACTCGAGCGGGTTTCGCCACTTGCGGATGCCGGTATTAGCGTCGATGCAGACGACGGCGGCTTTGTTGCGTGATCCGCCGTCCATGCCATAGACGTATCCGTTGTGGTAAATGGGTGTTGCCCAGTGCGCGCCGAGTGTTTTGGTTTTCCATTTGACTTCATAGGTCATATCCGGGTTGACCTGAATCAATACGCCGCCCGTCTTGTACGCAGCCGTTATGAAGATATTGCTGTCGAAGACGATGGGGGATGCGGCGACGACCGATTCGTATTTTCTTGAGCGAAAGGGATAGGTGAATTCGACGTGTCCGTTGGCGGGGTCGATTACGAGAAGTCCTCCCGTGGGGGGATCGCTGTCGCCGCCGGTCAATACCAACACGCGTCGATTTCCATGGAAAGTGGCTGGCATGGGGGAGGCGTAGCTGGGTCCCCACTCGTTGCCCGCCCGCCAGATTTCGTTGCCCGTCGTTGAGTCCAATGCGACAACACATGGGCCGCCCGGTGCGCCGACGTTGATGATTAGTTTTCCGTTTTCAAATAATGGTGTTGTGCCGACACCGAAAAAGGATTGTTTGGTTTTGTATATTTCGGAGAGGTTTTTCTTCCAGACGAGGCTTCCTGTTTTGAGATTCAAACAATGGAGCCAACCCGCGGGCCCCAGGAGGTAGACATGGCCTTTGGCAATGACGGGACTCGATCGTGGTCCGCCGTTGAATCCGAATCGGTCCTTGTATTGGGTGGGGTAGGAATATCGCCACCAGCGTTTTCCGTTTTCCGGGTGCACGCAATCGATGTGAATTTCGCCGGCGCGTCGGTACCCGTGGACGAGTCGATCGCCCACGATGGAGGGGGCGCCGTAGCCTTCACCTGTATTCATTTCCCATATGAGCGGTGGTCCGTCTGATGACCAGTTGTTGATGATCGGTTTTTCGCGGGAGATTCCGTCGTGTCGGTTTCCGAGGAACCAGGGCCAATCTTCTGTGACAGCGTTCTCGGCCAATGACCTGGGTGGGTGGTGAAACGTCACATCGGGATTGGTTGACGGATGGGACGGTTTTGGATTTTGATTGTCGTCGGCGGCTGCGACGCCAAGGATGGCGATGGATATTGCAAATGCCCTGATGATGACACGTTGTATATTGCGTGAGCGAAATTCGCATCGTCGTGATTCGGTCATTTTTTCGATCCTGTTTCGTCAGTGCAGGGACGCGTTGCCGCGCATCTGTGGTTCAGGGCGAGCCACAGTCCTTCAGAATGCCTACTCAACCGGAATTGTGGTGGCTGGTCAAGGGGCGTGGTATATTCGTGGATGTGTTTGGGGCGACTCTGTGGCTGGCGTGGTCGCCCGTAGTCATGGACGTGCGTTTGACTTTTTTGTTGATGTTGCGGGGATCGGTGTTGGATGGTGAGGATTGGTGAATGGTTTGAAGTGGCGAGGCAGGGGTCGGTGGTTCGTCGGGGATTGGGGTATGCGGTGGTCGTCGGGGCGGTTCTGATCTCGGTCAATCATGGGGATGCGATCCTGGCGGGGGACGTGAGCGGAGGACGCGCTGTGAAGATGGTGCTGACGATGATGGTGCCGTATGTGGTGTCGACGTTGTCGAGCGTCGGTGCGATGATGAAACAGGAAGCGAGGGATGCCTGATGTTTTGGATGCGGTGTCGTGCGGTGAGTGCGTCGGCGATGGTCTGTCTTGTGTTGTCGATGGGTGCGGGATGTGCGTTTGGCGGCTTCGGGCGTCTGATTCTGGTGGAGGATGGGCGGAGCGATTTTGAAATTGTGGTTGAGGCGGGAGCATTTGAGACGACGCAATTGGCCGGAAGAGAATTGCAAACGTATGTGAAGAAGGCGACCGGTGCCCTCTTGCCAATTGTTCGTAAACCGACGGCGGATCGCGGGCATGTGTTTATTTCGTCGACGGACAGATTGAAGCCTCAT
This sequence comes from Phycisphaerae bacterium, assembly GCA_029260165.1. GTDB lineage: Bacteria > Planctomycetota > Phycisphaerae > UBA1845 > UBA1845 > OFTM371. The sequence continues at coordinate 4,267 of JAJDDT010000105.1, read as the reverse complement.
GGGTTCGCAATTCAGGAACACGAGGGGAGTTTGTATATTCGGGGACATGACAGCGCGGGACGTGGTGACCGGGTTGATTATTACAGGCCTGTACTGCGCGGAACCTGCAACGGGGTTTATTCGTTTCTGGAGCGGTTTGTCGGTGTGCGGTGGTTTTGGAATGGGCCGTTGGGGATAATTGTTCCGGAGGTGGATCGGTTGGCGATTCCTGTGGGCCTGGTAATGAAGGAGGAGCCTCGATTTGCGTATCGTTCGTTGACAAACGGTCCGGTGGGTTCGCGGAAGGGAGACTGGGCGCGTTGGAATCGGTTGGGGTCTGCTCATGGAATGTCGCACGGACATGCGTTGCACAAAATTGTCCCGGTGGATGTGTGGGCAGAACGTGGTCATCCGGAGTATGCGGCTGAGCGGGGTGGCAGGCGGCGCGTGAAGAAGGCTGGAACGAGTGGCGGTCATGTGTGCATGAGCCATCCGGATGTGATTGAGCTGGTGGCGGACGCGGCGATCGAATATTTTCGACGTCATCCGGAGTTGGGCATGTATTCGATTTCGCCTCCGGATGGTAGTGGGATGTGCATGGATGAGCGTTGTCGGGCGTGGGACGATCCGGGCTATCGGGTTCCGTTTGGTCCGCGATCGAAGCGGAATCCGGTTCTGACGGATCGGGTGCTTCGGTTTTACAATGCGGTGGCGGAGCGGGTTTGCAAAGTGTATCCGGACAAGTTGTTGGGCGGGTATATTTATCAGGACTATCAATATCCGCCGAAGCATATCAATAGTGTGCATCCCAATGTTGCATTGGTGGTAACACCGAATTATTGTTGTGAGAATTGGGATGCGGAAAAATGGGCGTTTACGCAGGGGTTGTTTGCGACGTGGGGGAAGGTCCATGATTGGGTGTATGCGTATGATACATGTTATCGGATACGCCGAAGCTATGGGTTGCCGAGTCCGATGGGCCATCGCCTGGTCGAGCAGATTCAAACTCTTGATTCGTCGGGGATGCGGGGATGTTATTTGTATGTGGGACAGGCGTGGGAACTGATGGGGCATGAAGCGTACCTGTTGACGAAGATGTTGTGGAATCCGCGGGTGGATACATCGCGGGTGGCCGACGAGTATTACGGATTGCTGTATCAGCAGGCGGGTCCAGCCATTCGACGGTTCTATTCGTTGGCGGGCGAGAGTTGGCGATTGTCGTGGACGTGTGATGAGGCGGATGTGAAGCGGTTGGCGAAGTTGTTTGGTCGCAGCAAACACAGTGGGCCTGATGTGTTGGCGAGGTTGTTGATCGGTTATGAGGAGCGGATCGGCGAAATGGGGGACGCGGTGAGGGAGGCTGAGCGGTTGGTGCGGGGAGATGGTGTGTTGGAGCGAAGGGTATCGCGGGTGCGTGATTGTCTGACGCTGGCGGAGACGACGATCGGGGGGTTGCGTGTTGTGGCGGACTATGAGGGGGCCGTAGAGAAGGATGTGGCACGGTTGGGCCCGCTGGTAGAAATCGTGCGTCGTCGCGAGGCGCTTTTGAAGAGACTGGATCGTGGTTATGGTTCGAAACTAAGCGAGGCTGTTCGCTGGGCTTGTGAGCGGGACGAGGTGCCAATTCGGTTTGGCGGGTACTACCACAGGTTGGCGACGGGTGTGGGCGGAGATTGAGACGATGAGTTTGGGAGGTTGGTTTTGACTGGTCAGGGTGAGTATGCGCGGGCGGTTGCGTGGGTTGGCGGGCTTGAGGGTCATGTGGCGATGATCGATCAGACGCAGTTGCCGGGTGAGTATGTTGTGATGCGGATTGAGGATGTGGAGACAATCTTCGAGGCGATCAGGCGGTTGGCGGTTCGGGGTGCGCCTGCGATTGGGGTGGCGGCTGGCATGGGTGTGGTGCTGGGGGTGCGTGACTGGTCGGGCGAGGAGCGGGGTGGTTTTGTTGGGCGTGTTGGGGAGGTTTGTGATTATCTGGGGACGTCTCGTCCGACGGCGGTCAATTTGTTTTGGGCGTTGGATCGGATGAAGCGGGTGGCGATGAGGATGACGGATGCGACGGTTGAGCGGATGAAGGAGCGATTGCTTGAGGAAGCAGTCGCGATTCATCGTGAGGATGAGGCGATGTGCCGGGCGATTGGGGAGGTTGGGGCGGAGGTGATTCCGGATGGGGGTGGTGTTCTGACGCATTGCAATGCGGGGGCGCTTGCCACGGGTGGAATGGGGACGGCGCTTGCGGTGATGTTTCGCGCGCATGAGTTGGGGAAGCGGTTTCGGGTGTATGCGGATGAGACGAGACCCTTGTTGCAGGGGGCGCGGTTGACGACGTGGGAATTGATGCGGGCAGGGATTGAGACGACGTTGATTTGCGACAACACTGCAGCGCAGGTGATGAGGGAGGGGCGAATTGACGTGGTGATTACAGGAGCCGATCGGATCGCAGCCAACGGAGACGCGGCCAACAAGATCGGAACCTATGGCGTGGCTGTCCTGGCGGAGGTGCATGGTGTGCCGTTTTATGTGGCGGCGCCGAGTTCGACGTTTGACCTTTCGTTGACAGATGGTGGGAAGATTCCGATTGAGGAGCGGTCGGCGGATGAGGTTCGTCGGGGGTTTGGGGTTCTGACGTCGCCGGAAAATGTGCAGTGTTACTGTCCGGCGTTTGATGTGACGCCCGCGCGGCTGATACGCGGGATTATCACGGAACGTGGGATGATTGAGCCTGTGTCGCAGGAAACGGTATCGGCGAGGCTGGGGAGTGCGACAGTGGTCAATTGATGGTTGTGGGTTTGACGTGACACCTGAGTGGGTTGATGATTCGGGCCGTGCCCGGGCGAGCGGGTTGCGGGCGATTTGGGGCTGACCTATACTGGCGGGGTGGCGATGCCGGGTGTTTGGCGTGCTGCGGGCTTTTTGGATTGAGGAAGAATTGATGAAGCGAAGGCGAACTCGTTTGGGCCGTGCGAAGGCTGGTTTGGTACTGGTGTGTGCTTCCGGGTTTCTTTTTCAGGGATCGGGATGTTTTTCGTTCGGCTTGAACACAGCGCTCGGTGCGTTTGATTTTTGCTTCCTGCTGAATTGCAACGATGGGGCGCTGGGTGGTTTGATCGACTTCTGTGGTCCTGTGAATTTTACGAGTTTCGCCGGTATGGGCGATGGTGGAACAGATCAGGAAGGCTCCTTCCTGAACGACTGTGTGGATGAGATGTAGTAAGCAGCCTCTCGTGGCCTTGGTGTCATGACGGGTAATTCGGAGACAGGTAGGATGCGGCGAGGCGGATTGGGTGCGAATGGGCGTCGTATGATCGTTTTGGTTGCGACCGGGGCGATGCTGTTTCAGTTTGGGTTCCTGCCGTCGTGTAGCGGATTGCTGACGACGTTTAATCCGTGCGGGACTGTTCTCGGGTTTTGCGCGGAGGAGGATATCGACTTCTTTTTCGCCGACATTCCGGATTTCGATCTTGATCCGAGTTGTACGATTCCATTCCGCTGCAATGGTCCGATTTTCCCAACGCCGGGTCCGAGGCCATAGGGTGTGATGATGTTGCGTTTTTGGAGAAAATCGCAGTGTTTGGCGCGGGCATCGGTGGTGGTGTTGGCTGGCGGGTGCCTGTTGCAGATCGGTGGTTGTGGGACGTTGATTGCCCCGACGATTTTGGCTGTTGGTGAGCAGGTGTTATTTTCGACGTTGTTTTCGCTTCTTCCGATTTTTTGACGATATGACGTTACAGGTTGTCGCATGACCCAGTTTGTGTGATGAGTGCGTTCGGTTTGTTTTTTTGACATTTTATCTGTCGTGTTGTTTTCGGGGGGCGATCTGGGCTCGACCGGGCGAGACGATGGGGAAGTCGCGTGCCGAGGTTGTCCGTTGGCCTCGTTAAAAAACGGGCACAAACTTTATATGCCAACTCACAGTTGCGCATGGCTGCCTAAAAAGCGGTAGCCCGTCCGGCGGGAGACGCCTGCTATTTCGTTCGGACGTCAATCAGCGGGCTGGCTGACGTGTTTTGTCTGATCGCACGTCGGCGAGGAGCTTGATCGGGCTGGCGACTGTTGAAGCCTGTCGGTAGGCGTTGACGGTGGCGAGATTTAATTGACCGACTACGCACGTAGAAGCTTTCTCAAAGCCGTCGCGGGACGGGGGTTCGATTCCCCCCGCCTCCAGTTTTAACTCATTTTATAGTAAAGACTTACGTCAACAAAAAAACGTGAACCAGTAAAGTACCATCAAAACGCACGTTCTTGAGGATCAATTCGCACCAAGCAGGGCCACGTTGAGTCCGCT
>JAJDDT010000104.1 GCA_029260165.1 Phycisphaerae bacterium | reverse complement strand
GCGTCGCCATCGTAACCGTTAAATGGGCCCGCGTGCGAACAACGGGAGACGCTCCCGCCGCGGCAGCCCGGATAGAAGGTTGAACCAATCGACCAAAAACACTTGACAACCCCGGCTTCATAGAAGGGGTGACGCTACATTGCCTAATCGCGTTAGGAGGCGACGATTCGCAATTCCTTAGATGCCGTCACCGTGCAGGCCACACTCGGTTTTGGTGGCACCGTTCCAACGTCCGGCCCGCGAGTATTCACCGATTTTCGATCCCGGGACCGCGCTGGTGCAATGAGTGCAGCCAACGGTCGGGTATCCCTGTTCGTGCAGTGCGTTGTAGGGCACGTTGTTCTGTTGAACATACTCCCAGATTTTCGGGCGGTCGAGGGAAGCGATGGGGCTGACCTTGAGGATCTGGTATTGCCAGTCCCAATCGACGGTGCGCAGGTTGGCTCGGGTGCCGGATTGGCTTCGACGGAGACCGGTGATCCAGACGTCGTAACCCGTCAGTGCGGGGCCCATTGGAATGACCTTGCGAAGCTTGCAACAAAGGTCGGGGTTGGTCTTCCAGAGTTCGAGGCCATGCTGTTCGCCCTGCGCTTCGGGGGTGAGTGTCGTGCCTTTGTTGATGAAGTTGAGGTGCGGATAGCGTTCGATCATGCGGTCGCGAAGTTCGTAGGTTTCCTTGAAGAAGAACATGGTGTCGAGGTAGACGATATCGATGGGGATATCGTGCCTGGCGTACATGTCGATCATCGCGCAGCCTTCCATACCGAACGAGGTGGTGAGGACCATGCGCGGAGGATCGAATCGTTCGAGGGACCATGCGATGATATCCTCGGCGGGACTGTCCTCGGTGACTGAAACCTGAGTTCCGGTGACGGTGGTTTGCGTTTCCACGAATGGTTCTCCGACGTTTTTCGAGCTTCTTTCGGTTCGTTTGGGGACAAAAAAACCCGCGAGCATTGCTGCCTGCGGGTGGAAGTTGTCGTGTCTTCGTTATTGACTGTTGGCTGTTGCCGAATTCCCGCTAGGCAGTCTCTCCATGTTGGGTGATACAACAACACATGCAGACCCCCCCGGCCGGCGCGTAACCGGCGCGAAGCGTATTTCCAAGGCGAACATGATTTCGTTGGCCAACCTGCATGACGGTATTGTTATGCATTGGCCGGGCTGTTGTCAACGAAAAACTCACAGGGTCGCCCGGCCGGGATGATAAATTGTCATCGTCGCGGGGTTTGTGCTCCTCGTGTTTTGTGATTACAACGTCGACGTTGAGAAGCGAACGAGGATGGGATCGCAGGCAGGATCGCGATGCAGCCACGAACACGGATGTTCAGGACGTTGGCGGGTTTGGCGTTGTCCATGACGGGGGCGGCACTTTTGCTGACATGGTTCGAGCCTGTCACGCCGGGGATTGACTTTCTTAGAGACGAATCCGCCGCCCGAGATCACGTTCGGACGTTTCTGGACGGCTTGACGGGGCTTGAGCGGTTGTCGGGGATTCAGGTCACACTGAAACCGGTTTCTTCGACGCCGGGCACGACATTGACGGCTGTCCGGGATGATGATTCCCAATTCGTTGTCCTGGAGAGTGGGATGCTGCATCTTTTCGGACCTGTGGCATCGCGGGTCAGTTCGGAGATTGGCGTGGATCTTCCGACGCGGCTGGATTCGACGGACATTCCGTTGTCGCAATGGGTCGGGCTTCGCGCTCTGATCGAGGAGATTCACGACGCCTGCGGGCCTGATCGCCGTTTGGTGCCGATTCGGGTCGTCCATTCGGATTCTGACTGGCAGGCGGCTGACGCGGTGCGACGGTTGCTGGATATGGATGGCTGGTTAGTCCGATAATACCCTGTTTTTGCGGTTTCACTGCAGGCGCCGCGTCCCGGGTTCGCGAACGTCGCCTGTTTCTCCCGTCACCCACAAGGGGTGACGCTACATTTGAATTGAAGAAGCTTCAATTGGCGAACATCGCCTGTCACTTCTGCCCGATAATTTCAGTGCCCCATAATGACTGCCGATAGTTCGTGACAACGCCGCTTATTGGTGGCTGTTCGCCTGTGAGATCCGCAGGAGCAGTCGTCCTCGTCTGGTACGAGCGGTGTTGGGCATGATGAAGGAGTTCCTCGATGGCAGTCGAAATGGAGTCGGCGCAAGCAGTCACGGAAGATCAGGTCGTTGCGGACGAGGAAATTTCCGCTCCCACCACACCCGAAGCAGGTCAGCCCGAGATGGTCGATGGTCCCGGGGAGCGTTGCGACGCGGTATCCGAGATGCTCGATCGCGCGGAGGTTCGCTGTGGTGAGGCTGATCAGATCGTTGGTCGGCTTGAGGGGGTGCTGGACGGGTTGGCTGACGCGGGCGAGGCGTCTCAGGATCGGATATCGCTGCTGCTGGATTCGGTGGAGGCTGGCACGCAGGCGCGTGAGGATCTTCTGCGGGTGATATCGAAGGCGACCGAGATTCGGTCGAACGTTTCCTCGGAATTGGCTGACCACGCGAAAAAGTTGCAGAACGCAGCCGATGAAAAGCTGGGGGAGTTGGCAGCGAAACACGATCGGCTTCTTGAGGGATCGGTTGCGAAGTTTGGAGAGAATGTGGCGGCTGGTCGTCACCGCGTTGAGGAGTGGGCTGGTCAGGAACGGTCGCGTTTTGACGCACGAAGCTCGCAAATTAACAAGATGATGGATCGTGCATCGACGTTGGCGGAGGAGGGTGTCGCGCGGGTTCAGGATTCTGCGATCAAGCGTGTTGAGAAGTGGGAGGAGACGGTTGCGCGGGATCGTGAGCGGATGGACGCGATCACGCGCGAGGCTGAGAACCGCCTGGCTGCGATGGTGGATCAGAAGTTGGCGGAGGTCGGCGCGTCGCTTGCAACACGTCTTGAGGGAATGATCGAAAAGAGTCTGGGTGAGGTGGTTCAGGTTATCGCAGATATCCGTGATCGCGCGATTTCGAAGGTGTCCGGGTTGGGAGACGATGGTGTTGAGCGTGTTCAGGCTGTCGCGGACAAGGCAACCTCGCGCATTGATGAGCGTATGCCTGAATTCGAGAAACAAGGCAGGCTCGTTGAGGATTCGGGGCAGAAGATTACGCAATTGGCAACGCGAGAGACTGCCCGCCTGGAGCAGTTGGCTGGCGTAAAGATGGACGAATTGACACGTCAGTCGGCAGCGAAGTCGCAACAGGCTGAGGCGATGTTCGCGGAGCATCAGAAGCGGTTGGCATCGCAGATTCAGGCGGGTGGTGAGACGGTGCGGATGCTGTCGGATGCAACACAGAAGGGTAGTGACGCACTTGGCGAACAGCGGAAGCAACAGGTGGTCGTGTTCGATCAACTGAAGCAGTTGCAATCGTCGTCGGAAATCGCGAAGTCGTCGAACAGGGCGTTGAAGGAGACGTTGGCGAAGACGACGCCTGCGGAGATGGCGTTGAAGGAAGCGCTGGACGGATCGCGTCTGGCGATCGAAAAAATCGAGTGCACGATTCAGGATGTGTGGACGTTAACGACGACCGCACAGGAGCGCACACGTCAGCTTTCGGAACGAACGAAAAGGGCGGACGAAACCGTCGGACAATTGGAATCGTTCCGTGAGGAGGCTGAGGCGGTTTCGGGGAAACTTGCAAATCACGACGCGACCGCGAAGCGTCGGATCGATGATATTACCAGGTTACTGGGTGAATCTGAGGGTGTGGTTGTTCGTGCGGATGCAGCCGTCGAGCGTCTGACTATGATTGTCAAACAGGCGGAGGCGGGTCACAACAAGCTGACACAGGCGATGCCGCTGGCGGATGAAACGACCTCGCACATTGTGCACACGATCGAGTCAGCCGAGAAGGTCCGCAGGCGTGTTGCGGATGAACAGGTGTCGGCACAGAAGCAGTTGGATCAACTTGAGAAGGTGCGCATAGCCAACCACGACGTGGCGACGTCGTTGGACGAATCGGTCAGGGCGGGTCAGTCGGCGTCACAGACACTCAATCAGCAGATGGTACGGTCGTCGAAGCTGATTGAGACGGTATCGGCTGTCACACAGGAGGCCAATGAAGCGGGTCGCGAGGTTTCGCAGTTGTTGGCCAACGTGTTGGAACGGGCGGAGATGCTCGATGCCAGTGACGAGCGACTGAGCGGATTCCTGGAGCATCTGGGGGACGTGCAATCGCGTATGCAGCAGATTGAAACGCGAACCGAATCTTTCACGCATCAGTTGAACAGCATGATGGCTGACCCGCAGCGCGTGATTAACGATGCGAAAACGCAGGCGGTTCAGTTGGACAAGGTGTGTCGTGCGGTTCGCAAGGTGTTTAGTGGGTTGTCGCAGGCGAGTTTGCAGGCGAACCGCGACGTGACGCGATTTGCGGAGGTGAGTCGCGAAGCCAACGGGCGGCTGTCGCAGTTGTCGGCAGAGACGTCAAAATCATCACAGACGCTACGCGAATGGGTGGATGAGGCCAAACATGTGCAAACGCGGTTATCCAAAACTCTTGCACGCGTACCGGCGATCACGCAGACGCACTCGCCGGTGGCGTTGGAGGGTTTGGCGGATGCGTCAAGGGAGGCATTGCCAGGCGTATTGAAGCCGTTGAGTGGTGGTCGGATGCGCGATGGTCGTCGATTCTCAAAATCGAGCGTAACGTCCGAAAAGACTGAACCGGTTTCCAGAAACGTGGATTTCGGTGAATGGATTCTGGAGGCGGAGGAAATGGGTTCTTCGACGGGGAAGTAAGCGCCTATAATGAGCAAGGGGTGTTTATTCATTTTCTTTTGTGCAACGAATCATTGTGTCTCGTGTTTTGAAGAGGAGGGCTGACCCATCCGCGAAGGATTGCATCCATTTGACGACATGATGCAGCGCAATCGGGACGATTTCCGGCTTGCGCATGCGGCATTGTTGCTTGCACGCGATGAGTATGAGGAGGTCGCACCGGCGCGCTACCTGGAGCGATTGAACGGATTGGCTGATCGGGTGGACCGATTGGATGCGCACAGTGGTTCGGACCGTGTGGATGCGCTTCGCGAGGTGTTGATCGACGCGGAAGCGTATCGGGGAAATTACGAGGATTTTCAAAACCCCGCCAATCATTACCTGAACCGGGTGATTGACACGCATCGCGGAATACCGATTTCGCTTGCGACGGTTTGGCTTGATCTGGCTCATCAGTTGGGCTGGCCATTCCACGGTGTGTCGATGCCGGGTCACTTCATGGTTTGCTATGAGGGAATTGGTGAGGAAATCCTGGTCGATCCTTTCAATGGTGGGCAGGAGAAGTCGCGCGAGCAGTGCGAGCAGATGGTCAAGGGTATTTTCGGGGCGGATTTCGAGCTGACCGAGGAACATCTCGCCTCGATCGGGACGCGGACAGTGTTAACCCGGATGCTCGGCAATCTGTATTCGATGTACGCTCAGCAGCAGGACTGGACCCGGTGTGTGCGGGCGCTCACACGGGTTGTGGCGATACACCCGGAAGAATCGCTGCTGCATTCCGAGCTTGGTCGGATGTTGTTTGTGGCGGGGAATCTGACCTCGGCTGCGAGTACGTTGAATCACGCCCTGACACTCGCGGCCAACAAGGATGAGGAAGCCACCGCGCAACATCATCTTCGCGATTTGAAACAACTCTTCAGCGAGCAGAACTGACGGTTCTGCGCTTCATTTTCGGACCTTACCTTTTCTGACACCTCCCGTGGAATATATCCGGGTCGGCGACGTCATTTGGGTAGTCGGCAGGACGGTTCTTGCCCTCGGAGCCTGCGGCGGGTAGTTGCGGACATGTGGATCGACGCCCGGACATGACAACGTTGCTGGAACAGTTCCGCCGGAAAGGGTTCGTGTTTGCCGTGTACATGCTCGGTAATCCGGATGACGCTGCCGACGCGGTGCAGGACGGACTTCGCGCTGCCTTGCAGCATCAGAACGCCGTTCGCGGAGCGCGCGATCCCGCCGCCTGGTTCTTTCGCGTTTTGCGGAACAAATGCATCGACCGGATTCGAGATCGTTCGAAGCGAAAGCATGACGAACTGTTTGACGCAACCGACGGGCGGAGGCGTAGTGCGGAGGATCAATTGGCGAGTCGGGAACTGGGGGAGGCGCTTCGCCGGGAGCTTGGGAAGTTGGAGCCTGTGCACCGCGAGATTCTGTTGCTGCGTGACGTGCATGGATTTTCGTACGCGCGAATTGCGGACGTGTTGTCGATCGCGCCGGGGACAGTGATGTCGAGGCTTCACCGGGCACGGTTGACGTTGAGAGACCGTTTGAAGGATCAGTTGTAGTCCGATGAGTGTTTGTGACCAAATTGAACCGTTGCTCAGCGGGTATCTGGATGGTGAATTGACGCAACAGGATCGTCAACGCGTGGAGTTGCACATTGATGATTGCACGCGTTGTCGGGCGGAGTTCGAGCAGTTGCGCACGATTCAGTCCGAGCTTGGATCAATAAACCATCCGCAGCCAACGGAGCAACAATGGAGCATGATGATGAGTGTGTCAGCCATCAGGACAAGTCGCGGGTTGGGATGGATCATTGGAATCGCCGGGTTGGCGATTCTGGCCTGGCTGGCGATCAGCAAATTTGTCAGCAACGAGTCGGTCGGTACCTGGGAGCGCATCGGCATCGGGGCGGTTGCGATCGCGGGCGTGTTGATTGGCGGATCGGTCCTGATCGAGCGACTGCGGGCGCGAAAGACCGACAAGTATAAGGACGTGGAACTATGAAACGTATCATCGTCGTGACAACGCCGACGGTTCATGGGCAGGAAGTCAGCAGGACGCTGGGCATGGTTCGCGGAAACACGATTCGCGCCCGGCACATGGGCAAGGACATATTGGCGCTGTTTCGCAACATCGTTGGCGGAGAGATTACCGAGTACACAAAACTGATTGCAGAAGCGCGCGAGCAGGCCATCGATCGCATGATCGACGAAGCCAACTCGCTGGGGGCCGACGCGGTCGTGACCTGTCGGTTCACAACATCGGTCCTGATGGGCGGGGCGGCGGAACTGCTCGCCTACGGGACAGCCGTCGCGCTTGAGCCTGCGTCCAGGCCGATATGATCCACGCGCTTTCCGGAGACGAAGTAGAAGGCGATTCCAGGATCAGCGATCATCAGAGAAAGAGCCATTTGGATGAATCGATGATCGGGCATCCTGCGCGGTGGTTTGAAAAGACGGGGAAGTGATCTTGTCTGACGGAGGAATGCGTGTACCCTGGGCGAATTCAAACCGGAGGTACCTCGCCCATGAAATTGCGGTTTCTCGGTGCAAACCGACAAGTGACAGGCTCGCGTTATCTGCTCGATCTGGGTGACACGCGAATTATGATCGACTGCGGGCTGTTTCAGGAGCGCGAGTTTCGCGGACGAAACTGGGAACAACCACCGATACCAGCCGACACGATCGATTGCCTGCTGTTGACGCACGCACATCTGGATCATTCCGGGCTGATTCCGCGACTGGTCAAAAACGGTTTTTCCGGGAAGATTTTCGCGACGGGTGCCTCGGTCGAGTTGGCGGACATCATCATGTCTGATTCCGCCAAGATTCAGGAAGAGGACGCCAAATTCAAACGCAGGCGACACAAACGCGAAAATCGCAAATCGAAGCATCCCGTCGAACCGCTTTACTCACCCAATGATGTGACTGACACGATGAAGCTGTTCACATCGGTCGCATACGACGATGCTGTCGACGTGGCCAATGGCGTGTCCGTGACCTTTCACGACGCGGGTCATATCCTTGGGTCGTCGATGTTGGAAGTGCACATCAACCGCGAGGGGAAAAAGTGCACGATCGTATTCTCCGGCGACATAGGCCAATGGGACAAACCGATCATTCGCGATCCGTCGCTCCTGGATCGTGCGGATTTCGTGGTCATGGAATCGACCTATGGCGATCGCGCACACGGGCGGCATGAAGACGTCGAAGATCAACTGTGCGAGGAGATCAACACGACCGTTGATGCAGGCGGAAACATCATCATCCCAACGTTCGCCGTCGAGCGCGCACAGGAACTGATTTATTACCTGGCCAGACTGGTGCAGGAGGATCGCATTCCCAACCTGCTGACGTTTCTGGACAGCCCGATGGCGGTCAATGTGACGGACGTCTTTGGCAGACACAAATCGTACATCGATGACGAAGCCCGCGCGATTGTCGATTCCGGCGAGTCACTGCTACGCTTCCCGGGGTTGAAGCTTATTCGATCGACGAACGAATCGAAGGCGATCAACAGAATCAAAGGGTCGTGCATCATCCTTGCCGGTTCCGGAATGTGTACCGGTGGACGGATCAAGCATCACCTCATCAGCAACATTTCGCGTCCGGAAAGCACGATCGTGTTCGTTGGATATCAAGCACGGGGCACGCTCGGACGCGAAATCCTCAACAAACCAGGTGAAGTTCGAATTCATGGCGAGAATCGCGCGGTTCGCGCACGCATCGCACAGATTCACGGTTTCAGCGCCCACGCCGACCGCGATGGATTGCTCAAATGGATCAGCCACTTTCAAAAACCGGTCCGCCAGGTCTTCCTCACGCACGGCGAGGAAGAGGCAGCCAACAGCCTGGGCGAATCGATTCGCGACGAATTGGGTCTCGACGTCACGGTCCCGGAATATCGTTCGGAATGGGAACTGACATAGTGCGTCGCCATTGTCGTTGCGGGCAGGTCACATCAGCAGCGTGATCAGCGTGATGCTGAGGGAGCCCAATGCGACGGACACAAGCCCGCCGACGAGGATGGCTTTTCCGCCCACCGATGCCAACTGACGCACGTTGATTTCCAGGCCGACGGCAGCCATCGCAAGCGTGAGCAGGATTTTTGCGGCATTCTTGAACATGTCCGCCATGGGCAGGACCGTTCGACTCTCACCGTCGGACACGAGCGAGCCTGGTGCAAAATGCAATTGCGGCAGGAGTTCAAATGTGTTGAGCAACGCCATGACGACGAATCCCCACACGAACCAGGGAACCAGTCGGGCATAGTGAATAATGGGTTTGCCGCCTGCGACCACATCAGTCGCATGACGACGGGCGTACATCACCGCCAACACCATGACCATCGGTGCCAACATCGTCACGCGCAGCAGCTTGGTGGCTGTCGCGATCGTTCCCGCGTCTGTGTGATAGGACACGCCGGCTGCCACAACCTGAGGGACCGCGTGAATCGTCGTCCCGGCAAAAACACCGAACGACTCGGGTGTCATTCCCAACCAGGTACCAATCAGCGGACACGCCAACATCGCCAGCAGACCGAAAAGATTCACCGTGCCAATCGAAAGAACAAGGTCCTTGTCCTTCGCATCAAGTAGTGGTGCGACCGCGACAATCGCACTGTTGCCGCAAATACCCGTCCCCGCCCCGATCAACAGGGACGTTTCACGACTGAGACCAAACCATCGACCGAGGCGATACCCCGCGAAAACAGCAAACGTCAAACAGAGCACGATGATCGCGATGGCGGACGCACCGACCTCACCGACGCGCGCCAGATTCAAACCCGCGCCCATCAGAACGATCGCGATGGGAATCCCCTTCTTAACGATGCGCTTGCAACCCGGTGCGATGCTCGTCGGCAGAGGCAGAAGATTGCACACAACCGCCCCAAGAATGATCGCCAGAATGGCTGTACTGATCGGTTGGTCAATCAGGGAGAGCGCGACATAGGCAATCCCCGCCGTCACACCCGCTGCCAGATACCCGGGCCAGATGTCCTGTTTGACAGCCTCGGGCTTGATCGGCGTTTCGACGATCGCATCGTACATGCCCTCCATCGAACCGAGCGACAGGAACGCCTCCGGGCTTAGACCGTATCCAGCCGCGATGGAGTTGCCGGTCGGGCTTGCGTCAGCCATCGATCAACTCGCGATCAGATACCGCTGCCGTGCGCGTGTTCAAATATGACGGGTCGATACTCACTAACCTGATCATCCGTAATCGAGTAGGTGTCCATCCGTAGTAACGGGGGTGAATAAATATGCAGTGTGATCAGATCGTCCACTTCGGGTTGAAGGTTGGAGACCTGATGAATATTCGCATCCTGAGTCGCCACAACCTGGCCCGCGACCATATCCACGGTCGCGGTGGGCTTGACCAAACCGCAAGGTGAAAACTCGAACGACGTTTCCGTGGCAACGCCCGTCAAAACGCGGAAACCGCACGTCGAATGTGCGTGATTGTGTACCGGGCTTCGCTGGGCGCTTTTCCAGCAGATGGCCAGCAGGTGATAAAACCCGCCCCGGCAGATCAGATTGCGACGGTACCGCGTCTCGCCGAATTGGACGAAATCCCTGACGTCATCGACGGTGATATCGAGCGATTCAAGCCGGGCTTGCAGTTCCCCGACCGACGCACGCTCGGTCAGGTTGTCCAGATAATCAACCAACGGCACCAACGCCGGCGACAAATTCTTCGTGTCCACAGGAAATCTCCAAACCAGCCGACTCCGGTATCACCCCGACCTCGCCATCAGTCAAGCCATTTGCCTTTTTTTAGTTTCGCGGGCACATAGGTATCGGCAATAAACGAGAATTCCTTGTTCGACAACGCTTCCAGCTCCAGCTTCACGCCGAGCTTGAGCATGTGCTTGATCTCACGCTGCCAGCGACGATCCTGAAACCACGGATACGCCATGATCTCCTTGGCCCGCGCGATATCCTTGTCATTCATCCGGATTGTTACCGACGGCGAAATATCGAATTCAACCGCGTCGTAGCTGCTCATGCCGATAAACCGCGCCGTCGGGACCGCCATCCGTGCGGATTCGAACGCAAGATTAATCGAACCCTGCTTGATCACGCTGTAGATGTAATATCCCCACGGATCGTTGTCCACGAGCACATACAGCGGCAACCCCAACTCCTGCACCATCCGAAAGCACAACCGTCGCACACCACGAGGAGGCTGCCCCCGACCGTGGATGATCATGCACTTTTGCGATTCCCAGAAACGGTCCTCGTTAAACCGCGCCCAAACCGCCGCCTTCTCGATCAACAGCACATATTTGGCTTTGCTCTTGACGAACTGAATCGTCTCAGGCTCGACAATCGAAGGCACCGCCCATCCACCGCTGCCCATCCGCGACAGATCGATCTCGTCCCCGCGATCCCTCACGACCATAGGCCCGACCATGGCACCGTCGGGATTGGCGAAAACACGAAGCTCCTCCCGCAGCGTTCTGAGCGTGACCTCCAGATCCTCGATGATCGGGTCCGACTCGTCCTGATCGTTGAACGTCTCCTCACGCGTGCCCTCGATCGTGTGCTTGCAGTGATAAAACATATCACGAATGCTGGTTGTCTTTTCCTGATCCTGCAGCTTGAGAAGCTCGCTCGACATCAACAGCGTCTGCATGAACCGCCTCGCGTTGCTCAGATCGAAGAACGGACGATTGGCTTTCCCGTCACCCAACTCGATGATCCGCTTGCGCTTGTTAAACGAGACATTCGACAACGATCGAATCGGCACATTCAGCGACGGGTTGCCAGCCGCGTCAATGTGCGACAGCACCGACTCCGCCAACGCAACGATCTTTTCCTTCGTCGCCGTCGGGTTGCCATTTTTTGAGCGCTTGCCGGTTTTTGCCGTTGATTTCGCCCTACTTGTCGCCTTCTTCACGGTCTTTTTCCTGGCCATGTCGTTTCTCCCCCTGATGCTTATTTCTTCACTGACCGTTTTTTCCTGCCACGTTTCGCCTTCGCACGCGGAGCCCTGGAACCCTTCTCGCTGATCCGCTTGACCTCGTCACCCTCGAACAACGAATCATCCACATCCGTAGGTGTGTCGCGCTCGACAATCACCGTGTGCTCATCATCCAGCGAGTCCCGACGTTTTCTGACGATATTGCCACGATCGTCCATCTCCCGATCCGCCAACTCGGTGCGATACTTCGCGATCTCCTGCAACTGCTCGCGAATACCCCCGGACTCGCGACCCGTGATCGCCTGCAACGCGTTGGAAACCTCCGGAATGTACCGCAGAAAAATGCTCCGCCGTTGCGACTCACGCTGGGTCTTCTTGCGGCGACGTATGAACGTGTTCAACTTGCGACCACACTCCCGCAATCCCAATCCAATCTCCTTGCGAATCTCATCGTAATCCGCGATGGCTTCCTTCGACTCCGACGTGAACGGTACCCACACGCTGGCAAAATGAATCACCACAATCAGCGGACCCGACGGCAACGCCCCCGAAGACTGCTGCATCCCATACAACCGCCAATTCGTCTCCGCCACCGATTTGAACACGGCACAGTGCGACTGTTGATACAACAGCGGAACACGATTCGCGAACCGATTGCACCGCGCCAACTGATCCGCAGGTATTTCTCCGCCATACGCCAAACCCACCTCAACCTGAAACGGATTGCCGCGATAAACCGTCGGCGAGCGCGTCGAAGCCGTGTAGAACTCCGCCTTGATTCCCTTCAACAGCCCCGCCAACAGTTGATCCGCGCCCACAGGTGCCAGGCAATCTGTCGACGGCGCCATGATCCGCGCTTCCTGCAACGCCTTGTAGAGCTTTTCAGCCGTCTGCGAATCAACCTGCCTCACCCATGTCGCCGGCGTGATCTTCGCTTTCTCACACACACTTTTGACGACGCTCGGACTGACCCGCGAAAACTCCTCCTTCAAAAACGCGCCGATCTTCTGCGACTGCGTTTCTTTCAGCATCTTGATCAAAATACCCAGCTCGATCCCGTGTGGGTGGGGCTTGATCTCACGCGTCTCGACCGGCAACTGATCACTGCCCCGCGCATAGACAATTCGTTCCCCGATCGGTGGCTGATAGGTAATCTCCGCATGGGGATTCACGATGGCCGTCTGCTCGAGGTATTCATCGATCCCCTGCCTGCCTTTTCCATAGCTGGCCACCAACTCGATTTCGACCTCCGTGCCATGGGCCCAATCCACCTCAACCTCGTCGTCATGCACGATGTCGGGGCGGTTCTTTTTCGTGTCGATCGCCAGTTTGTAATGGTGCGCCTTCGCACGCTTCGACGTGCGGCTCACCACGCTGACGGGCTTGCCCGTCGTGATCAACCCGTACATGCCAGCCGCACTGATGCCGATCCCCTGCTGCCCGCGGCACATCTTCAACCGGTGAAATTTCGATCCGTACAGCAATTTGCCGAATATGTTGGGAATCTGCGATTTCACGATCCCCGGACCGTTGTCCCGCACCGTCACCCGAAACCGATCCTCTTCCAACTGCTCGATATCGACGAACAAATCCGGCAAAATGCGGGCCTCCTCGCACGCATCCAGACTGTTGTCCACCGCCTCCTTGACCGTCGTGAGCAGTGATTTTCGCTTGTTGTCAAAACCAAGAAGATGCCGATTCTTGGCAAAAAACTCCGAAACGGAGATTTCCCGCTGCTGAGAGGCCATTTTCTCCGCTGTCACGGGTGTCGAGTCCCGTTGGCTTCGCCTGGTCCCACCGTTCTTTTTGGGGGAGGATCGCTTTCTGGGAGACACTCTCGTCACTGTGGGCCCTGCGTCGCCGGGAAACGTCAGCGACAGTTGTGATTTGTCATTCTGCGTTGTCGCAGATTTGGGTTTGCTCATCTCCGCCCTCCAGGCCACGATTCCCGACGCTTGCGATCCGTCGACCGCATCTTATCCAATGTCGCAGCCGCTTCAACACAACATCGTGACCTGATGCGCGCGCTAAAAAAAGAGAGGACGCCGAAAAGCGTCTCTCTTTCGCTACAATCCCCTGCGTTGGTTTTGGAACACGCCGCGCCCGCGACTGCGTGCATCCTATCAACATCAGCACAAACAAGGCAAGCGATCCCGGCTTTATTACGCGCGCCGCCGACGTCGCGATGTCAAACGCGCGTTCACTGTGGATTGAATTGTTACACTCCCGTGCCTGGACAGGGACGCAACAGGAGCCAGAATGATTCATGATCGTCGATTTTAGCCCGAAAAGGAGGGTGTCCCATGGTGAACTCCCGTTGGTCCTGCCTATGCGTTTGCATTTTTTGCACAACGGTTTTTTCTGAAAATATTGATCCCGGGAAGCAGTGGGGCAGTTGGCGTGGACCTGTTGGCACGGGTATTGCCCCGCACGGGAATCCGCCAACCACCTGGAGCGAGGACGAAAACATCCGATGGAAGACCCCGATTCCCGGTTCCGGACACAGCACGCCCGTTGTGTGGGGCGATCGAATTTATGTCACGACAGCCATCCCACACGGCGAGCACATTGCGGCTGAGTTCGACCGCAATCACGGTGCCCACGACAACGTTGCACCCGATCGACGGTTCAAATTCGACATCCTCGCCATCAATCGCCGCGACGGTTCCGTCCTCTGGCAAAAAACGCTGCGCGACGAGCAGCCTCACGATGGCACGCACGAAACAGGGGGTTGGGCGTCGGCGTCGCCCATCACCGACGGTGAGCATGTGTTTGCCTACTTCGGATCAAGTGGGCTGTACTGCCTGACTCCCGACGGGGAACCTGTCTGGGAGAAAGACCTCGGCGACATGCTCACGCGTCACAGCCACGGTGAGGGAAGCTCGACCGCGCTTCACGAGGACACCCTGATCGTGAACTGGGATCATGAGGGGGATTCGTTCGTGGTCGCATTGGAAAAATGCACGGGCCGGGAAAAATGGCGTAAGTCTCGCGATGAAATGACCTCATGGTCATCACCATTGATCGTGAAACACGGCAAAAAGACGCAGGTCGTCATCCCCGCGACGAATCGCGTCCGGTCATACGACCTCGACAATGGTGACGTTCTTTGGGAATGCGCGGGGCTGTCGCGGAATGTCGTCGCCACCCCGGTGGCGGGTCATGGACTGGTTTTTGTCGCGAACAGTTATGATTGGCAGGCGATGTTGGCCATCGATCTCAGCAAGGCAACGGGAGACATCACCGGCACGTCGGCGATCGTCTGGACCAAAGATCGCCACACACCTTATGTCCCGTCCCCGCTGCTTTACGATGACCAACTGTACTACACCAAACATCTGCAGGCGTTCGTTTCGTCGGTCGACGCGCGCACGGGAAAATTGCACTTCGGACCCGAACGACTGAAAGGGATCGACCTCATTTTCGCCTCCCCGGTGGCAGCGGCGGGTCATATTTACATCGTCAGCCGAAACGGCAACACAGCCGTCCTCAAACATGGGACGGAGTTCAAGCCAATCGCCCTGAACAAGCTCGATGACAGTTTTTCCGCCTCACCGGTCATCGTTGGTCGCGATCTGTACCTCCGCGGCGAGACGCATCTCTATTGTATTTCGGAATCGAAAACGAAATGAGCGGGTCAACCAACGTAACGCCGAAGACCCTGCGCATCGTTGGCGAATTTCTGTGCGGTTTCCCACGAAATCCTGCCCGCCGACGCCAACCTTGCCAGTGACTCATCGAGCGGAATCATCCCCTCCTTTTTCCCGGTTTGAATAGCGGTGTCGATGCTCTCGATTTTCCCCTGTCGAATGGCTGACCGAACACCGTAGGTAACATGCAGTACCTCGACGGCGAGTGCCCGCCGCTCACCCTCCATCGCAGCTGGCAATAAATGCTGACCCACCACGCTCCTCAGCGACAGGCTTAATTGGGTGCGCACGTCGTCCTGTGCGTCGCGTGGGAAGAAATCGACCAATCGTGTGATCGCGCCCTTGGCATCCTGCGTGTGCAGCGTCGCGAAAATCAGGTGGCCTGTCTCAGCCGCACTGAGCGCCATGCGTGCCGTCTCCGGATCGCGAATCTCGCCGATCAGCATCACGTCCGGATCCTGCCGCAGTCCGTGAACAAGCCCATCGTAAAACGACGCAACGTCTGTTCCGACCTCTCGTTGCGACACGACAGAGGTGCCGTTCGATTTGAACACATACTCGACGGGTTGCTCGATCGTCACGATTCGCCGACTCTGGTTTTGATTGATCCATTCGATCAAGCCCGCCAGCGTCGTCGTCTTTCCCGACCCGGTGATCCCCGTGATGATGACCAGACCATTGCGGAACGAGACCAGCTTCTGCACCAGCGACTCGGGTATTCCCATCCACTCGAAATTCGGTACATCTTCGGGGATCGCGCGAAAACAGGCACCGACGTTCCCGCCCGCTCGAAAAACGTTGAGCCGGAATCGGTGCAACACGTCGCCGTCGCGAATCGCCAGCGAGCAGTCCAGATCCGTCCCATCGAACGACAGCTCCGGCTGGTAATCCGCCAACACAGCCCGCAGCATCGCCTCAATCGCACCGCCTGAGAGCGCTGTATCGTGAGCCGATCGCAGCAAACCATGACGTCGATACATGGGCCGATAACCTGCGACCAGATGCAGGTCTGATGCCTCCGCGGGCGTCATTCCCAGAAGCCATTTCCCTAATTCGTTTTTATCGGACCCTGTCACCAAGACCACCCCTTTCAGTATTGCTACCGCGATCACTGTAGGCCGGTTGCGGTCATTGGTAAATTCGCCACCGCTCGTCGATCGTTGATGACCCGGACGGGAGATGAAGCGAAATTGCATTTCTTCAAGGTTGCCGGACCAGCTTTCGATACACACCCGAAGGGCCGCCCGAGGCTGTTTTCGCGGGCGGCGACGGTCGACTATGGACACCCGTCATCCGCGTGGTCATTGGGTGTGAGCGAGCCGACGGGTTAGTACAGACACATATCGGAGACTATCGAATGAGAGACAGACGCAGGGAAACCGGAAGGAATTTTCGACGCATGGGCACCGTGTTTGCCGTTCTTGGCGCATGGACCCTCGTCGGGTGTGGGAACAACCCCACAGGCGGCGGGGGTGGGTCCGCCACGCAGAATGCGTTGAGCTTTGAAGGCAGCATCAGTGGAAAGATGGTCACGACCGCGTCCACGCGTGGTTCGCTGTCAACGACATCTGCCGCCCAGAACATCCCACCGGAGTTTGATACCGAGAACTCCTGCGTTCGTTTCAAGGATATTGACGGCAACGATCTGATGGACCCGAACGGTCGCCCGATTCGCGAGGTTCCGCTCGGATTGGACGGGTCCTTCACGGCGGACAATCTCCCTGTCGGATCTGATTTCACCGTCTGCGGCGACATCGGCAAGGACGGGGATTGCGACGTTGAGAGCTGTGTTCAGATTCCCAGCGCCGATGGTGGAACCGTGGGCGAACTCAGCGGCGTCGAGGTTGATCCGCTTACGACCATCGTGTTGGCCAAACTGCGCGAGCTTCTGAGGGACAAGGGAATCAACGCGGGGAACCTGCCGGTCAGCCCCGCGACAGTCGTCGCACGCATCGTGGCGGCCTACGCGCACCATTTCGAGGAAACCGGGATTGATCAGGAACTGACCCTTGCAGACATCGCGACGTTAACGCCTGATGGACTGTCGGAATTGTTCGACACATTCATCCCGCAAGGTGTGCGTGGTGGTATGGACGTCGTCGAGGGAAATCTCGGGCTTGCATTGGCGAACGACATCAACGAGGTCGCGCTCGCTGCCGCCGAGGTGTTCCTCCGGGCCGGTTTTCCGATCGCCGATCAACCGGAAGGGTTGGACCTCTCTGCTCTCGCGAATCTCGAAGGTGTTGAAACAACCACGCTGGGCGCGCTGTTCGACGAGGGTGACCCGTTTGAAGAACCATTCCGTGAGGCGGACCCGGAGTTTGAAGATTTCGGAGCGGCTGAGTTCGGCGAAGACGTCACGGTCTATTTCGTGAGCAACACCGAACCGGATCGCAACTTCATCGAAGATGAGGAGGAATTCCAGGACGAGGACGACGGTCCCGGGCCTGATCTGCCGGTTTTGCACGATTATCTCCTTCGCGCGATGGCCAGGCTGCATCTCGCCGATCGACACATCACGATCGGTGATCTGCACGATCTTCTCACGAGCATCGATGACGGTCTCGGGGCGCGGCTGACCTATTTCATCTTCGATCCGAATTTCCCAGGTCCTCCGCTGAATATCTTTGAAACCACCAACGGCGAAGGCAAAGCCATCAACCTCGAACGCATTTTCTTTGAATTCTTCAATGAAGGATTCGGAGAACTCAATCCGGAGGAATTCGATCGACAGGAAGGTCAGCTTCGCAGGCTCATCAGAAACCTGCTCAGCGATACCGTGCCACCGACGTTTGCTCGATTGTTCGGCAGCATCGTGGATAATCGCATTGAAGGTGTGGCCGAGTTGTCCGAGCGCATTCGCAATGCGAAGGCACACCTGCCGTTCAGTCGTTCCGGGGAGTCCGCCTTTTATGTTGTCGCTGACGGCGACCCATTCGCGAATGACAACACCGCTGCCACCTCCGCGGTCACGGTCAACATCAACTTCACGCGCGATGGTCGCGTTGAGACGGTCGAATACAATGCCGCCGGGAATGGGGCATTCTTCCTCGGTTTCACGCAGCGCACCGACGAGCGAGGATTCGTCGAGTTCATCGTCCGCGAGACAGGGCGATTCCTGCACTCACCACGAGGACCGGTTCGTCGAAACATGAACAACGAAGAGGTTTTCCTCCCGGTCAACGGTCAACCGTTCATCGATTTCGTCTCCGAGCGTGGTGTTTTCTACCCGGGTACGCAGGTGAGCGTGATCCGAAACGATTTCGTCCCCGAACCATTCGAGATACTCGGGCCGGATCCGTTTTTCGACGAGCCTTTCGATCCGTTCGATTCCCCGCGAGATGAACGGGACGATCCGTTTATGGAACCGGGCGACGGGTCGATCGACGAGTTCATCGACGATATCATCGATGAGCGACCGACGGATATTCCGATGGACGACATCGTCAATGACGACCCTCCGGCAGACCCGACGGACCCTGTTCAGGACGAACCCGCGACAGAGGAGATTCCCGGTGGTGGACCGCATCAGCAACTGTTCGTCCTTGCGTTTCGTCCGAACGGTGAGCCTGTCCGAATCAACTACAACAGACTCACGGGGCAGGGAACCGTGAACCGGGATGGGCGATACCTGCTGACGTTTCTGCCGGACTCGCACGAGACAGGTCTGTTCGCGTTGTTCAACGAAAAAACGGGGCGGGATGCGACGTTGAACGATCCGGAGGACTTCTTCGGCGAACGACTTGATCGCCCTGACCGATTCGAAGACTTCTTCAACAACTTCGATGATGATGAATTCGAGGATTTCGATCGTCTCGACGAATTCGTGGACGAGTTCCTGACGGATATTCCGCCGGATGAATTCCTTCCACCCATCGACGACGAGTTTCCGCCGATTGACGACGAATTTCCGCCGTTCGATGACGAGTTTCCGCCACCGGACGACATGACGAACCTTGATGACACGCAACCACCGGCACCGGGCGATGACATGCCGCCACGGGACGACTCGCAAACGGACGACCTTGCTCCGCCGGCGCAGGTGGACGACGGTTCCGACGGAATCACCGATGACGTGTTTGATGATTTCGACGACGACTTCGGTGGTTTTCACGACATCGATCCGAATCTGATTGTCGTCTCAGCCGAGGACATCATTGGGTTGAATATCCGTCGCGATCGGTTCAACCGCGTTTTCGGTACAGAGGTGCCCAACGATCGATACGATCCCGCCGGCGATCCGTACTATGACGACATCAACGGCAACAACGTGCAGGACGAGAACGAACCAACCGCACCGTTCCGCCCGACGCTGTTCGATCCGGGTGACTGGCGATCGACCGATATTCGTCTCTATTACCGCCGAGCCGACAATGGTCAGGCTGTTCTGTTCGAGAATGTCGATTTTGAGTCACCGACACCGCGCACACTCGACGGCACCACGCTGGTCGAACGCATTTACCTGCCAAGGCTGAACGCATTCAGATTTGGTCGACCGAACTCAGCCATTAATCTGTTGACCGCTTTCGTGCCTCCCGAGTTTTTCAACGGCACCAGGGGGTTCACTGAGGAGACAAACCTGGACATCTTCAGCGCCATCGCAATGATCAACCTGGTGATGGACCAGGTATTCAATGTCGAAGCGCGGATCGACGTCGATGGTCTGGGGCCGTTGGCCAAACAGCGGATGCTTACCGACGCACACCTGTTCGTCGCGCCGGTCGGTGATCCGTTCGTGCTGTTGATGAAAGGATTCGAAAACCGTTCACGCGTCTTCACCGAGACCGAATAGGTCCCAATTGAATTCGTGCATTGCTTCGTCTGAAGGGCGATCCTCGCAACCGGGGATCGCCCTTTTTTTCGGCCCTGACGGGATCAATGTATGGATTCTGTTTGGGTTGGCTCGGTTTCGGTGAAACATCAGGGAATTTGAGGCTCGCTTCGGGCCTGTCCGATGCTATAGTTAGACGTTAGTCCAGCGAAGCGACTGCTGTGTTTGGCAGGGAGCTTGATTGTGCTGAACCAATGCGGAATCCTGGCGGAGGCCGTGAATTTGGAGTTGCAATGGCAAGCCCGCTAGACGGGAAGTCAGCGCACCCGAGCGGCCACCCACTTTTTATCTGGGGTTCTGGCAATTTCCTCCCACCGGCATGGGCGGTTTCCCGTTGGACTGTTTTTTTGGGCCTGCCTTCCTATTGGCAGGTCCTTTTTTTTGCCATTCCGCTTCGACAGCATATTTTCGGACGCGACGGCGCGTCCCGGGGCAAGACCGAACCCTGCCTTGCCGTTATAATACGGGTATCATGACCAGACTCGTTCTATTTGAAGATGCCGGATTCGCAAACCTGTTGCCCATCGTCTACTGGCGGTCTGTAGCAGAGCTTCAGTGCGGAAGATTCAACATTGCTCAGCGTGTCCAACACGACTGGAGCCGACCGGTCGCCGGCGCATGGACACGCGACTGGATCGCAGACGTTGCACAGGAACGCCTCGGACTTCCCATCAACGAACCCGCCAAACCCGGCGACATCTTCGTTAACGCGCGCTGGCTTGCCGACGGTCCTGTTGAGCCTGCGTCCGCACCGTTTGTCGCCACCTGCGGCAACAACATCGCCTACGTCGTTTGCGACGAAACGCTCGCTTCCAAACTGCACCAGGGTGACTTCCTCGATCGATCCAATTGGGCTGACCTCGTTGCACTCGCACCGCACGAACAGGTCGAAGGGCAAATGCTCGAATACCCCTGGGATCTCGTTTCCAACAGTGTCAGGTTTCTTGAACGCGACACAATCGACCATCTCAACGGTGTCCATGGCACGATTCACCCGACCGCCGTCCTGATGGATGAACCCAATATCGCCATCGCGGAGTCAGCCAACATAGGCCCATGCGTTGTGATCGATGCCTCAAGCGGGCGTGTCACGATCGACGCGAACACGGTGGTTCAATCCCACACGATTATCGAAGGACCAGCACACATAGGCTCCGACAGCGTCATCAATCCCCACGCACGCATCCACGGTGGAACATCAATAGGACAAGGCTGCAGGATCGGCGGAGAAATCGACGCCTGTCTTTTTCAGGGATACGCCAATAAGCAACACGATGGTTTTCTGGGGCACTCATTCGTCGGCGAATGGGTCAATCTTGGTGCTGGAACAATCAACTCCGACCTCAAAAACACCTACGGTTCGGTCCGTGTGCCGATCAACGGTGCTGACGTCGACACCGGCGAAATGTTTTTCGGAGCGGTCATCACCGACCATGTGAAAACCGGCATAGGCCAAACCATTGGTACGGGGTCGGTCCTCGGATTCGCAGCCAACGTTGCCTGTAGCGAACTGTTGCCCGCATTCGTTCGATCATTCACCTGGATGACCGATGGCAACGTCGAAGAGGGCGACGCGGAACGACTCGTCAAGACCGTCGATATCGTCATGCAGCGTCGCGACAAAGCCCTCACCGACGCCGAACGCGAGCTGTTCTGTAAACTGCCCCAAATCGTCGCGTACTTTGAACCCGACACCCTGCCGGTCCAGGCGGCGCGAGAGACCGCCCCCGAAGTAGTACCGGTCCCACAAACCGCCGACCCGATGACCCGATGAAGTTCATTCAAGCTGAAAATCGTCGCCAGCCGATCTGAACGATGGATAAACCGGGATTGCAATGACATGAAAAAAAAATCAACATCCGCAACACTTGTCGCCTCGCTCATCCTTATCACGGTGATGGGCTGCGACCTCGATCCCTTTCTCAACCAGACAGCTTCTTTCGGTCCCGACGGTGGCGGGTCTGTCGCAGGGGCACCTCTCGGTTCCGGATTGCGCGGCAACATCAACGTCAACTTTGAAAACAACACGCCGTTTCGCGCCGTCTTCACCACCGGTGTCTTCGACAACACCGACGAACGCACAACACCCGTTTTTTTTCAGTTCAGCCCCGACACGCAGATTCAAGCCGTCAACGCTTCCGCCACCCTCGAAGCCAACAGCTCCACGGGCCTGACAACCCTGCCCTGTGCCCGCGTCTTGTCGGTCGGCAGCAGATCGCTGATCAACCTCATCGACACTAACCCCGGGGCGTTCGCTCCCATGATCGATGAACCCGCCCTAATAGACGGTGTCGGTTTCTCGGACGCCAACCTTGCCTCCGCCGCAGCCGCGATTCCCAATCAGGGATTCGCCGCCGGTTTTGAAGCCTTGCTGGGTGTGGACTTCAACTGCGGGTCAGCCATCAACGTCCGATTTGAATTCGCCGAAATCGGCAACAGCCGCTTCAGGGTCGAAATCGACGTCATCCCGTCACGCGGCGATCAATAACATCCTCGATTCGATCGAAGCAGGTTGCTAGAATAAGACGACGTTTTGGATACCATTCACGGAAGGTCGGCCCATGTCCGCCGCAACCGCGTCCATCAGGCTTCGATCGTATCTCAATCTCGGCGAGAGCGTCATGAATCTGCACCGAGACGACCCGTCTCATCTCAAGGACGCCATGCGCGATGCCTTGCGCATGCTCGACGAACTCAACGTCCCCTTTGCGCTGTTCGGCGCGCACGCCGTCGCGGTCTATCTGGCTGAACACCGATCGACCGAAGACATCGATTTTGTCGTGGATGAGTCCGCCGCTGAGATCATTCAAGCCCGCGCCCACGAATTCGGGTTCCGGGACTGCACCGACGAAACAAACATGCCCATTCGCAAGCTCCGGCATCGATGCGGCGCGCGACTCGATCTCATCTTCGACACCACCGGATTCGCCAGTCTCGACAAGACCATCCAAACCACGATCCCCGACGTCGGCGTCGTTCCCGTCGCGTGCATCGAAGACATCGCCTACAGCAAACTGCGAACCCAAAGAAGTGATTGGCCCAGAGACCCACAAAAACAACGAGCAGACTACAACGATCTCGTCGCCCTGCTCAGCGAAAATCCCGCGCTCGCACCGATACTTCAGGAACGGGTTCAACCACCGCCCGTCAGCAAGCCAAACA
Source organism: Phycisphaerae bacterium (assembly GCA_029260165.1). Lineage (GTDB taxonomy): Bacteria > Planctomycetota > Phycisphaerae > UBA1845 > UBA1845 > OFTM371. The sequence continues at coordinate 12,631 of JAJDDT010000104.1, read as the reverse complement.
CACATCAAATCGAGATGGCCAAAATCCTCTTCCAGGCACTGCGCGACGCAGGCCAACCGAGCAATGCTCAACTCAATCAGTCGTTCCAGCTGCTAATGGTCTTGGTCGCAGTGACCGTCACCATCGCTGCGATTATCATCGCCCTGATCGCACTCGCCTGAACCGGATTCCTACGGTTTGTCTTCCAGTTTCGCCTTCACCTCGGGGCGAAGATCAATCCCCAACTCCTGCAACTGCTTTGAATCAATCAACGACGGCGCGTCCGTGAGCGGACAAACCGCACGCTGCGTCTTCGGATACGCAATCACCTCGCGGATGCTGTCCACGCCCGCCACCTTCATCACCCAGCGATCCAGACCAAACGCGATCCCACCATGCGGCGGTGCACCATACGTCAACGCATCCATCAGGTGCGTGAACCGCAGCTTCGCCTCCTCCTCGCTGATGTTCAACAGCTCGAACACCTTCTTTTGCACCTCGCGACGATGGATACGGACACTGCCTCCAGCCATCTCCTCACCGTTCAGCACCAGGTCATAGGCTTCACTCCGCACCTTCCCCGGATCACTGTCCATTAGATGCACATCCTCCTCCATCGGTGCCGTAAACGGATGGTGCATGCTGTTCCATCGCTTCTCATCCTCGTCCCAATCGACCAGCGGAAAATCAACCACCCACAGAATATCCCAACAATTTTCCGGAATCACACAGGTGATCTCCGCCAACCGCGTACGCAAGTGGTGCAGGTATTTGCAAACGTCACGGTACGAACCCGGCATGAACACAATCGCATCGCCCGCCTTCGCACCAGTGGCCTTGCACAACTCGTCAACCACAGGCTGCACAAACTTGGCAACACCTGTCGTACACGCCACGCCGCCATCTTTCGCGGTGATCTTCGTGATCGGCATCCCCCCACCGCCAATCCCCTTGACCTCTTCTGCCAACCCGTCGGTCACTTTCCGCGTCAGCGACTCACCACCGGGGACCACGATGCACTTGACGATTCCGCCCGCCTCAATCGCTTTCTGAAAGATCGAAAACTCCGTCTTCTTCGCAATCTCCGTAATATCCTGCAATTCCAGCCCAAACCGTGTGTCAGGACGATCCACCCCGAATCGGTCCATCGCCTCGAAATAACTCATTCGCGGCAGCGGCAGCTTCAGATCGATCTCAAGCACGTTCCTGAAAATTCTGGATACGCACTTATCCACGACGTCCATCACCTCATCGCGACGAACGAACGCCATTTCCATATCAAGCTGCGTGAATTCAGGCTGACGATTCCCACGCAAATCCTCATCGCGAAAACAACGCACGATCTGCGCATACCGATCAAACCCGGCGATCATGAACAGCTGTTTGAAAATCTGAGGCGACTGCGGCAGCGCGAAAAAATTCCCAGGCTGAACACGCGACGGAACCAGATAATCCCGCGCCCCCTCGGGCGTCGATTTCGTCAGACAAGGCGTCTCAATCTCAACGAAACCTTCCTCATCGAAAAAGTCGCGGATCGTCTTGGCCAGCTTGTGTCGCAACCGCAGGATCTTTTGCATCTTTGGACGACGCATATCCAGATAGCGATACTTGAGCCGCAATTCCTCACTCGCTTCGACATGGTCCGACACCTCAAACGGCACAGGCTCCGACTTGGCCAGCAGATCGACCTCGCGAATCTCAACCTCGACCTCCCCCGTCGGCAGTTTCGGATTGATGTTGTCGCCGCGCGTGGCGACGTCCCCACGAATGGCGATCACGTCCTCATTCCGCAACGCCCGCGCGATTTCATGCGCCTTCGGATCCGTCTGCGGATTAAACTTGCACTGCGTGATCCCCTCATGATCGCGAAGATCGATGAACACCATCCCACCGTGATCACGATACGAATTTACCCAGCCCGCCAGCGTCACCGTCTGACCAACATCCGCACTCCGCAAACTCGCACAACGATGCGTCCGCTTGTTGTATTCAACCGCCACCAAAACGCCTCCCAACGTAACGTCACCCCTCGTGAGTGACGGAAATGTCTCATCGGCTCAGATGACAAAACAACGCCCGACATACAAGGGCGTCTTCGACCTGTCGCGAACGCATTCCAACGCATGCAGCCCCCAAACAGACCGGTTTTCTACGCCCAAACCACCTTTCACGCAATCGCAGCATTATGGGACCAGCCACGACATGTCCCCCATGCCCAACCAGACGGCGACGACTCATCAACGACACGCCCCCCCCATCTGCACCCACTGCGGCTACGACCCCACCGCAAATGAATCCGAGCGCTGCCCCGAATGCAGCCAACGCATCACAACGCCAGTCAATGCAACCAACCGATGAAACTAATCCAACGAGCAATAACGCGATGCCATTCACAAATGCAGCGGATCAGCCTCAACCATCGGTCTCGATTGCAGCCTCTCGACTACAGCGCGCAGGCGGAGCCTTGCTTGCGTGCTCCTTCTTCCTTCCAATGACCGCGACGGATGGCCGAGAAGCAGTCTCGACCGCAAGTCTCGCACTGGAGACCTACTCCGCCATTGCCAAAGCCGAACACACCTTGTCGACCTTGTTTATGGCATACATCGGACCTGTTATTCTCTTCGGTACGCCCGCTCTTATGGGAATTCTTGTCTTCATAGGATACACCGTCCGAAGGCGAGAATTAGAACACTTGGGCCGCGTTTCAGGCCCCCTCGCCATTCATCCAACATTGGCGATCATATTCCCCATAATCGCCATCCCGTGGTTCTATTTGATAGACATTCCGCTCACTATCTCGGCACTTTTCAGTGTTTCGGAGAGCATCTGGTGGGTCATACCGACCGTTTTCGGTGCAACCTTTCTTGTCATGTCTTGCATTTGGCTGGTGGCGCTCGTGCGTCACGGACGAAAAGCGGAGCCATGTGTCCGCGCTGCAGTGACCGCGTTTCTCACGATCGGCTGTGTTGCGCTCTTAACATCACCGATTACTGGTTACGGTACATTTGTTGCCCTCACTGGCGCCGCCATCATCACCTACGCCGCCTTCCGCGAAATTCAAATCCGCGCAAAAACATCGACCCCACAAACCATCACAGCCATAATCACCTGCAGGCGACTACCCCTCGAAAACGACCCCACCCGCTGCTCGAATTGCGGCTACAACATCACCCACCTGACAACCCCACGCTGCCCCGAATGCGGCCAACCGTGTACAATCCCAACAAGTTCGACCCAGCCCCTTTAGTGCCACCCCATCGTGGATGGCAGGAAACGCCGATGCCGACGTCCCACCACGAAACCCGATCTGGCAACTGCCTCACAACCGATTCAGAGAAGGCATGTACGCTCCTGCCGGCGATCACACTCAAGCGCGCATGGCGAACGCAACTCATCGGCGGTCTTGTGCTCTCCCTCGCCATGTTCTTGCCTGCATTCAGTTCGGCTTCGGGGCACCGTACAGATTTGGACCTCTTGGTCAGACGATTAAGCTCGCCAGTTGATTGGGGGGGACTCTTCCACGCCTACTGCGGATACGTGGCTCGGTACGTTTTCGGCACGCTTGTGTTCTTACCGCTTGTGATCCCGTCACGAAACATTCTGAGCTCGCTGAAAGCGTGCAGCGTCATTTGCGTTTGGTTTTCCCTTCCCGCGATTCTCTGGACTGCCTACCTCTCGATCGACTTCTTAGCAAGCAGCCCATCGATTATGTCACTGTATGACTGGAATTGTTGTATCGTACCCATCGTGATCGCCGCGTACATAACCATGTGCATCTTCCGAGGCCACGACGCGCTCGTCTGTGCAAAACTTGCAATCGCCGTCCTCTTCGCCATTGAGTTCTTGGGACGTATCGCCTACGTCCAAAACGCCTTGATAGGAACCCATCTGGCCGAATTCGGCGTCATCATCATCGCCGTCGGCTCCTTCAACGAAATCCGCGCAAGAACCCTTACGTCCATCCCCCAAACACTCGTCCAACTCATTACCGCGAATCCAAAATTCGTCGACAACGATCCCACCAAATGCTCCTATTGCGGCTACAACATCACACACCTCACAACCCCACGCTGCCCCGAATGCGGCCAACCCTTCACCCCTCTCGATCCCTAGATCCCTTGTTCCCTCGATCCCTACCCTCTCACCGCCCCCCACGACGAAACACCCACAACCCCCGCCTCAACGTCTCATCCCCGCACACCAACTCATAATCAAACGAACGACAAACGTCATACTTCAACCGCTCCGCAGCCTCACCAACCGCCTCCCATTCCTCCCCCTCAGCCGCCGTCTGACCAACATCCGCACTCCGCAAACTCGCACAACGATGCGTCCGCTTGTTGTATTCAACCGCCACCAAAACGCCTCCCAATGTAGCGTCACCCCTTGTGGGTGACGGAAATATCTCATCGGCCCAGATGACAAAACCTCGCCCAACAAACAAGGGCGTCTTCGACCTGTCGCGAACGCTTTCGTGCGCTTCGCAACCTTACTGTCCTAACAGATCGTTGACGATCCGCTCCGCCACATCGAGTGCACCACTCGCAAGGGCCGGGTTGTGAACGCCACGACTTCCGTCAGCACCGACGAACTGGAAGTTGAACTTCGCGGTCGCCAACCTCGTCTGGTCCGCTTCGCTCAAGGTCTCAGGATCAATAAACAAATCACTGGCTACGTCAAATATCGGAGCCAGCGCATCAAGTCGCGCGGCCAGGTCGGTTTGCACCGCGACTCGCAGACCATCCGCGACGGTGTCTGTGTGGCAGTCCCGACATCCTGTGTATTGATCCGCCTGGTGCTCAGTGATCGATTCGTCGAACGGATTGAACGTGTGCCCCGTGACATTCGGGTCCCCTTCGCTCGGGTCCTCGACCTCGTGCCCGATCACATGACACTGCGCACACGCCTCGCCCCCGGCAACCGCAAGCACGCTGTGAGCGTGTGTCTGCTCCAAACCGCTTCCATCAGCTTGAAACGCGCCAGTGCCAGTCAGCATTTCAAACTGCGGATGGTGAGGCGTATCACCCAACGCCGCCTCCTCCTGGGTGTGACACTCGCCGCACAGATTCGCGATTGGCTGGCGCAACTGATGGTCCAGTGCAACGCCGCCGTGCGGAGCGTGGCACGTCGAACACTCGATCGAAAGTTTGGCGGTCGCAAGGGTTGGGACCTCGACATTCTCACCCGCCTCCTGCCTTTCAATGGCATGGCGATAGTCTTGCGAGTGACATTCCAGGCAAGTGTCCTGCGCGAACGGGTTGGAACGTAACCCTTCCAACGCCACCGCATGCTCCGAAAGTTGCCATTCGTCAAACGTCGGATGATGAGCATCGGTGTGGCACGCACCGCAGACCGTAGCCGACAAATCGACAACGGGACGAAGTGCAAGATCGCCGGGATTCGCAGCATGGTCTGCTGAACCGCCGTGACAATTCTCACATTGCACGCCGGCAAGGTCCGGAGTTTCCGCTCGACTGATGAACCCACCGTCGTCAAAACCAACAGTATGACACATGAGACACGCGGTGTTTTCACCTTGGCCGATCGCTTCCAGAGATTCCAGCGCAGTGGCATGGCCCGTCGCCAACCAATCCGTGTGCATTCCGGAGTGACACGGCATACAGGCGACTGCCCCGGCGAATTTGCTCGCAATTGGCTCGCTGTTCCCCGGATCCGGAATCACGGGCAGACACCCCGAGACAATTCCAAGACTTCCGACAGCCAATACAACCGCTGCCGCGACGAAACCAACGGACCGAGACTTCGATTTTTGTGTGATCATGATACAGGCTCCTTGTCAAGTCGACCGAATCTGGCAAGGTCCAAAACCGCCCAGACCGGACGATCCAATTGGATTATAACCCCCCAATACTTGTCTGTCTACACTGCCGCATCGTTGCGGCAAAACAAGTTAAGCGTGTGAACTACATGGCTCCGTAGAACATAGCAAGCGGCTCGAGACTTCACCAATCGGTCCAACCGCTTCCCTAGCGCCCACCCCGACGAAAAACCCACAACGCCCACTTCAATATCTCATCACCACAAACGAGTTCATAATCAAACCGCTTGCAAACGTCATATTTCAACTGCTTCGCCACCTCGCCTGCTTCGTCCCATTCCTCCCCCTCAGTAACCGTCTTGAACATCACCGCATGACCACCCGCCGGTAGATGCGCCTTCGCCAACCCCAAACACTTCCCCGCAGCCCCTACCGCCTTGAACACCACCACATCAAACCGCCCTTTTTTCCACTCCTCCGATCGACCATGCTCCGCCTTCAAATTCTTCAAACCCATCGCAGCCGCCGTCTCCAAAACAAACCGCGCTTTCTTCCCCGTCCCGTCAATCGCCACAACCACCCACTTCGGCTTCACCACCGCCACAGGAATCGCCGGCAAACCCGCACCCGTCCCAACATCCAACACCCGTCGCACACGAACGCGAGCCGATTCCGCCCAGGCAGCCAACGCCAACGAATCCGCATGATGCTTCACGGCTACGTCCACAGGCTCCACAATCCGCGTCAAGTTGAACTTCAAATTCTCCGCCACCATGGCTTCACGATGCACCCACAATTTCCCCACCTGCTCATCGCTCAACGATAGCCCCAACGACGCAACCCCCGCCTTCAACGCCGTCGAATAATCACCATCCACCATTACGAAACCCCATCCACATACCGCGTCGGATCATCAACCCCCGCCGCCACAAACCCCTTCGCCCGCAACACACAGCTATCACACCCCCCACACGCCAACCCATCCTCCGACGGGTCATAACACGAATGCGTCATCGAATAATTCACCCCCAACCGAACCCCTTCCTTGATAATCTCCGCCTTCGTCATCGCCATCAGCGGCGCATGCACCCGAAATGTCCCCCGACCCTCCACCGCCGACGCCGTCGCCACATTCGCCAACCGTTCAAACTGCTCGACGAACTCGGGCCGACAATCCGGATACCCGCTGTAGTCCACCGCGTTGGCTCCAATAAACAGATCAAACGCCCCAACCACCTCCGCATACCCCAACGCATGCGCCAGGAAAATCGTGTTCCGCGCAGGCACATACGTCACCGGAATCTCACTCGACATGGTCGCCTCGTCCCGCCCCACAGGCACCGCCACATTGTCCGTCAGCGCGGAACCACCATAAATCCGCATATCAATCGACTGCACCAAATGCTGCTCAACCCCAATCGCATCAGCCACCCGCGTCGCCGCAGCCAACTCCACCGCATGCCGCTGACCATACGCAAACGACAACGCATGAATCTCAAACCCCTGTTCCCGCGCAATCGCCCCCACGGTGGCAGAATCCAAACCACCCGACAACAACACCACCGCCTTCGGTTTCACCGCATCACCCGCCACGCTCAAACCGCCCCGAACGGATCGCAGTCCGCCTCGCTCACATCAACCCGCACACCATCCATCATCCCACCCAACAGCTCCGCCAACGGAGCCAACACAGGCCGCTCGCTCGCCCAATGCCCCAACGCAATCGCGGACGCCCCTCGACGAGCAATCGCCAGCGCATCATGGTGTCGAATCTCCCCCGTCACCACCACATCACCCGCACCAATCCCCAACGCAAACAGCCAACTCCCCGCCGCCCCAACACAAACCACCACCCGCTTCGCCGCACCATCCACATCCCCAACCGTCTGAACATTCACCGCCCCCGTCGCCCGCTTCAATTTCCGCACCAACCCCTTCAACGTCGTCGCCTTCGTCAGCGTCCCAACCCGACCAATCCCCCGCACAGGCTCACCCACCAACGGATACACATCAAACGCAGGTTCCTCATACGAATGCGCCGTCCGCAACGCTTCCACCACCGCCGGCAAATCCCGCCGCTTCACCACCATCTCCACCCGCACTTCCTTCACCGTCTCATACCGACCCGCCAACCCGATCGCAGGCTCCGTTTCCTCACCCCCCAAAAACGTCCCCGTCCCCGGAATCCGAAAACTACAACGCTCATAATCCCCGATCCAACCCGCGCCCGCCTCAAACATCGCACCCGCCACCGCGTCCGCCTCACCCTCAGGCACAAACACCACCACCTTCACCTTCCCCGATTCGCCCCCCACATACTCAAACGGCTCCGTCTCGCCCACACCGCACATATCCGCCAACACATCATTCGTCCCACCCTCCGCCGCATCCAACGCCGTATGCATCGAATAAACCGCGATTCCATTCGCCACACACCGAAACACCAACCCATCCGTCTCGTCGCTTGGCCACGTCAATCGCGACACCGCCTTGAACAACACCGGGTGATACGCCATCACAAACTGCACGCGCTTCCTGATCGCCTCATCCACCACCGCCCCCGTCATATCAATGCACATCAGCACCCGCTCGACCGCCGCGTTGCGATCCCCCGCCAACAACCCTACATTGTCCCAATCCTGCGCCAACCCCAACGGTGCCGCCCGCTCCATCACCGCACAAACATCCCCAACCGTCGTCGCAACTTTTGCCCGTCGCTTACCCATCCGTCCCACACTCCTTCGCCACCAAATCAACAAACCCGTCCAACAACCGCTTCGTCAACTTCCCAGGCTCGTCCCCACCAATCGCCCGCTTCTCCACCGACGTCACCGGCATCACACACATGATCACGTTCGTCAAAAAAACCTCATCCGCATCCAACAATTCATCAATTGTGACCGACCCCTCCTCGACCACAATTCCCATCTCCTGACACAACTCCAACACCGCCCCCCGCGCCACCCCAGGCAACACCGGCGTGTCCAACCCGGGGGTCTTCACAACCCCACCCTTCACCACGAACACGTTGCTAATTGACCCTTCCGCCAACATATGCTCATGCGTAAACCACAGCGACTCCTCGCACCCCACGCCCCGCGCGTCCCGAAGCGCCATCAACCGCGGCAAATAGCACGTCGTCTTATGACCCGCCAACGGGTCCACCTTCAACTGCCGATAGCTCGAAATCGCCACCGACACACCCTTCTCATAAAATGGCTTCGGATAGCCTGCCAACTTCGACACCGTCACACAAACCGTATGACGCACACCATCACCCGCTTGCCCCGCCTGCAACATGTCCCCCGCCGTTACCGTCATCCGCACCCGCGCCTCCCGCAACCCATTCCGCTCCAACAACTCCCCAATCGCCCCCTGCCCGGGCAACGCGTCCACGTCCACCGGCGCGATCAACTTCTCCGCCGACGCGCACAACCGCCCCACATGCTTCGCCAGTCGAAACACCTTCCCCCCCTCCGCACGCATCGTCTCGAACAAACCCGCCCCATGCAGCCAACCCCCGTCATACACACCAATCCGCGCCTCATCCGCCGACACAAACGCACCATTCAACCACACCGTCTGATTCACGCCATCCGCTCCTGTTGAACCCGAACTTCCGTACCCCGCAACGCCTGAACCATCCCCGAAATCTTGGCCTCAACCTCCATCCACTCATCCCCCGCCTCACTATCAGCCGTAATCGCACCACCCCCATACACATGCACCCGACCACCCTCAACCACCATCGTCCGGATGGCCACATTCATCTGCAGCGACCCATCCAACCCGATATACCCGATCGCCCCGCAATACACATCCCGCCGTCCCACCTCCAGCTCATCAATAATCTGCATCGCCCGAATCTTCGGACACCCCGTAATCGAACCCCCGGGCAACGTCGCCCGCAGCAAATCCGCCCAATCCATCCCCGCACGCATCATGCTCGAAATCGTAGCCACCAGATGAAACACCGTCGGATGCCGTTCCAACTCCGCCATCTCCTCAACCCGCACGCTCCCCCACTCCGCCACCCGCCCCAAATCGTTCCGCAGCAAATCCACGATCATCGTCAACTCCGCCAAATCCTTCTCGCTCTCCGTCAACCCCCTGCGATTCACCTCATCCAACACCACATCCCCCGACCTTGGCTTCGTTCCCTTGATAGGCCTCGTCACCACTTGTCCGCCCCCCATCCGCAGGAACAGCTCCGGCGAGCTGCTGCAAATGCACGCCTCCCCGACCCGCAAATAGGCCGACATCGCCCCCCGATTCGCCCGCCGCAACCTTCGATAAATCGCCAAACCATCAGCCCCACAATCCGCCGAAAACCGCTGCGTCAAATTCACCTGATAAATATCCCCTGCCGCGATGTATTCCTTCGCACGCTCCACGCGCTCCACATACGCCCCCCGCGACATCGTCCCCACCAACTCTCCCGCCACCGCCTCGTCCCAATCAACAGCCACAGGCTCCCGCGCGTCCGCCAGCAACCCCGTCAGCCGATCGACGTCCGCTGCCTCACCAGCCACCGTCCATCGACCATCCCAATGGTCAAATACCGCAAACGCCGCATATCGCCCAAACCACACATCAGGCGTCCCCAACACCCGCTCGTGCGACGACACCACCCCCTCCAGAACCGCACCCGCCTCATACCCCACATACCCAACCCAACCCCCAGCCGGCACCGCCAACCCATCCCGGGTATCCCGCGTCTTCAGGCGTGGGGGATGGATTTCACCCCGCCCAACCCGCCGCTTTAGTTCCTCAAGCCAACCCCCATCCGCCCGCGCAAAAACCACCTCCTCCACAGGCTCACACCCCAGAATCGAGTATCGCCCGTCCCGATGCTCCGGGGCGGTACTCTCCAGACAAAACGCCCCACGTTCTGCCGCAAACCGGCAAACAGCCGCCTCCACGCCGGGACCACCGTCCAACCGCCGAACCATCACGTCATCTGAAAAACCGCCAACCGACATCGCCTGCCATCATAAACCCCAATCGACCCCACCCCAACTCAAGTGCGTCCGAAAATCATTCGATATCCCCGCATACCGTTACCATTCGCTCAACCCGATGTAGCGTCACCCCTTTGTGGGTGACGAGAAGGCAAAACCAATCCGAATCAACCGCCGATTTTCTCAGGCAACAGAGCGCCCATGAAAACCATCACCAAAATCCTCAACCGCCTCACCAGCCGCACCTCCCGTTTCAACCCCGACCAATACTGGGAAACCCGGCACCAAAACCTCGTCGGCAGCCTCCGCGCCGTCGGCAGTATCGAACTCACCGACGACCAGAACGCCGAGCAATACGCCCTGAAAACCAACCACATCCTCGAAACTCTTGCCCGGATCGTCCCGGACCCCACACAATGTCGCCTTCTCGACGCCGGTTGCGGCTCCGGACAACTGACCGCCGCCTTCACCGACGCAGGCTACCAAACCACCGCCGTGGACTTCTCATCAACCGCCATCACCCAGGCCAGGAAACGAGCGCCCGATGCCCATTTCCACGTCAGCCCACTAACCACCCTGAACCTCCCCGGAAAACGCTTCGACATCATCATCACCATCGACGTCCTCATGCACCTCATCTCGGAAGACGACTGGTCAACCTCCCTCGCGTCTGTCGCCAACCACCTCGCCCCCGACGGACACTGGCTCATCATGGACTATCTCCCCAATTGCTCCGAACCGAACCCCGCCCATTTCAATCCCCGCCCCCTCACCCAATACCAATCCCTTCTCAAATCCCTGGACCTCAAGATCAATTCCCGAACCCAGCTCCACCTCCCGGCAGAAAACGTCACCAAAGACGTCCTCGTCGTCAACCACGTTACGCCCGCGGGTCCGTAACCATTCCTGTGGGACAAAATCGATTCGTGCAGCGCTACATCCTTTCACGGATTCAGAGAATTCATATCTCGTGTGCGAAGGGAAGAGAACATATTTTCAGGAAAACCAGCCCCCGCGCGAGACGTGAATCCCAATCCCCGAACACTCAACCCAACAAATCAAGAATCAACCGCAACACCGACGGCACGCCCAGGTAGTCCCGCTCAGGCGTCGAGTGGAATCCCCTATAACCCCCATGGATTGAATCCTCCACTCTTTCCTCGATTTCTCTTGCTCGCTTCTTTCGTTGTTCCAGTTTTTTGTCACGCTCCTTTTTGGCTTGATCATGCAACAGACCGCCCGCCTTAACCCAATTCAGGAGCCTTCGAAGTTCACCTCCGTCGAGCCACACCCCGTGAGGCTTGCACACGTCCACAATCACCCCCGACCGCGCCCCATAGTTCCGCCGATTCATGATCTCCCGACACACAGGACATTTCACATATTTGACCCTGGTGAAATCCGGGCTTTCCTCTTCACTCAAAACCGACATTCGCTCCAGGTCAGCCTCGAACACCTTCGACACCGATTGGTCCAAAAGAGTCTCCAATTCATCCGGATCAAAGAAGATCCCCATACACCGGTCACACTGTTCGATGAAAAACCCATCCCCGATGCGCAGATCGACCGACCCCATTTTGCAGTGACAATGCGGGCAGTCCCGATCCGAATGGGGGCCTTTGACCGTTGGCGCGCGCACGGCCCGCAGATCGACGTCATTCAACGACCCGCAATGGTTGCAAAGGTTCGATTTTACGGGCAACGGTGCCCCGCAGTTCGTGCAGTCCATCATTCCTGTCCAATGGTCCGGCAAAACAGCAGTGTAAGGCAGTCTGAGAGGGTGTGTGAGAAGCAGGGATATCGCCGATAAGGATGGAAATTGGCAAGGAGTGCCTGATCCATGGCGAGGAATGCTTATCCCAGCGACTTGACGGACGCGCAGTGGAATCTGATTCGACGACGAATACCGCCG
>JAJDDT010000103.1 GCA_029260165.1 Phycisphaerae bacterium | reverse complement strand
CGGTATTCGTCGTCGAATCAGATTCCACTGCGCGTCCGTCAAGTCGCTGGGATAAGCATTCCTCGCCATGGATCAGGCACTCCTTGCCAATTTCCATCCTTATCGGCGATATCCCTGCTTCTCACACACCCTCTAAGGCATCATCAATGAGGCCCATAGGATCAACATGCGCAATTGGGTTTTGCGACTCGTATGTAAACAAATTCATATTAGAGGCATATCCCAACGGGTCGCGTGAGTTGAAGGAATTCAATTGGGGAGATAGAAGACGAAATCGGATATATACAAGGCTACTTGCACTATTCAAGAGTAGCCCTTGATGCGCGAAAACGAGTCCGTTTTGGCTTTGCTTGCCACCAGGGAATCGTGTGATGACGGTTGAGCTTGGTGGATGTAGTTCATCGAATCGTGATTCGTCGCTCGTATCGACGTCGCCGTCCAGGTCGTAGTCGAACATGCGGCAGGTGTCCGGGAAGGTGCTGGCGATAACACAGGTGTTGAGTTGGCTGTCGTCGCTGGCGTCCAAATCGCCGTCGCCGTCGTAGTCGCCGTTGACCGTGTGCGTGTCGAACGTCGGTTGGCCGTACGGTGTGGTGGTGACGCGGTCTAACACGATGCCCGAAAACCCAACCGCACTTGTCACGTTCCAGTTGGCGTCCTGATAGACGAACATCCCGCCACGCCCGACCTTGCCGAAGCGGACGATCTCGTCGATGTACTGCGTGCCGTGCACGATCTGCATGTCGAGGCTCTCCGACCCGTCACGCGTTTCCAACAATTGCCAGCGATGATTGTAATAATACAACGTCGTCCCGTCCAGTTCGCCACGATTCGTCACGACTTTCCTGATCCGCCGGCCAAGGGCGTCGTAGGTGTAGGTGGCGATAATGATACTATCGTCATTCGACGATTTCACCTGCACCAGCCGGTTCCAGGCGTCGTAGACGTACGCAAACGTGCCGTTGTCGGTTTCAGGTTGGATTGCCCAACCCAATCGTCAGGTCGCGACCTGACCTACTGTTCGTTTTCGAGGGTTGCGAGAACTGCTTCGGCGATGAGGTGTTGTCCCTGGCGGCTGGGGTGGTCTGGGTCGACATAGAGGAGGTTTTGGTCGCCGATTGAGAATTGAGTGGTGAGGTCGATTAAATCGGCGCCGGTTTCCGATGTCCATTTTCGGAGATTGTCCCGGGCGGTTGTGTAGTTCGGATCGGATTCGGCGTATCGGGTTGGCCACCAGATGACAACGAAATTCGCGCCTGACTCCTGTACATTTTTGGCGAGCGTTTTGAGGTTTTCGTTGAATTTGATGGCGTGCTCGTTTTGGCTTGCATAGAGGTTGAGGCAGAGGCGGGTGGTGTCGGTTGGTTTTTTCGTGCGTGTGTTGGCGGACCTCGGGCCGAATCGAAGTCGGTGGACGATGGATGTGTGGGCGAGGTACTGGACGAGTGCGCTTCGACGAAGCGTGGACCTGAGCCATGGGGCGGGCGGGTCGTAATCGCGACGTAGCTGGTGGGGAATCGAGGGGGCTAATCGCCACCATGGGGCGTTGATGATGTCGTTGATGTGGTGGTAGTAGACGACGGTGGCTGGGTTGTGGAATTCGCTCGATCGTTGACGAAATACCTCGCGGACCTGGCGGATGTTGTAGCCAACGACACCGAGGTTGATGGCTTCGAGGGATTGGTTCCGTTTGCGGGCCAGTTTTTCGATGATGGCGGGGGCGGTTTCGTCGTCACCGATGCAGCTTCCGCAACATGCGGAATCTCCAAGCCACAGGGTTCGGTATACGCCGTTGGGCGGGGTTTGGGCGTACTCCCTGGTCCCGCGGATTCGCTGGGCGTTTTGGGTGCGTTGTTTTCCGTGATCAAGATCGGCTATCGAGGCTGTCAGGCGATAGAACAGGATGGGGTCGGATGTTTTTTCGTACCAGCCAAGGGGGTCGAAGGACATGTACCGTCTCATGCAGATTTCGGTGACGGCGATGCTGATGGATCCAAACACAACCAAAGCGCCACACGCGAAAGCCAGTCGGCGGATGATGCCTGATCGTGTGGTTTGGGACGTACTTTCGCGGTCTGCTGTTGTCGTTGCATTCCGGGTTGGTTCGGGGGCGAACAGGATCATTTATATTATGCTATGAGAAGCGGGTATTACAATGCAAATATGTTGTTGGGCACAGACTACAGGATTGGCTGGATTTGTTTCAGGTGCGGGTGTAACGCCGGGACAACGACTCGACGCTGGTGAGCATATCGATTCGACTCCCCCACCGCTGAAGCGATGGGCCACCCGGCTCTACGGCTGAAGCGACGGGCCACGCGGCTTTGCGGGTGAAGCGATGGACTACCTGCTCCTGTTGGTTGTTGGCCGTCAGCGTTTCGGTGGGGCGGCGATGATGATGTTTGCGTCCTCCACACCGGCGATTTCGATCAGGTTGTCCAGGCGTCTGAATAGTTGAATACTCTCGGGGTCGGCGGAAATTGTGACGACTCCACGGGCGCGGTTGGCTGCACGATATTCGAATGTTCCCAGGTATTGCAGGTGGGCAGATTTGACTGATTCACCGATGACGACACTGCCGATTCGGTTCAGGTTGTCGTCGATGGCGGTGACGTATTCAGACCTGGCGAAGGCGAATTCCTCGCGGTCATCATCGATGAACACCGTTTCGATTTTCAGGCTCGCGTTCGATGTGTCCGCCTGGATTTCGTAGGCGATCAGGTCCGGTGCATTTCGCACATAGGCATCGACGAAGGCGCGTTGTCCGGGTTTGACGTATCGACTTTGCGGGCTGAGAACAATGACAGCATCGCCCCTGCCTTTTTGAAGTCTGTAGCCCGTGTCTGACGTGGGGGCGGATGTGGCAGCCGACGGTGCGCAGCCACATGGGTCAGCGCCTCCAAAGGAATCGACAACCGCGAGGATGTCACCGGTGGAGATGGGGGATCCGCTGGGCGTGCATTCAAAAATGTCGGCGTTGGGACAGACGCTGAAGTTACCAAAACCGTCCACGGCGCAAAGAATATCCGACGTTTGGACGAGGCCGCCAAATGGCGGTGCGACGTCGCCGTAGTTTATGGCGAAGCTGGAGCAGATGCCCGCATCGCATTGGTCGAAATCGCACACGTTGGTGTTGATGCATTGTGCGTCGGTTGAGCAGGGAACGATTGTGATATCGATACCGTCATAATCGAACGACAGCGGCCCGCTTTGGCCTTGCATTTCTGTGAGTGCCACCCCAACAGGCCAGGGCGGGGAACACCCGGCGTCAGACGTGCAAAACGGGGAAACCTGGTAGACGCCGCCTGCGTCCGGGGGTGCGGCGAATCTGAATGATCCGATGTACCTGGGGTCGGTGACGGTGGTTGCGCCTGCAAAGAGTGCGTTGCCGACACGGGGCGGGACGTCTCGGCAGAAGTCACCGTCGCAGCGACTGGATGGGTTGAATGCCGTGCAGTCGCCATTGGTGGTGCAGGCTTGATCGCCGACGCAGGCCCCTTGATCGGCGCTCGCAAAATGCTCCAGGCCAGCGAAAACGTAGTCGGAGCGTGTGACGTCCACGGAAGCTGCCTGTGCGACGGGTCCAAGATCACCCGCGAAATCGTCCGAGCTGATGTATTGGCAATTCAGGGCGACATCGACGCTGCGGAGCGGTTCGAATGAGTTTTCCATGAATGCGTCGATGACGACCGTTCCGCCTGCGACAACCTGTCCCTGAGCGTTCTCACCGGGCGCGGTGGCGGTGGGGTCGCCGTTGGCGGGGGTCAGGAAGATGCGTCGCACGGGTGGCGGGGGCGGTGGCAGGACGGTGACGGTCATGCCGTCAATTGGAACGAAGGTTGGTTCGTCCGCGGGTGCTCCACTGAGGAACAATTGGCAGTTACTGAACGTTTGCCCGTCGAAGGGTTGCGGACAGGCTGTTGGGAATTCGTATCGACCGAGGGCGTCGATTGGGATGTCGTATTCAAACTGACCGATGTAGCGCGGGGCAAAGGCGATGGCACCGTTGAAGGATATGACGCCCAGACGTGGGGGCAGAATTTCGCAAATGTGCGTGTTGCTCGGACAGGGCGATGATCCGCCGCAATCGCTGGATGATGAACAAGCGACGAACGGTTCACAATGGCCGACGTCGGTAGCGGCCACCGCGCTCAGGTCTCCGACGTACAGAAAATCAGGTCTGTCAGCGTCGATCGCGACGCTGGCTGCGACGTAATCGAGTGACGGTACGCCGGGTTCGTCGCCTGTGTGGGAGCAGGGCATCGCGATGCCTGCGATTTGCACGACGCCGAGTATGTTTTCGATGTAGGCATCGACGGTCAGTGTCGTACCCGCCGCGACGGTGGTTTCAAAGGTTTCGCCCGCCTGGGTCGATGTCGGGTCTACGCCTTGTGGAAGAATGAACAATCGTGCGGGACCGTCGGGACCGGGCGGAGGAGGAGGAGGTGGCGGGGGAGGCGGCGGCGGCGGCGGGGGGGGTGGAGGCGGTCCGGGAGCCACATTGAGCGCCAGTCCGTCCGCCGTGATTGGGATATCGTTTGAACCATTCGGGACAATATTCCCGAACACGCTCTGAAGGGGCGGTACACAACCATCGTTGGGCATGCATGGAAGGGTCAGGGCATAGGACGTTGTAACGTTCGCGGGTGTTGAAAAGACGAATTCGCCCAGGTAAACGGCAGATGAGGCAAACGCAGTTTGTTCGCCCAATAGCAAGGCCGCGACACGAGGGGCAGAAATAGTGCAAAGACCTCCGACGCATTGGCTCAGGGGCGTGCCACATGGCTGATTGTTGTTGCATGCACGGTTCTCGTCACACTGTCCCCCGTCCAGCGGGACAAGGACATCAACAATGGAAAACCCTGAGAACAGCCACCGCGGATGGTTGGCGTCGATGGTCTCGCTGTCAACGAGCTGTACCAACGATGATGGATTGCCGGATGTGTTTTCGTATTGGCAATCCATGGCGATTTCATACCCTGCGACGGGTTGGGTCGCGTTATCCAGATAGACCTCGATGGTGACGTCCGATCCGGCTGACACGGTGGCTTCATAGTCCTGTCCCGGGGTCGTCAGTTCGGGTGAGTGGCCTTCGGGGACCATGAAGAGTCTTGCCTGGCCGATTGCAGCGTGCGAAAGGCCCGTGATTGCGGCGCATATCAAGGTCAATTGGGTGGTCGAAGTCTTCATATGAAATCTCCGTACATCTGGTGTGGTTTCAGAACGGCGACAAGGCAAAGACATGTTCGCACCTCCGAATCCATGGCACTATGGGTCGCGGCACAAAAACACGAAGCTGGCGAGCCTGCAGGGTACTTTCTCGCAGAGTACCCGTCAACGCATCCATTTCGCGTATTCGTTCACAGAAAACGGTCAGTCCTCGGGAGTCGCGCGTTCCACCAGCTTGCCGCGCTCGTATGACTTGTTGCAGCGATAGCACTTGCGGTCAACGGCCATGGCGATCGCGCATGTTTCGCATTTCTGAAGGTGTCGGATGGCTTTCAGCATGACGTCGTGGGCTTGAGAGGCCTCCAGGAATGTGTTTCTGTCCTTGAATGCGACATGGCCTATCGTTCCAGTCTTGCATGTCTCGCACCAGGAAGGATGCTCGACGTGGTTCCGGCATTGCCTGCACGCAACAGACCCGGGCACCTTCACCCTGCCCCTGGCAAGTAAATAGGTCAGTCTTGAAAAGTAGGCTTTTTGGTTGATGTATCCTGTTTTGCATTTTTTGCAGAAACCATCGGATTTGATTTCGATTCGACAGGTCTTGCATCGAAGCGAATCAGCCCGCGTTTCGTGGCCATGCGCGTCGATGGCATGAAAGAACTCGGCTGATTTAATTCTGGTCGAAGCCACATAACCAACATTGCAGGATTCGCACCACCCGTTTGAAATCCTGTTCGCCGCGCACGCGCATTCGGGCCTGTTTGCGCGAACACCCGCCGCGGTGCAAAGAGATGACAGAATGACGACGCCCAGATACACCATTGCAGTAGTGCCGATCGGTGAGACAAGACCGACATGATTTCTCCCGACTTGTCCACGCATCGCCGACGACCACCGCGCACACAGTGAAACCCAAGCCCCCGACCGCGCAAAAAAACCGTGAAAATCAGGCATTTTCGGGTCTTCGGCGCGCCACGATCGCGGCGACAGTCGTAATCAACAGCCACATGGCAGCGACCGACCAACCCGACGCCGCCGGGACGGTCGCCGCAGGTCCGGAGGCATCGACCGACCCGGTTTCGCCCGCATAGTTGGTGGGCGAATTGACACCTGTGGTCAGGTCGAAATTGAGGGAATTAGTACCATCAGTCGGAAGAACGCCGGCACCGAAAGTCAGGCTGTCCCAGGGCTGATAGGCGATGGTGTCTCCATTCACCGAGAAGAAAAACGGCAACAGTCCCGCAGGAATGATATAGTCCGGAGTTGGTGCGTTGGGCAAATCGGCGAATGCCTGAGTCGCGATCAGAAGGGACTTGTTGGTTGTCGGAGCCGTCAACGCAGATCCGGGCAGGTTGAAGTTTTTTGTATCACTCGAAATCGGGTGCCCCTGCACGTTGACTTCACCGGGCGTTCCGTTGGCCTCAAAAAGCTCGATGAATTGTATGGTTCCGTCTGCGTTGCTGAACAGCTCATTCACGTCCCAGGTGTGCGAGCCGGCCATCGCGCTTCCGACCCCAAACGAAACCGCCCATCCGCAGGCGGCTGCCGTCAAGAACAGTTTTTGCTGGCCGATGTTCATTTGAATTCCTCCTCGCCCCCTGGTTGCCTCAGATTCCCATCGATGTTCGCTCGCTTGAGAAACATCGTCCCGGTCCGTCGCCGCACTCAGATTTGTTGGCGCTGCCTCAACCACCGACGTACCGATGAGGTCCGCCAGCGTGTGCACAACCAAACATTCGACGATAATTCAAGAGCCCGGCCCAACCAAGCCCCAGTCTGCGATCATACCCAAACGAGTCGCCGGCGTCAAACAAAAGTAGCTGGTGTGCCGCGACAAGGCAGGTTTGGGCGAGACTGGTTTGACATGCCGGTGATACGGGGGTAGGCTGCGACGGTTTGTGTTAGTAAGTGTAGGGAAGAATTTTTCAGTGGTACGCGAATCGCTCGACAGGCTGATGGTTGGGTGACAGAGGATTGACATGCTACCGGTAAAAAAGAAATCGAAATGTGCCAAGCGCAAGCGGCGGTCTCATCATGCGTTGACGGCACCGAATCTGGTTCCGTGTCCGAAGTGTGGTAACGCGAAGTTGCCTCATGCGGCGTGTGACATGTGTGGCTACGTCAGTGGCAGGCAGATGTTCGCGCCGGAGAGTGCGTCCGGATCGTAGGGACGCGTTTCTCCTGGTGTTGTCATTCAATATCGTGTGGTTCCCTGGTCGTCCTGGCCAGTGGTGTGTTTTGAGCGGTATGCAAGATAGGTCGTTTTCATGAACATCGTGACGCCTGTGGTGATTCGCGGGACGGGGTCGTTCGTTCCGGAGCAAACGATAACCAACGATCATTTCACGTCGTATCTGGACACGAGCGACGAGTGGATCCTTCAGCGTACGGGGATCAAAACGCGTCGCAAGGTTAGCGAAGGTGAATCGACGGTGACGATGGCGGCGGAGGCTTGTCGCCGTGCGATTGCGGATTCGGGATGTGACCCTTCGGATATCGATCTTCTGATTGTCTGCACGGCGACCCCGGAGATGCCGATTCCGTCGACGTCGTGCATATTGCAGGGTGAGTTGGGTCTTGCGGGTGCGGCTGCTTTTGATGTTTCGGCGGCGTGCAGCGGGTTCGTGTACGGGATGGTCATTGCGGGTCAGTTGCTGACGACGGGACTGTACAAAAATGTGCTGGTTTGTGGGGCAGAGGTTTTGACGAGCGTTACGGACTACGAGGATCGTGCGACGTGTATTTTGTTCGGTGATGGTGCGGGTGCGGTTGTGATGTCGAAATCGCCCGATCCTGAGCGTGGTTTTTTGTACAACGATCTTGGTGCGGACGGTACGAAGTGGGATTACATCTGGATGCCGGGCGGGGGAACGCGCGAGCCGATATCGCAGAAGGTTGTCGACGAGCGGTTGCACTTTATGAGGATGCGTGGCCGGGATGTTTATAAAATTGCGGTGACGAAGATGCAGTCGATGGTGGACGACGCGTTGACGGCGTGCAACCTGACGCCGGATGATTTGTCGATGGCGATCATGCATCAATCGAATCGGCGAATTATCGAATCTGTACGAACGCGTTTGAAACTTCCCCCCGAAAAGGTGTCGGTGAATATCGACAAATATGGAAATACATCTGCTGCGTCGATTGGGTTGGCGCTTGATGAAGCGCGCAGGAGTGGCCGGGTGAAGGAAGGCGATATTGTGTTGATGATGGCGTTTGGTGCGGGCGTGACATGGGCGACGATCGTCGCGCGGATGTAGTTGTAACTACCTGTTAGCGAGAGTTTGAGACGGATGGGCAGAACAGCAATCATTTTTCCGGGGCAGGGTTCACAAGCGGTTGGCATGGGCAGGGATGTGGCTGGCGCGAGTGCTGCGGCTGCCGATGTGTTCAAGCGGGCGGACGAGGTGTTGGGGATTGACCTGTCGCGGATGTATTTTGAGGGGCCTGAATCGGAGTTGAAGCGGACGGACGTGCAGCAGCCGGCGATCTTCACGGTGAGTGTGGCGATTTGGGAGGCGATCAGGGAGCGGGGGGTGGACAGTGGATCGCTGATGGGGGCGACGGCGGGTTTGAGTCTGGGGGAGTATACGGCGTTGTATGCAGCGGGTAGCTTGTCGTTTGAGGATGGGTTGAAGCTGGTGCGGCGGCGTGGTGAGTTGATGCAGGAAGCGGCGACGGCGACGCCGAGCGGGATGGTGTCGGTCATCGGCGGCGATGAGGAAAACGTCGTCGCGCTGTGTGAGGCGGCTGCTCAGGGAGAGGTTCTCGTGCCGGCCAATTTCAACTGCCCGGGTCAGATTGTGATTAGTGGTTCGACCGGGGCGTGTGATCGGGCGGTTAAACTTGCGAGTGAGCATGGCGTGCGTGCAATTGCGTTGAAGGTGGCAGGAGCGTTTCATTCTCCATTGATGGCGGGTGCGGCTGATGCGCTGTCGGCGGTGTTGGCTGACACGGAGATCCGTGAGTCTTCGTGCGCGGTGATTGCAAACGTGGATGCGGTCGCGCATGGTGATGCGGGTTCGATTCGGGAGAAACTGACGCGCCAGATGACCAGTGCGGTGCGGTGGACAGCGTCGGTTCAGCGGTTGATTTCGGAGGGGTATGATTGTTTTGTTGAGGTGGGGCCGGGACGTGTGCTGACCGGGATGATGCGGAAGATTGATCGGAAGACGCGGGCGGTGAATGTGAGCACCGCGGCTGGTCTGGATTTGGAGTCGGTGTTGGCGGCGAGTTAGCGGGAGGCGTTTTGATGGGAAATCTGCAGGATCGAATTGCGATTGTGACGGGTGCGAGCCGGGGGATTGGTCGTTCAGTCGCGCAGAATCTGGCGGAGCAGGGGGCGAAGGTTTACGCGTGTGCACGGTCGGAGGATGCGTTGGCGGTGTTGTCGGGGGAGGTGAAGGACAGTGGCGCGACCGGGGAAGTGATTCCATTTGTGTTGGATGTCGGCGATCAGTCAGCGATTGACGCGTTGGTGGGGAAGGTGACCGGGCAGCATGAGCGGATCGATATTCTGGTCAACAACGCGGGGATTACGCGTGACGGGTTGTTGATGAATATGGAGGATGATCAGTTCGACGATGTGATTGCGACGAATCTGCGGTCGGTTTTCCGGCTGACACGGGCGGTGTCGCGGCACATGGTTCGTGCGCGCAAGGGGCGGATTATCAATGTTGCAAGTGTGTCGGGCGTGATGGGCAATCCGGGGCAGTCGAATTATGCAGCCAGCAAGGCGGGGGTGATCGGTTTTACCAAATCGGTGGCCAAGGAGCTGGCGAGGCGGGGGATTACCTGCAATGCGATCGCGCCGGGGTTCATCATGACGGATATGACGTCGGTCCTGCCCGATGCGGTGAAAGGCAAATATAAGGAACTGATTCCGATGCAGCGTTTTGGGGAGGCTGACGAGATATCGAGCGTGGTGGCGTTTTTGGCGTCGGATTCCGCATCGTATGTGACCGGGCAGGTGATCGTTGTGGACGGGGGCCTTTGCATGTAGTCTGACCCGCATCGGCTGGGTCCGGGAGGTCGTTGCCAGCGGAGCAGTGGCTGGTTATATTCCCGCGACGTGCTGTTGTTCGGGATTAGGGAATTACTGGAGCGTCATTGGAGGAATGGATCGGTGCCGACAGTGGAAGAGATCGAAGAAAAGGTTTTCAATATCGTCAGCGAGCAGTTGAGTGTTGAAAAGGGTGAGATCAAGCGTGAGACGTCGTTCGTAAACGATTTGAACGCGGATTCGCTGGACACGGTCGAGCTTGTGATGGAGCTTGAGGACGAGTTCGACATGAATATTCCGGATGATGAGGCTGAGAAGCTTCAGACCGTCGGTCAGGCGATCGACTACATCAGAAGCAGCGTCGGATAGTCGCGAGAATTGGTTGGGTTTGTGTCGCGGTGGCCTTGGTGATGGCTTGCGCGCTCCTGGATTTGTTTATGTCTGATCGTCGTGTTGTTATCACGGGAATGGGTGCGGTCACTCCGCTGGGGCAGTCTGTGGACAAGTTCTGGGATGGACTTGTTGACGGGGCCAGCGGTGTCGGGCGCGTGACGTTGTTTGACACGACGGGTTTTGGTGTGTCGATCGGTGCGGAATGTTCGGATGCCGATTTCGATTCGATTGATCGCAAAACGCAGAAGCGGCTGGACCGGAATGCGATTTTCGCATTGCTCGCCGCGCGGGAAGCGTTCGATCAGTCGGGACTGCCCAAAAGCTCTTTCAATCCAAAACGTTCCGGGGCGATCGTTGGGACGGGGATTGGTGGTCTCTGGGAGCTTGAGACCCAGAAAGAGCGATTGCTCACGAAGGGGCCTCGCAAGGTTTCGGCGTTTACGATTCCGCGGCTGATGGTCAACGCGGCGGCGGGCAATGTCTCGATGGAGCTTGGTTTGCACGGTCCGTCGAACGCGGTGGGGACGGCGTGTGCATCGGCGGCGGATGCGATGGGAGTTGCGCTGGACGCGATTCGGCACAACCGTGCGGATGTCATCGTGACCGGTGGAACCGAGGCTGCCCTGTGTCCGCTCGGATTGTCTGCGTTTGCCGCGATGAAGGCGTTGAGCAGTCGGGAATGTGAGCCCGCGAAGGCTTCCTGTCCGTTTGATTCAGCCCGGGACGGTTTTGTCCTTGGCGAGGGTTCGGGGATTCTGGTGTTTGAAGAGTTGGAACACGCGAAACAGCGTGGTGCGAGGGTTTTCGCCGAGGTTTTAGGATACGGTGCGTCATCGGATGCCGGGCATATAACTCAGCCCCATGATGATGGACGTGGGGGGGCAGAGGCGATGGAGTATTGCATGGCTGATGCGACGATCAGCAGGACGGATGTGCAGTACATCAATGTCCATGGTACCAGCACGCCTCTGGGTGACCTCGCGGAGACGCAGGCCATCAAGCGTGTGTTTGGCGACCATGTGATGAATGTTGCGGTCAGCAGTACCAAGAGCAGCATCGGACATCTTCTGGGGGCCAGTGGTGGGGTTGAGTTGATTGCGTGTGTCCAGGCGATCAACAATGGTATCGCTCCTCCGACGATCAATCTGCACGAGCCGGACACCGGATGCGATCTGGACTACATTCCAAACAAGGCTCGGGACATGCGCATCGATGTGGCCATGAGCAATTCGTTCGGTTTTGGCGGGCACAATGCGTGTTTGGCTGTGGGCCGATATTCCGGGTAATCAAGTCTGACCACCATCGGTCCGATACGATCTCTGCGTGACATTCGCGCAATTTGGGGTGGTCGTATGGATATTCTCGATCAATCAGAGATAGACAGTCTTCTTTCCGGGGGCGGTGACAGCGAACCGTCTGTGGCGGACGCTGGGGCCGGCCCGATCGCGCGGTCTGCCACTGTGGATGCCACATTACCGGACGATTATCGCCTGAGAACAACCGAACAACAACTGAAGCGATTGCTGCCGGTGCAGGTGCCCGTGGTCGTGCGACTCGCAGAGAGACGCGCCAGAATCAACGAAATATTGAACTGGACGGTCGGGACGATCGTTGAGTTTGAAAAACACTCCGACGCCGACCTCGATCTTGTGGTGAGCAACGTGGCTGTTGGGGTCGGAAACGCGGTCAAGTGTGGGGAGAAGTTTGGACTTCGGGTTTCGCGCGTTCAGCCCTGGACGCAGCGACTGATTTCGATGGGTTTGAAACGATAACGATCCGTCCGCGTCAGTTTTTTTCGGACGTTGGGTTGTCGATCATTTCTTCGAGCCGGGTTTCGGCTTCGATTCTGGATGTCAATTCGTTGTTGAGTTGGGACCGATAAAGCTCAGCCAGGATGCGAGCGTACTGGGGCCCGCGCGGTACGTTTCTGCGGAGAAGATCGTCGCCGGTGATGAAAGGCGGTGGGGCGATCTGATCGTCGGGAATCTGTGCGCAGTGGTCGAGCAGGTGTTGATGGATTTCGGTGGGTTGTTCTTCCACGAGGAGGTCGGTCTTGTAGAGTGTCGTGAGTCGCTGGAAGTCGCTGCTTGCGAGCAGGGTTTTGACATCGGCGAGTTCGAGGGATTCCCATTGGTGGATTCGAGGGAGATGGGTCAGCAGCCACGCGACGGTTTTTGCTTCCGCGTTGCTGCAGGTGAAATCCCGGCAGGTGGATTCGGCTGATTTTGGGTTGAGGTGTCGAAGCAGGATCGCCAGCGCGTCGACGAAATCGGCGGTCTCCGGCAGGGCGGCGAGGCGATGGCTGATAGTGGTCTGCTGGTCTGCTGTGAATGTCGTGTTTGGGATCAATTGATCTGCAAGACCGTGTGCGGTGATGAGCGTCCAGGCCGTCGCATGGGTTGGTTCATTGAGGATGGTGCGCAATTCCTCGCGGACGCGTTCGGTGCTGATTTGCGGAAGGTGCCGGGCTTGCGACCTGATGGCGGCGGCGGTGGCGGGTTCGATGGCGAAATCGAGGCGTGCCGCGAAACGGATGGCGCGGAGCAGGCGAAGATGATCCTCGGCGAACCGTTTTTCGGGATCGCCAATGGCGCGAATGAGATTGTTGTCGATATCTGTCTGTCCGCCGACCAGGTCGATCA
The DNA here is from genome assembly GCA_029260165.1 of Phycisphaerae bacterium. Classification (GTDB taxonomy): domain Bacteria; phylum Planctomycetota; class Phycisphaerae; order UBA1845; family UBA1845; genus OFTM371. The sequence continues at coordinate 28,408 of JAJDDT010000103.1, read as the reverse complement.
CCTTCTGTTCCTGTACGTCGAGGTACATGCCATTGATGGTGAAATCTCGGCGCTGCGCGTCTTCTTCGAGGGTCCCAAACGTGACGGAATCGGGGTGTCTGCCGTCGGAATATGATCCGTCGGTGCGGAAGGTGGCTACCTCGATCTGGTGTCCCATCAGTCTGACGAGTACGACCCCGAAACAGGCACCGACCTTGTCAGTTTTCCTGAAAATTTTTGTGACGGTGTTGGGGGGCGCATCGGTCGCGACGTCATGGTCGTTGGGTTGCCTGTTGAGCAACAGGTCACGAACGCATCCACCGGCGAGCAGGGCGGTGTGTCCGTGCTCGATGAGTTTGTCGATGACGAATTCAGCGGCTTGTCGGTTGGTTTGTTTCACGGTGCGTTCCGATGTTGGATGAAGGTGATGGCTGTGGCACCGTAGGATCGCCGATCGCTGACGATCCAGGGTGTATTGGGACCGGGCTGCCAGGTGACGGATTCCTCGTGATGCAGGACGATGTTGGTCTGGTCGTCAGCCCATGCGGTGCGGAACAGATCGCCCAGCAGATTGCAAACCTTGCTTTTGGGTGAACTGTCGCGTGCGTCGGCGTAGGGCGGATCGAGGAAGATGAATCGATAGCGGTGTTTCGGTTTTGGCGTGGTGAGGCAGGCGGACCACGCGCTGAGACGAAAGATGTTGGCGCATTCATTGGCATCGAGCGTGTCGATGTTCTCCTTAAGCGTTTGGACGGCGAGTGCTCCCTTTTCGATGAAGTCGCAGGTGGTGGCACCTCGGGAGAGCGCTTCGAGTCCCATGCTTCCGCTGCCTGCGAAAAAATCGGCAATCCTGCAGGGGGGCAACGTCCCAGGCTGATCGTTCAAGGCTCCGAGAACGTCGAAGACAGCCCCCCGGACGCGATCGGGCATGGGACGTGTTTTTGTGGTTGGTGGCGCGTGGATCTTTCGCGATCGCCATCGACCTGCAATGATGCGTAGCTGAACGGTTTGTTGCCTGCGGATTCTCATGCTGTTTGACCCTCTTGTGGGCGTCTCTCTATAATCCGCCAGGGACATGGCTTTGACAAGGAAGGAAGAGCGCGATGGGTTGCACGCTTTGCGAGCACTGTACAGCCGTTTGTTGCCACTATGTGGCGTTGCCGATCGAGAAGCCGACGACGCGTCGGGATTTCGACGATATTCGCTGGTATCTGATGCACGACGGTGTGATCATTTTCGTCGAGGATGGAACGTGGTATCTTCAGTTTCGGGCAAAATGTCGAAACCTCCAGTCTGACTTCAAGTGCGGTGTTTACGAAACGAGGCCCACGATATGTCGCGAGTACAAGGCCGAGAACTGCGACTACATCGGTGGGGATTATGAATACGAGCACATCTTCCACGAACCTGAGCAGATCGAGGCGTTTGCGAAGGAGCATTTTGCAAAAAAGAAAAAGAGCAAATCCCGAAAGTCAAAAACGAAGCGAAAGAAAGTTGCGTAAGATGTCTGCGATACGCGGATGCGCCATGGCAGGACTGATGGCGATGACAGGATCGCTGGTGGGGTGTGTGTCGCCGGGAGGGTCTCTGGCGAGCACTACGGGGCCCAGCGCCGGCGTCTGGTCGACGGCAGATCCGCAGATAGTGCATGTTGGCGAGCGCGTACGGTTCAGCTTTGTGCTGACAGCCAGTCTGAACGCGGAGCAGGGGATAGAACCTTCCGGGATCGTGGATTACTGCTTTGTGCGTATTGGGCAGGATCTGCTGGAAACCGGTATTGGGGAATTCGGGCATTTCGAGGTTGAGCATGTATTCGATGCCCTGCCGCCCGGACAGGAGGTAACGGTAACCGCGACGGGTTACCGCATGCTCGGCAGTCGTGATCGACGATTGATCGCGGGTGAGTGGATCACACGCACTGATTTTGATCAGACCGATCGGGTCATCTGTCAGGATGATCTGACGCTGACAGCTTACAAAAGCCGGATCGAATTGCCCGTGCAGCCCGACTCGGATGATTGGGATATTGCAGGCGGAGGGTTGGCGTTGATTCGGCGGGATGGTCGAACGACGGTGGTGCGGGCATCGCAAAACGGAGAGGACGGGTTCGAGGTTCGCGGGCCGTTCGATGACGGCAAATATATGGTGACCTATGAGCCTTCCGCGGAGATGTTGAATTCCTCGGGGACGACGCAGGTACGTTTTACGGTTATGGATGATCGTGGCCGACAACATGTGATCGAACGGTTGCTGTCCACGCCATAGCGACACCTTGTTGGAATCGGTTGGCGATGCGGATTGTTCTGGAGACTGCGTTGATGATGGTTGGGTGGCCCACCTCTAAAGAGGTGGGCCACCCGTCGGGTCTTTTTGGAATTGGTTGGCGATGCAGAATTGTTCTGGAGACGGCTTCGATGAAATTTCAGCGGCCCAAGGGGACCCGGGATTTTTATCCGGAGGAGATGGCGATTCGGAATTGGATTGTCGATCGCTGGCAACGTGTGTCCGAACGCAGCGGTTTTGTCGCGTTCGACGGGCCGATCTTTGAGAATCTTGATCTGTACCGCGTCAAGAGTGGCGACGAGATCGTCAGTGAGTTGTTTCATTTTACGGATCGTGGCGGGCGTGAGTTTGCGATTCGTCCCGAAATGACGCCGACGTTTGCACGCATGGTCGCGGGTAGGGCGGGAGCGTTGCCGAAACCGGTGAAATGGTATTCCATCCCGCGCTTGTGCCGGGCGGAGCGACCTCAACGGGGGCGGTTGCGTGAGTTTTTCCAGTGGAACATCGACATCGCCGGGGATGACAGTGTATTGGCTGACGCGGAATGTATTTTCGTTGCAGCCGACTTTTTTCGCGAAATTGGGTTGTCGGCTGATCATGTCATCATCAAGGTCAATTCGCGAAATCTGGTGGCGGCGGTTCTGGATCGTACAGGTATTGCGGCCGACGCGTTGGACGCGGTTTATCGCGTTCTGGATAAGCGTGATAAGGTCGATGACGATACGTTCGGAAAAATGTTGGAAGAATTAGGTTTCTTGAATCCACAACAATTTGAAATGTTGACGACGCTCGGCAAAGCCAAGGGTGACGCGGGGCTGGCGTCCGTGGCGAACCTGGTGCGGGATTCTGAACGGGGGATCGCTGAGATCGCGCGGATGCGGGAGTTGTTTTCAACGCTGGAAGCAATGTCGGTGGGTGACCTGTGCACGTTCGACATGGGTGTTGTTCGTGGGTTGGCCTACTACACGGGGGTCGTGTTTGAGGCGTTTGGCAAGGGCGGGTTGCAACGTGCCATCGCCGGCGGGGGGCGGTATGATCAACTGATCGGACAGATGGGAGGTCCCGCGATGCCAGCCATCGGGTTTGCGACGAGCGATGTTGTCATTGAAGACGTATTGACCGAATTTGATTTGTTGCCTGAGTTGACGCAATCGGTCGACGTGTTCGTGATCGATGGGGACCATGCCTGTTTCTCACAGGTGTTGAAAATCACGGCTGAGTTGCGGCGGCGTGGGATTCGCGCACTGTTTTCATACAAGCGGCAGTCGATCGGCAGGCAGATGAAGCAGGCGTCGTCAAAGGCAGCGCGACGGGTTGCGATCGTTGATGAGCGGGCAGCCGGCGACGGCGTTGTCGGGCTGAAGGATTTGATATCGGGTGCGCAAATGGATGTTCCCATTGAAAAAGTGTATGAAGACCCGTTTCTTTCGTTGGATGGTTGATCGATGACGCGTCGGTATATTCATTACGAAGCGGCGTTTGAGGATTACCTGCGATCGCAGGGTATTGCCTATATTGCGGTCGATGAACATCGCAAAGCTATTTTCTCCGGTGCGCGGGTCAAGTCTTTTGATTTTCTGTTGTATCGCGATCCTGGTGAGACGTGGCTGGTTGATGTCAAAGGCCGCAAGTTTCCCTATGACACGCCGACGAGCAAGCGATATTGGGAGAATTGGGTGACGCGCGAGGACATGAATGGTTTGTCACAATGGCAGGGTGTTTTTGGTCAGGGATTTGTCGGGGTGTTCGTGTTTGCGTACCTGCTACTGGGGCCTGATGATCGATTGCCCACATCCCATGTACATTCGTACAAGGGTGCGCATTATTCGTTCCTGTGGATTTCGGTGACCGCCTATCAGGAGCACGCTCGAAAGAGGTCAGCCAGGTGGGATACGTTATCGATGCCGACGCGGCGGTTTCGCGAAATGGCAGAGCCGGTCCAGCGTGCGGGTTGATTTTCTCAATTGATCGTTACGGTGTGGGTTGGCTGGAGAAATGTCATCGACGGTGGATGGACTGGTGCTATAATCAAACGCGGAAGGATGGTGGGGCATGAGAAGTTGCCTTCAAAAAGGTCGTCGATTGATGTTGTTCGTTGTGATGGTCGGGGCTGTGTGCGCGGAATTTGTGTTCGCGCAGGCAGAATCGCCGATCCAGGAGGAATCATCGCCCTGGATGCAGTGGGCGTTTGTTATGGTCGCAGCCGCACTGGTCATCGCGATTTCGACGAAAAACGCGAAACGAACGCATCAGGGCTGAATCTGTCTGACCTGCCGGGTGACCCCGGTCGGTGAATTTTTATTCATAGGGAGTGTACAAATGAAGCCAAGCAAACGAAGTATCATTGCAGGCCTGGTGGGTCTGAATGTTTTTCTGCTCGTGGCCATGGTGTTGAGTACTTATTCGTTGCCAGAGGCATTCGCCCAGCGAGCCGGGGCGTCGAGCAATTTCATTTCGGTGACCTGTCGGGCCGACAATGAATTTGATGTTCTGTATATTCTTGATCTCGGCCAGCGTCGATTGATGTGCTTCGTGCCGGACCGAAATCTGAAGGGTCAGATGAAGTTTGGCGGCGATCGTGATTTGGGACAGGACTTCAACAGGTGATTCCGGGAGAAATCAATATGTCAGAATTACAAGAGAAAACCGGAATGAATCAGAAGGATTTGGCGATTGGTGTTCTAAGCACGACCGCGATTGTGCTGTTTGTCGGGTTGATCCTGATCAGCATTCAGCCGGAACGCGCGGTCGCATCCGGGATGGGTGATCGTGGCGGTGACTACATCATGATTGTCGGTGAGCTTCGCGACCAGGAGGAATCACTCTATGTGCTGAACACCGCGATGAAACGCGTGATCCAGTACCGGTACGACATGCAGAAGAAACAGATTGCAGTTCTCGGCGGGACCGACCTGAATCAGTTCATGGGCGCGGTCCAGCAACCCAAACCGAAACGAGGCAGAGGGCGTGGGCGACGACCATAGGCCGCCCTTTCAGTCGCTACGACACGCGATCCCTCAAAATCCGACCCAGCGCTGCCAGCTCGAACGGTTTTTCGATGGTCACCCGCGTGTCTCCCTCTAATACAGCGTCGCTTGAACGCGTGGTCATTTGAACGATCAGCGCGTGAGGGTTGGCGTGGGTAATCTGATCATCGATATCCTGAAGGTCAGGGTCGAGCAGGTTGTCCGAAAGGAGGACGACGTCGGCACACCCTGATTTGATGCAATCCGATGCCCCTGATACGGAGTCTGTCTGTACAATGTCGTATTCTTTTTGAAAGTACAGCTTCAATGACCAGGCAGTCAGGCGATCAGGCTCGACAATGAGCAGCCGTCTGGTTGGTGATCTCGCAGGATGCATGGGGGATGCCCAGCAAACGCTGTGCCGTCATCTTCGCCGGTACCGACCCGACCGATCAACACAGTTGAGGGTGATTTGCCACACCAACTGCGTCAAATGACGGATAAAGTGATACTGCATAGCCCGGATGACGGGCCTGGAGGCTGAGCGTGCTGTTTTGTGGATGGCATGACACATGCTTGGGGTATGGTCCACAGTACAAGGCAATCGGCGGGTCAACGCCCGTTCTATGCTCATCCCATCCCGGCCCGAACGGACGGGTGCCGTCGGCTGCCTCTTTTTTCTGATCCCCCGGGCGCGCCGGGGGATTTTTTAATCGTCGTCTACGCTCGTATCGCCTGATTTGTGATTGAGGAGGTCGTGCTTTTCGAGTCGGTACCTGAATGTGTCGCGGGACATGCTCAGGAGTTTGGCGGCTTTGGTTTGATTTCCGTCTGACTGAGCGAGGGCCTGCTGGAGCAGTTTCTTTTCGAGTTGATCCATGTTGAGGCCTTTTTCGGGGATTTTCGTGAGGGCGGTGTCGTCGCCTGGGGAGTTGCTGAGCCTTCCAAGGGTGATGTCGTCTTTTTCAATCACGGGTCCCTTGCACAGCAGAACGGCGCGTTCGCAGACGTTGCGAAGCTCGCGAACATTTCCAGGCCAGGGGTAGCGGATCATCTTTTTGATTGCGTCGTCAGAGACGTTGGTCATTTCTTTTTTGAATTCGCTCGCAAACCGGTGGATGAAAATCCTCGCCAGGTCGGCGATATCGTCGCCACGGTCACGCAGGGCGGGTATATCGATGGAGACGACATCCAATCGGAAAAGCAGATCACTGCGGAACAGTCCCTTGTCGATGGCTGCTTCAATGTCGCGATTCGTGGCTGCGATGATTCGGACGTCGACGCTGATTTCATCTGTTCCACCCACGCGTCTGAATGTTCGTTCCTCGAGAAAACGAAGGAGTTTTCCCTGGAGCGTTGCGGGCATGTCACCGACCTCGTCGAGGAATACCGTTCCGCCGTCTGCCAGCTCGAACAGTCCGTTTTTCTGTGTTCGCGCGTCGGTAAAGGCACCGCGTTCGTGTCCGAAAAGTTCGCTTTCGAGAAGGGCTTCGGAGATAGCGGTGCAGGTGATGTTCATGAATGGTTTGGGTGCCCGTTCGGAGTTGTAGTGAATGACACGTGCGATGAGATCCTTGCCGGTTCCGGTTGCCCCTCGAAGCAAAACGGTGGTTGCACGACTGGCGCTGATGCTTTTGACGATCTCCATCATCTGGCGCATCGACTCATGCTCACCGATGACCTGATCGAACCCAAACTGATGTTCCATGTGCCGTCGGAGTTCGCGGACTTCGCGTCGCAGACGTGTCGTTTCCAGGGCTTTTTCCACGGTGAGCAGCAGGAGGTCCATCTGGAACGGTTTTGGCACATAGTCGTACGCGCCAAGTTTGATGGCTTCGACGGCGTCCTCGATACGGCTGTAGGCAGTCATCATGATGACCACGGTGTCCTGGTCGCGTTGTCGAAGTTGTCGGAGGATTTCAAGTCCGGTTACGTCGGGAAGTTTGTGGTCGAGCATGACCAGATCGAATTGTCGGGATTCGAGGATTGCCAGTCCCTCGCTGCCGCGCTCTGCCTCGGTGACGTCGTATCCGGTCTGTTCAAATTTCTGGCGAAGCGACCACCGAATGAGGCTCTCGTCTTCTACGATCAACACATGGATGGACATGGTCGAATGAATCTCCGATAAGGTTTTCTAGTGACGGCTGTCTGGTGATTCCTGTTGACGCGGAAGCAGGATAGAAACCCGCGTTCCATCGCCCACCTCGCTGGTGATCTGAATGGAACCTGCGTGAGCGTCCACGATGCTCTTGCAAATCGACAACCCGAGTCCCGTTCCTTTCGGTTTGCAGGTAAAGAAAGGCTCGAAGGCGCGGTCGAGCGTTGTTGCGTTCATTCCCTGTCCCGTGTCGGTAATCGTCATGCTGATGACATCCGTTCTCACCTGCATGTCAACAGTCACGCGGCCAGTGTGTCTGCATGCGTCGACGGCGTTGATAATCAGATTGATCATTAGCTGGCCCATTTTAGCAGGATCGGCTTCCAGTCTGACTGGTTGATCCACGGGGGTGTATGCGATGTCAACGTTCTGGGCGGCAGGTTCTTCACGCATGAGCACCAGGGTGCTTCTCACGACGTGATCAAGGTCGCAGGATTCAAATCTGGGGGAATTGGGCCTCGCGTACAGCAGCAGGTCCTTGACGACGTCGTCAAGCCTCATGATCTGGGCGAGCACTTCATGCATGATGTGGGCGTGTTCGTGGTCTTTGCCGAGGCTTTCACGAATAACCTGAATGGCTCCACTGATGCCTGCCAACGGATTCTTGATTTCGTGGGCGAGTGAAACGGCGAGTTGTCCCAGCTTGGCCAGGTGTTCGGCCCGCGTGAGTTTTGCTTCGACAGCATCGCGTTCGTTCTCGCGAATGCGAGCGGTATGGCTTTCCTTGTAGCTTCCGAGCATGATGGCCAACTCGACCGACAGCAGCTTCATCAACGCCAACACGCGTTCGTCTCGCGCGGGGATTTTATTTTCGCGAAGAATATCGCCTATTTCACTCCGGACCACTTCCATGCCCGCAACCATGTAATGCTGGGGGAGTCCGACGCGTACATGGGCCTGCCCGATCCGCAGCCGATTTTCGAAATAGGATTGGCCATACGTCCCATCGAACAGTTCATCGACCCAGCCTGCGAGCCGGATTTTTTGCTTTTGAATCTGCTGTCGGCCACCAGTGAAGACAGCCAGTGCTTTGGGGTTTTTTTCCAGAATGGCGTAGAATACGTCAACGATGCGATTTGTCTGAGGCGAAACATACGCTGCCAACTGTGCGACACGGGCAGCAGCCACCCCGTCGAATCCGACGTACCGACAAAAGTCCTCAAACTCCGCATAGTCCATGGGGTCATCATAGGGTCCGTCACGGGCGTGGCCAGTGGGACGGGGTGTATGACAGTTTCGGCAGGACGCCATTGATCGTTGCAGCGTCACCCCTTGTGGGTGACGGGAATACGAAAGGACGTTCGCCTGCAATCGCGCCGCCCACAAGGGGCGACGCTACAGAATGGGCACCCGCAAAGCACCACGATCGTGTCCGCCGATTTTGTCATGCACCCGGCGGGGGGGGGTACGATAAAATTTTTCGGCTCTTGTCGATTTTGCGAGGGGACAGGGGTGTTTTGCACATTGTACAGGTGATGACACCGTCGCCTTGATGCGGTTGATGGGCGGTAACAGGAACGAGACAGACGAATTGGCAGGTGTGATTCATTGATACGAATGCAGGAGCAAGACACGCGCGAACGCCTGGCCCGTGTGTTTCGACGGGCGTGTGACGCGCTTTACCGCTTCATTTTGTTCAGGGTTGGCGGCGATCGGTCTGCGGCAGACGACATGTTGCAGGAGGTTTGTCGGGTGGCGATTGGGCACGAACGGGTTCCGGATGATGACGTGCAGTGTGAAGCCTGGCTTCGTGGTATTGCGCGGAATCTGATCAAGGCGCACTGGCGAACGAGCCGGAACGGGGTGGTCGCTTCGTACGAGTCGGCTGCTGAGGTGGCACGCGGGCTGGTATCGAGCATGGACGGCGCGTTGTTGCCCGACGAGGTTATCGCGAATCGCGAAACGTATCAGGCGTTGATGTTGGCGGTTTCGGAATTGCCGACCGACGAGCAACGGTTGATTTTTGGCTATTATTTTGAAGGGCGATCACAAACGGACCTTGCCGGCGAGGTTGGTGTAACGCCCAAAGCCATCGAAACCAAACTCTATCGCATACGCGGAAGGCTTCGGTTGGCGCTGAGCGATCTTGAAAGGGTAGATACATGAACGAATTCGGCCATGAGCAGAGTCAGCACTTTGATGACAACGTGCGTCGCGTTGCGGGTTCGCACGTCCATGACGACGGTCCCGGTGCCCGTGTTTTGGAGGCGTGTGAACAGATGCTGGCTGGAGATGTGTCGTCGCAAACCTTGAGGCGGTCTTTTTTCAGGCGACCGACTATCCTGTCATTTTGCGGAATAGCGGCTTCGATCGCGGTGGTGGTCGGCCTGATTGTTCCGTGGGGCGGAGTGTCATCGGTCAGTGCAGCGGATATCCTTGCCCAATTCGATGCGAAGGTGGCGGGGGCGCGTGTTGTGGAACTCGTATTTGACAACATCGTCTGGGGCGGGAACGCCGTTGAGGGTTCCATTTACCTGTCCGAAGACGTGGTGGCTGGGGATTTCCACGTTCACGCCCCCGGAGGCGGTGACGACGGGGTTTTTACGATCGACGCGTCGGTGGCGTTCCAGCCCTCCGGTGGTTGGGTGCTTGTGCGCGAATTGTCGATTGCCGATCCGCAGATGGCATTGATGGCGAGCATGTTCGTTGCGTCAAAGGGTAAAACGCTGCTCATGTTTCCGAATACCGGGGCAGACAACGGTAGGTTCATTTCGACCATCGACGTCGGTGGACCTGAAATCATCGAAACCATCCGGCAGTTTGTCAGGGAACAATCCGACACCGGTGTAACGATAGAGCCGCAGGAGGATGGAACCGTGTTGATGACGTTGGCGATCGAAAGCAATGATGCGGTGCGATCGCTGGGGAAGGCCGTGAATGGCGCATTGGGCGGTGGTGTGGCACCACCGATGGGTGTTAATGTGGAGACGCGGACGACACTGACGATCGGTTTCAGTGGAGGAACGGATGAGGAGGCGACGCTTATCACGGGAATCGAGCCTGGTGAGTATGTCGTGGAGGAGTCCAGGTTAGTCTCCGATGAGGATTCGCGGGGTGGTGATGATTTTCTGGTTGGAAGCACGCTCCATATCCTGTACGACCCGGACGGGAGTGAGGTGTTGTTGATGGAATTGGTGGACCTTGGCGATGAGAAGGGCGTGTTGGCGATGGACTTTCGCGACGGCGAAATTGATCCGGATATGCTGGATGTCGAAAAAGTGAAGGGACCGAACACACGCGTGCTGGACATGAGCCAATTCAGTTCGATGTTCAATTTTTCGACGGCCGTTGAATCGGGTCAATCGACCGTTGACGGCGAATAGGTCAGTGGATTTCGAGGATGCTTCAAAACAAGACCCCGCGACGAAATCGTCGCGGGGTCTTGTTACATCGAATGTTGTTTGAACGGGGTGACCGCAATCAGGATTTCAACGCCGGATCCTCGTCGAGGATGTCGCGAATCTTGTCGATCGCGCGCATTTCGATCTGGCGGACGCGTTCCTTGCTCATGCCGAGGGTGTTGCCAAGCTCCTGGAGGGTTTGCCTCTGCATGTGCGTGCGTGGGAACCGTTGAGCAATGATCGCCGACTCGATATCCGTCAATTCCGCGAGATTGTTCGTCAGCGTACGCCGTAAACGGTCGGCTCGAAGCTCCTGTAGAGGATCATCCGAGGGCAGAGGCGTCTCGTGCCATGCTTCATGTTGGGTCGGGAAAAGGCGTTGGTGCCGACCCGCCGACTTCGATCGTCGCACGAGGTCGCGCACGATGACGTTACACGCGAATGTGCTGAATTTGATCCCACGCCAGGGATTGAATCGCTCAACCGCCCGCCCCAATGCCATCAACGCATCGCTGCGCATGTCGTCTTCAAACGATTGCGGCGATGGAAAACGGGTGAGAAGCATGAACGCGAGTCCGAGGTTCGATCTGACATTGTGTTCACGGATGCTGCGCCACCGCCTGGCCCACAGGTGTCGTTCCTTGCAGGTCACCTTCTCCTTGCGAGGCTGACGTGTTGCGCGCCACGCACAGGTGTGCAAGGCTCGAAACAGGGTCTGTTCGTCGGGTTTTTGCTCAAAACCCTCGCCCGTTGCGATCCACCCGGCTACCGAGATGGCTGTCTCGGCCGCGGAATCCGTGCGAATTCGGCGGTCGGGCACAAACCACATCTGGTGGGCAGCCATGTCACATGGATTTTTCTGTAACTGCTTGTATGTCATGGGTACCTTTCCTTCCATGTTCATTCGTGGCGTTCAATGCCACGAGACCGCAGTTTCTCGCCGGGGCCGTAATTCCGCACCAATTCGGTCCCCTTTACCCATGATACGCATGATCCTCGTTTTGGGTTCAACAAAATCGCGGGAGAAATCTGTATTTTTCTGTCGGGAGGTCGGAATGGTTGATGTCTGCGCCTGTTGTGCGATTGGACTCCGTTGATAACAATGCCGGCGACATTTTTCGACAGGTGTGTCGCACGAAGAACAAGACGAGAGGGTATTTCATGAGACCGGGTTTCATTTTCGGATTTGCGGTGGCTGCGTTGGGGATTGGTCCTTTGTGGGCAGCGGATGCGCTGGTTCGTGATCACGTGTTGGAGTCGGACGACTACTTCACGATTGCGGGCATTGGTGCGATGGAAATGTCGCCCGACGGACTTTCCGTTGTCTACGTTGAGTCGCGATGGGACAAATCCGAGGATGGCCGAATTCGCGATCTCTGGATTGTTTCAGTCGTGTCACAAGAACGGGAACGCCTCACATTTGACACGTCTTCAGTCGGTTCGCCGCACTGGAGCCCGGACGGGAAATGGATCTATTTCACCAGCTCGCGAAAACGCGATGGTGGTGACAAGCCACCCTACAACGGCAAGACGCAGGTGTGGCGTATCGGTTCACATGGCGGCGACGTTCAGCCTGTGACGCGGGTCAAGGATGGTATCAACGGATACGAACTCTCAGCCGACGGGAAATCGATCTATTTTGCGACGAAGAAGAAGAACGTGGCTGAGGATCGATGGAACGAGCTGCGCGAGGAGTTTGATTCGCTCGAGTATGGGCATGGCGTGGTGAAGTATTCGCAGATATGGAAGCTGGATCTGACCTCCTGGCGGGAGCGAAAAATCGTCGATGAGCAGCGCGTGATCGGTGAATTTCATGTCTCGCCGGACGAGCGGTATATCGCCATGATCACGACCCCGACGGCGGAGCTGATCACAAACGAGGGGTGGTCGCATGTTGATATCCATGATGCCAAATCCGGGGAAACAACGACGCTGCCGGACAAGCAGTGGCGCGCTGATGCGCCGTCGCCTTATGGGTGGATTCTGGGATTGACCTGGGCGGACGACAGCAGGGCGGTTGCGTTTCGGGTCGATTTTGACGGATATTCCGGTGAGGTTTATGTGGCGGAGTTCGACGACGATGGGCACACAGCCACGCACAGATTGACGCGACCGAACGAGGTTTACGTCAGTGGACAGATGAGGTGGCTGCCTGGAACGCGGGACTTTTGTTTTGCGGCAGACGACCACGCGCGGACGCGTGTGATGTGTCTACTCGGTGTCGGCGGTGGTACGCAGGGGCGGCCAGCCACGATCACGCCTGGGGATGTTTCGGTGAAGAGTTTTGCGTTTTCCAGAGACGGACAGCAGATGGTCGCGATCATGGGAACGATCAATCACACGCCGGATCTTTTTCTATGGCCTGCCAGGGGTGAACGTCGTGATCCGATTCGACTGACGAACATCAATCCGCAGGTGGATTCCTGGAAGTTGCCGCAGATTGAAATCGTCAGGTGGAAGAGCAACGACGGGATCGAATGCGAGGGCATTCTCGAATTGCCGCCGGATTACAAGCCGGGTGAGCGTCTGCCGATGGTTGTGGAGTTGCACGGGGGACCGACGTCGTCGACACAGTTTGAACTTCGATTCTGGATCTACGGTCGTGCGTTGTTTCCAGCCAGGGGGTGGGCACTATTCAGTCCCAACTATCGTGGTTCAACGGGGTACGGTGACAGGTTTCTGGCGGATTTGATTGGCAGGAAGAACGACATCGATGTGCAGGACATCCTCTCTGGTGTTGACGCGATGATCGAGCGCGGGGTGGCCGACCCTGATAAACTGGCCGTCATGGGGTGGAGCAATGGTGGGTTTCTGACCAACTGCATGATCACCAACACGACGCGGTTCAAGGCAGCGAGCAGTGGGGCGGGTGTGTTCGACACGACGCTTCAATGGCTGACCGAGGACACGCCCGGGCATGTGATCAATTTCAGCAAGGGGCTTCCGTGGACGACGGACCGATTGCAGAAGAGTTCGCCGCTGTACAACGTGGACAAGGTCACGACGCCCACGTTGATCCACGTTGGGGAGAACGATCCACGTTGTCCACCGGGTCACAGCCGGGGTCTGTTCCGAAGTCTTTATCACTACATCAAGGTGCCGACGGAACTGGTTGTCTATCCGGGTGAGGGGCATGGTCTGACGACCTACAAGCATCGCAAAGCCAAGATGGAATGGGATCTCAAATGGTTCGAGCACCATGTGCTCGGCGGATCGGAGCAAAGCCCGGACGAGCCTGAGGCGGGTGTCGATTAGTTTCCGTATTTGGTGAGATCGACGATCGACACACCGACGGGTGGTTTGAATTTGAGCCGTTCGGGGTCGATTGGTTCGTTGATTTTGAATTCCGAGAATGTTACGACACGCATCTGCTGATTTTCGGGTCCGTACGCGGTGTACCTGCGCAGAACACCGAGCTTTTTGTCGAAAAAATAGTTCACATATCCGCTGATGGTCGTGTCACCGTGGGCTGCGGTCGGTGTTGTGCGGACCACATGGCAGTCGTGGTCATCCACCTTTGCGTCGGGTCGAACGGTGATGTCCCCGTTTGTCCGAAGCTCCATGAACGGGTCGGTGCCATACTGTTCGAGTTGCTTCATCTTGTAGGCGGTTTGTTTGTTGCGCACTTCGCGTACACCGAAACTCATCTTCCCGTCAGAGATGGTCAGGTGTGAGCCGTGCTTTTCGGAGCGTTTGTCCTGGGCTTCGCTGACTTCGTATGTTGTTAGTTCCTTGCGAAAAACAGTGTTGCCCTTTTTGACGACGTATTCAAAGGTGCCGCTGTCGAACGATTGATATCGATATTCGTCGAATACCATCTCCGTATCGATGATCAGCGTCGCCTTGAGGGATTTGACCCTGGAAAGCTTCGATTTGATCTCGTTTTCAAGTTGTTCAACCGTTCGTTTGGGTTCGTCGGCGATCACCATCGACGCCGTCAATCCCAGGATCATGAACGTTCGCAAAGCCACGGCTGTTCTCCATCGTGTGCGGATTTTTCGACGGCTCGCTTCCGTCGCGGTCCATGATCGTAAAGCTGTCCCGTGTTCGATGCAAATGTCTGGACCTGTCCGGGTGTCTGGTTCGTTCGTGGCAGAATATCGTTCCGCCGGTTAACCTGATCGGAACGGTGGTCCCGCTTTTTGAGAGGATATTGCGATGGTGCGAATTTGTCTTGTTCTGTTGAGCGTGGTGTCGTTATCGGACGCTCCGGCGGACATGCATTGGCCTCAATGGCGCGGTCCTGATCACAACGGCGTGTCGCAGGCTCGCGATCTTGCCACCGAGTGGTCGGAGGAAAAGAACATCGCCTGGAAGGTTCCGCTACCTTCATGGGGTGGATCGACACCGGTCGTCTGGGGTGATCGTCTGTTTCTGACCACGCCGTCCGCGCCGATTGAAGGCGATCAGGACGGAAGCGTCGTCCGCAAATTCCCGCGTGGGGGTCGGAACCAACCCGGTGGTCCGGATATTCTGGTCATGTGTTTTGATGTGCGCAACGGACGAAAAATCTGGCAGCGGAAGTTGTGTTCCAACAATACGTTGTACGGAAAACAGAATATGGGGTCGCCTTCGCCGGTGACCGATGGACGACACGTTTGGGCGATGAGCGGGACGGGTGTTGTTGCGCAATTCGATATGGATGGCAAAGAGGTCTGGCGCCGTGATTTGCAGGCTGACTACGTAAAATTCGGTTTGTATTGGGGTTATGCCTCGTCGCCGCTGTTGCATGAGGACAGGTTGTTCATTCAGGTTTTGCACGGCGCGGTCACGGATGATCCGTCTTACCTGCTCGCGCTTGAGGCTGACACGGGTAAGACGATTTGGAAGATCGACCGTCTCTCCGACGCGCCAGCCGAAGCGCCGGATGCCTACACAACACCGGTCGTGTTGAATTCCGATGGGAAGGAATTCCTGATTGTGACCGGGGCAGACTACGTCACGGCGCACCATTTGGAGACGGGTGCAGAACTGTGGCGAATCGGCGGGTTGAATCCGAACAAGGCGAGGAATTACCGCATCGTTGCGTCTCCGATCGCGATGAACGGATTGGTTTACGCTCCGACGCGTGTCAAACCTTTTCTGGTACTTCGCGGCGATGGTCCGAAAGCGGACAACGACGGAATCGTCTGGAAATACGAAGGCAAAGCCGCCCCCGACGTGCCCTCGCCGGTTTGCGACGGTAAGTACATCTATCTCGTGAGCGATCGTGGGGTTGCCTCCTGTCTCGATGCCGGGACGGGTGCGACAATATGGGGGCCTGAGCGGACCGCCATCGGCACCGTCAGTGCGTCGCCCATTCTCGCCGACGGAAAACTGTACATCACCAACGAGTCCGCAGTCACGACGGTTCTGGCGGCTGGTGGTGCGTTCAGGACCCTGGCCACCAACAGGCTGGACGATGGGTACACGATTTCGTCGTTGTGCGTCATCAACGGGAAGGTGTTCATCCGCTCGTCATCACACCTGTATTGCATCGCTGTCAAAAAATGACACCACCGTTGTGCGAAATATTCTCGATTGGACGTTGAGCAGGTGTGTCTGTCACGGTACGACGGTTGGCCAATGAGTCGTCGGGATGGTGATTTTCCATGCATGAGGTATCCGAAAAAGCGCAACTGGGTTTCAGGGTTCCGCGAGCCGTTGAGCGGGTTCGATCGCGATCGCGCGGTCCTGCCAGGTTGATCAGCGTTGCGGTCGTTGATCCCGTCATGATGATGCGCGAGTCGCTCGCAGCCATCATCAACAGGCAGAGGGGCCTGGGTCTGCTGCTGTCTGACGCTCTCGCCGACAAACTGCCCCTGCCCGGTGGTGGTCAGCGGCTTGACGTCGTCATCCTCGGAGTCCCTGTCTCTGATAACGATTGTCCCGTGGCGGTTCGCGTTGCGACCCCCAGGAATGTCGAGGCGCCTCGAATCGTGTTTCTGCATGAGGTTCGAGATTATCTGATTGCACAGACGTTGGAACTGAACGTTCGCCACATCGTGTCCGCTTATGATCCCCCGTCGGTGGTTGTCAGTGCGGTTCGATCAGCTGTCGAGGGTAAGACGTTTTTCGGTCCGTCGATTGTTGCCAGACTGAAGCCCGGCTTGCGCGACTCGGACATCGTACGCGGGAGCGATCTCACCGAGCGGCAACGGCAACTCCTCGCTGCGATGGTCAATGTCGCATCAACGGCGAAGTTGGCGACGGTTTTTGGTATTTCGAAGAGCACGATTCAGTACCACAGAGCGCGACTGCTTGACAAGCTCGGTCTCAGGAATTCGACAGACCTGATGCGCTACGCCATTCGCGAGAAAATGGCCGAACTGTAGATTCGCTTCGGTGTTCAAATCCGGTGTGATCGCGTAACGTTCGCCTCATGTTATCGAAGGCGAACGTGAACAAGCGGCTGGCGAAGTTGAATCGTCGGAAATGCGTTTTCATCGGTTGCGTCCATCTGTCTCCGCTTTGCGGTAGCCCGCGGTGGGATGGCAGGATGCGTGCGGTTCGCGATCAGGCTCTTCGCGACGCGGAAAAGTATGTCGAAGGTGGGGTTGACGGACTGCTCATCGAAAACACGCACGACACGCCTTATCAACGATCGTCCGTTGACGCGGGTACGGTGGCGGGGATGTCCGTTGTCGCAGCCGACGTTCGCAAATTGTATGATATTCCCATCGGTATCCAGATTCTCGCGGGTGCGGACATCGCCGCCGTCGATGTGGCTGCCACCTGCGATCTCGATTTTATCCGTGCCGAAGGGTTCGTGTACGCGCATGTGGCGGACGAAGGCATCATTCAGGGCGACGCTGCGAACATTTTGCGACGCCGGGCGCATATCAGGGCTGACCGTGTCGAGGTCTGGACCGACATCAAGAAGAAACATTGTGCTAACGCGTTGACGTCCGATCTGACCATTCGGGAGCAAGCGAAGGGGGCGGTTTATTGCCGCGCCGACGGGGTGATTGTGACCGGGTCGCACACCGGTGTCGCACCGAGTGAAAATGATGTCGAAGCCGTCACCGGCCTTGGCGTGCGCGTTGTCATTGGATCGGGTGTGAACCTGTCCAACATCGTCTCGCTGGGGCGGTTGGCGGACGTCCTGCTCGTCGGGTCTGCCTGCAAGAAAAAAGGGGACTGGCAGCAACCGGTCGATGGTCCGCGCGTCCGCAAGCTGGTCGAAAAACTCCGGACCGGCGCTCATGCGTAGAAATCGAAAAATCGTCGTTTAGCTGTTGTTGAATCGGATGGCTGCGACGACACGATTCATCCGCCAGATCCAGACGACCGCGAGCAACAGTTCAAGCATCAGGAGCAGAATCAAATCGGGCGGTGGCGCAATGACCGGCAGGTATGCTGCAACAGACCTGACGATTTCGCGAAACTCGCGACTGAGAACACCGCCGGTGATGAAGCAACCCCCGACCGCACAGAAGCACCAGAGAAACGCCGTCTCGTAGCACATCGCCACCCACGCCCATCGGAAATCTTCCGGAGGGTTCGTCGTCAGCAACACGCCGGTGCAAGCCATCATGACCACGCGATGCGTCAGCCACCCGAAAATGGGTACGAGAAACACAACCAGAGAGACGACGGTCACAGTGGTTTGGGACGATCCGTCTGCAAATGAGAGCATGCAGAATATCCACGTCGCCGCCATCATCGCTATTACAAACAGATGAATACGACCGAACAGGACGTGTTCGTCGCTGTCCCGGCGGACTGACAAACGACTGTAAAAGTGAGTCGGCCCGAACACGACGTGGAACGTGGTCACCATCCATCGCCAGGCGGTTGGTTTCGACTGCCACGCCCAACCCTGTCGAATGCGGTTCCTGCCGATCGAATGGGTACAGGGATCGCCGCACTCCTGGCAGCGACCGTTCATGTCCGTATGGGAAAGATCGTATCCGCAGGTTTCGCACCGCGGTGGAAGGGTGGGGCTGATCCTGTCACGCAGCAACGCTGTGCATCTGCTCATGCGCAGTGTGAGAAAACACGCCGACGTCGCAGCGACAACCCAGGCGAGGACCATCGCCAACGAAGGCTCCTTGGGTAGCACGATCATGAACTGATGGCGTGCGATGCCCACGAAGTTTCCCAGTACGGCGCTCAGTATCACCACCCAGCCACCGATCGCCAACACCGCCCGAATCGATCGTCCGTACGAGCAAAGCAAGCCCTGAAAACCGCTCGTTCGATGAATCGAAACAACATGCATGGCTGCGACAACCAGCATCACAACGACAAACACGGTCACGCAGACAAGCCCGACGTGTCCACCCGTTCCGAACCAACCCTCCAATTGCCAGCCGTACCAGACGTCCCCGATGGATCGGATCACGATTTGAGTCTTGCCATCGACCAGCTTGCGTTCGATCCCAAACCAGAACAGCGTCGAGAGAAACCCAACGAACGACCAAACCGCCGCCAGAATGAAGGCCAGGATAACAATCGTCGTCGTACGCGCTCCGTCGAGCGTCGAACACGCCCACGACGGCGAAACGACACCCACCCAGGGAGCCGACAGCACCTTCCACCAGGCTGAATGCGAATGTCGGGATTCGTCTTTCACGCGGGTGTTTATTGTGCGTCCGGGAATGAAGTTGTGCAACTGCGTATTCACATGGGCATTATCGTCCAAACCAGGCCCCACCCCGTTTTTCGGTATTTTGCATTCGCACAACAAAACAGGAGGTTTTTTTGAGTTTTTTTTTGCATTCGCCGATATTTCTTTTACAGTTGGGGTCGTCACGTCGCCGGCTGTCTCGGCCAGGACAGCGGCCAGTAGAAAATGCGAAAAAATCACGTCGCCGGATGCTACGAACAATGCGTCAGTATTTAACGTCACTGGTTTCCTCGGAAGTTCAGCCATCGCGCAGGGAGCGTCGGCGCTCGCAGCGGTGGTGGACCAACCAGAGAATTCAGTGGCGACTTTATCGTGGCAGGCGTCCCCGCGAGAGCAGACTCGTCCAGCGCTCCCTGCATGGATTAGTCTTCGTTGCCGATGAGAGAGACACGCCGTGTGTTGGCAAGCGATTGTCGCCCCATGTGCAACAACAGGCAGACAAATACGGATTCAGGTTCGCCGTCGTGCGTCGCGTCGCGCCATTGGCGGGCGGGCTGAATCTCATCTACGCGGAAATCGAAGCCTGACGCAAACCGACGCCCAACGGGAGAATCCGCATGACAGACGGTCGATGGTCCAACAATCGCAGACATGAGAATCGACGAGCGGCTGTGGGGCGGGTTTCGTGGGGTGGTCATCATCAGATCAGCCGGAACGTCGGATTGCTCAGCGACGAATCCGTCAGCGGCATCAGCTTCGTGACCAACCGCAATAACGAACCCTGCTGTGGCGATCAGGTATGGCTTGCCCGGACCCGAAACAGGGAACAGTTCCAGGTCATGCGCGTTACCGAGTATGGCGACAATGCTTCGCTCGTTGGATGTCGCCGCGTTTGAATTGCGCGACATACCCTGCGATCCGCGTTATTTTTTATTCGCTTCTGCCAGCATTTCTTCGATGATTTTCACGAACTCCGCGCGTAGCTCGTCGTAGTGACGTCCCGTCGCGGGACCTGAAAACCCTGTATGAACCGCCTTGATCCGATTGTCCGCGCCAACAAACACTGTTGTCGGATACGCCCGAAACGACTTTAGAAACCTCAACACGCTCGGGATCGACCCCTTGTCCGCCTTGCCAGCCACGAGCATCGGATACGTTGCATCAACCCGCTCGATAAACCGTTTCACCTGCCGCGCGTCGCGCGTGAAATCACCGGTCAACTCAAACGCAAGCCCAACGACGACCAACCCCTCCGATCGATATTGCTTGTAGAGCGACTGCAGGAACGTCGACGCATCGTGACAGTTCGGACACCACGAACCGAACACCTCAATCACGCGCACTTTCCCCGACAACGCAGGTTCCGAGAACTTTCGCAGCTTGCCATCCAAACCCGGAAACGAAAGCGCGCTCATGTCAAAATCCGGATCAAACCCCACCGCACCAAAACCGTCCGCCACCGTCGCCGTCGGATCAGGATCCGCCTCAAACGTCTCATGCCAAACATCACGCGACCAGAAATGCCCGACAAGCCGACCATCCGATTGCAACGTTGCGTCGAACAGAAACGCGTGCGCACCATCAAACACCGACAACCGCAACCGACCAGCCTCAAACATGCCCTCCAGGAACCGATAGTCCCCCGTCGTCGTCATGACCGTCGCAAGAACCCGCCCGTCCGATCGGTGATCCACCAACATCACGGCAGGCTCATCGCTCTTCTCAAACCTAACCTTCCATCGATTGGCCAGTTTTTTTGCCGCTCTGCCACCACCGCTCGACGTCGCAAAACGGGGACCGCCGTCCCGTCGAGCGTGAAACGGCAATCGCGACACCTGTCCGTCCTTCGTTGCCTTGGCCCACTCACCATCAAGCCGTTTTCCGCGTCCGGATACTTTCGCCGTGATAACCGCATCGTAGTGCCCGATGTCCAGCACGATCCTGCCATCCCCAAACCGCACTTCTGGTACTTCGATTCGCTCCTCACCGTTCATCAACCACGCCGACCAGCCATCCCCGGATTGCTTCAAATGCAACCCAAACGGCAACTCCCCGCCCGGTGAATCCAGCCACGCCCGCCACCGCCCGGTCACCGGTTCATCCGCAATCGACGGCGTCACCATTATTGCGAACATACAAACGCCGATTTTCATCCACCTCGAATTCATCCGCATCAGTCCGCCACCAATCCAGTCAACTCAAACTTGTCCACATCCACCAGACCTCGATCCGTTATCTTCAACGATCCGATCACCGACAAACTCAGGAACGCCAACGCCATGTATGGATGACGCAATTTACTCGGCAACCGACCTGCCGCTTCACGCAAGGTGTGAAACTGCCCGTCCAACGTTTTCGCGTCCACATCGCTCATCAGTCCGCCGATCGGCAACGGCACGTCCGCCAATACTTTCCCACCCTGCGCGATACAAAACCCGCCCCCAATCTCGACCAACCACCTGGCTGCGACGCACATGTCCTCATCATTCGTCCCGGTTACGACCAGATTGTGCGCGTCATGCCCCACCGAACTAGCCAGCGCGCCGTTTTCAAATCCAAACCCGCGAACGAATCCAACCCCGACTCGCCCCGTCGCATGGTGTCGCTCGATCACCGCGATCTTGGCTAGGTCCCGCGACGGGTCCGCCCGTAATTCGCCATCCACCGACGAGATCGCCTCCACGCTGCGCTGCGTATCAATCCGATCCTCCAAAACCTCAATCACGTGCACCCTGGTATCCCCGTCCGACGCCACGCGGAAACAGCCCGCATCAAACGCCGCCGCGTTCATCGTTCCTGTCACCTGCTTCGACGACCCACCCCCCGACACCGTTCCCACGAACGCACCGTCTTCTGCCACCAACGTCCCGCGATGCCACACTTTCGTTACCTTGAACGTCTTCAGATCGTCCACGCACGCGATCGACGCAACCCTGCCCGGCGCGATCGCCCCGAAATCTTTCAGCCCGAACCAGTTGGCTGCGTTGTACGTCGCGAGTCGCACCGCATGCAGCGGATTCATGCCCTTACCGATCGCGCGACGCACGAGATGATCGATGTGTCCCTCCGCCAACAGATCATCCACGGTTTTGTCATCCGTCACGAAGAAAAACCGGTCCAGCGTCTCGGGTTTAACCAGCGGCAACAGTGCATCCAGATTCCGGGCTTGACTGCCTTCGCGAATCATGATCCGCATGCCCATCCGCAACTTCTCCGCCGCCTCCTCCGCCGTTGTGCACTCATGATCGCTCCCAATCCCCGACGCGGCGTACGCACATAATCCGATCCCCCGCAACCCCGGCGCATGACCATCCACCGGACGATCGCCCGTCATCTCGACCTTGGCGAGACACTCCGCGTCGCCCATCACGACGCCGGGAAAATTCATCATCTCCGCCAATCCCAATACCCGAGGCTCGTCCAGTAGCGGTTCCAGATCTTTCGCCATCAGCGTCGCCCCCGCACTCTCAAAATGCGACGCGGGCACGCACGAACTCAGCATCACAAACACATCCAGCGGCACCCCCGCGCTCGATTCGATCATGTACCGAATCCCGTCGACGCCCAGGACGTTGGCAATCTCGTGCGGATCGGTCACCACCACCGCCGTCCCACACGCACAGACCACCTTTGAAAACTCCGGCACGCTCAGCATCGACGATTCGATATGCACATGACCGTCGATCAGCCCCGGCACCAGGTATTGACCCTTCACGTCGACCGTTTCGCGACCCTTGTAGTCCCCGATCCCCGCGATCCGCCCATCGAAGATCGCAACGTCACCGTCGTGCACCTCCATCGACAGCACATTGACGATCCGCCCCCCACGAATGACAAGGTCCGCCTCCCGACGTCCCGCACCAACATCCACCAGTTTCTTAAGACTCATCGTTGCTCCTCGCCAATATTGCAGTGTTGAACTGACAAGAGTCCCTTGGCACCCGCCCAGTGTCAAGACGCGCGCGTCTCAACCGTGCCTGCGCGGGACGGGGTGTACCCGGATCGGGCTTCTGCGCAGCACCATGACCCCGGTGACGAGCAGAATCAGCGTCATGGCGACCATGCTCAGTTGCGAGACCGTCGGGACGGGGGCGCCAACGGTCGTGACGACCGGTTGCCAGGAGGCGGGGCCGCCCGCGGTGTCGACGAGGGGGGTGGGGTTGGTGCCATCCGCATTGATGATCCAAAGCTGGACAGGACCTGCCCGGTTGGAGTCGAAGATGATTTTGGATCCGTCGGGTGACCAGACCGGGTTGTCGCTGTTGAAAGGATCCTGCGTTTGTGTCAGTTGCGTTCTGTTTGTTCCGTCGGGGTTCATGATCCAGACCTCACCGAACTGCGTCTCGAAACCAGACCAGAACGCGATGGTTGAACCGTCGCGAGACCATTCGGAGGCATTGCTGTCCGGGAACTGCGGTCCGTTGCCGTTGGTGATCGGGGTTTGATTGCTGCCGTCGGCGTTCATCATCCAGATTTCGGTGTTGCCGGTAGCAGTCGAGGCGTAGACCAGTTGTTGCCCGTCGGGCGACCAGCTCGGATGCACGCTCCAGGTTGGGGCGTTTTGATTGACGGGTGTGAAGGTCAGCCGTGTCTGGTTCGTCCCGTCGGCATTCATGACCCACACTTCGGGGTGTCCTGTTGCATCCTGCAGTGATGCGTAGGCGATTTTTGTCCCGTCCGGTGACCATTCGGGGATGAAGTTTCCACCCTGGGTTGCGAAGGTGATCCGGGTCTGGTTGGTCCCGTCAGCGTTCATGCTCCAGATTTCCGAGATTCCCGATTGCGTTGACGAGAAGGCGATTTTAGAGCCGTCCCTCGACCAGCCCGGGAACGTGGAGGTCCCCTGAAAGGTCAGTTGGGTTTCACCGGTCCCGTCCGGCAGGATCGTAAATATCTGCTGTCCTGTCGGGGTTTCTTTTGTAAACGCGATACGCCCGTTGCCGACCTGCGGCTGACCCGCGAGCGCAGGCGCGGTGAGCAGCATGGCGAGAATCAGTCCAACGCCCGGTCGCGGTGGTGACGGACAGTAATTCCGATTGCATGGATCGGCGATGGTCATTCTTCCCCGTTCGATTGAATTGGACGTCCCATTTTCCGTGGTTGATCCAGCCCATTCTACCTGTTTGGATGCGTCAATACCAGCCTGTGGGTGAATTCGATGGACGTGTCAGTCGAAATGGACGGAGCATGAATGGCTATACGGCGATATTGGCTGATCATTGCGGCCCCGGGGCGATGATGGTGTGACTTCGCACACGGGCGATACAGATGGGAAGCGAGACCTTGAATCCTCTCGTTGAGTGTTTGGATATTGTGCGATAGAAATCAGGCGACACGAAAACCATGTCCCGGCTCGCTGACTACAATAAATCGGGAGGTCTCGCTGATGACGCTTAAGAAAATGATCGTCATTTCGTCCGCATTGTTGGTGGTCGTCGTCTTGTTCGGATCGGCTGCCAGGTTGTATGACATTCATCTCAGAACCCGGTGTGTCAGGAATCTGGTGGCGATTCGTGGGGCGGTGAAGGCGTATCACGGGCAATTGACGGATGGGGTAGATGTGTTGGATGAGTTGGTGCGATTGGGTGCGTTGCAGCCGGCGGAACGATTTGATCCGCGATCTCAGCGGCGTTTTCGGCTGTTGAACAAGCCGATGCGTAGCGATCTCGATGCCAGCGCTTATCCGCTCGTCTATTCCGAGTTGTCTTGCTCGTTGCTCGATCGTTGGTTTGGGTGTTTTGTTAATGGCGGAGATTGGGGTGGGGGGATTCTGTACTCCGGTGGGCATGTGGCGTTTCATCGGAGGGCGGAATACTGCGGGGTTTTGAGTGAAATCGGCGTATCCTGTGACGACCCGCGAGGCGTTGATGAAGCGGATGCACATGGTCATTGAGGTTCAGGGGTCGAGCAATTCCAGCGCGTCCGTGGCGCGCATCGCTCCCCCGCGACTCACTTCGATAGGACCGCGATTCACATATCCATGCAGGTTTCGCTAGGCGGACGAGATGAACACGTCGTTCGCCAAACCGCGGTCGCTGCTACTTCGCAGGCATGACCGGTCAAGATCGGGTGTCCAGGCCGAACGCCTCGACACCCGTCTCAACCACGAACTTCGTCTCGAAATCCTCTACGGCGCGGTCGGCAATGTTTGCGAATGGGCACCGAGGTCGCCGACCTGAGCGGTGGTCAGCAAGCCCTGCTGCGGCGGCATGGCTGTGTTGGGCTGGCCGTATCGAACCTTGTGCTGGTATTCCCACGGATTGTCGTTTGAAAGGACGCCGACGAACGCATCGAAATCGGCATCACCACCGGGCGGGACCGCCAGGCCATCGGTGCCGTGACAGGCGGAACACGCTGCCTCATAGGGTGCCTGTCCGTCGGCGGCGACGCCGATGAACGCTCCCTGCTCGTCGATGATGTCATCGGTGTCGATTTGCCCTTCAAGGACGAATTTGGCCAGGTCCCAAATATCCGTATCGGCCAGGCCGGTGGTCAGGAAAGCGTGGCCTTCCGCATTGGTGAGCAGGTCAAAGACCTCTTGCGGTGACTGCGTTGTTCCGAAAACTCCCGCAATCCCGGTGCGGTGGCTGCCGGTCGCGTAGGCACCGTTCACGCCTTTGTAGTCCCACCCGTGACATTCCTTGCACCGCCAGGTGTCCGGACCGGTTCTTGTGTTTGAGTCGGTGTCGGGTCGGGTCGCCCACAGGGCGTGATCGGTGGTCGGCTCTGCGACTCCGGCGACGTTCCACCATTTGTCGTAGAGCGCTCCACCGCGGTTGAGGTTTGCGGCTGTAAACTCGGCGGGGGTTGTATCGCCGTTCATGGGCGGTGCGACGGGGATGCATCCCGCGACGAAACATGCGACCGGTGCCAAGAGAACCAACCCGAATCTGGAGAGTCTGTCGCTAATCATAGCAGTACCTTTCTTCCACTTGAGACCGCGAATGGCCCACCCTACTCAGGCGGGCGTTCGCCGGGATGGTATCGGTGAACATGGGCCGCGTACAGGGATGTTGGCCTGGGTTTTCCGGGATATGTCTGGGGGTGGTGGGCAGCGGTAGCGAAAAATCTCGATGACGCTCGCGGGCCGGGGGTGGGTGTCGTAGAATTCGTGGGCATGTCCAAAACAAAAATCATTGCGACGGTCGGGCCGGCGAGTTGTTCGGCGGGGATTCTTGAAAAGTTCGTGGCAGAAGGCGTCGACGTCGTGCGGTTCAACATGTCGCATGGCACGCTGGCGGAGCATACGGATACGTTGGCGACGGTGCGTGCGGTGGCGGATCGGGCGAAAGCGCATGTCGCGATATTGGCGGACCTTTGCGGGCCCAAGGTGCGGACGGGCACGATGGATTTGGCGCGGTCGGGAATCGAGGTCGGGGCGAGTTGCGTGATCGTGCGATCGCTGGGGGATGGCGGGGTCGGGACGAGTGAACGGTTTGAGACGAACTGCCCGCAACTGCTGGACGACCTAAAGGTGGGAGACGCGGTGCTGATCGATGACGGGACGATCTCGATGCGCGTGACGGAGAAACGGGCCGATGAGGTGACTTGCCGGTGTGACGTGGCGGGGGTGATCGGGAGTCGCAAGGGGATCAACGTGCCGGACACGGATTTGGGTGTGCCTTCGATTACGGAGAAAGACCTGAATGATTTGAAGTGGGCGGTGGAGGCGGGGGTCGATTTTGTGGCGATATCGTTCGTGCGGCGGGTGGCGGACGTCGAGAGGCTCAAGAAGGCGTTGCTGGAGTTGGAGGCGGAGATTCCGGTCGTGTCGAAGATTGAGACGCCCCAGGCGGTGGCGGTGATTGATGACATCATTGCGGTGTCGGATGCGATTCTGGTGGCTCGGGGTGATCTGGGCGTGGAGATGGATGTGACGCGGCTGCCGATGTTGCAGAAGTCGATCGTGCTCAAGTGTCATGAACGCGGGAAGCCTGTGATCGTGGCGACGCAGATGTTGCACAGCATGGTGGAGTCTCCGACCCCGACGCGGGCGGAGGTGAGTGACGTAGCCAACGCGGTGTTGGATGGTGCGGACGCGGTGATGCTGTCGGCGGAGAGTGCGGCGGGTGCGTTTCCGGTGGAGAGTGTGCGAATGATGCGTCGGATTTCGCGTCGGGTGCAGGATGCACAGGGGGAGTTGGGGGAGCGGTGGTCGGACTCGTTGGCGCAGCGGATGCGGGTGGGGCATGAGCGGGACGCGACGACGTCGGCGGTGTCGCGGAGTGCGGCGCTCGTTGCCCATGATTTGTGTGCGAAGATGATTGCGGTCTGGTGTCGTGGTGGGACGACGGCGCGTTGGATCAGCAAGTATCGTCCGGAGCAGACGTTGGTGGGGATCTCAGCCGACGCGCAGACCTGTCGGCGGATGGCGCTTTCGTATGGGATTTGTCCGATGTTGGTGGGGGCGGATTTTGCAACGGGCGATCGAACGTGGGCGGAGTTGGAGGCGGCGATTCTGGAATCATTTCCGATGGCGCGCGAGGATATTGTCGTGCTGGTGGGTGATCCGGTGGCGTTGAGTCGCGAGCCGCGGTTGACGATTCATGTGGTCGGCGAGCGGCGGGACGGTTGATTGAGCGCGGGGGGGGGAACGGTGGATCGTCAGGTCCGCTCCGCTTGACCTGACCTACCCGCTGAACCTCAGGATCGGATGATCAGATGGGACGCTTAAGCGTACGATCATTTCATGCACTTTGCTGGGCTGTTCCAATGGTCTTCGGAGCGTGTATTGGGCATGATCAAACCGTTCAAGACGACGCCAGGAAGGAGTCTACTGCTGAGACCGCAATTGAATCGCAGATTCGGAAGATAAAGCAAACGTATGGTGTGCAGGTGCACTATCACTATGGTGCAGATGAGTACTTTCCTCACAAGTGGCGAGACGCACCTATATCTGCAAGTGGAGCACCGCTTTCACTCAAAGAAGTGGAAAGGCTCCTTCCATTGATTGACACCTTTCTCTCGTCCTATCCGAAAACCGTCATTGCTGAGAGGGTGTGTGAGAAGCAAGATCATCCTGGTTTTAGCCGGTGAATCATCAGATTGATCATGGTCAATAGCACCATGGCTTCGCTGCTGACGGGCAACATTTCGTAATCTTTGCTCATCCGACGGTAACGGCCAATCC
>JAJDDT010000102.1 GCA_029260165.1 Phycisphaerae bacterium | reverse complement strand
GTGGCTGCCTGGACCTTTGATGAACTCTATGGTGCCAGTTACGACTTTCTCGACGGGCTGGATCAACTCGGTCAGACCTATGTGGCTGAAGTGCCGTGTGCGTTTTGCGGTTGGGCGAAGGAGCCGGCTGTTCTGGTTCGGGCGACGCCTCAGGAAATGCGAAAAAACGGGCGAAAACGGCAGTATCCACGGCTTGCGAAGACGGCTGCCAGAACCAGCGAAGTGCGGAACCTGTTGAATCATTCACCTTCTTTCACCGGTCAGTCATGGACGCCCATTCACATCAAAAATGGCGAGAAAGGTCCCATGGTGCGCGAGGTCAAAGTGATCGGGTTTCGGATGCAGCGCGACGGTTTACCAACGAGGTCGCACTGGTTGATTGCAGCGCGAAATCCTTTGGAACCCGACGATGTGAAGTTCTTCGTCTCCAACGCACCCGGTGGTACACCATTGGAATGGCTTGTCTATGTGGCCTACTCTCGCTGGCCGATCGAACAGTGTTTCAAAGAGGAAAAAGATGAACTGGGTTTCGACCATTTCGAGGTTCGCGGTTGGCAGTCCATCCATCGGCATATGGCGCTCACGCAAGTGAGTCACTTGTATCTGAACAAGATGCGAGAGCAGTTGATGGTTGAGGAGCGAGCGGATGAAGCATCGGGCGTTTTTTCCCTACCGAGCCGACAACGACAATCGTCCCACATACCCCGTCGAAAGTCTGACGCACAATCAGATTCGCGCTGCCCTGGCCGCCTGGTGTCGAGCCTTGCCCCTGGGACGGGTTGGCCGTAAACGTCTGTTGGAGCACGCGGCATGGTGCATCAGCTACACCCGAAACCGCAACGCCGCCGCCAGGACCAGCCATCGCAAAACGACGCTGGAGAAACTACTGAAACACAGCATCGACCTGGCCCAAATACGATCCTGCACAGGAAGCAACTTTGCGCTGTAGTGTTAAGAGGGTTGGGAAGTACGTCGCATCGTGCCGTCGGGCAACAACAATCAGTCCGACGAACAAGATCGACAATGAACCCGGCTCCGGAACGGAAAAAACGATGCCAATATCTGCTGCATAAGCCTTCGATGATCCCGGCCCCATACCCCCTTCACCCATAAAATCGCTTGTGAGGCGTATAACATCGCCAGCATTTGCCGGAAATGGGATGCGTTTTTCTGTTTCCAGCTCTGAATCGAGGGCCAGCACGATCGACGATTGGGTTAGGTTCTCAACCAAAACACTCGACGAACCCGTGAAGGGAAACGGAAACGTATTGTCAATATCGAGGCGATAGAACCACTCCATATCATCGACAGGTACCACAAACTCAACCACCGAGTGCGTTTCACCCTCCGCAGAACCGCCAGGATTGTCGCCTCCTGGAAGTCCTGGGAGGTAACCGACCGTCAAGTCGACGCTGACACGAAACGAACTATCAATCCCGAAATTATCATCCACCGTCGATGATCCACGAGCACGAGCTGCAGCTCCCAGACTTCCGGACATTGTGCGATCCGACGCATTAAATGTCATCCGATCATCGCTCAGGCTGGTGGTCTGCCCAGTGTCCATCACAGGCGGGCCGCCGTCCATCACATTCGACGTGCCCATACCGTGTGCCTCATGGGTCCACTGCCAAATCTCACTCGCATGAGCGGTGACCGCCGTCGCGAAAAGAACGGTCAGAAACCCAACCTTTGCCTTGATCATGATCGTGTGTCGCCTCTCTCCGGAATCGAATCAACGCCCGAGCGAAACCGCCGCTGGTGTCCCTGATTCCCTTGGATTTTCCCTCTGTGGTGGAAAGCTGCCCGACGCGCTCCTCTCTCCCTTTGGACCGCCGGTATTATCATACCCGAAACCCCACCGGAATTCCTGAATATTCCACAATTGAATGACACCGACGAGCCGCACGTTCTCAAACGCCCCTTATTGCCCGGATTACGGCTTCGCACTGTACAAAGCACTCAACGTCCGCTGTTGCTTTACGGAATCGCAAAGTCACCCTTTACGCTCCCCCCGCTAAAGACGGTGGGTCACTCATCGATGGTAACGGCAGGTGCGAGCACCTGCCCTACAGTTGCTGATTTCCCGGGACACCCTGATAACAATGCCCCGATGACCATGACGGCTACTCCCCCTGTTGACCGTCAAACTCTAACCAAGTGACCTGGTTGATCGATCAACTAACACCGTTGGTTGAAGTCGACGGGTGGCTCATGTCTTCAGACGTGGGGGAGTCGAATCATTGTTCGCGCATCATTCGCGAGCGGCTCGAATAGATCGAGTCCACGACGCAAGACCATTCGATTACCCCACCGCCAAAGACGGTGCGTCACCCGGACACCGTTGGGTCTTTGAATTGTGTGTTTTCCGAATAATGGAAACTCGACGCCTGACGTTCAAGCCGACGGCAGGTCGGGCGGGTTGTCATCGCGGCCCGTGCCCGAAAACCATCGGTTGGTGGGCCTGTCCATCGGGTCAATGTTGAGATCGACAAATGCCTCTGTTTCGTCCAGACGATAACCAAGCGCCCGCGGTGTTTGAGACTCGACGTGTCCATCGCAGTATACGATGTTGGCTTTGCCACCGTGACGCGGATCGACACCAGTTCGGGACGACCCCGCATCACCCGTCCCGCGATCCGACGTTTCCGTCAGCCTCGGGGGATCGAGTGTCCAGCCATGATTGCCGAGTTGGGCCATCCCGTTGACCTTGGCTTGATAGGGCTTGCGATCGTGCTTTGCAAAACCGGCGGCGGTTCCCATGCAGTCCCCGCCAAGTACCGTGGACGCGAAGTTGCGAATTCGCGAGCGGTTCACCGGGTAGTTGTGAAACTGTCCGTTGGATTTTCGCGAGTTGCCGAGGAACTGGAGATTGTACCCATAGGCATAGTTTCGCTCATCGATCCATGTCGGCACCTGCGGACACTGATAGACCTGGCTGTCATAATCCTGTCGATCATCTGACGTGCTCGGGTCATTGAATGCAAAGACGCCGACCTGTTGGCCCATCGTTGCGACCCACCGCGGACGATATTTTTTCCCGTTACCGACGTCATACCAATTGGCGGGATTGGACGTGCCGCCCGAGACCTTGGCCATCCGCCCGGGAACGGCTACGTCGTTGTTCTCGTCGGCGTACATGTGCCAACCGTGCGACAACTCGCGCAGGCGCGTTTGACACAGCACCGATTTCGCCTGACGGCGTGCCTGAGACAACGATGGCAGCAGAATACCAATGAGCAGAGCAATGATCGAAACGACAACCAGAAGCTCGATCAGCGTGAATGCGTTGCGGCGATGCATGGTCGTATCCTCCAACATCTGTGATGGCTTCGATGGTGTACTGAATACACCGACTACGTTGTTTTGTCTGCCTGTTTCCTGCGTTTCAGAACCCGGACCGACAACAAGTTACGTTTCGAACCGGAATCGTTCAAGTGGCACGCGATTCGTCAATACCGCCGATTTCCCGGCGTTACCATTTTCACCATGGGATCGTTGTGGGATGATGGTATGATAAGGGGGAACAGGGCGGGGTTCTTTCGATCGTTTTTGGGTGAGACGGTTTTTGGTTTTTTCGGCGAGCGTCGGGAGATGATGTCGATGTGCAGGATGCCCTTTGTGGTCAGGGAAACGACTCTCGTGCTCGTCGCAGTCGTGACGATTTCATTGACGTCGCTCGTTTCTGCCCAACCGACGTTTTCGCGAGGCAGCGACTGGCAGGACAGCCTGGTCAAATCGGTGACGAGATCGGGGCCGGTTGATGACGATGGGCAGCGTTTCGATCGCGAGAGGCTTCTCAGAATGGTGAACGACCCGCGCGCGGTCGACCAAGCCATTCAAAAGCTCGAATCCGCCTCGCACCACGACTCGCGACTCATTGTGCGCTTTCGCGCGAACATGACCGCCCAAACCAAGACCGCGGTCCATCGGCGTGTCGGCATCACACGCAGGGTCAGAGCATTTCAAAGCATTGCTGACATCGAGGTCGTGCAGGTTCCAAAGGCAAGCCTCGCCCGCGCACTGGCGACCTACCTGGCTGACCGCGAATTCGTCGAGTACGCCGAGCCTGACTACGATATTTTCCCAACCGACGTTCCCAATGATCCGTTTTTTGAATTGTTGTGGGGCATGAACAACACGGGTCAGGACGTCACCGGTCCGTTCTGTTTCTCCAGCGGGGAATCCGCGGCAGACATTCGCGCCCCCAAGGTGTGGGAAAATTGGCAGGGCGACCCGACCTTTCGCATCGCCGTGCTTGATACCGGAGCGAACCTCTCGCATCCCGACCTGATCGACAATCTCTGGACCAACCCCGGCGAGATTCCCGACAACGGTATCGACGACGACGGCAACGGTTGGGTTGACGACGTCCATGGCTACGACATGTTCCACGGCGACGGCGATCCCGACGACGACAACGGACACGGCACGCACGTCTCCGGCACCATTGGCGCTGTCGGCAACAATGGCATCGGTGTGACCGGTGTCAATTGGCGCTGCAAGATCGTCCCGTTGAAGATATTCAGTAGTGGCGGCAGTTTCGGAGGCAGTCTTTCGGGTACCCTTGAAGCCATGGATTACGTCATTGTCAACAACATCCCCGTGTCGAACAACAGTTGGCGGACCGATGTGTTCGGTTTCTCGTTGGCGTTGTTTGACATGATTGAAGCCTCGCAATCAATAGGCCACCTTTTCGTGGCAGCCGCGGGCAACAATGGATGGGACAATGATTATTTTGAAAACTATCCCTCCAATTACAACCTCGAAAATATCATCGCCGTCCTCGCGACCGACAATCGCGACAACCGCGCCACCTTCTCCAACTATGGTTTGACGCGCGTTGACATCGGCGCTCCGGGCGCCTGTATTTACAGCACGGGACTTGACGAGGTGCAGTATTTCTTCAACGCGGGCACGTCGATGGCGTCTCCACACGTCGCGGGCGTCGTCGCACTGACGTGGAGCAAATACCCTGATCTGTCATGGCAACAAATCAGGGAACGGGTTCTGTTTACCGCCCGACCTTCACCCGCCCTGGAGGGATTGATCGTCACGGGTGGCATCATCGACGCAGCCGCCGCCGTCTGGGACTGCAACCACAACAACATCCCCGACGATGATGACATTGCTGCAAATACCAGTTTCGACTGCAACAACAATCGTCTCCCGGACGAGTGCGAGCCTGACTGCAACAAAAACAATCAACCCGACGAGTGCGACATCGCATCGGGCGTCAGCGACGACTGTTCCGGAAACGGGATTCCCGACGAGTGCGAACCCGACTGCCAATCCAACGGGGCTGCCGACAGTTGCGACATCGCCGACGGCAACTCCGGAAACTGCCTCGGACTGTTCGGCAATCTGATTCCCGACGAATGCGAACCGGACTGTAACGACAACGGGGAAGCGGACAGTTGCGACCTCAACCAGGGCACGACCGACTGCAACTTCAACCGCATCCCCGACGAATGCGAACCCGGTGCCGGCGTGGACTGCAACGAAAACGGCAGGGACGATATCTGTGATCTCGTTTTCACCACGTTTTTCGTCGATTGCAACAAAAACGGTCTCCTCGACGTCTGCGAAACACGCGACAATCCCGCCATCGATTGCAACGGCAACAGCACGCCCGACGAGTGCACCCATCTCGAAAATGATTGCAACAACAACGACATTCCCGACGAGTGCGACATCGCCGACGGCACCTCGACCGACAAAAACCAGGACGGATTCCCCGACGAATGCGACATCAGCAACCTTGGCGTATCATTCGTCCCCGTTTCCGCCTCCGGTTCCCATACCATTGACCCTGCCACCAATCGCATCGTTCTGAACGGCGCGGGGCAGCTCGTCACTCTCGAACTGCGCGTCAACGGTTTCGATCCGAACGGTGACCAGTCCGCACGTCTGGCTGCCTACGAGGTCGGATTCAGTCCAGCCAACCTCGCCGGCCCATTTGGTCAGATCAGCCTTTATCGTCCGACATGCGCGTCCAACTTCGATTGCCCAAACTGGCAATCGTTCTGCGAAATCGAGACAGAATTGTGCAACCCCCTGTCCGCGATCACATACGACGAAACCCGAAAGGATTACATCTTTCGCGACAAGCTGACCCTCACCACCGCCGCCATCGAGCCTGACGTTCGCCTCGGAAACGTTCTGCTGACCCAGGGTGATTTCGTCACCGACGACGGCCTGGCCAAATACGCGGGCACCCTCATGATTGACGTCCCCGAAGGCATTCGCGGCACCTTCACGGTTCCCTTCGATCCCGCCCGCGTCGCATTTTTCGGAACCGGTATCGTTAACCTCGACGTCCCCGTGGGCTTGCCCTTCAGGATCACCATCCTCGAAGACTGCAACGGCAACGGCACGCCTGACCACGTTGACATCGAAAACGGGGCAAGCCTCGACTGCGGCAACGACGGCGTTCCGGACGAATGCGAACCTGACTGTGACATCGACACCATTCCCGATTCCTGCGAACCGGACTGCGATGCAGACGGCATCCCCGACGATTGCGACGATCAAACCGATTGCAATCAGGACGACATCCTCGACCACTGTCAGGACACCTCCGCCGACTGCAACACCAACGACGTCTGGGACGCCTGCGAAATCACCGCGGGTACCAGCGGTGATTGCAACGCCGACGGCGTTCCCGACGAATGCCCGTTCGGACCGGTTTTTGAACTGTCCCGGCTTGATGGCTATCAGGGCGTCATGATCAACGGCATCAATCCGCTCGACCAGGCTGGGTTCGGCCTGGCTGGCAACGGCGACATCAACGGTGACGGATTCAATGACATTATCATCGGTGCCCATTTCGCTGACCACGAGGAGCTTCAAAATCCCGGCGCTGTCTACGTCCTGTTCGGTAGCGATCGCATGGAACGCAACCCAACCATCGAACTGTCCGAGCTTTCCACCGTGGGGGATGTCCGCGGTTTCGTGATTCGCGGAGCAGCCGAGGGCGATCTTGCAGGCCACAGCGTCGCCATCGCGGGCGATGTGAATGGCGATGGGTACGACGACATCATCATCGGTGCCAGCGAGGCAAGTCCCGAAGGGCGCGCGTTCGCGGGTACCGCCTACATCGTTTTCGGCGGACCCACCGTTGCTCAAACAGGACTGGTCGACCTCGCCAACCTCAACGCACCGGTCGGCATTACCCTTAATGGCCTAACCATCGACGATTTGACCGGTTTTGAAGTCTCCGCCGCCGGCGACATCAACAACGACTCATTCGCCGATATCGCCATCTTCGCCCCCAATGCAAACAACGGTGCGCAGGTGTCCGCCGGCGCGGTCTACGTCATTTTCGGAAACGCCGATCTGTCCCAAAAATCATCCATCGACCTCGCCTCGCTAGACGGCAGCAACGGATTCGTCGTTCGAGGTCAGCAGGCGGACGACTTCGCGGGATTCTCCGTCGTTGGCGTCGGCGACATCAACAACGACGGGGCAGACGACCTCGCCATCGGCGCGCCGCTGGCAGACCGCGGCGAAATGATCAACCTTGGTTTCGCCTACATCCTCTTCGGCCAACCCACGATCGGGACCGGCGGGCAGTTCGATCTCGCATCGCTCGATGGCACGAATGGTTTCACCATCCGGGGCGAGGTTGAACTGGCTCAGGTAGGCCGAAGCATCTCGTCACGCGGCGATTTCAACGGCGACGGGATCGACGATCTGATCCTCTCCGCCCCATGGACCGACATCAGTGACGTTGAAATCCCCGGAAAAATCCACGTTGTCTACGGACACAGTCGCATCGGTCTTTCGGGGAAGCTCAGCATCCAGTCGGCGAAAAGCGCGTCGGGCATGGTCATCGACGGGCAGGAACGTCTCGAAACCATAGGCCGACACGTTTCCATCATCGGAGACATCAACGGCGACCGGATTGATGACCTCGCCATCGGATCACCCTTCAGCGATCCGCGTGGACAAAACGCCGCCGGAAAATGCTACATTGTTCTGGGCAGACGGTCTCCAGCAACAGAAAGACCGCTGAACGTCGCGTCCCTGTCGGGGACCAACGGTTTCGCCATCGACGGTGAAGACGCAGCCGACCGCCTGGGATGGCGTGTTGTCCCCGCCGGTGACATGAACGGCGACGGACTCGACGATCTGCTCGTCAGCGTTTTTGCAGGCGACCCCGACGGCAGACCCAACGCAGGACAGGTTCTCCTTATCTTCAGCCGTCCGCAGGGATTGGCGGACTGCGATACCAACGATGTGTGGGATCTTTGCGACATCGCGAGCGCCACTGCCGACGATTGCGACGACAACCGCGTACCCGACGTTTGTCAGAATACGTCAACCGACTGCAACGAAAACGACGAGTGGGACGCGTGCGACCTCCGCGACGTCGTCAGCTTCGATTTCAACAACAACGACATCCCCGACGAATGCGACGGCTGCATCCAGAATCAGGATTGCCTCGACACAAACCCATGCACCTATGAACTATGCGACGCGGGTCAGTGCAGCCAATTCGACATCCGTTACGGCGACATTGCCCCACCCTTCCAGGGCCTCGTCGAAATCGCTGACATTCTCTGCGCTGTGCGTGGTTTCGGTGATTACGATCTGTGCCCCCAGGCTGACATCGCCGGTTGCGTACCCGGCGGATCGCCCCTGATGACCAGCGATATTTTCGCCCTGGTCGAAGCCTTCACCGGCGAGGATCCATGCAATTGCAACAACCCGTCCGCCGCCAGCCCCGTCGACCGGATCATGTCAGCCGACCTGAAAATCGAGATGAAATCGCGCATCGATCGCGACGGCAGCGTCAAGGTCGAGGTTTTTGGACAAAATGCCTCGCAGGTACAGGCGTACCAAATTGCCGTTGTGACGAATCGCGATGATTTGCGATTGAACGAGATTGTCGTTGACGATTCGCGACATGATTTTCTGTTCGCCGGGCAGGAGAATATCCACGTCGCCGACCTGTCACGAAACCGCGTTGCCGTCGTGTCGATGAATTCCCCCAACCCTGCGTCGCGCAAATCGCGATACCTCGCCACGTTTGTGTTCAAAAAATCCCGAACCAGGGGGCGGGCAACGCCCATCACGACGCGGGATTTCCAACTCGTTGCGGGCCAGACGCAGATGATGAAATCTTCAAGAACGCAACTGACGTGGAAATCGATTCCCGAGCGTTCCAGGCTCGACAACGCCGACCCCGACGCGCGGATCAGTGTTCGTTGATCATGCTCAGGAGAAGTTCCGCCGTCCGACCGCTCGCCCCAGGCTGCGAAATCGTCGAGATCGTCTTCGCCAATCCCGCCCGAGTGTCCGCCATCGCCCCGGGCGACGACAACATCTCGATCGCCCTGCGCGCGATGGGCTGCGTCGATTCGTAATAGGGCATGAATTCGGGCACCAGTTCCCGACCCGCCAGGATGTTGACCAGCGACAAATGTTTAAGATCGATAAGCCAGCGACCAATCAGGTGGTACATCAGCCTGGATCCGTTGTACATCACGATCATCGGCGACCCGTAATACGCCACCTCCAGCGTTGCGGTCCCCGACGCCACCAGCGTCAGGTCAGCCGCCGTCAGTAGTCCAGCATTCTGTTCGGAATAAAGCGTCGCCGGAATTTTTGTCCGTTGTAAAATCCCGCCAATAACCTCCGCCGCCGTCTCATTCGCCACCGAAATCCCGATATGCGCTCGCCCAAACCGCCGCCGTACCGTCCGCGCCACCTCCAGTTGCCCGGGCAGCACCTCCGAGACGACATGTCCGCGCGATCCGGGGAGAATCGCAATCACTG
Organism: Phycisphaerae bacterium; assembly: GCA_029260165.1. Taxonomy (GTDB): domain Bacteria; phylum Planctomycetota; class Phycisphaerae; order UBA1845; family UBA1845; genus OFTM371. The sequence goes on along the minus strand of JAJDDT010000102.1, from coordinate 204,719 downwards.
GGGATCCCGCGCTCCTGATCTGGGCCACCACATTTGGGTCAGGCGGTCGTTTTGAAAGTCGGTCGAAAAGGGGATGCCCGACGTAAGTCGCGTCAAAACCAAGGTTTACGAAAAAATCCTGCTCGAACGGCAGGACACAGGCCAGCTTGTCGACGCGTGCCTTCACCTTGTGCATTCGATATCGTCCCCACGCCCAGAGCTGCGGAGCCACATAATACAGGGTTGGAACCCCACGGGCGCGGGTTCGGGCGGCGATTGGGAGATTCAGCATCGGTGAGTCAATCACGACGGCAGCGTCGAAATGACGGCGGGTGAGCTGCCGCGTGGTGGCTGACCAGGTTTCGACGGCTTTCCCCGCGTTTCCCAGCGCGCCGGTCAGCATGGCTGCGTTTTTCGTCATATCTGCCACCGATTCGCATCCCACGTCGCGCATCTGGTCGCCAGCCACACCGACAAACTGCGTTTCAGGCCTGCGAGCGAGGATTTCCCGCATCAGCGAAGCTGCGTGCATGTCGCCACTGGGCTCGGCTGCACTGATGAAGATTCGCAGATTGTGCTGACCGTGGGGGTGGTGCAAGTCGTTGCTCCTGAGGGGTTTCGGCCAATTCAGCGACATTGCGACGGCGGACTGTATCGGTCAATGGTCGCTCCGGCAAGGATGGATTGATTCTCGCGCGGGTGGTGTGATATCCCGTTGCCGCGGGGGGTTGATTTCGCCCTGGATAATGGTAAGCTCTTCCGTTGCAGCGGGTGTTGAACTTGTGGGCAAATGTTCGTCGCGACGAGGAGGTTTCGCTTGGCATCAGAGTTGGTACGTCAACTGATTGATTCGGGGATTCACTACGGGCACCGCGCGAGTCGCTGGAATCCGAAAATGAGTCCGTATATTTTCTCGAAACGCAATCTGATCCACATCATTGACATTCGTGAGACGGTGAAGGGCTTACTGCGTGCGAAGAAGTTTGTTTCGCAGGTGGTCGGCGGCGGGGGTGATGTTCTGTTCGTCGGTACGAAACGACAGGCCAGACAGTCCATTGTCGATCATGCGGTCAGCGTTGATATGCCGTACGTCATCGAGCGCTGGCTTGGTGGCACGCTGACGAATTTTCGCACGATCCGCGCTCGCCTCAGTCGTCTCGAGGAGTTGGAGGCGGCAGACACAGATGGCAGCGCTGCCGAGTACAGCAAGAAGCAGATTTCGCGAAATGCCCGTGAGAAGCGCAAAATCGAGCGTAATCTTTCCGGTATTCGCAAGATGTCGAAATTGCCGGGTGCGTTGATCATCGTTGATGTCCAGCGTGAGCATCTGGCGGTGCGTGAGGCGCGCAACCTCAACATTCCAACGGTCTGCCTGATCGATACGGATTCAAATCCGGATTTCGCCGACATCCCGATCCCGGGAAATGACGATGCCATGCGGAGCATCGAGATCATCATCGAGCACATGACCGAGGCGGTTAAGGAAGGTCTTCGCGGTCGAACCGAACAGGAAGAAGCACCCACGCCCAAGCGTCGGTCTGAGCGTGCCACGCTTGCCCGGGCGGATGAAGGTGTATCCGAACCTGCGGTGTCGACTGAAACGGCGGACGCAAGTGCGGATGTTGCGGGATCTGCCGTTGGGGACGCTTCGTCCTGATCACAATACAACACCGGGTGTTTTCGCGTGAGGACGTGCGTCATCCTGGAAACACCCGGGAATCAACAACTCAGAGCAACAGGTACGAGTCATTGGAAATTTGATTCGCCCGTGAACCCGGGTGAATGCAGAGTGGGAGTAGAAAAAATGGCTGCAATAACGGCCGCTGACGTCAAATCGCTTCGCGAGCAAACAGGTCTGCCGATGATGGAATGCAAGACTGCCCTGACCGAGTCGCAGGGTGACATCGAGGAAGCCAAGACGCTGCTGCAAAAAAAATACAAGGGCAAGATGGAGAAACGCGCCGGGAACGAAACCGGCGAGGGTCGCATCGGGATGGCTATTTCGTCTGACAGAAAGACCGGTGCCATCGTCGACCTGCGTTGCGAGACTGCCCCCGTCGCCAAGACGGACAATTTCATCAAGCTGGCAGACAACATCGCTGCCGCGGTTCTCGCTCAGGACGAGGCAACACCCTCGGTGGATGCTGTCAAGGCAATGTCGTCGCCTGAAAACCCCGGCAAGACCATTGCCGAGGATCTTGAAGCGGTCTTCGGATTGCTGCGTGAGAACATCGTTCTTCATGCGTCAACCCGAATGAGCGGGGGATACACCTGCGGCTACGTTCATCACGATGGCAAGACCGGCGTGCTGGTGTCTCTCGATGCTGCTCCGAATCCTGAAAGTATCGGTATCGACCTTTGTCACCATGTGACGTTTGCCCGTCCGTTGGCGATCGATCGCGACGGTGTGGCAGGCAACGAGGTTGAAAAAATCCGTCAGATTGCGAAGGAGACAGCCGAGGAAGACGGCAAGCCCGCAAACATCGTGGAAAAAATCGTGGAAGGAAAGGTCAACGCCTTCTACGCCGAGAACACGCTGATGGAGCAGGAGCACGTCAAGGTTTCCAAGACCAAAGTGCGGGATGTGTTGGCGGGTGGCGGTGTCAGCGCCGTTCAGGGCTACACCTTCGTCAGGATTGGCAGCTAGTCGATAACCAACGGGATCCGAAAGGCTCCTTTTTTTGCGTAGAGAGTGGAGATCATCCGAATGGGCAAGCTCGCCCGCAAGCGTGTGGTGCTCAAGATCAGCGGTGAGGGGCTTTGTCGTCCCGAAACCACGGGCATCGATGCGGAGGAACTCCAACGCATCGCCGCCGAAATCAGGACCATCGTCGATCAGGGTGTGCAGTTGGCGTTGGTTGTCGGCGGCGGCAACATCGTCCGCGGCAATGAACTCGCTCAGAAAATCGATATCCCCGCTGCCTCCGCCCACTATATGGGCATGTTGGGCACGATTATCAATGCGCTGGCTGTTCAGGAAGTTCTTGAGTCGCTCGGGATTGAAACGCGGGTTCAGTCTGCCATCTCTGTTACGAGTGTGGCGGAGAATTTCGTACGTCGCCGGGCCATCCGCCATCTCGAAAAAGGGCGTGTTGTCATTTTCGCCGGTGGAACGGGCAATCCGTTCGTGACGACCGACACCTGTGCTGCCCTTCGCGCATCGGAGATCGGGGCTGATGTCCTTTTCAAGGCAACGAAAGTCGACGGAATCTACTCGGCTGACCCGAAAACCCATCCCGACGCTGTCCGACATGATCAGATGACCTACAACGATTTCATCGACGGGCGACTGAAGGTCATGGATTTGACGGCCATTGTCATGTGTCAGGAAAATCGGATTCCCGTGGTGGTTTTCAATGTCAAGCAGGCGGGTAACATGCTGCGTGTCGTCCGGGGTGAGCGCGTGGGTACCCTGGTCAGTGAACAGGCCAACGTCTGAATAGAGGATTGCGCGATGTCAGCGGCTGAAATTCAAAAAAGTTGCAAAGCGGCCATGCAAAAGTGCGTGGATTTTCTCAAAGAGGAACTGCGGGGTGTCCGAACCGGGCAGGCGTCTCCGGGGCTGGTTGATCATATCCGCATCGAGGTCGTCTCCTATGGGAGTACGATGCCCCTGCGCGAGTTGGCTGCCATCAGTTGTCCCGAGCCTGTGACGATCGTGGTGAAACCTTTCGATCCGGGAACGATCAAGGATATCGAAAAAGGTTTGCAGTCGTCCGATCTCGGAATCACGCCAGCCTCCGACGGTAAGATCATTCGACTCCCGATTCCACCACTATCGGGTGAGCGTCGTCAGCAACTGGCTGGTCAGGTGCGAAAAATGGGTGAAGAGCAGAAGGTCGCAATCCGCAATGTTCGACGCGACGCGAACAGGAAAATCGAATCGTCGCAAAAGGAGTCCGTGCTCAGCGAGGATGAGGCTGACACCGCCAAGGATTCCATTCAAAAGCTGATCAAGGGTGTCGAATCCGAGATCGACAAGCTTGTCAAAGAGAAGTCGAAAGAGATCGAGCAGGACTGATATCGAAGGGGGATTGGGCGGTCCCTGGTTTGCAACGGCTGAGTATGTTTGGCTGCTCGCCGGTTCGTGGTGTTCGCTCGCATCGCTGTTTCACGTCATTTCAAATATCAACCGAATGGACCGTTCGGACCGATGGTATCGGTAACGGGTGTGGCTGACGTCGCGCGCACAGGTGTCGTGTGGAGGGTACCGTTGTGATCGACCATTGTGTCAAATTGGGGCGGGATGTGTACATCGCGCCGACGTCGTATGTGGCTGGCGGTGTCACGCTGGGTGACGAGTGCACGATCATGCACCATGTGACGATTCGGGGTGACGTGGGGCGGATTCGCCTGGGTCGGCGTGTCAATGTTCAGGATGGTTCTGTTCTGCATAATGAGACAGGTGTCGATCTGGATATTGGCGACGACGTGGGCATCGGTCACCGGGCTGTGGTGCACTGTCGGCGTGTTGGCTCGCGATCGCTGATCGGGATCGGTTCGATCGTCCTGGATCGCTGTGAAATCGGCGAGGGGTGCATCATCGCCGCCGGTGCGGTCGTGCCACCGGGAACCACCGTCCCCAACGGCACCGTGATGATGGGTGTGCCAGCCAAACCCGTCCGCCAAACGACTGACGCGGAACGCGGGTACATCTGCGAAGTCGTGACGCGATATGTTGAACTGGGAAAAATACACCGGTTGGGTAAATACCCGAACGTCGTTGTCGAATAGCGTGTTGATCGGCGCAGCAGAGCACCGGAGTTAAAGCAGAAATTTATTCCTGCCCGTATGCGCCGAAAACGCGTCCCAGGCGTAACAATGGGTGGCGGTGCGATCATCGGGTCGGTGGATTTCAGAATCAACCGGGTGTCGCAAATCGATGGAAGTCCTTGACGTGCAGTGGATTATAAAGAACGTCGGTTTGTCAAATTGACGGTGGCCTGCTGCGGTGTGAAAGTATTGGAGTATTCTGACGGACTGATTCCGTCAGGTTTTGTGCAGCCAGGCAGGTGAGGCGGGCATATTGGCTTCTTCCGAGTCCAACGAATTCAGCAGGCAGCCCCAACGGTCAGACGGGTCGAGCGGGACCGGTACGACCTCGTTGATCGGGCGGGTCATCGACGATTTCGAGATTCGCCGCGAGATTGGCAGAGGCGGAATGGGGACGGTTTACGAAGCATGGCAGAAGTCGCTCAACCGTGTCGTTGCCCTGAAGGTTCTACCCGTCGGCATCAGTCAAAGCGCGACGGCTGTCCAGCGATTCAAGCGCGAAGCGCAGGCGGCTGGCAAGCTCAGCCACGAGAACATCGTCCCGATATTCGCGATCGGTGAGGCTGAGGGGATTTATTACTACACCATGGAATACGTTGACGGTGGGAGTTTGTACGACTCGATCTGCGTGATGCGTGGGGGGACATCGTCCGGTTCGTCTGTCGGTTTGACGGAAACGCAGCCCCTTGGGGGATCGTCGCATGCGACTACTGCGGATACGGGGATTGCAGAGTCATCTTCCAACACCGTGGAATCGGCTGACACCGCGTTGTCGCGCACTGCGGCGGAGCATTTTTACGAGGTGGCCAGACAAACCGCCGCGGCAGCCGACGCGTTGCAATATGCGCATGGCCAGGGTGTGATCCATCGCGATATCAAACCGCATAATTTTCTGCAGGGATCAGACGGCAGGTTGCGGATCACCGATTTCGGGCTTGCGCGGATCATGGAGCAGCCTGGGGTGACCATGACCGGTGAATTCATCGGGTCGCCACTGTACATGTCGCCGGAGCAGATCACCGGTGGGCGCGTTCCGGTCGATCATCGGACGGACATTTACTCGCTCGGGGCGACGATGTACGAGTGGCTGACGCTGCAACCACCTTATCCTGGTGAAACGCGGGAGCAGGTCATCTCGCGCATTATCAGTTCCGATGTGAAATCACCCCGCGAATTGAATTCGTCGATTCCGGTCGATCTCGAAACGGTCTGCATGAAAGCCCTGGACAAGGATGTTGGAGGTCGGTACCAGTCGGCTGGCGAGATGTCCGAGGATCTTCGGCGGTTCCTGCGGTCGGAAACCATCCATGCCAAACGCGAGGGGATCGCCCGACGTGTTCGAAAGAAGTTGACCCGGAATCGCGTGGGCGCGGTGGCGATTCTCGTCGCGATCGTGACAGCCTTTTCGACCTATGCTTTGCAATCACGTTCGACGAAGAAGAAGCTCGCGGGCAAGGATGAAGTGCTGACGGTCGAGCGCAATGAGCGCAAGGAGCTGGAGCGACGTGTGGAGACGCTCGAGGAAGAGCGCGAGACGCTGATTGAAAGTCTTCCAGCCGATGTTCAGTTGGCGATGCGAACGCTCGGGGCTGGTTCCGAAGCATTGCGTGGCGCGCTGGGGTCATTCAACGCACCCGGGTCAGCCACCGGGGGTATGGACAGGCGTCCGGTGGATACCGCCGTGCATTTTACAGAAGAAGACGCGGTCACGCTGGCGATGCTTGGCGAGGAAATTCAATTGGTTGCGAAACGGCTTCTGAAATCTCCGTCGAGGATGCCGACCAACTCTGTGCTTCTCGCAGCCAGGACCGTGTCGTTGAGCTTGTGTCAGCAGGCGATCGACGCGGCGGATATTGACGAAGCGCTGCGACTCGTCGATGAAGCCAACCGCGCCGACCAATCGTTTTACGACGCCGTCTTTCTCCGAGCGGTCATTCATGCGCGACGTGCGGAGTTCGAGAAGGTCAGCCAATGGGCAGAGGTCATGCTTGGATACGATGCCAACAAGTTCGGTGGTTATCTGATGCGTGGGTTGGTCGAGCTGTTTACCGGAGACGCTGTCCAATCAGCCGACGATTTGAGTCGAACGTTGTCCCACGGCATCGCGCGCGTTCCCGGTGTTTACGTCGCACGTGGAATGGCGTTGCGGCGTCTTGGCGATCTGGTTGAGGCTATGCGGGATTACGACTACGCCCTCTCTCGAGAAAGCGCGCACCAGGCAGCCACGCTGGAACGCGGTCGATTGCTGGTGTCGGTTGAAAAGGACGTGGAATCATTCAACGAGCAGTTGGAACAGGACCCGGACGATTTTCAAGCCCTCGTTCGCCGGGCGGAGTCTTATCATCTGCTTGGAAAGTTTGAACTCGCGATCGCGGACTACGATCGGGCCATCAAGCTCAAGGGGGATCCAGCCCTGTTTCTCGGTCGATTGGCTTCGTCCAACGCGCTGACGAATTCGCGATCCGTCCCGCGTGTGCGACGGTCTCCACAATCGCGGGCGAAACCCGGGACCGGCGCAACGCGATCCTTCAAACCGAAATTCAAAATTCCGACCGGTTCGGGCGGGCGGGGGAGTTGATCACCCCCGACGATTCATCAGGCGACGTGATCGTTGACGAGTTTGTCAGAATTCCCGCCGATGACCTTCGTTTCGTCTTTTCGCGAAGCAGTGGTCCCGGTGGACAAAACGTCAACAAGGTCAACACGCGCGTGACGCTGTATTTCGATCTGCACCACACCGAAGCGTTGACAGACGCTCAGAAAAGACGCATCCGCACACAGCTCCGGACACGCATCGGAAAGGACGGTCAGATGCGCGTGGTGTCGTCCAGACATCGAACCCAGGCTGCCAACCGCCGGTCAGCCACCGAGCGACTTGTCGAACTGCTTGAATCTGCCCTGCATCGACAACGCCAACGGGTTCCGACCCAGGCCACCAGATCATCCAGGAAACGCCGACTCGACAACAAGACACGCCGAAGCAACACAAAACAACTCCGCCGCCGACCCGGTTCCGGCGAGTAGGACAGGTCCGCTGTTTCAAAAAAGAGATGTGACCCGGGAATGCTTACGCGACCTGTGCGCACGCCTTTTTCGCGGCGTCGGTCAGGTCATCCGCCGGAATGAGCGCGTCGATATTCGCTTCCTTGAGCAGCTCGCGCGCACGCTCCACGTTTGTTCCCTCGAGACGAACCACGACGGGGATTTTGAAACCAATTTCATTCGCGGCTGCGATCAGTGCTTCGGCAATGGTGTCGCATTTGGCGATCCCGCCGAAGATGTTCACGAGCACACCCCTGACCTTCTCATCCGACAGAATGATGCGAAACGCCTCGATCGCACCCTCCTTCGTGACCGAACCACCGACGTCGAGAAAGTTGGCAGGCTCACCACCGTGCAGCTTGATGATGTCCATCGTTGACATCGCCAGCCCCGCCCCATTCACCAGGCAACCGATGTTCCCATCCAGCGCGATGTACGTCAGGTCGTGTTCCTTCGCGCGAAGCTCCGCCGGGTTTTCCTCGCTCGGGTCGAACATTTCCTGCAGTCTCTTGTGACGGAACGTGGCGTTGTCGTCGAAATTCATTTTTGCGTCGATGGCCAGGATATCCCCGCCCCTGGTCAACACCAGCGGATTGATCTCCGCCAACGCGCAGTCGTATTTGTAGAACACATCCACCAACGCCCGCAGCACCTTCGTCGCAGATTTGACCTGCGATTTTTCCTTCAACCCCAGGGCTGACACCAGCCTGGCTGCCTGAAAATTGACCAGTCCCAAATGCGGATCAAGCCATTGTTTCACGATGGCGTCCGGATTTTTCTCAGCCACCTCTTCAATCTCAACCCCGCCCTCACGCGAGACCATCACCACCGGACACCGCTTCGTGCGATCCAACACGACGGCGACGTAGTATTCGCTCTCGATGTCCACAGCCGACGCGATCAACAGTTTTTTGACGGCGATTCCCTCGGGACCGGTCTGTTTCGACACCATCCGATTACCGAGCATGAACTCCGCGGCTGTTTTCACCTCGTCACGGTTGTTGCAGAGCTTGACGAACCCCGCCTTGCCGCGTCCGCCGGCAAACACCTGAGCCTTGACCACCACCATCTGACCTATTTCGTCGTACGCGGACAACGCCTGATCGACCGTTTCAACAACCTTTGACGGTGGAACCGGGGCACCACACTCCTCCAGCAACTCACGGGCCTGATATTCATGAACTTTCATCGGTGTCGCCTTCTCCGTTTTGCGGTGGTTTTCCAATCGGACGGCGTATTGTGCCTCGTCACGTTCGCAAAGGCAAATGGCCCATGATGTGGCGAGTGACGGGAACCACGCTAAGATGGGTTCAGCGTATCGTGATCGAATTCAAACTACCGCGAGGTGCCTCGATGAGTCCGACAGGCCTGGAACCCGACGTCCTTTCCCTGATTGTCTGCGATCAAATCATCACCGATCGCGTCACCGGCAAGCAGTCGCTTATCGGCATGTTCTCCACCATCCACGCTGCCCGGTTCCCCGTAACCCAGCCGCAACTGTGCGTCTACGTCTCCATGACCGATGGCAGATCCAAAACACCTGTCACGATTTCAATCATCGATTCCGAAGGCGTCCGACAACCCATCGTCAAGGGCGACGGTTTCGTCGATTTCAAAAACCCCCGCGCCGTCGCGAACCTCGCCCTGCAATTCTACGGCCTGCGATTTCCCGAACCCGGCGAATACCGCGTGCAGCTCTATTCCGACGGCACCCTCCTCCGCGAAGCCCGACTGATGCTCGCCCAGGCCCGACGCCAACCCAGTCAACAACCTCCCGACGCAACACTGCCCGACGAGCCGCCAACAGACGAAACTTAGCCTCCTGATGGAAAAACCACCCCTGTCGCCGCTGCGTCTCTCCATTTTCTTCCCCTGTTACAACGAGGAAGCCAACGTCGAACGCACCACCTTAAGCGCGTTGCAGGTCGGTCGCGATGTGGCTGACGAATGCGAAATCATCATTGTCAACGACGGCAGCAGGGACCGCACGGGCGAAATCGCGAACCAGTTGGCCGCCAACCACCCGGAGGTCCGCGCCGTCCACAACAACCCCAACCTCGGTTACGGCGGTGCTTTACAACGTGGATTTCGAGAATCCAGGCTCGACTGGGTTTTCTACACCGATGGTGATGGCCAATTCGACTTCAACGAACTCCCCAAACTCCTGCCCATGTTGAACAAATACGACATCGTCAGCGCCTACCGCCTCAATCGTCAGGACCCTCTTTTGAGAAAAATCAACGCCTTTTGCTGGTCCACGCTGGTTAACCGGACCTTCAAAATGCGCATCCGCGACATCGACTGCGCCTTCAAAATCTTCCCCCGCACGCTATTCGACCGCATCGACATGCAGTCCACCGGTGCCCTCATCGACACCGAAATCCTCGCCAAATGCACCTATCTCGATTACCGCATCGGGCAAATCGGCGTCCATCACTACCCCCGAACCGCCGGAGATCAAACCGGTGCCAATCTCAAGGTCATCGCGCGCGCCTTCGTCGAGCTTTACCGTCTTCGCCGAAGCATCAAATCCGTCGCGACCAACCCGACGATTTCGTGAAGAATCCTGTCTAATCCACATCCACACACACGCTTTTCCTTGACATCGTTTCGCCGGTTTCTAAACTCATCGGATAAGGATATTGCACAATGTACCAGACAAGGAGGTCTTGCGATGCGTAAAGCTTTCACCTGCATGGGAATCGGATGGATCATGATGACGACGGGTTGTCAGGACAAGAACGCCATCGCTCCGCCCGCTCAGAGCGCGTCGGCCGATTACGGCATGCAAACCGATTACCAAATCCCCGCGGTCGTCGAGTCCTCACCATCCACCACCACCGATGACACCGTCTACCTGGCCTCCACGACGACAGGATTCAACGACGCGTACACTGCGGACTCCGCAACCCGCACCCATGTTGTCGGCAAGGGCGATACGCTGTTTCGAATCGCAAGAACGTATTACAGCAACGCCGCGAAATGGCGAGACATTTACCAGGCCAATCGCAACGTCCTGACCGACCCGAACAAGCTTCGCGTCGGCGATCAACTGGTGATTCCGTAACGACGAACAACGGTTGGCCTGTCAGCATCTGTGGGAAGCGAAGCCGTCCTTGGCAAACATCGATCTGGACACACCGATTCAGTTCGTCAAGGGCGTCGGACCCTTCCGGGCGTCCAAATTTGCGGACGTTGGTGTCAAAACTGTCGCCGATCTGATCGAACATCTGCCGTTTCGATACGAAACGCTGCCCGAATCCGTCCCGATCGACCAACTGATCCTCAACGACATCTCCACCGTCATCGGGCAGGTCACATCCGTCCGGGCAAAACCCGGGCGACGGCGTGGTTCTGTCATGGCTGACATCGTAGACGGCACCGGTCGCGTCCGCGCTCGCTGGTTCAACGCACCCTACGTCGCCGAACAGGTCCGACCAGGCTGCACCATCCGCGTCACCGGCAGGGTCGAAACCGATCCCGACGGTCGGTACGCTCAATTCGCGAACCCCAGATTCACGATCTGCTCCGAAGACGAACCCTTCACCGGCGACGCAGACTATTTTGAACCGGTCTACCCTGCCACCGGCACGCTGACGTCAAAATCCATCGCAAAAACCATCACCGCCGTCCTCGCCCGCTTGACGAACCGAATCCCCGATCCCATCCCCGATCAACAACGTCAGCAAAACGGTTGGCCGGCGCGACAGACCGCCATCCGCTGCGTCCACCAGCCCACCACGCTCACCGACGTCCCCATCGCCCGTCGCCGCCTCGCCTACGACGAGTTGCTTCTCTCCCAGATCGCCATCCAGAAGGTCCGCCGAGACCGCGATGCCCTCCCCGCAACCGCACCCATACAGTGCACCCCCAAAATCGACGAACGCATCCGCGCCCGCCTTCCATTCGATCTGACACCCGGACAGGAAAAATCCGTCGCGACCATCGTGAACGATCTCGCCAAACCCACCCCCATGCGTCGTCTCCTCCAGGGCGACGTTGGCTGCGGAAAAACCGCGGTCGCGCTCTACGCCGCACTCGTCGCCGTCGCCAACGGTCGACAGGTCGCTCTTCTGGCACCCACCGAAATCCTGGCAGAACAACACACCGGCAAAATCAAACGATATCTCCACGACTCCCGCGTCCGCGTCGAACTCCTCGTCGGCGGCATGACCGCGTCCAAACGCACGAAACTCATCAACGACATCAGCGCGGGCGAGGTCAACTGGATCATCGGCACCCACGCATTGATCCAGAAAGACGTCCGTTTCGCCAATCTCGGACTCGTCATCATCGACGAACAGCACAGGTTCGGCGTTGCCCAACGGGCAGCCATGTTCCAATCCGCCGGCAAATCCGTCGACGGACTCGTTATGTCCGCCACCCCCATCCCACGCACGCTGGCCATGACCTGCTTTGGCGATCTCGACATCACCACCATCAGGGACGCACCCCCCGGTCGCCAACCCGTCAGAACCTGGCTCATCGAACACGACATGGAAGACCGGATGTGGCACGCCATCCGCCAACGCCTCGTCGCCGGCGAACAAGCCTACATCATCTACCCCCTCGTCACCGAATCCGAACACCTCGATCTCAAAAACGCAACCACCGAATACGAACGACTGGCATCCGGACCTTTCGCCGGCATTGATGTCGGTCTCATCCACGGTCGCCAATCCACGGCTGACCGCGATCGCGAAATGAACCGATTTCGCGACGGTGAAACCCGCGCGCTCGTCAGCACCACCGTCATCGAGGTCGGCGTCGACGTTCCCAACGCATCCATCATGGTCATTGAACACGCCGAACGTTTCGGCCTCAGCCAACTCCACCAGCTTCGCGGTCGCATCGGTCGGGGAACGCGCAAGTCCGACTGCTTTCTGCGAACCGATTCACACTCCCCCAGGGCACGCGAACGACTCAGCATCCTCACCCGCTCACAAAACGGTTTTGAAATCGCAGAACAGGACCTCCGCCTTCGCGGTCCGGGCGAACTGCTCGGCAAGCGTCAGCATGGCCTGCCCGAATTCAAAATCGCCGATCTCACAACAGACCTCGACCTGCTCCAGATGGCCCGCGACGACGCAACACAAATACTCGACACCGACCCGCAACTGGCCCACACCGACCACCGCATCCTTCGCAACATGCTCACACGAAAATTCGCCGACCTCATGCCCATGGTCAACGTCGCGTGACAACCGAACAAAAACGTCTGCTTCAACATATCTCCGACCGCATCGGCGGACCCTCGGGCCTGCTCGCCATCCTCGGCGTGATCGCCGTCGCACTCGAATTCGGATTCCACAAACCCGTCGCACCGCGTTTTCTACCGGCTACACTGCAGTGGTCAGCCCTTCTCGGATTTGTCGTGTCCTTTTTTCAGACGATCAGGCGGCAAGGCCTCACATGGCGAACGATTTCACGACACTGGACACACCTTGCGTTCTTCGCATTGCTCTACGCGATCCTGATGCTTCTCGAAAACCCGATCACCACAATACGCGCGATCTCAACCGCCTACGTCGGTATCGTCTGGCTGTGTCAACGCGTGGCATCCTTCGCCGGTTTCGCAGGCCAACGACTCCACAAGGGACAATCCACGCTCCGCCCGGAAAAACTCCTCGTTACATCATTCGCCATCGTCATCATCATCGGCGGCATCGCCCTTGCTCTCCCACGCGCCACCACCGATCAACTTCAAAACGTCCGCAGCACGCACCCCATCGAACACACCATCAACGCCATGTTCACCGCCACCAGCGCAACGTGTGTCACCGGTCTCACCGTCTACGACACCGAAAACGATTTCACCCTCTTCGGACAGGTCGTCATTCTGATCCTTATCCAGGCCGGTGGTCTCGGAATCATGGTCTTCGGCAGCCTCTTCGGACTGCTCACCGGACGAAAACTATCTCTTCGGGAATCTCTTGTCCTGCAGGACGCACTCAGTCACCAGACCATCGGACAATTGCGGTCCATGGTCCGATTCATCATCGTCGCAACATTCGCATTCGAAATCGCCGGCGCAATCATCCTCTACCCCATGTGGCCCGACTCCATCACCACCGTCTCTCAGCGCGCTTTCTACAGCCTGTTCCACGCGGTCAGCGCTTTCTGCAACGCCGGTTTCGCCCTGCAATCCGACAGCCTCATCCAATACAACAATCGCTGGCAAATCTACACCAGCATCATGCCGCTCATCGTCATCGGCGGACTGGGATTCCCCGTCATCTCCGAACTTCACACCCGTTTCCGATCCCGCAACCAACGACCCCGCAAACGCCGTCGCCCGTGGTCCCTTCACACCCGCCTCGTCCTTTACGCAACACCGGTGCTCATCGTCGTCCCCGCCATCCTCATCCTCATCTTTGAATCAAACCACGTCACAACATCAGCCACCACCGAAGGGCAAGCCATCCTCAGCGACCTCCCATGGTTCACCCAAATTCCGGCGGCCATCTTCCGCTCTGTCACAACCCGAACCGCGGGATTCAACGTCACAACCCTCAACCCCGACGCCCAATCCACCGGCACCACCTTTCTCATGTGCGTCCTCATGTTCATCGGAGGCTCTCCCGCCTCCACCGCCGGCGGCGTCAAAACTGTCTCCGTCTTCGTTCTCGCCATCGCCGTTTTCTCGACCCTCCGCCGCCGACCCCACGCCGAATTCGCACACCGCACCATCCCCGAACCAATCGTCCGACGAGCAGCCACCGTCGTCTTCGTCATGTTCACGATCGTCACCACCGTCACCCTCGTCCTCTGTCTCACCGAATCCGCCTCACTCGAGGAAATTCTCTTCGAATCCGTGTCCGCCGGCGGCACCGTCGGACTCACCCTCGGACTCACCCCCAAATTGACACTCACGGGTCGCATCGTGATCATGGCAGCCATGTTCGCCGGCAGGCTCGGCCCCCTCTCCATCCTCGTCGCCCTCGCCGGACGTCATGGTACGGATCGCTACACCTACCCGTCAGAACAGGTCATCATAGGATAGAACCATCATGAAACGCTTCGCAGTCATAGGCCTCGGACAATTCGGCGGACACCTCGCAAGATCGCTTTCCCATGCAGGCGCAGACGTTATTGCCATCGACCGCGACCGCGGTCTCGTCGAACAAATCCGCGACGACGTCGCATTGGCTGTCTGCATGGACAGCACCGACGACCAGGCCCTCAAATCACACGCCATCCACGAATGCGACACCGTCATCGTCGGCATCGGCGTCGGCTTCGAATCCACCGCCCTCACCGTCGCCGTCCTCAGATCCCTGAACACCAGAAAAATCGTCGCCCGCGCCCACACCCCAGTCCAGGCCAGAATCCTCCGCAGCATCGGCGCTCACGACATCGTCAACCCCGAAGGGGAAGCCGCCCACCGCTGGGCAAATCGCCTCATCATCCCGAACCTCAACCGCTACCTCGAACTGGGGCCCGACGTCAGCATGGTCCACCTCCCCACCCCGCCCGCGTTCTGCAACAAGACCCTCGAACAGCTCCAACTCCGCCGCGAATACGACATCAATCTCGTCGCCATCAAACGCCCCGAATCCGATCAGAAAGGCGACAGGTCCGTCCCCCACACCGCCCCGATCATCGCAACACCCAACGCGCAGACCGAAATCCTGCCCGGCGACATCCTCATCCTCGTCGGAACAAACAGCGCGCTGGCTTCCCTGCCAACGTCAGGTTCAGATTGAATTCAAAAAAACACGGCACGACCCGACCATGCTCGTGCCGCGATAGAAATGATCCGCCCTACGCAGACGCCCCCAAACTCGCCTCTGCGGTTTCAACACCCTCATAAATCTGATCAAACAACTCGGGTAGGTCCGCCTCGGTCAACTGACACGTCGCCAACAGCTCCTCAGTCAACGCCTCGTTGCAGGCCGTCAGATGGAAACCAATCTTTTCCGCACAGACCAACACGTCCGCCGTTCGCACGATCTGTCCAAAATTCTGCAACTCCGGCGCCAACGATTCCGGATCATGATGCAACGCAATCACCGCACGAAGGTTCTTGGGAAACTTCCATTTCGTCGTCAGTCCATACCCGAACTGCTGATGATCCGCCCCGATGATCCTGTTCTCCAGTTCGAGAAACGACCCACCACCGGACATGCACGCCTCAACAACCTCCGTCAACTGATCCGGAAACGCCTGACGCTCGATCAAAATCCCAAGATCGTGAATCAGACCAGCCAGGAACACCTCTTCTGCCGCACCCGTATACCCGCTTCGATTGGCAAGCAACCGACCCGTCACCGCCACCGCAATACTGTGTCGCCACAAATCCTTGGCAGAGAACCCACCACCAACATCCTGCCCCTTGAACATCCGCGACACAGACGCCGCAATCGCAATATTCTTCACCGCCGATAACCCCAGCAGCACAATCGCGCGATCAACGCTCGCAATCTGACCGGGCAAACCATAAAACGCCGAATTCACGACCTTCAGAACACGCGTCGACAGCGCAGGGTCCGTCTTGATCAGCTCGTGCATGTCCCGAGCCGTGCTCTTGGGATCCTCAACCAGATCAATGATCCGCGCCGTCACCTCAGGCAACGTCGAAATATCCCCGGTTCGAGACAACGCGTCGTCAACGACTGCCTTGGTGGCTTCACACATTTCCTGCATGGTCGATTCTTTCAGTTCCGTGTACCAAAATATCGAAAAACACGTCTGCGCGCGCTTACGTCCCAGTCTTCATCGTCGATGCGTCCACCAACGTTGAGTTACCGCCCCCGCGACACTCGTCTCAAACCGTTTTTCTACGCAGCAAATCGTCCAGTAACGTACTCGAAAGGATTTCCGCGATGCGATCACCCGCGCCACCACGTCCATAGGGCGTTATCGGACGTCGGTTCCGCGTCATCGACGTCGCCCGGTCCACCGCCGAACGAATCGACCGATAACCTTCCGTCGAGTCGACAACCGTTCGACCACCACGCTCGCGACCCGCCTGTCGATCTCCCACATTGACGCTGGGCACGCCCAGTGCAGGCGCTTCAATAATCCCGCTCGACGAATTCCCCACGATCATCCGCGCCCCCGCCAACGTCTCCAGATACGATGACCGCGGAATCGACTTCACCACACGAATTCCACCCGCACCGTTTCGCGTCCGCAACACATCGTCAATGGCTGCCAACACCCCACCATGCCCGCGATCACTGTTCGGATGCACCACGATTGTTTCACCCGCCACATCGCGAATCGATCGCAGAATCCTCCCCATCACAAGCTTTTCAGTGTCACCGTCCCGTCCACACGGATGCTGAACCACAAGCGTCACACCGTTGGACGACGAACAAGCCACATCGGAGTACGCCAACAACTCGTCAAGCCCCGGTGCCCCAACGACGTGAATCCGTTCGCGCGTTTCGCCCATCCGCCTGATCCGTTCCGCCGACCTGCGCGACGCTGCCAAATGAATGTGCGCCATCTTCGTGATACTGTCGCGCTGCAAATTGTCCGCATCGCCTGCCGCCACATCCCCGCCGTGAATGTGCGCCAAAAACGTCCCCGTCGTCGTCGCAGCCAGCGCACCCGCCAACGCCTCAATACGATCACCGAGCACCACGACGACGTCGCTTTTCCCTTCGACCAGAAACTCCGCAATCCCCCGAACACCACGCCCCAACCCGTCAGCCTGATCCAGCGGATCGTCGTTCCCCCGTTGCATCCGTACCCGCGCGTCGATCGACCAGCCGTCCGCCTCAACGTCCCGAACGGTCATCCCGAACCGCCGCAGCAGGTGCATCCCCGTAACGACCAACTGCAATTCAAGTCTGGGATGTTCATCAATAGCGGATAACGTCGATCGCAGCAGCCCATATTCCGCCCGTGTGCCCGTGACCACCGCCACCCGTCGCCGTCGTACCCGACCACCCCGGCTCACAACACGCTCTCCAGCAGGACAGGCTCGTCACTGTGCATATTCTGCAACACCCGTCGCCCGACCAGCGACATCAGATGGTTCGCCTCAAGACCCGAGGACGCCCGTTTCACCGAAAGCATCTCCAGCGTGAGCGTGTCACCCGCCCTGATGGCACGGGCAGCCACCACGCGTTTTCGCGCTGCGTTGCGCACCTCTGTCTCAGCAGGCTGCATCCCGAACGCACCACTACCCATCGCCTCACCCGCCATGCGCGCCATGCGTACATAGTCCGCCAACCCATCAATCTCCAGAGACATCGCATGGTCCGGACCCCGCGCGGTGCGATCCAGCGTGAAGTGCTTCTCCAACACCTCCGCCCCGGCGCAGACCGCCATTGCCGCCGAAACCGTCGATTCCGTATGGTCGCTAAACCCCGTCACGCAACCGAATCGCCTCGCCATCCGCGCGATCGCGCCGAGGTTCGCTTGCGCCACCCCCGCCGGGTACGCACTGATGCAATGAAGCAGGATCATGCGACCCTTCGCCCCCGACCCGGCAAGCAAATCCACCGCGTCGGTTATCTCGTGTTCGTGCGCTGCACCCGTCGAGACAATGACGGGCAGAAGCGTCCCCGCCGCGCTTTCCAGCAGCCGGTGATCGACGATATCCGTGGACGCAACCTTGATGGCTGACACATTCAGCGACAACGCACTCGTCACCGCCTTCGAGGTGAACGGTGTCAGGATGAACTCGATCCCACGCGTCCGACAGGCCTCTCCAAGACGCCCGAACGTGTCAAGCGAAAGCTCCAACTCGCGCAGCATCGTCCGCTGTGATCGGTTGCCCGTGGATTCGGACTGATAGGTCACCGTCGGTGCATCCGCGGTGGTCAGCGATTCCGCATCAAAAAGCTGAAACTTGACGGCGTCCGCACCGGCTGCGACCGCCCCGTCGATCATTTTCATCGCGGTGGATTCATCACCGTTGTGGTTGACACCAGCCTCCGCGATGATGAACACCGGGTTCCCGGACCCAACCTCTCGGTCACCGATTCGTATCGTCCTGCGCGAGCGGGAATGGGCCTGATCGTCGTTCATGATGAGTGCTGCGAAAAAACGGGTTGCTCGCCGGCTGCCAATATCGCCTCCGCGACGCGAAGGTCGATCAACCCATCCACGTCCACCGTCTCGTGCGCATCCTGCACAACGGCGCGACGGTCCCATCCGAAAAACGCGTGACAATCGGTTGGCGCGTCCTCCGCCATGAAGAGCGATTCACGCGTGACGGCGATGACCGCGCCATCGTGAAAGTACAACGGCTCGAGGTCCTGACGTCGGTAAATACTGTTCGGACGATACGCAACCATCCTGTCACCCTCGAGCCGGTGAAGCCAGTCCGGGTGCAGCTTCGTCACCGGTGCAACACTCCGCACCGAGTCCGCACCCGTCTCCGCCAAATGGCGAACAGCCCGATCGATGATATCCGCACCGCGCACCGGAATGTTCCCGTACAGCAACACGACCGCGTCGAAAACCTCGCCAAGTCGATCCTCCACGTCGCGCACCGCATGACGAGCCGCCGAATCCACCGTCGCAGTGTCGGTCGCCAACTCCGCGGGGCGATCGACGACGTCAATCCCGCGCGACGCAGCCAAGTCCGCCGCCGCCTCGCAGTCGGTGGTGAAGACGACGTCCGATAATGTTTCCGACGACAGCGCGTGGTCGAACGTGTAGTCAATCAACGGTCGCCCAAGAAGATCGCGCATGCACTTTTCGCGCAGACCCCTGCTGCCCGCGCGGGCCAGGATGACGCCCAAAACCTTCATTTGTGATTTATCGGTCCTGAAATCGCGGCGACTTCACGCTTTCCCGCCATTCTGAGGGGCATGTTGCAAATCGAGCAGGAAATAGACCAGAACCAGCCGCAGTTTTTGCCATTCAACCTCGGGAAGCGGTGTGAATGAAGCTGACGCACGCTCGAGCACCCGGGGCCCCAAACGATCGATCGCATCCGTGACCGCCAACAGTTTTTTCGGGTTTGGGCGATCTCCCGAACTCAGGACCGTCCGCAATTCCCCGACGCCGTCATCGGAAGGTTCAGCCTCAAGCTCCTGACGAAGGGATTGAAGGACGATGTCGAAACCAGCCAGGCCATAATCAAACGCCGCCTGTAACGGATCAGAACCGGTGTAGTCGCCGAAGGTCGATCCGTCCTTGTAGTCAAGCAGGCTGAACGCCTCGCGCAGCTTGGCGCAGTTGGCCAGTAGCTTCTGAAGCGGTTGAAGGTGTTGGCTGATGCACGCCAGCGTCACCCCCGCCAAATCCGGGTACCGGTACAAAAAACCCACCTGATTGACCAGATCGACGATGCGCGTCCCGATTTCGTCGTAGGTGGCCGAGAACAAAAGGGCGTCGTCGGGGGTGTCCGGCATGGGTCGATTTCCTCCGATCCGAATATAAGCGACGCCGCAAATTCTTCAAAGCCGGTTGGCCCGTTACGGTGGGCCAATTACAATGCGGTGGGTGCTGAGAATGACCGTTTTGCTGAACTGAGGTGTTTCGGATGGTCAGGGAAATTGCGTGGTACTATCACCGGGCGGGGTGAACATCCTGCAGAAAATCGCAAGGGTTCCTTGCGGAAAATGGTGTGAACGTGAAAAACCAGATCGACGCGAGGAAGGTGTCTTACGAGGGGGCGGAGGCGCTGAAACTGGCGGGTGAGATGTCGAAAATTGTCATCGCCAGGGGAAAAAAGGTGGTATCGTACGATATGATAACAGATCGCCCAGGTCGGGAGGTATTGCTCAAGGGCCTTTTAGGCCCCGGCGGGAAGCTGCGGGCACCGACGATTCGGGTTGGGACGACGTTGATCGTCGGGTTCAGTGAGACTGCGTATGGCGCGGCGTTGACTTAATCCCGCGATATTTCAGGTTTTGCTCGCAATATCAAGCGGGCTGATGCGTTTGGGTTTGTGGCGAGGTGTTGTGCGCGGAAAGCGATTCCTGGGGTCATGATGATGTTGGGGAAATTCAGATTGCGGCGGGTTGGCGGGTTTACGCTGATTGAGCTGCTGGTGGTGGTTTCGATATTGGCGCTCCTGATCGGGATCCTGCTGCCGTCGTTGCGCAATGCGCGGTCGCAGGCGAAGCGGGTGACCTGTGGGGCGAACCTGAAAGGGATCGGGATTGCCATGCAGGGTTATCTGACCGATTTCAATGATATCTACCCCCATGTGTCGCAGATGCCGTCGTATGGTCCTTCGCCGCTTTCCACGAGCGATCCGATTTACCTCACCGATGTGTTGGGGCCTTACACGAGCAATGACACGAAGGCGTTTGAATGTCCGGATGATCGCGGGGGCAGGTTCAGTCGCGACGGGGTTCGGGCGGGGCGGAGCTATTTCGAGACGGAGCGGTCGAGCTACCAATATGGTTATGAGCACGGTTCGCTTCGTGGGCGGACGATTATTCAGATGGCCAACCGGATTCGTCAGATTCGTCGGGATTTCTTTGGCAACGACAGCCCGGTGCCGACAAACACGGTCTGGGTTATGCGCGGTTATCAGAATTTTCATGACAAGGGTGGCTCGCGTTCCTCGCGGACGAATACGCAGGAGCAGGAGGGCGGGTCCGAACAGCGGGTAGGCGGGTATCGGAATTATTTGTACGCCGACGGGCACGTCGGAGGTTTCGAGTCATAGGAGTTTGTGTGATGCAGCCAAAGATTGTTGCGACGATTGTGGGACTGGTGATTGTGGGTGGTGGCGTCTGGGCGTTTTCCGGTGGTTCGGATGAGCCGACAGGACCGGTTGTGCCGGAGGACCTGACCGTTGAAGCCATCAAAAAGCAGGTCGCGGAGGAGCCGACGAAGGTTTTCGATCGGATGCGTGAGGCTCGTCGGGATGAGAATCTGTCCGAGGATCAGCGTCGGCAGGTAGGTCGGAACATGCGTACGGTGATGATGGGTGAGAGGGACAAGCGCATGGACGAGTATTTCGCGGCCACGGATGAGGCGGCGAAGAACGCCATTCTGGATCGGCAGATTGATGAGTTTCAGGAGATGCGCAAAGGGTGGGAGAAGCGTCGTGCGGAGCGTGAGGCTGCCCGGGCGGAAAAGGGTGAGGATGGTGAGAAGGCCGACGAGGGACGCGGGCCTTTCGGTCGTCGTGGTTCTCAGACGCGAGCACAGCGGCAGAATCGATCAGAGGGGCGGAGTCCGGATGCGATGGCCAAGCGGATGACGTATTTTGGTGCGATGCGTGCTCGTGCTCAGTCGCGCGGTATTGAGATGGGCGGACGCGGTGGACCGGGCGGTGGTCACGGGATGCGCGGGGGTCGTTAGGTCGTCGCGACGATATTGAGTTCGGGCGGACGTGGTCCGTTGTTGTTATTGATAGAGCGCAACCGTTTGACAGCGGTTGCGTTTTTTTGTTTGGGTTGTGGTTTGGATCGGTTAGCATTTGCGGAGGCGTGCACGTTGGTATGGGTGTGTTGATGTCGGTTTGCATGTTGCGGCAGGTGCGAGCACCTGCCGTACGAGACTCATGCAAGAGGGCGGGGGGCATACAAGAGAGATGCACTTAAGCGAGGTATTCATCGCCGATGTTGGCCACCATCACCAAGAAGCGGATATTCATTAGGTTGGGCTTTGGACTTGTCTTCGCGGCGGGGGTCGTGGCCTTATGGATGATTAGCTTCACGCCTGCCGATCCAATTGACTTTGGTGACTTCCGTGCCGAGCCAGCGGACCTTGGGGGTGATCACTCTCTGCCACCTGCTGACTTGTTTCCGCCTTTTGATGCAAATAGACTGGTTGCAAGGCACCGCGGTCGCAGCTCGGGAGTGTGGTTGGCCCGGTATCATTGGTCGATTTCGAGCGACACTCGACATTTTTCCGGCTGGACGGGCATTGTTCAAGTCACAAGCGACGTTTACGGCATGATTCGCGTCATTGATGGGACGATTATTCTCTCGCAGCACCGAATCATCGAGGAGTTTCCCGGGATGGAGGAGCACCGGGAAGCTGTCGGAAGGTACGGATCGCGCTATCGCAAGAAGAGTGATTCCTCATTCAACTACCATCAGTATAGAATACTGGCACCGCTTCATTTGTCGCATGATCCGATGACATGGGCTGCAGCGCAAGAGGAATACAGCGAAGAGTCGTGGCGATTGCAGACGTCACTCTTCTCGTTACACGAGGTTTCTTTTCCCATATGGGTACTCGCTGCGCTCGCCGTTGTTTTTCTTGCGACTCAGGTCGCTTGGCCGATTCGTGTCGCCGTGCACCGAAAACGTCATGGGATGTGCGTCTGTTGTGGCTATTCGCTCCAAGATCTACATTCAACAAGGTGCCCTGAATGTGGAACCATATGGAAAATTGCGGAATGACCGTTGGCAGTTCCTGGTGTTGGTGGTTGCAAGGGACAGCGATCCAAGATGGTTTGACGTTTGAGTATGACGGCAGGTGCGAGCACCTGCCCTACAGAATTGTTCTGTGGGGTTTTGTTGCGAGCAGGAGCACGAGTGTTGTTGGTTCCGGAATTGCTTCTGCGACGAAGCTGGTTCCGAATGCGGATCCGAGCCGGGTAGGTCAGGTTAAGCGTAGCGGACCTGACATTTGGGATGGGGAGAATGCGTATTGACATTGAATTGATGGAGCTGCGCGACGGGGGGAATTCGTCAGGTTCGCTACGCTTAACCTGACCTACGTTCTTGATGGCTGTTTGATTATGTTTTCGGCGGTTCGTTTTCTGAGTGAGGGCGTACTCTTGAGAACGGTCATGGTGACGGCAGGTGCAAGCACCTGCCCTACAAAATTCAGGGCGGGCGTTTGAATTTGTCCTACGGAATTGTTCTGCGGGTCTTTGTTGCGAGCAGGGCTGCGAGCAGGAGCACGAGTGTTGCTGGTTCCGGAATTGCTTCTGCGACGAAGCTGGTCCCGAATGCGGGTCCGAGACCATTGCCTGAGTAGTCGAGCACGAGACTCCCCGCTCCGGTGGTGGTATCCACTTCAAAAATCTGCGTGCCGCTAACACCGAAGAGGACGCCCGTGTCGTCTGTGGCCAATCCGAATACACCGACGAATCCCAGGAAACCGATGGCGGAACCGGTTGTATCTGTCAGGTCGATTTGTATCAGCTCGTTTGAATTCGAGCTGAGAAACAGGTGGCCGTCGTTAAAGGCGAGGTCACCGGCTGATGTGAAACCGATTTCCCCCTGTTCGTTGCTTTCGCCGGTGGCGGTGTCGATCGTGTAGAGCAGTGTGCTGGTGGCTCCTGCTGCATACAGGGTTCCATCAGAATTGAAGACGAGTGCGTTTCCGAACGGGATACCGTGGGGTCCGATCGGTGTGGCATGTGCATCGAGGACGTCGATCTCGTAGAGCTGTGTAAAGGACAGGCCAAAGAGGTTTCCGTCCGGATCGAAGGCGATGTCTGTGATCGTGTCATTTCCCATCTGCCCGATCTGGTTTATCTCCCCCGAGCCGATGTCGATGGTGGCGAGTCTGTTGCTGCCGTCGTGGATGTGCAATATGGGTTCGGCGAAGGTGGACTGAGCTATGCTGATCGACAGTGCATTGAATGCAAGGAGTACGAGGGGTGTACGAATTCGCATTTTCCTGTTCTCTCTCCCGGTCGTCCGGTTTTCAGGATTGGCTTATTCCTGCTGCTGCGGAGAAATCTCCGCTGAACGGGGATATCGACGACAAACCCGGGTGTCATGAGCAATATTGTGCGGGGTGCCTTTCGGGTGGGCTGGAGGTTATTCGGTTGGGGGTGCTTTTTGTGTGGGATGATCCTTGCGTTTGTGGTCGGTCGGGGGTATTTCGTCGGCCATGGGACTGAAGGATGACTGGATAGCGCGGAGCGTGGTGTTGGCGGTCGTGATGCAGGTGGTGGGTTGTGGTCCCACGCCTCGCGAGATTGAGTTGGAGAAGCAGGTCAACGCCAAGACGGTGGAGATCATCGAGCTTAACGACCGGTTGATGTCGCGGGATGCGAGGATTCATGTGTTGACAGGGCAGCTTCAAAACGTGGTTGGACGTGGTGAGGCGGGTGGAAAGCCCGTTTTTGAGATCACAGAGGTGCAGTTGCTGGATATCACAAGCGGTGTTGATATTGACGGAGAGCCTGGGGACGACGGTGTGGTGATCTATGTCAGGCCTGTGGATCAGGACGGGGACACGCTGAAACGGGCGGGGGAGATTCGGATCAAGCTGCTGGACAATTCCGGAATCGGTCAGCCAAAGCTGATCAGTCAGGTGGTGGTGAACGATCCGGAACAGGTTCGGCGGGCGTGGTATGGCAAATTCTGGACGGACTATTTCAAGCTGACGGTGCCGTTTGCGCCGGGTGCGCGACTGGTGCCCGGGCATGAAATCGATGTTCATGTGACGTTTGTGGAATTTGCGACGGGCAGGACGTTTTCAGCGCGGAGAGCGATCAAGATTGCCCGTATCAGCCCCGATGAATAGGAAAGACGCTGGTTTTGTGGGGCTGATGAGGTTAGAATGACGGCTGGGAAGGAATGGGCTATGTCATCTGAGTTTGCAGACATCGAGATGAGTGAAAAGGGGGCGGCTGCGACGTTGCCTGCGAGGACGCTCCCTGTTCCGGGACTGCTCCCGCCCTATCGCGTCTTGCTGCACGATGACGATGTGAACGACATGGGGTACGTCGTTGAGAAGATTCTGGAATTGACGGTGCTGGAATTTCAGGACGCGATCGAGAAAATGCTGGAAGCGCATGAGACGGGTGTGGCATTGCTGTTGGTCACGCACCGTGAGCGTGCGGAGTTGTACGCCGAGCAGTTTGCGACGTACAAATTGAGCGTATCGATCGAGCCTGACGCGTAGTTCGTTTCCCGCCTCGATTTACAACAAATAACACCCACCTATAATGGTTTTCCGGTTTCTGACGGGAGTTTTTGATGGCCCATCTGGGTGTCAACATTGATCATGTAGCCACCGTGCGTCAGGCGAGGCGGACGGATGAGCCTGACCCGGTGTGGGCGGCGGCTGAGGCTGAGCTTGGGGGGGCGGAGTGCATCACGTTTCACCTGCGTGAAGATCGTCGGCATGTGAACGATCGTGATGCCCGCGTTTTGAAGGAAACGACGTCCGTCAAGTTGAATATGGAGATGGCCATCGCGAAGGAGGTCGTCGATATTGCGGTGGATCTGAAGCCCACGCAGGCGACACTGGTTCCCGAACGACGCGAGGAGTTGACGACTGAGGGTGGACTGGACGTTGTCGGGCTGAAGGATCGTGTGGAAGTGGCTGTTGCCCGGCTGAAGGAGGCGGGGATTGTGGTGAGCGCGTTTATCGAGCCGTTGCCGGAGCAGATTGAGGCGTCGGCGGATGTCGGATTCGACGCGATCGAGTTGTGGACGGGTGGGTACGCGCACGCGAAGGGTGAGTCTGAGACCGAGGCGGCGTTGATGAGGTTGACGATGGGTATCAAGGCGGGACACGCTCGGGGGTTGGAGGTGCACGGCGGTCATGGGTTGACCTATCGCAATGTGTCGCGCGTGGCTTGTTTGCACGGGTTTTCGGAATTCAATATTGGTCATTCGATCGTCTCGCGGTCGGTGTTCGTCGGTATGCGCGAGGCGGTTCGCGAGATGAAGGCATTGCTGGTGCGGCATGGTCCGCGGGAGAGCGTTTCATGAACAGGTTTCGAGGTTTGATGGTTGCGTTTGTCCTGTTGGCGACGTCGGGTTGGGTTCATGGCGACCCCGTTGGCGTGGGTAACGGTGATCGCGTGGTTTTCTTCGGTGACAAGACGGTGTCGTATCCGGGTTTTGGTGTGTTTGTCGAGAATTTTGTTCGCGTGAAGTATCCCGAGTCCAGGGCTCGTTTCTGGCACGTTGGTTCGCGTGGTTACGATCGACTGACCAAAGCCGGTGAGATGTTTGAAGAGCTTGTTGCCCCGATCAAACCAACGGTTGTCGTGCTGAGCTGGGGTCTTGGTGAGGGCGAAATGAAGCCGCCCAATGATGAGCGGGCGTCCGGGGTTAAAGCTGACTACGGGAAGCTGATTGAGAAGTGTCAGGCTCTCGGGGCGAAGGTGTTTGTTGTGACGCCGCCATCGCCCGATATTGCGAAAAAGACGATTCTAAGGGTGAATCGGTATGGCGAATCGGTTCAGCAGATTTCGTCCGCGATGGCGTCGGCTGCGGGTGCGACCGGGGCGGTGGTGATCGACTGGAACAGCGCGACGCGGCAGATGAAAGCGAACAAGCCTGACGTGTCGCTGGTGGACAAGGATGGGTTGTTGCCGACGGCGATTTCCAAGTCGATTGTCGGGAAGCTGATTCTCGACGCGTGGAAGATAGAGCGGATGGACGTGACGGTGCGGATCGACTGGGCGGCGAGGACAGGCAGAACGAACGCCGGGCGGGTCAACGTGACGGCGGTCTCGGACCGTGTGGTGCATGTGGCGTTGCAGGATTTTCCGATGCCGTTGTTCACTGGACGTCGGGATCAGACGTTTAGCGATGCGATGGCGTGTGCGGGGTATTGCCGATTGATGTTGAAGGTTGACAATCTGCCTGATGGGGTGGTGGCGATGGTGGAGCCTGGTTCGAGGAGTCGGCCTGTGAAGGTGCGGGCTGACCGGTTGAAGTCCGGTCTCAATCTGGCATCGCGAAGTCCGCTGTCAGCCAGCTCGGGGTTCAAGGAATTCACCGATCTGGTGCAGTCCAAGAATTTTCGTTATTCCGAGACGGTGCGCTGGGTCGATCGGAACATGAAGGAGAAACCTCCAGAGCCTGAGCTTCGACAATCGTACGAGACGTATTTTCTCAGTCAGACGCAGTATCATGAGGGTTTGGTGAAGGTCATCGCGCGGACGGGTCGGACGCTGGACCTGATTCTTGAATTGTCGTTGTTGCCGGGAAGCAACTAAGCGGAGCAAGTGATGAGCAACGCAGGTCGTGTGACATTTCAGGGGACCTACACCGCGATCGTGACTCCTTTTCGCAACGGTCTGGTCGATTGGGATGCGTTTGCATCGCTGATCGAGAAGCAACTGGCTGCTGGTGTCGAGGGGATTGTCGCGTGTGGGACGACGGGTGAGTCCCCGACACTGACGCACGAGGAGTGGGCTCAGTCGGTCAGGGAGACCGTTAAGCTGGTTGGCGGTAAATGTTGTGTTGTGGCTGGCACCGGTGGCAATGATACGGCTGGTGCGATTCGAAAGACGCAGGAAGCGGCGGACCTGGGTGCGGACGCAGCCTTGATTGTCACGCCCTATTACAACAAGCCGACGCAGGACGGATTGTTCGCGCATTACAGTGCGATCGCAGAGGCTGTTGATTTGCCGATCGTGTTGTACAACGTGCCATCGCGTTGTGGTGTGGATATTCGCAATGACACGGTTGTTCGATTGTGCGGTGAGCATGCGAACATTGTTGCGCACAAGGACGCAAGTCTGGATGCGACGCGGACGGCGGACCTGATCGCGCGGAGCAACGTGACGGTGTTGAGCGGGGATGATTCGATGACGCTGCCGATGATCAGTCTGGGGGCGAAGGGGGTTATCAGTGTTATTGCCAATCTGGTGCCTGCGTGGATGAAGGAGTTGGTCGACGCGGGATTGGCGGGTCGGTTTGATCAGGCGCGGGCGGTCCATTTGCGGGCGTGTGCGTTGGCGGATGAGCTGGGTCAATTGGGCCCCAATCCGTTACCGGTCAAGAGTGCGATGGCGGAGTTGGGATGGCTTCAGGAAGAGTTTCGCCTGCCGATGTGTCCGTTGGCGACGGATGCCAGGGCACGGGTGGGGCAGATTCTGAGCCGATTCGAGTTATCGTGATGTTTCGTTTTCGACAGATCGAGTGGAGAAAACCATGACCGTAGCCAGGGTAGCCACACCTCCGCAGTCGTCGAGGCCGGCGCATCGGCTGCTGTTTCACGCTGCGTGGGGTATCACGACGGCGGTGTTTGTCACGGTTGGCTGGACGGCGTTGAAACCCTGGGAACCTCAGGCGGCGGTCGCGCTCATGACGCAGGGGCAACCGATCACGATGATGGTTCAGGTCGGGTTGCTTTCGCTGGTGATGTCGGCTGTTGCGGGTGCGCTGGCGGGTGGGGTTCACCGGGACATCGGGGCGTTTGCGGTGGGTGTTGGATTGACGGTGGCATCGTGGCGTGGTGGCAACATGGGGCAACTGCTGATCGAGTACGGCGGTAGCGCGAGCCTGTGTCCGGGGCTTATCGCGGAGGCGATGTTCTGGAGCGTGTTGATGATCGCGTGCTGCGGCGTGTCGCGGCTGGTGGTTGCGTGGCTTGGAACAGGGGCGGAGTGCGAAGACGCGTTGCCTGAGTCGCGGGAGGAGCGCAAAAACGTCCTGTTGCACATGGGGGCTGTCGTATTGGCTTCGCTGGTGCTGATTCGATTGTTTTCCATTGGTGGTGATGCTCGCGTCGTTCGACACGGGCAGGCGTGTTTTGCCGTCGGTGCGGGATTCTACCTTGCCGCGGTGATCGCTCAGACAAAATTTCCCGTGCGCTCGGCCAGATGGACGGCGGGGTCGGTGCCGATCGTCGCGTTGACGGCTTTGCTGATTGCATGGGTCTCGGGTGGAGTTGGCGGGGCGGGACAACCGGTGCCGATTCCCAGCAGCGGGTATTTGAGGGCATTGCCGGTGAATTATGTGGCGTTGGGGATGGCTGCGGTATTGTTCGGGCACTGGCGAACCATCCTGAAACCCCCGTCGGCTGATTCAACAGGCTGACAGTCCGGCGGACTTTTGGGGGGGCGATTCACGGCAGCTTTCCACCGACTCGCGCTGGAGAGACGATCAGGCCCACGTTTCCATGTGTTCATCTGTTCGTTGATTCAGGCGGGTCAGCCTCGTTATCGACGCACGAATGTCAACCTCCGATGTCCTCCGCGCCGCCGGTGAACGCACGTTGAAACGCGGCAAAGTCCGCGAAGTCAACGTCGTTGTCCTGATCGGCGTCCGCGATGCGACAGCCGATCGATGTGCTACCCTCCGGACCTGTTTGGCACGCGTCAAAGTGGACAAAATCGATCGTATCAACGTACCAGTCGCCGTCGAAATCACCGTCGGTCAGACAGTCTGCGACGATGTCGACCGAGAGCAACCGGACAATCTCTGCTCGCGTCATCACCCTGACACCCGGATGCGAATTCTCCTTGAGCTGTTGTCCCTGCTCATCGATGAATCGATCCATCTGCTGAACCTCGACGAACACACGGGCAGCCCCGGGAGCGTCAGCGTCGGTGAGAAGCTGCGGGTTCAGGGGATCCGTCACGTCCACGACCTGAAGCCCCAATGTTTCGTTGGCGATCAGCGCGTAGTCATGCACGCCCGGCGGCGTCATCTCGCTGGCGACGTCGACGTGTAACGCATTTCCACCCAGCTCCGGGATGGAACTCACCTCGAACACATGGTCGGGATCGGTCATGTCGAAAACGTGAAAACCGCTGGAACCAGCCGCCACATAAAGGTAATCATGTTCCCGCGAAGGGGTTGAATCGTCGGCGATGACATAGCGTGTGTAGGTGTCGATCGACGACGCACCAGCCAGCGCGACGCCGCCAATACGGACCGGATCGGACAATTCGGGAAGGAGGTCCACAAAATGGACGCCGAACCCGGGGTCAGCCACATAGGCCCGAACGGCGAATTGTCGGTCCATGCGATAGTGTGCGTACAGTTGCACATCGTGCGCGTTGATGTTCTCCAGAATTCCGACGACCAGGGGGTGCTCGTGATCGGAGATGTTGACCACATAAAGCCCCGACTCCCCTGCGGGGACAAACAGGTGAATTCCCCAGGGAACCGCCCGTCGTGCGTTCGGGATGGGAATGCTCGAAACCAGAGCGAGCGAATCCGGGTCCTCGTTATAAATATTGACGCCGACGCCTTCAACGACGACGTAAACGAAGTCAGCCGCCCGATGCACGTCGATCGCGTTGATTCCCTTGACCATGCTGTATGGCGTTACCGGGAAATCCCCGCACATATCGAAAACAAGCAAGCCTTCGTTTTCAGAGGCGACGTAAAGATAATCGGAGGTCCCCTCCACAATGTCAGGCCAGGATGCAATTCCCCGGGGCGAATCTGCGGGCAGCGTTCCGACCAATGTTGGATTTGTCGGGTCGGTCCTGCGGTCGAACACACGAACACCATCGTTTGTCGCGGTGTACGCGTAGTCTCGTGCAAGCGCGTAATTCCCCGAGCCAAGACCAAGCGTTGTCGGTGATCGGTGGCACTCGGCGCAGGTGCGAACCTGGTTTCGACCACGGGTCGTGTGCGGATTGACCGGATTGTGTCCCAGGCCGGACCGCTCGTTGGCGGTTTGGGGCATGACCATGTCAAGAATCTTCGACCCGTCCGGGGCGGTGACGTCGGCGATCGGGTGGCAGCTAACGATGTATGGCGCAATCTTACCGCTGCGATTCGGACCAAGGACGAAGTGGCGGAACGCTTCAAACACCTTGTTGTTCGTGCGCACGCGACCCACTTCCTCCTGCCTCGTGACGAGATTAACACCCGTGAATCGCTCGTCGCGCTCGAAGTGACATCCAAAGCAATTGGGAACCCAGTAGGCGTGGCAGGCATAACACTCAAGCCCGCCGTCCGGGCTGAGGTGATTGCCGTTCATTGAGCAGGCAGCCCGTGGATTGAAAGCAGCCGACAACGGGTCCACAAAATCAACCACGCGCGCAACATTGTGTTTTTTGCCAGTCACCTTGGACGTCAGAACGGTTGTGTCAGCGTCGACATGCTCCACGTTCGTCATCGGGGCACCATCGTTGTCAATCAGCGTGGCGAGCGCGTCAGGCGTTCCGTGACAGGTTTGACACTCGATTTTCGTGGCCTGGTCCATGTGCCCCCAGATGTTCCCGTCGCCCATGACACCGGCCTTCGTGTGACAGTCGATGCAGTGCATGCCCGCCTCACCGTGAATGTCCTGCGGATTCGTCTGCGAGTCGGCGTAGTGAAAATTGCCGTTGAAGCGCTCGGTCGTCGTACCCGGGACGTCGCCTCCGGACGGCAACCCCGGGGGCATCTGCGCTCTGCCTGTAAAGCTGAGACCAATTCTGGCTCCACGATGATGACAGTGCAGGCACTGATCCTTCGGGATCGCTTTTGTGACAACGTGGTGAATCGGATGGCCTTGCTCCTTGTGGTTGATCGACATGTCCGCGCTTTGGGACCTGCCATCGTTGGAATACAACAGGTGGCAGGCAGCGCAACCGTCCGCTCGGTAGGTGCCGTCCTTGTCGACCGCGCCGCGGTAACCCTTGCCGCGAGACCAGAGATGACATCGAGCGCACGCCTGACCGGGAACAGCCGCGAAGTGCGTGGACGCCAGCGATTGGTCGGCATTCGGATCGTAGGTGATCAGATCGAGCAACGACGCGACCGCCCCGTCTTCCGTCGGTACGACAAGGTCCTCGTCGGTGACGGCAAATGTCCCATAGATCGGGGTCTGTGTGTCCACCGTACCATTCTGATACAGTCCGCCGGCGTAGTGTCCCGCTGCGGTGGACATCATGGATTTGATGACGGTTTCAACCTGGGTCGGATGACAAATACCGCACGATTGGTGAACCACGCGCAGATTCGACGGATTAACGAATCGCTGATAGGGCAGATCGTAGTCAAGCGGAGCCACCGTGTTGTCCATGATGACCGGAAGCGTTGGCTGAACGTGGGCTGTCTCCTTCGTCACCCCGTCAGGGTCGCCACCGTGGCAGAAAACACAACTCAAATCGAAACCCATGTTCTGTGTCGCGCTTTCAATGTCCCCGTGGCATTTGAGACATCCTTCCACGCGACCCGTGTTGGCTTCAATAATCTGCCGCACCTCCTCGGACATCGCAGAGCCCGGCGTGGTGGCGTGATGCTGGTTCAGTGTCACCTCGGAATCGGCGATCACCATTGCGCAAGGACTGAAAAAAACCAGGAACGCCCCGGCGAGCACGGTTGTGAATAGTGGCGACAGGTGTCCATTCCGTTGCACGGTCATGGCTTGATCCCTCCAAAATGGATCCGTGAAAGGGTCTCGCATCGGGATGCGCGCAACCAGCACGCGGCTCACGGACCCGTAATTCACGATACGACCATAAGTATATGGATATATTTCCGACCATTCAAGCCGGAACCGCAGATCACCGGGTCATTCTCACGTCCCAAAAGGTCCGGATAACCCCGGACAACCGTTGTATGATGTCCGTTTTAGATGGAAAAGACGGGAATCACCATCGACAATGGGGGTCCGTTTTCGCTGCTACTCGTACCGCAACGCTTCAACAGGGTTGAGACGTGACGCCCTCAGCGCGGGATACAATCCGCTGACGATGCCGACGCAGCCAGCCATGACCAGCGCGTAAACGATGGCGGACGGTGGTGTGAAGGTTTTCAAAACACGCGTTATTTTTTCCAGCAAATCTGCAAATGCGACGCCCACCACCACACCAAGCACCCCGCCAATCATGCTGATGACGGCTGCCTCGATCAGGAATTGTGCGGCGATATCGATTCGACGCGCCCCGACCGCGATGCGAACACCAATCTCGCGCGTCCGCTCGGTCACCGACACCAGCATGATGTTCATGATCCCGATCCCACCGACGAGCAGCGAAATTCCGGCGATACTGTACAAAACGACCTCGAAAATCTTCGTGACATCGGCCACCCGCTCCTTGGCTTGCTCCTGCGTGAAGATGGAAAAATCGTCATCGGTCCCCGCGCGAATCTTGTGCTCGCCGCGCAGTGTTCGCTTGACCTGTTGGATGGCTGCCTCAAGTTTTTCCTGCCCCGTCGCCTGCGCGGTGATCATCGTGACAAACCGCACACCGAACAGCCGCTTCATGCCCGTTTCAAGCGGCACCATCACCTGCGAATCCACCTCGCGAAATCCGAGAAACCCCTTCTTTTCCATAACGCCGATCACCGTGAATCCCTGTCCCTTGATTTTCACGCGAAAACCGATGGGCGTGACCTCACCGAACAACTTGTTGGCAATCTTGTGACCCAGAACGCAGACCTTCCGGGCGGCGCGGTTGTCCTCCCGACTGATGAACCTCCCGAATGCGACGTCGTAGTCGTTGATCTTTTTGTAGGCGTCGGTCGTTGCAAGCACGGCTGCATTGGTGTTTCTCTGCAAATACTTGATCTGCGCAGCGGATGTAAACTCCGCCGCCGTGTTCCTGATCAACGGGCACTGATCGCGAATGGTGTCCGCGTCTTCAGGTGTCAGTGCGTTGACCCGCGCCTGTCGATGACCGCGTCCACTGGAACCCGACACGATCATGATCTGATCCGCCCCCATCGACTCGAAACGCTTGCCGATTTCCCTCTCCGCACCCGCAAGGATCGACATCGCAGACACCACCGCGCAGACCCCGATGATCACACCCAGCGTCGCCAGCAGCGAGCGCATCAGGTTTGTCTGCAACCCGCGCAACGAAGCCAGTATCAGTCGAAAAGCAAACATGATCTAGGAAGGCGTCCCTTCTGTTTCCAGGTGTTGTTCGTTTTGAACCCGCGTTGCCCCCAGCACACCAGCCTGAACCAGTTCGCGACGCAGTTCGGTCGTAACCTCGCGATCCGCGTCGATCAGTCCGTCGGTCATGTGCACCAGTCGCCGGGCCTGGGCAGCCACGCTCATCTCATGTGTGACCATGACGATCGTGACGCCCGACTGATGCAGGTCGTGGAAGATTTCCAGTATCTGCTCACCGGTTCGCGTATCGAGATTTCCTGTCGGTTCGTCGGCGAAGATAACCGTTGGATTATTCACGATGGCTCGCGCGATCGCAACGCGCTGTCGCTCACCACCGGACATCTCGCTCGGCTTGTGCTTGTAACGGTTTGCCAACCCGACCCGCTCCAGGGACGCCATCGCCTTCTCGCGTACCCTGGCCTGCCGTCCGTAGAAAAGCGGGATCCCCACGTTGTCGAGCGCCGAGGTTCGATTGATCAAATTAAATGTCTGAAAGACAAATCCGATGTGCTTGTTGCGAACAAGGGCGAGTTCGCGATCGGACATCGCCATGACAGGCCTGCCGTCCAGCTCATACGTCCCGGACGTCGCCCGATCGAGACAGCCCAGAAGATGCATGAGCGTGCTCTTGCCGCTCCCGGACGCACCGACGATGCTGATGAACTCTCCCGCTTGAATATCAAGATCGACACCCGCCAACGCGCGGACGACGTGTTCGCCCATCTGATAAACACGCGCAAGTTGTCGAACGGAAATTAACATGGGTTTGGAAGTGGCTGCCGGGGCAGCTCCACCAACGGATCGAGGTAAGGGAAACGAGATGCCGGCAACGTCGCATTACGGTCAGCTATCATCGGATTTGTCGTCGGAACGAGCGGGAAGGACCGTGTAGACCTCCTGCCCCTCCGACAGTTCCCCCTCGATGACCTGTGCGTAAATCCCGTTGTCCAGCCCGAAACGGCATTTGATGAACTTCCGGTCCTCCTTGTCGCTGTCACCCTCCGATTTCACCGGAACGTAGACCCCAAGATCGCCGAAATCGTTCTGGCGAATTCCATCGTGCGGAACGAGCAACGTGTCATAAACCGACTCGGCTGTGAACTCAACGTCCGCCTGCATCCCGACCAGCAGTTTTTGGGCGTTGTCGCTCGTCAGCAGAATATCAACCTGATACGTCACGACACTGCTCGCGCGACTATTGGGTTCGGGGTGAATACGCTCGATCACCCCGGTGAACTTCTCGTCGCGAAACGACTCCACCGTCACCTCTACCGGTGTACCAGACTCGATCGGTATCTCGTCGGGGTCCGGCCTGGTCGTTCCCGGTTTGGCCCATTCCGGCGAAAGATCGCGCACCGCGCCGATGTCGGCTTCGTCCACATCGGTGCGAACATACATCCTCGACACGTCAGCGATAACCGCCAAAACAGTGCCCGCCGTAAAAGTCGTCACACCCGATTGGATGACCTCACCGATCTGCGTGTTCAACTGAACCAGCATACCGTCAACGGGCGAGTAGATGTCCGTCTCCGCCAATCGTTCGTTGGCATCACCCAGCATGGTTTGTGCCTGGTCATGGGCAGCCTCAGCCAGGACAACGTCATTTCCGGACAGATCCACCTGGATGTGTGCGTCCGAAAGATCCGCCCTTGCGATCTTGAGATTCGCCTCGATTTCGATCACACGCGATCGCGTTTGCAACAACGAGTCAGCCGACGCCATCCCCTCGGGCAAATCCTCGGTCTTGTCCTTCTGGAACTCTGCGACCGCCAATTGCGCCTTGATCTGCTCGATGCGCTGCTCCGCACGCACGATACCGACCGTCTTCAATCGCTCGAGCCTGACCTTCGCCTGCTCCAGACCCGCCTGGGTTCGCATGACGTCCGCCTTCGCCCGATCGACGGATCGTTGCTCCTCGTCCTTCTTGAGGCGAATGAGCAACTGACCTTTCCCGACCATCTCACCAGGCGAGGACGATATCTCAATAACCTCACCGCTGGCTTCGGACTTGATCTCGTGACGTGAAGCCGCCCCAATCTCACCCGTCGCGTTGATCGGAATCGTCAGATCACCCCGGCTGATCTTCACCGTCTTGCCCTGCATGGTTGAGAAGTTCAACCGGACCTCGTTGCGCACCAGAAAAAACCCGAGAACGCAGACGCTGACAAGAAGAACCGTGATGATGATTTTCATACAAATGCTCCGCCGACCCTTGAACGCACGCCAACACACGCGTCATCATTCACGCGAACCCGCACGCCGCACAACCCGTTATTGCATGATCTTACAACGTTTGACGAAATCGTGACACGACAAATCGCGTCAAACTCAGCCCGCCGAATGGGGTTCGTATTTCAGGTCGAAACATTTCGCAACAGCCTGATTGGTCACCTTCCCACGCTCCAGGTTGATCCCCATCGCCAGACCGGGGTCGTCTTTGGATGCTTGCACATAACCCTTGTTGGCCAACTCCAGGGCGTACGGGAGCGTGGCGTTGGTCAGCGCGAACGTGGACGTTCGCCCGACCGCACCCGGCATGTTCGCAACCGCGTAATGGACCACGTCATCGACAATATAAACGGGATCGTCGTGCGTCGTCGGGTGAATCGTCTCGCAGCACCCGCCCTGATCGACACCGACATCGACGATGACGGCGTGTTGTTTCATGAGTTTCAGGTCATCTCGCGATACCAACATCGGACAACGCGCCCCCGGGATCAACACCGCACCAACGACCAGGTCCGCCATTCCCAGATAGCGACGGATTGCGTGTCGTTCACTGAAAATCGTGTCCACGTTGGCCGGCATCACGTCGTCGAGATAACGAAGCTGATCCGCGTTGATATCCATGATAATGACCCGGGCGCCCAAACCAGCCGCCACCTTCGCCGCGTTCGAGCCGACAATTCCCCCACCAAGAATCAACACCGTCGCAGGCTCGACGCCGGGAACCCCGCCCAGCAGAATCCCGCGGCCCTTCATCGGGCGTTCCAGAAATTTCGCACCCTCCTGAATGCTCATTTTCCCCGCCACCTCGCTCATCGGTGTCAGCAGCGGAAGACGTCCCCTCCTGTCGGTGATAGTCTCGTACGCGATAGCCACCGAGTTCGTCGCGAGGACGCCTGCTGTCAATTCCTGCGAGGCGGCGAAGTGAAAATAGGTAAACATCACCTGCCCGTCGCGCATCATAGGCCATTCGTCAGGCTGGGGTTCCTTGACCTTGATGATCATGTCCGCCTTTTCGAAAACCTCCTCACGAGAGGTGACGATCCGCGCACCGACCGCTTCGTACTCCTCGTCCAAAAAACCAGACCCCACGCCCGCACTTTTTTCGACAATCACCTGATGGCCTGCTCGTTTCAGTTCCTCCGCCCCCACCGGAAGAAGGGCGACGCGGTATTCGTGCGTTTTGATTTCGGTCGGGACACCAATGATCATGGTTGCTCTTCCAAAGATTCGGGGCTAAAGGCCCACTTTATCCGTCATTCTCGCGAATCCGGGACTATATCCCGACCCCGTGGGAGTGGCAATCCAGCGTCACAATCCCTCGCTCAGCCATGACTTGAGCGTCTCTCTTGCGCGGATGAAATCGGGGTGGAAGGTGTCGGCGGCGTAGTCGGGGTAGGTCCATGGCAGCGGGCTCCATTGTCCGCTGTGGAATCGCAACGTCACCTCCGCGTGGATGCCTTGTTCGAGGTAGATGCGATGCGATGCGTCCTTGGTGGTGGCAAGGACGATTTTCGACAGCGTCAAATAACCCGGGTCGAGGTTGACGGGCCGCAAATCGTGCGGGCGGGCGACGTCGTCGCAGATGCCGTGCTCGATATCATTCGTCAAACGTTTGATTTCAGCCAACCGTTCGATGGAGACTGGTTCGGTGAAAAAGATGAACTGACGCTGGATGTTCGGGCCTGTCTCCGTTTCGTAATAATCCGTGTGATCGAACGGATGCACGTCGGTCTCCGACGCGATTTCACCCAGGTGTTGGCCTAGTCTGCGCTTGGCGAGGGTGGCAAGGTCGGGATCCTGATACAACATTCCGCAAAACAGAATCGCGCGTTTCGGTGGGCGGATGGAAGCCATGCGCGAATTCTACGGTCTGTGAGCTGCCGACCCAACGGGCGTGGTTGGACAAATCCGGCTTTTGGCCCTTACCATGCTGCCCGGCGGAGCAGCACTTGAATTGGCGCAACCATGCGAGAGGACCGGATTCACCGTGATTGATCAGGTATTGAAGTACATCGAGGAGAACCAGTCGCAATACGTTGACAGGCTGAAGGATTTCCTCCGCATTCCGAGCATTTCCACCGAATCGGCGCACGATGGCGATATTCGCAAGGCAGGCCAATGGGTGGCGGACCTGCTGAATGGCTGCGGAATCAAGGCGGAAATGGTTGAAACGGAGGGGCATCCGTGTGTCGTGGGGGATTCCGGGCCTGTGGACGGTGATTCGCCTACAGTGCTGCTTTACGGCCACTACGACGTGCAGCCCGTCGGTGAGCGTGGATTGTGGAATGCCGATCCGTTCGAGCCGACCGAGGTCGACGGGAAAATCATCGCGCGGGGGTCCGCCGACGACAAGGGACAGGTGTTGGCGCACCTGTTGGCAGCCGAGGCGTGGATGAAGGTGGCTGGCAAGTTGCCGGTGCGGTTCAAATTCCTGATCGAAGGCGAGGAGGAGGTCGGCTCACCGAATCTGGCACCGTTTATCGAGAAATACCGCGACCGATTGTCCTGCGACTACATCACGCTGTCGGACACCTGCAAGCTCGATGGCGATACACCCGCGATTACCTACGGTACCAAGGGGATGTTGTACAAGGAGATTCTGCTGAGCGGTCCGGTGAATGATCTGCACAGCGGTTCGTTTGGCGGGACCGTCGCGAACCCCGGGAACGCATTGTGTCAGATTATTGCGTCGATGAAGGATTCCGGGAACCGCGTCACGATTCCGGGGTTCTACGATGACGTTGTCGGCGTGACCGATCAGGAACTGGGGATGATGAAGGACCTGCCGTTCGATGAAGGCAAATATGCGGAGATGCTGGGTATGTCCGCCCTGGATGGTGAGGCGGGTTACTCGACGCTGGAGCGACGCTGGGCGAGACCAACGCTCGACGTGAATGGGCTTTTCGGCGGTTTCATGAAACCCGGGTCATCGACGATTATCCCCGCGAAGATGGGCGGGAAGGTGTCGATGCGGCTGGTTCCGAATCAGGATCCTGACAGGATTTCGAAGGCGTTCGACGAATTCGTCAGGGCTGCGGTCCCACCGGGAATTCGTCTGGAGATTAAGGATCACGCCAATTGCGCCGCCTACATGTGTCCGATCGACCTGCCTGCGATGACTGCGGCGAAGGGGGCTGTCGCGTCCGCGTTTGGGAAGGAACCGGTGCTGATTCGCGAGGGCGGGTCGCTGCCGATTCTGCCGATGTTCAAGCAGATTCTGGACGCCGAGACGATCATGGTCGGGCTTTGCTGGCCTAACTGCAACGCGCATGGTCCCAACGAGTTTTTCCACAAGTCGGATTTGTGGGGTGGTGTTCGGTTTTCGGCCAACTTCATGCAGAATCTCGTTGGAAAATAGGTGCTGTCGGGTGAATCGGGCGGGATTCCGTCGCGGCATGCTGCCGATGAACAGGCATGTCGTCGATCGATCTGCCTTTGGTGGCCCGTCTTGCCCGTTGCGCGCAGCAACAGGGTGACCATTATCTTTACTGCCGTGTCCTGTCGATACTGGCTCCTTCCGCGCCGAATTCAGCGGAATGGATTCTCGGGTATGTGCGGTCGTTGATCGAGCTTGGGTTGTGCGGAGCCGCCAGGCAATTGTTGAGCCGTATGACCGTGTCGCCCGATGTTGCATCGGTTGTGGCGGAATTGCAGGTAGTCGCGGAGAACAAAACGACGGGCATGGCTGACTGGTCCGCACGTCGTCGTCGTTTCAAAGCCAATGTCGATGCGCTGGCTGATCGGTTTCCGGAAGCGGCGGACATGGTGCGGCGATCGGCGGAGGGGTTGAGCGACCGATACGAGCTGCATTTGTGCGCGGACGGCAACGCCGAGGTTCGGATGGCGGGTGACCCGTGGCCACCGCGTTGGTTGGGGGGATTGGACGATCACAGGGCGGTGGCTGAGACGCGACTGAACACGCAGTTTCGAGGTATCAGTCCACCGGCCCAGTTGTTCGACGGTGTCGGTTTGGGTTGGGAAATTTTCGATGGTTACAAAAAGACGCACCGCGTGTTTCTCGACTCGTCGGCTGCTTTGTATGTGGTCGAGCCGAATCCCGAAGCCGTCGCCATTATGTTTCACATTCATGACTTTCGCAATGTGTTAAGTGATGCACGCGCTCGCTTTTTTGTCGGGGTTGATTGTATATCTCAATTCCGCGCATTACTTGAGTCGAGCGCGGAGTGGCCTGTGACCGATCGGGTCTGTCATTCGCAGTGGATGGCTGACAAGGTTGCGGGGCAGGCGTTTGAGACGATGAATGACATTGCCAATGCGCGGGCCGTTCGGATCGATCAGCTTCGCGAGCGAATTTCCACGGTGTACGCCGATCGCGACGCATCCTGGTGGGCGGGTCGTTTGGCCGACGCTGCGGACGAAAATGGTAAGGCGGTTGGTCGACCGCTTCGGATTCTGGGGCTCACGTCGAGGCACACGACATTCCTCAAATACAGCATGCGCGATTGTCTGGAAGCGTTGGAATCGCTCGGTTATGAGACGAAGCTGGTGATGGAATCGGACGATCATCTGGTGTTGCATCCGTCGGTGGCGTTGCAGGCGCAGGCGGATTTTGAGCCTGATATCGTGCTCATTTTGAGTCGAATGCGGTACGAAATGACTGCGTTGGTCCATGAATCTGTTCCGAGTGTTTCGTGGGATCAGGATGCGTTGCCGTCGGTGTTCGATGAGAGTCGGAATCCGACGCTGGCGTGGAATGATTTTCTGATGGGATTTTCCGCAGCCACCGTGCAGCAGCGATTCGGTTGGCCTGCCGAGCGTTTGATGCCCTGTCCGATGGCGGGTGGCGCGAGCACCTATGATGACCGGCAACTGTCCGATGATGAGTTGGCACCGTATCGCTGCGACGTGTCGTATGTGAGTCACGCGTCAGCCACCCCGGTCGACGAAGCGAACCATGCCGAGCAGTGGCTTCCCGAAGGGCAGTTGCGGACGGTGTTTCGACACACCCTGGCGACGATGCTGCCGGATTGGGAATCGGGTGGTCCGTTTCCGGGTGATTTGATTTTGCGAACGTATGATTCTATTGAACAGTTGGGTTTATCTCTTGTTTATGCAGATATTTCGAAGGTATTGATTGCGTTGGGGCGTGTGGGTGACCGTGCGTTTCGACATGTTGCATTGAAATGGATATCTGAATGGTCGCAGAAGACGAACCGACAATTCTATCTGTGGGGCAACGGTTGGGAGAAACATCCAACGTTGTCGTGTCATGCGAAAGGTCCGACGGAAAACGGGGACGAGCTGAAGAAGGTTTATCAGGCGTCGACGATCAATCTGCAGTTGATGGGATATGGGTTTTTGCATCAGCGGGCGTTGGACGGACTGATGGCAACCGGGTTTTTTATGGCTCGTCGCGCGAGTGCGGACTGTTCGGGGACAAATTTGAGGAGGCTCATGAGGATGCTTGATGAGCACGACGTTGCGTCGTCGGAGGACCTCGCGCGATTGTCGAAACAGGCTCGTGACGAGATTGACAGACTATTGTCGTTTATGGGCAGCGACGGTCGTGTGCTCAATCCGGAGTCATTGGCAGGTTGGCGAAGTGCCTGCTCCATACCGGATGCGATGGAAGTTGTTCCGCGGTTTGATGAGATGTCCTTCACGGGTGCAACGGATTTTGTGACGAAGGCGGAGCGATTCCTGGCTGATCCGCACGCGCGTCATGAGCAGGTGTCCGCGACCCGGAAGATGATACTGGAGCATTATTCGTACACGGCGAGGATGCGTCAGATGATCCGGTTTGTGGGTGAAGGGTTTGCATCGCAGAGCCAACGATCGGCCGGCGGTCTGAATGACAGGCTGAGTCTGACCATGTGAAACGCCGCGCACAGCTTGAGCAATATCAGAACCACCTGCCGCGCTGGAACTGAAGTCCTGCCGCAACCCTCATGAGCAGGATCGCAGTTTCCGTATCACGCCAACAATCGTTGTTTCTCCAACATCATCGCGAATCACCATCACCCCGGGCTTTTCAATCAGGACAAACCGAACCACCCCGGCGCGAGCCTTTTTGTCCTGCGACAGAAAACCGACGATTTCGTCAGCCCCTGTCCCCGTCGGCAACGTCGTCGGCAAGTCAAACGCCTTCAACAACGCCTCAACCCGCCCACGCAACGACCCGTCAGCCAGCCCCATCGCCTCTGAAATATGAATCGCCGCCAACATCCCCAAACCAACACATTCACCATGACGCAGCGAATACACCGCCGCCGCCTCAATACCATGGCCAATCGTATGGCCAAAATTCAACAACGCCCGCTGACCCGTCGTCTCCCGCTCATCCTCCGACACAATCCCCGCCTTCACCCCGATGTTCCGCTCAATCAACTCCGCCAACACCCCAGGCTCACGATTCATGATCGCCACGGCATTGTCTTCATGCCACGTCAGCAACGACTCACCATCAATCAACCCGTGCTTGACCGCCTCCCCCAGGCCGGCTGACAAATCCCGCATCGGCAGCGTCGCCAAACAGTCCGTATCCACAATCACCACAGACGGATGATGAAACACCCCGACCAGATTCTTCCCCGCCGACAGGTTGACGGCTGTCTTCCCCCCGATGGCGGCATCGATGTCAGCCTCAAGCGTCGTCGGGCACAATATCGACGCAATTCCCCGCATCCAGGTCCCAGCCACGAACCCCGCAAGATCCGTCACCACCCCGCCCCCCAAACCGATGACCAATCCATCACGCCCCATGTGCATCGCCGCCAACGCCTCAAACAACCGCTCCGCATTGGCCAGCGTCTTCGACCCGTCCCCGGGCGAAACAGTGACGAGTTCGCTCGAAACGCCCGCCTCATCGAGATTGGCCAACACCCGATCGGCGTAAAGTGACGCCACCGTTTCATCAGAAACAACCAACGCCTTCCCACCTCCACAAAGGGTGGCGCAACGCCCAACCTCCGCCAATGCACCCGCGCCAACGCGGACGGCTGTCGTCGATTGACCAAACCGAAATTGCTTCTCGTCGACCATGCCCAGGGAACTCCTTTATCGGACGTCAACCGTCAACGTCCGATTGGCCCATCGTCGCGTGATTTGGGCCGATCGCCTACGGTTCGGGGCTTGATTCGAGAAAAATTTTTCCAGTGAATTCGGGCCACGCCTGTGATATCCGGGTTCGGCCGCCATCCCGGGCTGACATCGCGGCATTAACTCACGCTTTATTTGTTGTGGCGGCGATAATGTGTCGCTGGTTATTTTCCGGTCAGTCTTGCTCCGTCTGAATGGCCCTTCACTTCCCATAATGTTATGTCTAATAATAGGTTGTGCAGGCTGGATGTCGATTTGCAAAGCCATGGCCGATCGGCGCGATTTACGGGTGATCCGGGGTGTGGAATCCTTGCTGAAACCGGGCGTCGGCTTGTGAGTTTTCTGTGAGTAAACTCAGTGTTGACAATCATTTACATCTGTTTCCGGCATGTAACTATTTGTCACGAAAGGTCGTCGGCGCGTTGACGACATTGTGACTAAACTGTACAATCTTCGGACTATGTCACGGAGCACTACAATCAAAACGAAACCTACGACGCGCAAGGGCCGTGCGAACGATACGATCCGCACATACCGAGCAGCGGTTAATTTTTTAAACTCTACCGTTAATTATGAGCGGACGCCTCTGACGCGTGAAATCGCCTCGCAGATCAACCTCGGTCGGATGAAACGGCTGGCGGCCGCCTTGGGTAATCCCCAATCTGCCTACAGGGTTGCCCATGTGGCTGGCACGAAGGGCAAGGGCAGCACGGTCGCGATGGTCAGCGAGATGCTGAGGGCGTGCGGTCTTAAAGTGGGGACGTATACGTCACCTCATGTGATGCATGTTCGTGAGCGTATTGCGATCGACGGTCGTGAGATTT
This sequence comes from Phycisphaerae bacterium, assembly GCA_029260165.1. Lineage (GTDB taxonomy): Bacteria > Planctomycetota > Phycisphaerae > UBA1845 > UBA1845 > OFTM371. The sequence continues at coordinate 160,437 of JAJDDT010000102.1, read as the reverse complement.
CCGAGGCTGCTTTTGCGCGGTTGGTGAACGACGTATCGGAGGCGGCGTCCATGCCTCGGGTGGGCAAGCCGACCTATTTCGAGCTTTTGACGGCGGCTGCCTTTCTGCACTTTGAGCGCGAGGGTGTGGATATTGCGGTGGTGGAGACCGGTATGGGGGGTCGGCTGGACGCGACGAACATCGTCAAGCCCGATGTCGTTGGTCTGACGAGCATTAACTATGACCATACGGGGGTTCTTGGTGAGACGCTTGAGGAGATCGCAGGCGAGAAGGCGGGGATTTTCAAGGCCGGCGTGACGGTGGTGGCATCGCCTCAGACAGAGGGGGTGACGAAAACGTTGCGTGCCTGTGCGGCTGAGGTCGGGGCGCCGATTCAGTTTGTGGGTCAGGAGATCGGGTTTAGTTGCCGGTTTGAATCGTCGCGGGCGTTGGGGCCTCACACGCGGATTTGTCTGACGTCGCCCGATGGTCATTTTGAGCATGTCCATTCGCCGCTGTGTGGTGACCATCAGTCGTTGAACTGTGCCGTTGCGCTGGGGATGATCGCGGTTCTGAAATCTCGTGGGGTTGAGATTGACGAAACCAGGGCGATCGAGGGATTGTCGAAGACGAAGATGCAGGGTCGTATGGAGATGATCAGCGATGATCCCCGGATCATGGTTGATGGGGCGCACAACGCAGCCAGTGTTGACGCGTTGATGCGGGCGATCGGTCAGAACGTCCCATACGACTCGATGGTGATTATTTTCGGATGTCAGAAGGACAAGGACATTCCGGGGATGCTGAAGCACATTCGTCTTGGGGCGGACAAGATCATTTTTGTTGGTACCGGCGCGCCGCGGTCGGCTGACGCGGACGATCTGGCGAGCACGTTTTCGGACCTGTCGCACAAGATGTTTCAGGTGTCCGAGGATTTGGACGATGCGTTGTCCATTGCGGATCGAGCGGTTGGGCGGGACGACCTGATTTGTATCACGGGGTCGTTTCAACTGGTGGCCCGTGCGAAGCGGTTGATTGCTTCCAAAAAGGCTGCCCTGGCGGCTGCCACTGCCTGACAGTATTAAGTCATGTGTGATGATTGGGGACGTTCTCGATTTGAGGCGTCCCTGAGTGTTTCACGCCGTCCACGAGGGGCGGCGGCGCATTGATTTGGTGCTGCCTGCGTCGCTTTGACTCATGTTTGTTGCCCACGGTTGATCCGCATTGGGGTATGTGGACGACGTGCAGCGTGGGTGATTCCTCCGACATTTTGGGTGTTTATCGCAACGGGTTTGTGGAGCTGGTTGATCCTGTGGATTGGCCTGAGGGTGCGCGGGTGCGTGTGTCGCTGTCGCGTGGGGCGGTCGGGGCTGTGCCGGCGGGTATTTCAAAGGTGATCGTGGCTGGTTATGGTTTGCCGGGTCGGTGTGTGGCGGAGTTTTGCGATCAGGCTGAGATTGATTGTGTGGTGATCGAGCGGAATTCCGAGACGGTGCGGAGTCAGTCGTCGTTGGGGCGGGCGATTGTGGAGGGATGCGGGAGTAACGAGGCGGTGCTTCGTGAGGCGGGGATCATGTCGGCGGATGTGTTGGCTGTGACGATTCCGAATGAATCGGTGGCGTTAAGAGCGGTTGAGATGGCGAGGCGGCTGAATCCTGATTTGTACATCATTTGTCGGACGCAGTATGCCTCGCGCGGGATGGAGGCGATTCGTCTTGGCGCGGACGATGCGATCAAGAGCGAGCAGGTGGTAGCGTTGCAGTTTTTTGCGAAGCTGCGGGATCATATCGAGTGTGTGGTTGGGGTGCGGGGGTAGCGGGGCCGAAACGTCAGGTTCGCTTAACCTGACCTACCTGGCTTGCTGGCTTACCCAATGCCAATCGCGATATTGCAATTTCTTATTTCGTTGTGTGCAAGCACGTTCGTCCCTATAAGAAGCCCCCTGCTGTCCTCGTACAAAACCAAGCCTAAGGGTCGAAGGTCAAGCTTAATGTGAATTGTGTCAGGATCCAAAAGTGTTGCGACAACCAGCGGCTCCTGGTTGAGGAAGATAGAAACCGAATTTGGCTCAGCGATGACTTGAAGCCCATTTTCGGATTCGCCTGAATTCTGGTTGTCCTTGACGCGAACGCACGGACCTCCGGAGCCGTTGGGCGGAGTCGTTAGTGTCACTCTCAGTGGCTTGGTCGCCACACTCAACAAGGGGTGTTCACCCCATCCTATCAGTGTTGGGCAGTCAACCAAACGGTTGGTGCCGACTATCGCAGTAGTTGTCACGCCGCATACTCCGAAGGAACAGGAACCAGAAGTCCTACGTCTCGGTTACGAATTAATGTAGTGGTGGGCGGAGTGCTGGAGGCCCACGTCGGCGGTTGAGGAAGCGGAATTCGGAGTGGTTTAGAATCTTCCACGCAAATTGTGCGGGTGTCGAGGAATGCGTGATCCTCCACTGTTAGCGCGTACCATAGAACGTCCATTTGGTCCCGAATCGCGTCGGCGACTTCATCTCCCGACTCGTCCAGCAATAACATCACCCGTTCCAGCGCCAGATATGCATTGAGGCGGACATTCATGGCCAAGCCCTTTTCCAGGAGGGTCTTGTACTTTGAATAGCGTTTTCGTAGGTTGCGATGGAAACGCAGGATTCCGGTTCGACGAGTGCGTGCTTGGCTGGCCACTTCGGGTCAGCCCGCACCGTAAGGCTTGCTTCGCCGATAGCGTCCGAATACACCGCGAATACATGGTCATTTTTCGGCCCGGTAGATTCGTTGGACATTCCGCGCGGGCGGCGGTGATGCGGCAGGTTCCACATTGAGTTGGGGGCCACTGACATCCCCCCCATGCCGGGCGAGACGTTTCCTTCGGCATCTGGTTGTACGTCCTGCGGAATGCGAACGCCGAGTGATCGAGCTGTTCGGGCGACTTTCGGTAATCCGTCATCATCTGGTGTCATACAACGATACCACATTCCAGGAGTTTACGTTGAGCAGGCATTACCAGCAACAAGACCATGGCGCATGCTTCGCAAGCTGCCCATGTCGCCGCTTCTGCCCTCGCGTGTTCAAACAATCCCTGATTTTCTCGGACCTTGCGAATCATGGCACAGTGTTGCTGTCGGTCAGGTTGAACAATGCGAACCTGACCTACCAGGCTGTTCAGGTCGGTTCCTCGGCAGTTCTTGAGTACGCCGCGTTTTCTGTGCCACACTCCGGGCAACGCTCGTGTCCGGCCCTCAGGTCATATCCGCATTTGAGACACAATCCCTTTCTATCTCGCTCTGCGAGTTTCAGGCGTTTGGCGTACATGAGTGCGACGATGGAAGCCAATGCACCGAAGCCTATTGGGAAGAAGGACAATCGCAGACGAATTGCCCGCCAATCAATACGACCGCGGTATTCCGATGGCTCCAGTCCGAAGCCCGAGTTGCCAATGCGGAACTCCGCCATTTCAGATAACCCGAAGAACGGTCCTTTTTTACAAACATAGACGCTTCCCTTGTAGATGAACACGGCAAAACCGGAATCGTAGTGACAGAACGTCGCAGCAAACGAAGTCTTCTGATGGTGCATTCCGAACGAGGCGATCGCAAGGATCAAGAAAACGATCATGGCTATCCATCGCATCATGTTCCTAATCACACCCCAGCCGTCTCGCCACCCACAAGGGGTGACGCTACATCAAAATTGAACATGTTCCAGCATCTGATTGAGAACGCTCTCGATGTCGCGTTTGGCCTGGTCGGCGAGGCGAAGCGTCCAATTCATGCGCCGTTTTGCCTTTGGCGGACGGATTGGTGGATGTTCCTGAATAGCTCGTTGACGTCATCCGTCGTGACTTCTGAGTATTCACCTCGATCGAGTGCATCAAAGGCCTCCTGGGTTACGCGTTTGAGTGCTTCGAGCGAAGTTGGTTTCGGCTTCATGATCTTCGAGAAGTCGCAAGCCCGCGCGTACGACTTCGCTTGCATTCCTGTACCGCCCGGAATCGACGCTGGAGCGAATGAAGTTAGCGTGGTGGTCGGCGAGATTGACGTTCTGCGTGGGCATGAACCGGGCCTCTCGATCGTTGCGAATCACCCTCACCGTCATCATAGAAACCTGGCAAAAATTGTCTATTCTGTATCAGATTGAATTTGGCAGGGTGACTCTTCGTTCCTGAGAGGTGTATGGGCGGATATTTTCCTGGGGCGTGCGAGCACCGTTTGGATTTCCCGCCCCCCGGCAGGGCAACGCTGCGCTGGTGTGGAAGAGTTGGAATCGTCAGGTCCGCTGCGCTTGACCTGACCTACCGGGCTGTCGCGAATGGTCAGGGTTGGGTTGTTCTCAGCGGTTTGCAGCATCGCGCTCTGGTTTCGAGGGCGTGGGGGAGGCTTCGGGTGATGGGGGTGGTTTCCGGATTGTTGATGTGGTTTCGGAGAAATGATTTGGGGTCGGTTGTCCGGGCGGCGGACTGGTAGAGGGTGATGGCGGTGGACCAATCGTTGCCGGTTGTGTTGTAGACGTCGGCGAAGAGGTCGAGGTCGAGATTGTAGCGGAAGTTGACGAGGATCCAGGCGTTGTTGGTGGGGAGGTTTTTGACCCAGTTGTAATCTTCGGGGTGGTGCATGAGGGGTTGGACGTCGGTAGCGAAGTCGTCGCGGGCGGATTGGAACATGGATTCGCGGTTGGCGATCCTGTCTTCGGATGGGGTATTCGTGGCGTAGTATTCGATCAGATCGTTCTGGAAATTCAGGATGAAGTTGACGTAGCGGTCGTTGTCCTCGTTTCGGGTGATGGCGTAGTCGATGGCGGCTGTGTTTTCGGGGAATCGGTCGCGGATGTATTCGACGGCACCGGTGCGTCCGACGAAGGTGGCCAGAGATTCGTTGAAGTCGGTGTCGTTGGGTCTGTAAACGGTGTTGTGAAGCAGTTCGTGGATGACGGTATCGACGATGGAGACGTCGTCGCGGTTGAGGAGTGTAGAGCGGACGGGGTTGGGCAAAAAGCTGAGGGTGCTGTAGGCGTCGACTTCGTAGGTGAATGTGTCGAAGCCCTGATCGATGAGGTTGGTTTCCTGTTGTGTGGCGAGGGTTTCATCGAAGAAGCCGAGGTAGGGGACGACGCCGACGACCGGAAAGGACCAGGTGAGCGCGCGGAGTTGGTCGGCGTGTGAGGCTGAGACGTTGAAGAGTCGGGCGGTTTCCGAGACGTCGACAAAATGCGTGAAGCTGTCGCGGGCTTCGAGGTTCATGTTCTTGATGGCGTATTGGCGGACGTCGAGGATGAGTTCGAGTTTGCGGATTTGGTCCTCGTTGAGCGTGCTGCTTTCGATGGCGGAGGTGATGGGGGTGGATTTGAGAATGACGTCGAGTTGTCCTGCCGCGAGGGATGGCAGATAGAACGGGTCGGGGCCACAGCTTGTGAGGCTTATGGTGGTGGCGACGAGGATGGCGATGGGCGTTGTCCGATGGTTCATGGTCGTGATTCTGTCCTGTTGTGGCTGACCCTGGTTCATTATTGTTGTTCGGCAGGGTTGGTTCAATGGTTTTGCTGAGATTTGGTTGGATTGTGAAAGTGGGGCGATTGAGGTTATTTTGGGTTGATGGGTGTTGGGAAATCCAGCGTGACTGACATTTGACGTTGTGAAAGGACGGGAAGCGGTGATTTACCTTTTGATGGTGATGTTGGCGGTTGTGACGGGTGTGGGCGAGGAAACGCCGGTTTTGGGAGGCGAGGATACCGCAAAGGCGGAATCACTGGTGACGGAGGCGTATCGGTTCTGGCCGCCGTCAGAAAGGGAATCGCAGCAGGCGTTTGAGGTGGGTTTGAATGCGGTGCCGACGGCGGAAAGCGTGCGCGGGTATCACGAGATGCTTGCGCAGGAGCCTCATCGAGCGGGTTCGGCGGGGGATTTGAGGGCGGCGGATCGGTTGGTGGTCGAGTTTGAGAAGCTGGGGTTGGAGGTTGAGAAGCAGGAGTTGTGGTTGTATCTGGCGACGCCCGTGGAGGCAGCGCTCGAGATTGTGACGCCGGCGCGGGAGCGGGAGCGGTTGCGGATCAGGGAGCGGATTCTGTCGGAGGATCGGTATTCGGGACACGCGGGGGTCTCGTTTGGGTGGAATGCGTTTAGTGGTAGCGGGGATGTGACCGGGCGGGTGGTTTATGCGAATTATGGGACGAAGGGGGATTTCGAGCATTTGGCGACGCTTGGGGTCGAGGTGAAGGGGAAGGTTGTGATCGCCCGGTATGGCGGGAATTTTCGGGGATACAAAGCCAAATTTGCTGAAGCAGCGGGGGCGATCGGATTGGTCATTTACACCGATCCGGCAGACAGCGGGTATGTGCGGGGGTTGATGTATCCGGAGGGTGGGTATGCCAACGAGACGTCGATTCAGCGGGGGTCGATTGTGACGTTGCCCTATTCGGGTGATCCGTTGACGCCCGGGGTGGCTGCGACGAAGGATGCGAAGCGGATGAACCCGAAGGATGTGCGGTTGCCGACGATTCCGGTTCAGCCAATCGGTTGGGGAGCGGCTGAGAAGATATTGTCGAAGATGTCGGGTCAGGCGGTGCCTCGTGGTTGGCAGGGTGGGCTGCCGTTTACCTATCGGTTGGCGGGTGGAGAGGATTTGACGGTTCGGTTGATGGTCAAACAGAAGCGGGAATTGACCAAAACGTACAACGTGGTGGGGACGTTGCGCGGGACTGATTTTCCGGATGAGAAGGTAATCGTCGGTTGTCATCACGATGCGTGGGAATTCGGCGCGGGTGATCCGTTGGCGGGAACGATGGTGCTTTTCGAAGCTGCCAGGAGTTTTGCGACGCTGGCGAAGCAGGGTCGGCGACCGAAGCGGTCGATCGTGTTCGCGAATTGGGCGGCGGAGGAATACGGGATCATGGGGTCGGTGGAGTGGATCGAAGCCCATGCGGAGGATTTGTCGAAAAATGCGGTGGCGTACATCAATCTGGACATGGCTGCCATGGGTCCGAATTTTGGATCGAGTTCCGCACCGCTCCTGAAATCAGTGATTGCGGATGCGACGCGGGTGGTGGCGCCGGTGGGTGGTCCGACGGAAGAGGCGAAGACGGTTCATGAGGCGTGGGTCGAGCGGAACGGTGATCCGATGTTGGCAGGTCATCCGCGGTTTGGGCATCTGGGGGGCGGGTCGGATCATGTGGGGTTTTATTGTCATTTGGCGATTCCGTCGGCTAGTGTGGGTGGTGGTGGAGCGGCGGGGACGTCTTATCATTCTGCGTATGACAATTTGAACTGGTATCGCAAGGTGGTGGGTGATGATTATGGATCGGCCTTGATGGTAACGCGGGTTTTGAATGTGGTGTTGTCGCGACTGGCCAATGGGTCGGTGCTGCCGTTGGACCCGACGCGGTATGCACCGGATTTTGAGGAGCTGTTTGATGATCTGATCAAGTATGCGGAAGGGTTGGGGGTGGATGTTCAGCCCAGGAATCTGTTGAAAGCGTTGAAGGAGCTGGATGCGACGGCGACGCGGGTTTATGGGCGGTTGATGTCGGCTGTTGAGGCGGGGGAGTTGTCGGGTGAGCAGTTGGCGTGCGTGAATCGGCATTTGATTGAGATGGAGCGGAAGTGGATTGTCACGTCGGGATTGCCGGGCAGGCCCTGGTTTAAGAGTATGTTTGCCGCGCCGGATGAGGATTCGGGGTATGCACCCTGGATGTTGCCGGCGCTTCGGTATGGGATCGAGCGGAAGCAGGAGGGGACGGTCTATCGCGCGAAGCTGGTCTATCGCCGGACGTTTGGGTATTTGATGGAATCGTTGAGGGCGATTGAGACGTGTTTGGACGCGGGGCGTACGGTTGAGACGGCGGAGCCTCGGTAGGGGATGCGTGCGGTTGGTGATTTGAATGAACATTTGGACATGTTGGATCGGGATGCGCGGTGTGCCAAGTGTGGGTACAGCGTCCGGGGATTGCCGTCGGCGATTTGTCCGGAGTGTGGAACGGACTTGCGGGGGGCGGCGAGTGTGGTTCTGCTTGCGACGACGGACTGGTGGGGGATGGCTCGGCGACTGGCTGCTAATGCGCTGGTGTTGGGTCTGTTAACCGGCCTTGCAGTGCTTGTCATTTCGCTCAGCCTTCCCGTCACGGTCTGCATTACTCAACGGGTTGTTGTGAAGCCTCCTGAATCAGTGCCGTTCACACACCTGGAAATAAGTGCGTCCGGTCGGGAGACACGTCTCAAGTATCTCGGCGCGCGGCTTCAGGAATTCAGCAACGCCACGATTTATCTTCGCAACACGGATTTGGTTAGCCAACTTGACTTAAGCTTCGTTTTCCCCGCGCAGGGATGGTCCCAGTTGTTTGACGAATCGAGAACGTATCACTCACTTGGGCGCGAGAAACTTCGCGAATGGGTCGTTGATGCCATTGGTAAACCGGCGGCCTTCGAATCGGAGGCATGGTGGGATTGCGTTTGGGAGACTGTCACACAAACGCGCACAGAAATCCCCATTGAGTACATACGGCAGAATCCGATCGAGTACGATGAGGAGCCCCGCCGAATAACGTTTCCAGATTATCCACTGCTCGATGCGTATTCAGTACGAATTACGCTCGTGCTGTCTGTGTTGCTGCTCGTTTGCTGCAGTATCGGCATTCTCTGGCGACATAGGCATGTGAAGACATCGCTTTCGTAGCGTTTTTCTTTTTGGACGCCGATGAGGGCGCGGCAGACGAGGTCAGGTTAAGCGAAGCGGACCTGACAATTCGGATGTCTGGATACATGTGCAGGCGTGTTTGGTGTCATATGGGCGGTTTGAGCATGTCGTCAGGTTCGCTTCGCTTAACCTGACCTACCACTACTCACCATCGTCATCACCCTCGCCATCACCGCCGTCCTGCTCTCCGGCATCCTGAAACACCTCCACCAGGCGGCGATGACGTCTGAAAAATCGCAAGACGCCGAGCAACCGTTGGTCGACTCAGATCAATTCACGATGACTCTGGAAAACATCATCGAACAACCACCGCGCTCGTAGGAATCCGCGGAATTCAACGGCCTGGGTGTTAAGGCGGGTCGAGACCTGCCGTGGATCGTGAAGGCCGATCTAATTCGCCTCAGCCACCTCCCGTTCCAAAAAATCATGTAACTTGCCAAACGCCGCCGTCCAGCCACCACGGATGATATCGCCAAGCTCGGTCGGCAGATTCTCGTGCACCAGGCGAACCTCCGTTTGGCTTCCACGCTCGACAAACGTCACCGTTACACGCATCGGGTTCGGTTCGCCCGACACATCTTCATAAGCGAGCAACCTGGGCGAATCGTACGCCGTAATGCGACAGACCATCGGATACTCGCCCGCTCCGTCGATCGTCATCTGATGGCAGTATTTTCCGCCAACCTTCCGCTCAATCTCAGACCTGACCGCCGTCGTCTGGGCACAACCCCACCATTGCTGAACCTTGCTGGTCTCCACCCATGCCTCGAACACAGCCGCACACGGTGCGTTGTACGTCCGGGTAACGGTCAATGTGCCGTTCTCAAAATGTGCGTCACTCGACATGATTCTTCTGCTCCTGTTTGTTAAGATATTCCTCGACTGCGTCGAACTGTTGCTTCCAGAATCTGGTATAATGTGCGATCCAGTCGCGTGCCTGCTCGGCCGCCTGCGAATTGACCGAAATGTGGTGCTCACGCCCGCGCTTCTGTCGACGAACAAGCCCCGCCTCCTCAAGCACGCGCAAATGCCTGGAAATCGCAGGCTGCGACATCTTGAACGGAGCAGCCAGCGTGCGAATATTCACAGCCCCACCCGACAACGTCTCAAGCATCCCGCGACGCGTCGGGTCCGAGAGGGCCCCGAAGACAAGATCAAGTTGTGCGGCACGATTGATAACCATATGGTTATATATTAACGCCCGGCAATCCCGCGGTCAACCCCATCTGCTGTTTCATCCCGAACAGTAAGAAGAACGGACGCAGGAATCAAAAGCGCCGAAATGGTGGCGCAGAGCGGGCCAGGGCCAGCCGTAAGTGGCTGATTCAACACCAATCAGGCAGGAAAACCACGATGGCAGGGAATTACCCCATTATCCGACCTCCCCGCCCAAGCCAACATCCGCACGAACCAGCCAAGACGGACCAGGGTCACATTCCAAAACATCGGGAAAACGGTCTTTTGCACCAGCCATGTGGGGTTCATCGCGCGCATGTCCGGGCAGATGGGTTGGTTTCCATGAAATCCCCGAGCCTGTCGACGCGTTTTTGCCACGTCATCTTGACCGCGGAAACGCTCGCACTAGGCTGTCGGCGTGAACATCAAGCTGCTCATTTTTGCCAAGCATCCGACACCGGGCAAGGTCATGACGAGGCTTTGTCCGCCGTTGTCGCATGACGACGCTGCCAGGATACAGCGAGCGTGCATCCGCATGCTTTGCGAGCGATCCTTCCGCGGTTGGCCTGTGCGGCCCACGCTTGTCATTTCGCCCGACGATGCTGAAGACGAGACGCGTGAATTCGTCGGGCCTTACATCCCGATTGCGACGCAGGGCGAGGGCGATCTGGGCGAACGGTTGTCACGCGTTTGCAAAGCACAATTCGACGCGGGCGAAAAGACGCTTCTCATCATCGGCACGGACAGCCCGACCATGCCCTTCGATACGCCGAAACTCGTCATGAAAAAACTGGGGAAGTCGGATGTCGTCGTGGGGCCTACCGAGGACGGTGGTTATTACTGCATAGGTCTCCGGAAATTCGACAAGCGGTTGTTCACCAACATCGACTGGAGCAGCGACAGGGTGTTCGAGCAGACCCAGGCTCAGGCGAAGCAATGCAAATTCAAGTTTGATACCCTGCCCGAGTGGTACGACATCGACAGGCCTGAGGACGTGGGGCGTGCGGTCGCGGACATCGTCAAGGCTGACCATCGCGACGACTTCGAGCTTCGCCGCGTGCTCCAGGATGTCATCGAACACACGCCAATTCCCAAAAAAGCCAGGGCGATGTCATGAGCATGTTGGCGTCACAACTCGCCCCGTTTCTCGACGCAGTAGCTGCGAAAACACCCACGCCCGGCGGCGGTGCGGTATCGGCTGGTGCGGGTGCATTGGCCTGTTCGATGGCGCGGATGGTCGCGGTGTATTCGATCGGCGATTCTGCCGACGCGGATGTGGCTGCCCTTGCGGATCAGCTCGAACGGGTCGACCACCTTCTCCGACGACTGGCTGACGAAGACGCCGTCGCCTATCGGGCGTTGACCGATGCGACGAGAAAACTCAAGGCTGACGCGTCGACAAAGGGCGAGTACGAACTAGCCGTCAATATTGCCGCGACCGTGCCAATGGAGATCGCGACGGTGGCGTGCCGATCGCTCGACATCATGACCAAGCTGGTCCCTGCGGCGAAGAAATACATGCTGACCGATCTTGGCGTCGCGGCTGTGCTGGCAGAGGCTTCCGCAAGGGCAGCCGGTTACATGGTTCGTGCCAACACCATCATCATGCCCAACGAAGACGTCCGTCGTCAAACCGAGCAAGCCCTGGACGATCTGCTGACCAAATCGGCTGCGAGGTTGGTTGATATTCAGACCGCCCTTTCGTCCCGCCTTTAACGCATCTTCAGTGGAATGACCGTTGTTTCCGATATTGGAACAGATGAGCGAGAGTCCGGAACATCTTGACGTACGGGTGGGCGAGGGCGCGCCGGACGGTGACGCATCGCGCTCGCGGCGACCGTGGCTCGGTATTCATTTCGAGTGCTGCAACGTGTACGCCCGCGTCTGGCGAAACAAGTCCGCCACCGCCTACGTCGGTTTCTGCCCGCAATGTGCCCGGAAAATCCGCCTCGCCATCGGCAGCGGTGGAACGGACGAAAGATTCTTCAGCGCGTGGTAAAGCCATTTGCTTCACTGCGGGTCATCACATCCAAACCGTGCGACACCAGTAGTTCTTGAAATCCCTTCTCTGAGACTGCGTGGACGCTTCCCGACATGAACCCAACCATTCGATTTCCACGAAGCGGCGATGGCTTGCGCGAAAATGCAACGATGATTTCGTCCTTGTCCCGTCGATCGACCGACCAGGCCAGGCCGTTGACAAAAACATAATCGGAGAAGTATGAAAAGTCGCATCCAGCGCGAATACTGTGCCGATGGTCCATCACACTGAAGAAGACCAATATACCAATCACCCCTGCCAACACACATGCGCTGCCTCTCCGCATCAATCCTGGGGTGTTTGCATACATGAGAAGCAACAGCAGCGAGACGGCACCATCAAATACGATGGCATAGTACCAGCTACGATGAACTTTTCTCGACCACGCCATCCAACGCAAACCGTCCGCATGCTCCCACGGACCATATGAAGGCGTCATGACCTTGGCGAGGCGACCGACGTCAACGTTGTGCGGCGGGGGATCGTCCCGCGAGAGGATATGCCACATGCTGATCATTCTTCGCAGATTCAGGTTGGGATACATCGCTCCAACGGGGCCCGCGCAGTCCGTGAGTGATGGCACCATAAAATGAGCCATCAGCGCGAGCGTGATGGTGCACACAGCCACAACTGACCTCACTCCAGAAAGAAATCGAATCATCGAGACAGGGAGAATTCGTGGTCGATGCAGAAATGTATCTTCAACGTGTGGATCGTACGCGCGCCCACATTCCGGGCAGCGGGGTTCGACCTGTCCTCGTAGATCGTATTCACAGTCCCTGCAATACATGTGACCACCTGCCAATCGTACGCCGTCGCCCCGCCGACGGATCGGTCAATCTCTCAATTGGTGGCCAACACGAGAAATGCAAAGAAAAAACCGGACTTCCCGTTTGTGAACGAGAAGCCCGGTCGAAAATCAATTCGAACGCACGCGGTGTCGGGTCGCTCAGCGACGACGACGGACGAGAACCATTCCGCCCATCGCCAACAGACACAACGTGGCTGGCTCGGGAACGGCGTACAGCGCGACATTGTCGACCAACTCACCACCACCTGGTGGGGCTGCAGGGTCGGCGATATTGATGCGGCCAATGGCGACATCCGAAACGACGCCGGCAAAAGAACCGGTCGTACTGACGCCGGATGCAACGTCCTGAAGAATCTGATTGCCGTCAACGTCGAACACAGTGACCTGCACGTTTCCAGTCGGAGTCGTGTTGGTGAAGATGTCCAGCGATACGGCGGTGTTGTCACCGTTGGTGAAAATCAAATCGGTGCTGTCAGCAAAGGCGACGGCACCAACAATGTTCGACGTCTGGCCGGGCAGGAAATTCGGACCGAGAAGAATCAAACCCTGTCCTGGTGCGGCGTCGAATGGATCCGCACCAAACACATTCGACGAAACCTGCAGACCTGGAATCGACAGACCATTGGCAAATCCAAAACCGGTCGCATCGAGGTTGGCAACGCCAGGCTGCAATGGATCAGCCAGCGGTCCGGCGATCGGCCCGGGAGCCCCCGGTGGCTGAGTCCCCACACCACTCTCAAAATCCTCGAGTCCCTCGAAGACACTGCCGGCATTGTTGACTGCCGTATTGAAATCTCCCTCGTTGAGTATCAAACTTGCGGGCGGACCAGCCACCGCCGTCGTGGCAAAAACCGCAGCCGCAAGAACACCTACCAACTTTCTCACCATAGTTCTCCTCCGAATAATCGGCATCCCTGACCCACGTCCGATTGGCCGTTCACTGCCAACAAAACGCCGGAATACTCCTCAAACACAGTCCCGCAACTCCACGTCGGCCCGCGGGCATAAAAAAAGAGAGCCCCACCGCGCAAAACGGTGAACCTCTCTCTCAAAAAGTCTCTTCCCCACGCCTGCGCGAAACCTCCGCACAAACGCGAAGCCTCAGGGTAACGGATTGCGACTTCCAAAGTCAATCGGAAAGAACGGGAAAATCCGTTCCAGTATCCCTGTCCCGACCTCACCTGACCCGAAATTACATTGTTACTTCAAAACCGCGGGTTGATTCCCGTTGTGTGCACTGTCGTAACCCCTATACTCACCGTCAGGGGGGGGCATTCGACCCCGCCGCCAACCTGGGCTACCGCAGGGATCGCCGATGCCGCTAGACCCCATCCGAGAAGAACTGGAGTCTCTCAAGGCGCGAAGCACCGAGCTTGGGCGCGAATTTCAACATCTTCTGGAACGGATCGAGCATCTCGAATCGCTTCGCGAGACAGCGTCGGTCGAGCCGGGCTCCGACCCGACCGATGCTGTTGAACGATTCACAGCTACCGAAACAGATTCCGCCACACCAACCAACCCCGTCGATGACGGCATCCTGCCCGCGATCCCCATCGATACACCACCCGTGGTACCACCACGCCGTCGCGTACCGACCATTGAACATCGGATCGCGCCATCTGTCGCCGAGTCGGACCGTGAGCCGGCGGTCAGTTTCGAGCAGCTCATTGGTCAGAACTGGCTCAACCGAATCGGCGCGTTGGTGCTCCTTTTGTGCGCGTTTTTCTTCGTGAAATACGCGTTCGACCAGGGATGGCTCAGCCCCGCCGCGCGCGTCATGATCGGCGCGTTGGCTGGTGTCGCGATGATCGTGACCGGCGAAATCTATCTGAGAAAATCACTGCGGACGTTTGCCGGTGGACTGCTCGGTTGCGGGATCGGCGTTCTGTACGTTTCTGCCTTTGGTGCCCACAGTTTCTACGGATTGGTCAGTACGAACACGGCGTTCATCCTGTATACGATCGTGACGGCCATCTCGATCGCGGTCTCGATGCACGCACGAATGCAACCGGTCGCAGTGCTCGCTGTTATCGGCGGATTCGCCACGCCCATCGCACTGAGCACGAACACCAACCAGCAGGTCGCACTGATGACGTACATGTTCGTTCTCAACGCCGGTCTGCTCGTCAGCGCGCATGCTCGACGATGGGACACCGTCCGGGGACTCGCATGGATCGGCACCGCAATGCTGTTCGTCGGCTGGTTCACAACCCACTATCATTCCAGCGCAGCATGGACAACCGTTGCATTCCTGTTCGCTTTCTACATCCAATTCCATTTGTCGATCATCGCCGGACTGCGTCGCGGTGCGATCACCAACCATCATGCCGCCGGCTTGTTCATCCAACTCGACAACGCCGCCTTCTTCGCCGGAACCTATCTTCTGCTACGCGAGACAATCCCCGGTTGGCTGGGTCTGTTCGCCGTTATCGCCGGGGCAACGCAATGGTTCCTGGCTTGGCGCGTCTGTCCCAAAGACGGCCTCAACGCAACACCGAATCAGGCCCTCTGGCAGGGCGGAGCCGGCATGATCGCGTTGGCTGCCCCGATCCAGTTCGATCGTTACCTCGTCAGCATCGCATGGGCGATTCAATCAGCCATCACGTTTTACTTCTGCCGTCGATCGCCCCGCGGCTGGCTGCGACTCAAGGGTATCGGCGTCTTTGTCGCGGCTTTGTTCCATTTCTTTCTTTTCGATGTCCACGATGGCGCGCTAACGAAAGAGGTTGCGCAATTCGGGTTCGCAACGTTTTCATGGATCATCGGCCTAGGTGTTGTAATCGGAATCGCCGCGTACGCGGGGGCGGCGAATCTGATGGTCCGACGATCACCCTCCAGGGTGGACCACGATCTCGCCCGAGCACTCGTCCCAATCGGCACGCTGCTCATCATGGGCGTCTGCGCCTGGCAGCTCGATCGTTACCTCGCAGGCTGGACATGGTTGGGGTTGGCCTCCATCTGGCACATCATTTCGACCAGACAACCCAGGGTGTCTGTCATTGGTATCACCATCGCGTTGGCGACGCTGATCAAATTCATGATCTTCGATACCTGCGCCGCCGCGGTTGACGACCATTGGTTACAGCTTTCCGGTGTCTTACTGAACCGCGCGATTCTCACCGGTCTCCTGGTCGCAGGCGCCCTGTTCTGGATCCGTCACGCAGAGCTGGACCTCTCCGGACCGTTCGCGAGATTCAAATTCGCAGGTACGAATGGCAAGACTCTATTCGCCCCGATCGCAACGACCCTTGCCCTGGTCACCATCACCTGGACCGGCACCTTTGAGGTCGTACGCGTTCTCAACAACGAACCATTGAACTGGAACATCGATCCCCGCACCGTTATCAGTTTGGCCGTCACGATTTTCTGGACTGTCAACGCTGCCATCCTATGGGCCACGGTTCGCGACAATCGCCCCAACGTCGCCCGCTACGCATTCGTGCTCATCCTCGTAGCCGCAATCAAATACGTCCTTTTCGACACGTTGGGTGACGCACTCGGCGGGCAATGGCGCGAGCTTCACGGTCTGTGCACAAACCGCGTTTTTGCGACCGGCCTGATCCTGATTGCCGTAACTTCATTCGCGTATGCGAAACTATGTCGCCATGCGAAAACCACCGGCTCATCGATCTTCCGATCCGCCAACGCAACCGGCATGCTCGTGGCTGTTGCTTTGCTGATCGCCTGGATTCCAACGTACGAAATCGCCCGCGCGTTCCGATTCGAACCCATCCGCGAACGATTCACCAACCCATCCCTCGCGATGCAGGTAGCCATCTCGATCTACTGGTCGTTCAACGCCGCCGTCCTCGTTGTCATCGGCATCAACCGTCACCTCACCGCCCTTCGATACATCGGGATTGCGATGTTTGGCCTGACAGTCGCCAAGGTGTTCCGATTTGACATCTGGCACTTCGCCACCATTTACCGAATCCTGTCCTGCCTCGTGCTCGGCGTGCTCCTGCTCTTCGCATCGTTGCAATACCAACGCCGCGCGATGCAACCCAAATCGACCTGACACATTCGCCAACGCGGTTATAATCCCCGCCCGACACGCAAACGAACGGAGGCGAAGCGTTGATCTCGAAATGGGTCTACATGGACGGTCTTGAAACCTGGGCGATCCTCGTCGAGATTCTGCTCGCGGGCCTGGTCGTCGTCGGCTCGGGTTCCAAACTCAGCATCCTGGCAGACAAGGTTGCTGCAAAATACGGGTGGGGCGGTGCGTGGGTCGGTGCCTTGCTGCTCGCCACCGTCACGTCATTACCCGAGGTCGTCACCGGATGCACCTCCGTCGCAATCGGCGAACCCAACATGGCCTTCGCCGCGATTTACGGCAGTTGCAGTTTTAACATCGTCCTCATCGTCCTGTTCAACGCGTTCGTCGGCGGCGGATCGATTCTACACGGAAAGGGTCGAAACCACGCCCTCAGTAGTTCGTTCGGCATCGTCCTGATCACGACCACACTCATCGCCATTCTCCTCGTCGATAAATTCAGCGACCGCCCCAACATCGCAGCCGCCGTGGAGATCATCTTCGCCCTGGCGATCCTCATCATCTATCCGCTCTGCATGCGCATGGTCTTCAAAACCGAAAAGGAACTAATCACCGAAATCCAAACACCATCGCCAACCGGTTCCTCCGAACGACTCATCCCCAAAATCGCGATCTATTCGATCATTCTTGTCGCCGCCGCATGGTGGATGGCGCAGACCGGTGACGTGCTGGCCGACCACCCGATCGAACTGATCGGCGGCCCGCTTGGCGCGACGTTCGTCGGGTCACTGTTTCTGGCGATTGCGACATCACTCCCGGAAATCGTCACCGGATTGACTGCCGTCAGGCTTGGCAATCTCGACATGGCGTTGGGAAACATTTTTGGCAGCAACATGTTCAACATGTTCGTCGTTCCAATGCTGAAAATCACATCGCTGGCCGGCGGGCAGGAACTCCTCATGAACGGTGGCGATTTCGACGTGTCACAAAACCTGTTCGCCGGAATACTCCCGATTCTCCTGACGGCGGTCGTTGTAGGGGGCTTGAGCTACCGCACGAGCAGAACACTGCTGCGGCGCGTGGGCGTCGATTCGGGACTTATCGCCGCCATCTACATCATCGGGATGATCCTGTTGCTCGCCACATAGCGCGCCGGTCACCCGGAGCGTTCCCAATCCGATGTAGCGTCACCCCTTGTGGGTGACGGGAAAACCAAACCATGCGGGTTTGCCTTGGCCGCTACACTTGCAATGGAACCGCTCTACGGCCGGCTACCATTCAACGCGTTTCCGACCAGACCCCACTCGACCGTGCTCGTGACACCGTTGATCAACTGGCGATATCGAAACAGATCGATCGGTGTGATCGCACTGTCACGATTCGTATCCGCGTAGTCGGTGGGCAGACCTTGTGTGGGATCGAAAACACCGTTGGTAATCTGACGGAACACAAACAAATCAATGGGACCAATTTCGCCGTTCTGATCGACATCACCGGGAAGAAACCCGATATCAACCCGATCCAGCTCATCCGCCGGCCCGAGATTACCCTTGTTCGTGATCGGATTCCCATCCATGTCCTCGACAACAGCCTGAATCGTCGTCCAACTCATTGTCGGAAACGGTGTGTCAAACATGATGCGAACCGTCGGATTATCCGTCGCGTCAATCCCCGAAACATGGGGCGATTGGCCGGGAATAGACGTCACCTGGAACGCATCCGCGCTCAACGATGCGCCGCCCACGTTGCGCACCGGTTCGGTAAAAACAATCGTTACCTCGTCAATCGATTCGGTCACCGCCACCCCGTCAATTGTCTCATGCCGCGGATCGATGTATCCACTGTGTGGCCTCGTCTCACCCACCATCCCCAGCCCATGAACAATTTCCGGCGGCAGACCAGCCACACCGTAAACCGCCCGGGCAACCCGATCCAACCCGGAATTCATCGGCACCAACACCGGATTCGCATCCGAAAAGAATTGATCGTCAACCTCCCAATGCACGAACGGATCACCACTCGGTGCAAAGCCAAACGCGTCCAGAGAAATCTCATCCCCTTCATTCACTGTAATATCAAACGGCGCCGGGAAAAAACCCGTGCCCGCATCGATCAACGCGCCACCCGGCGTCGACGTCACCGTCAGCGTTCGAAGCGTATCATCCTCCGCACATCGCACGACAGCGCGAATGATCCAGTCGCCCGCAACCCCCAGCGAACATGCATCATGCCATCCCGGAGCCACCTCGCCACCCGGCAACACAAAAACCATGTTCTTACCAAACTGACACGAGCTTTCGTCCGAACCCAGGGTACCAACAAAAAAGTCGTTCAGATTGTCCTCACCAAATTCCAACCCAACGCTGAATTTGCCGCTGTTGACGATAATCTGCCCAGGCAGCGGTTCCAGATCGAATTCATTCAACCCGCCATCGATGAGCTGCGGCCCCTCCCCCTGTCCGATAAGAACCCCCGGATTCGGAAAACTGTCCCCATCCCAGACCAGAATGTTCTCCCCAAGCACCGGCTGTGCACCACCCAGCAGCGACTGCCAGAAAACCTGCACCCGCAGTATCTCCAGCGGATACCAGTCCGCAGGCGCCTCAAGCTGCACCGCCGCGATCTCGCCCGCCAGAAAACACGAGCAGATGCTGACATCACATCCCGGCACACAATCGTCGACGAGCAGCGTCTCCTCGCCCGAGCAGGGTTGGGCTGACGCACCGGAAGACGCGCCGATCATGACGCAGATTCCCAACGTCAGAACTGTCCAAATCGTGTGAATCCTCATGAATCCGACTCCAGCCGACCGACTCCAGGGACGTGGGGCAGATCGGGCTACTCTCTGAATAATCGATTAGTCCGATAACAAAGGCGGGACATACATGCCCAAACGGCACGGCTCACGATCCCACAGTTCATTCTTGCGAACTGCAGGGCAATTTTCAACCGGAACCTGTCGAATCAGGTCAACAAATCACTCAATTGCGGGACAACAGCGAGGCAGGTCGTGCGAAATCCCCGAAAACGTCCGCCCTATTCCTTCGCCAACTCGTCAAGACGCTTCCTGATCTTGTCCTTGTATTGGTCATCCGCACCATCGTTGATCAGATTCATAGCGCCTTCCAGAAGATCATAGGCCTTGCGACTGTCTCCATCACGTCGATACGCCTCGGCAAGGTGGTAGGTGGCAGGAATAAAACGCGGATTCGTCTCCAGAACGCTCGTCAGGATCGCGATCGCCTCACGAAACTCGCCCAACTGCACCAATGTCCAGCCCAACGTGTCCCGCACCGTTGCAACCCCGTACAACAACGCAGCCCGGCGTGCATAGGGAACAGCCTCACGAGGTTTGCTCAGCTTGTCCGACAGCAGATACGCAAGATTGTTTAGTCCAATCACATGACGATCGTCAATCTCCAGCAACTGTTCGTAGGCGTGTTGTGCACTTGCCCAATCCTCCCGCTGCTCATGAACATTACCAATCGCCGACAAAAGAGACATTCTCTCCGAATCCGACGTCGATGTTTGCAGCAACGACTGCATTGTTGCGATCGATTCGGAATATTGTTCATTTCGGGTCAACAACAACGCCGACACATGCCGGGCAGCCCGTCCCGATTTCGGCGGGTCAGCCTCTTGAAACAACCCAATCGCACGATCGATGCCAAACGAATCCACAATCGCATTGACCATCGCGTTGATCAACGCAGCCTCACGGAACTCCGCCCCGTCAAACGCCGCCAGCATCTCCACAACAGCCTCGTTGTACCGACCGCTTTTCGCCAACAACTCACCATACCGCATCCGCGCAAAGGGGCCGCGACTGTCGGTTGGAATTTTCTGCTCGTAATACGAAATTCCCTCATCCACGCGATCATGTTTGGAATACACACCCAGCAACACGCTCGCATACCGCCCATTGTAACCACTTAACGCAACAGCACGTTGGTAGTCATTGATCGCAGCCTGAATATCACCCACCTTATCGCGCACATCCGCACGACTTTTCAACCAGACAGGATCGTCCGGAAAACGATTGGCGGATCCTGTACACACGCGAATCGCATCATTGTATCGCTCATGTTCATAATATAACTCGATCAGGTGCGAAGCGACCTGTTTGGCTGACGGATCGTCTCGCAGAATCGATTCAAGCTCGGAATATGCACTGGTCAGTTCGTTAACCAGCGAATACGCGTCAGCCAGCAAAATACGCGACGCATAGTTTCGATGATTGGGATCATTGCTGCGTATCTGCTCCAGATCCTGAATCGCCCGAGGCCAACGTCCCTGCGCACCATACAAACGTGCACGCTGTAGCTTCGCATTGAGATTCAACGGGAATTTCTCAAGAAACCGATCAAGAAACGTGATCGCCTTGTCAATATCACCAAGCACTGTGTTCAAATTGCATTGCAGAAGCAGACCGTTCGGATCATCCGGAAACCTGGTAATATATTCGTCGATCGCCGATTGGGCCGCCTCATTGTCCGACCCTCGAAAATGCACCTCAATTCGCTCACGCCTCAACGTCTCAGCACGCTCGGACCCCTCCTCGTCAGCCGACACAATCGCCCGATCATACCAACGCACCGCATCCTCAAACTGCTTGGTTCGCTTGAAAAATACCGCAAACGCAGCACCAACATCCGTCGTCACACAAAGATCGGAAGCACTCCCGAGCGTTTTCTCCGCTTCCACAACGTGCCCCAATACGAAATGATGCTCCGCCAACAGCAACATTGCATTGGCTTTGTCGCAATTGCTCTCCTGTCTGTCGATGTACGCCTGTAGAATTTCCTTCGCCCGTCCTTCCAGGCCTTGCTCACGGAAAAACATCGCCGCGATCAGCGTCGTTCGCCCGGACGCATTGCCGTTTGCCAACAGTGTATCGTAACACTCACCCGCCTTTTCAGGCTGGTCCGTTTGAGTATACAATTTTGCAAGATCAAGCAGGTTCTCATTATTGGTCGGCTCCTGAGCACGAATTTTCTCACGCCGCTCGATGGCCTCAAGTGGTGTAGACTCCTCCTGCAGCGAAAGCATCCGCTTTTGGACCCAGGGATCATTCGGAATCAATTCCGCACACTTCCTGATCGCCGTCTTGTACCGATCCCGGTCACCACGCTGCAACGCAACAACAGCCACACCCTTGTGCGCACTGCCAATATTCGGATTTGAATCAATCGCCTGCTGGAAATATGTTTCCGCTTCGTGGGTGCGCGGCGGGTCAATCATCATATGGGCCTGGCCCAGAAGCGTTAACAAATTGGCATTGGTAGGCTGTTTTTCCATCGCAAGCTTGAATGAATCGAGTGCCTGCTCCGCATCTTTTCGGGCCATGTAAGATCGACCGCGAAAAATCAAACCGTCCGCGCCGTCGAGATTACGCATGACAGCCATTTCCACAATGCTGTCGACGTCCTCAAACGCTTTTCCCGCAACCGCCAACGTGAACTGCCGTTCCACAACATCACGCTCAAAACGCCGCTTCGTAAGAACATCGAGTCCGCAATCAGGCTTGCTCAACGCATCCAGCGCAAGCGCAAGGTGCTCATTCGCCTTACCAAAATCCGCACCGGACTGATACGTCAACGCCAGCCGATAATGACGCTGAAACGGTTCGTCAATCTCCTTTATCACTTCCAATCGCTTCGCCTGTTTTTCCACCTCGTCCAGCGCCCCGTCAACTTCAATGGCGATCATCTTTAGTTCCAGAGCGTCAGGGTTCGTCTCAATGGCACGAGCAAGCAAAGACTTCAACTCACGGTCATTACCCATTTCCTTCAGAACCATCACCGCCGCCCGAACAAATGACACATTTCCAGGATTTGTCTCCAGGACCCGTCGCAACAAACCCATAGCATCCTCGTAACGCTTCGATTCGAATAGACGCTCAGCTTTCTTGAGAATTGCCTCCGGAGAATTGGCAAACAGACGCGATTCAATCAGGTCCGCCAACTCATTCTGACCCGACTCGCGATAGGCAACCATTCGAATGCGATCAGCCTCCACCGTTCCGGGGGCCCGACGCAAAACATCATCCGCCGCACGAACCGCCGCCGTGTATTCCTTTGTCGCCAACAACACCTCACCGAGCGTCAGCCAACAACTGAGATCAGCGCCCGGGACCTCGACCGCACCCATAATCACCTCTTTCGCCGCCCCAGGCTGATTATTGCGAAGCAGCATCTGCGCGAGAAGCTTGTTGTTCTTCCAGTCAGCCTTTCCAAACGCCTCGCGCGCCCGCTGAAGATACTCGATCGCTTCCAGCTCCAGGCCCTGACCGAATCGAATCTTCCCAATCACATGCAACGCAGGTCCACGATCCGGAATTTCCGCCTGCGCCATCTCCGCATAACGCTCCGCCTCTTTCACCTGTGCCATGTACTCCGGCGAATTCGTATCAAACGACTGAGCATGGGCCAATGACTCCTCCGACGCCTTTAATTCCAACATATACAAGGCTTGTTTCTGCTGATGGCGCTTCAGGCCCTTGCGAATAATTTCTTTCTCGATGCGCGTTCGACATATCTCGACAGCCACATCATGCCTGCCGGCATTCGCACTCAACTCCGACAATAACATGTATTGCAAAAATCCATTCTCGTTGATTGCAATGCTCTCTTCGAGAAGTCGCTTTGCATTGCCGTAATACTTCTGAGTATCAGCGTTGTCCTTTGCGCCGCGAATCTGAAACCAACGACCAATCCAGTAATTGGAAAACTGTGATTTCGCCGTCGCAAGCTCCTCAATGCCCCCGCCAGCCAAATCCATGGCTGATGCATACTGCTCCTCTGCCTCCTCAAACCGCTTCTGAATGGCAAGAAAGCGGCCATACGAATAACGAACTTTTGATGCATTCTCTCCAGGCTCCTGATGCCCAGCCACCAGTTGCTTCAGGACAGCCTCCGCTTCGTCAGTCTGATCATCCTCCTTCAACAACCAAACCAGTGACAATCCATACTCAACCTCGTCCGGCGCAAGTGCAGCCCCGCGACGAACCAAACGAATGCCCTCCGACCGGTCGCCGCCATCACGCTCCGAAAGATGGATCAGAGAAGACCCAAGCCCGTACAACGCCATCGCGTTCTCTTCCTGACCATCAATCGCAAGAAGCGCTTCCGCCCTCTCCTTCACCCGAAGCCAGGCCACCGTAATACTATAGAGATTCGATATTTCCAAACGCAGTTTCAATAATCGCTCATGTCCGTCAACCAACACAGGTTTGAGCGTAATCGCATGACGCCATGCATTGCTCGCGTCCTGTTCGTTGCCCAACGCATACGACATATCCCCGACAGGCACCAGATAGGCGGGATCTTCACTAACACCGTACGCCCGTCTGTAATAATTGAGCGCCTGCTCATAATCGTCATTGGCAAGAGCCTGCTCCGCACGTTCCACAAACAATTGCGGATCATCCTGCTTCAACGAGTACATCGCGATGACACCGACGGTGGTCACAAGCACGAACGTGAAAGCCGTCAGCAAACCAACGACCGACTTGTTTAGTTTCTTCGCCATCTCTCAGTTCAACTCCGTAACGAACACCCGCACAAAAACCCTCTATTCCGATTTCCCCGACACCGCAACAACCCCCTCAGACTCAGCAGCCTTGACCGCATCCCAGTCAGGCCAGTGATCCTCAATCAACACCGGCAACGCCACTTTCAAAAATCGCTTCGTCGCCTCAATCATCTGCTCACGCGGTGGAAATGGCGGACCAAACCTGATCTCCACCTTGCTATAATAGGCGTGCCTGTCTCTGGGGTCATTGATAGCGAAACGAACACCCTGTCGCCGCGCCGTCAGTTTTCCGTTCGTACCAAACAAATAGGCAACCGTGAATTTCTCTTTGTTATGAATACCGGATTTCTCAGAATCCAACACACGCAACGGAACCGTCATAGGCCCGAGACGCGTATCCATTTCAAACTCGATGTTCTCTTTCTTCGTCGTGGTATACCCGCTGCCCAACAAACAAACATCAGGTGTGTGAGGCACCGAGTCCGGATCACCCGTGTAGTACGTCACAAAAAAATGCACCCGTCGCTCCGGATCAGACTTCGACTTTCGCCGCGTGTCCACGAAATCCCAGGCGATATACTCCCGCGTACCAAGCTCGTTGATCACGCTCTCATCAAGATCACCGGCGTGTCTGAATTCATAAGGCCACATCTTCGACCGATCCAGACGCGTCAGCGGATTCTGCAACGGCACAGCCTCCTTCGTCAGCGAAATACGCATCTTGGCCACAACAACCTGCAACGAAATCGCCGTTCCCAGAAGCAGAACCGCCGAGATCACAAAGGGCGTCGACCAAATCCCGCCACGTCCGCCTTTCCCTGCCATCACCATAAATCCCTGTTTGCCAGCATGTTACAACTCCAACACGACCCGCCAACCCCGTCGTCGCGAGCATACAACTCCCCACATAACAGGTCAATCGACCCACGCCCCCGACCCAATCTACCTCTTTCTGCCCGAACCAGCCTGCCCGGATACGACGTCCCCCGACCGATTTCGGTTCAGACCGATTCGGTCCTGTCCGATAACCCTCTAGCCAGCCATCACTTGCGGAGATACGGCATGAATTGCGTCATCGTCGGTTGCGGAGGACACGGCAGGGTCGTTCTCGATATTCTCACCGCCGCCGGCCAACACGACGTCGTCGGGTTTCTCGACTCGAATCCCGACTCCCATGGCCGGCGCATTGACGGCGTGCCCGTCCTCGGCGACATCAACCAGATCGAACGCCTCCGCCACGAGCACAACATCGAAGCCGCCATCATCGCCATCGGAGAAAACGGCATCCGCCGCGCTTTCGCAGACGCCTGCGAACGATCCGGCCTTCAGCTCGTCAACGCCATCCACCCCTCCGCAAACATCGCCCATCAAACCACCCTGGGCAGAAACGTCGTCATCGCCGCCGGTGCACTCGTTTGCGCCCATTGCCAGATCGGCGACTCCGTCATCCTCAACACCGGCAGCATCGTCGACCACGAATCCATGATCGGAACCGCTGTCCACATCTGCCCCGGCGCACGTCTCGCAGGACGCGTCACCGCCGAAGCAGGTGCCTTCGTCGGCATCGGTGCCACCGTCGTGCAGTCCATCCGCATAGGCTACGAATCGGTCATCGGTGCAGGCGCCGTCGTCATCAACGACGTCAACCCCCTCACCACCGTCGTCGGCGTCCCCGCCCGCGCCATCAAGCAACGCGAAGTCGAAAACTGGTCCAACTGGCTTATCCCAAAACACTTCCTGGAAAACCCGAGACTAAAAATCGCCGAAGACGCGGAAATCCCACAACTATAGAATTGACGGCGTCTCTGTGCCCTGTCACATCCCCGGGACACCACAACAGAAAGCCGGTTTCCCCAGGCTTACGCGTCCTCGTCACTACCCGCCCGATGGAACACATGCCGCAATCGAAGATACCGTCCCGTTTCCACCCAGACACGCCTCCCCAATCCCAAACCCAACAACAAAACCAGACTCGCCAACACAACAACCCAGTCATTCACCGGATTCAAATTCGCACCCAACCACGATCCCCCAAACACCAGACAAATCACCGCCAATAGACCATCCACCAACGGCAACTTCAATTCCGCCGGATTCAATATCCCACGCATCGACGTAGGCCGTGCGTTGTACTCCCCGTTGCACTCCGGACACCGCCCAACATACGTCTGATACCGAAGATTAAACCCACACCCCCCACAATAGACCGAATACGAAAGCGTCCGCTCCATATCCGCCACTTCATCGCGCTGGTACCGCCCATCACCCACGCACTACGACTCCTCGCCAACCTCAAACAACGCAGGCGCAAACACCGCAGGATCAAACGCCTCAACATCCGCAGGCGTCTCCCCCAGCCCCACAAACTTCACCGGCACATCCAGTTGCTCGCGAATTCCAATCACCACGCCGCCCTTCGCGCTGCCATCCAGCTTCGCCAGAAAAATCCCCGTCACTTCCACATGCTCACCAAACACCTTCGCCTGATTGATCGCGTTCTGACCGATCGTCGCGTCCAGAACGATCAACACCTCATGCGGCGCCCCGGGAATCTTCCGCTGCACAACCTTGTGAATCTTCCCCAACTCCCGCATCAGATTGTCCTGCGTATGCAACCGACCCGCCGTATCAATCAACAACACATCCGCATTCCGCGCAATCGCAGCCTCACAGGCATCATACGCAACCGCCCCCGGATCCGCGTCCTGCTGATGCTTGACAATCTGCACCCCGATCCGTTCCGACCACTCCGTCAACTGCTGAACAGCCGCCGCACGAAACGTATCACACGCCGCAAGGATCACCGTCTTACCCTCATCCTTGAAATAGCGAGCCAACTTCGCAACACTCGTCGTCTTCCCCGACCCGTTGATCCCCGTCACCAACACCACCGTCGGACCACTCTCGGCAAAACGAATCGTTCGGTCACCCTCAGGCCACAACTCGATCACCTTACATTTCAAATGCTCAATAATGTCCTGCGACTCCGCCAGCTTCCCCCGTTTCCACTCCCTGCGCACAGAATCAATCAGCTTGTTCACCATTGCAGGCCCCATATCCGCCGTCAACATGGTCGTCTCGAGCTGCTCGATCATCTCCTCATCAATCTTGCGACCAAAGGGCAACACCGCGCGAAACCCAGCTGCCACCTTCTCCCGCGTCCGCGTCAAACCCTTTTTGATGCGATCAAACAATCCCATTGCTAGCGACTTCTCCTGCGTTGCCTATTCCAGTAGTGATTCCCTGATCGCATCCAGCACACCGTGAACAAATCGCGCCGACTCCGGCGAGCCATACTCGCGCGCAATCTCAATCGCCTCATCAAACACAACATTGACCGGAATCTTCCGCTGCTCCAGCTCGATCGTCGCCACACGCAACACATTCCGGTCCACCGGATTCAACCGCTCCAGCGTCCATTCCGTCAGCGCCTCGGAAATCTGTTTATTGGTGAATCTGGAAGATTTGAAATAGTGTGAACAAATATCTGTCGCATACCGAATCGTCCCCGACTTCGCCTCCGAATTCGACGCCACCGCCTCCAGAACACCCAACCCACCACCAGGCTGAACGTCATGATGACACAACGTCTGCATCGCCAACACCCGTGCCTGTCGTCGATCAACACTCATCGCACAAACATCTCAAAAAAAATCAGGAAATCTGCGGCAAAACGTTGACCATCTCAATCGCCGCAACCGCCGCCTCCGCACCCTTGTTGCCCGCCTTGGCACCCGCACGATGCACCGCCTGCTCCAGCGACTCCGCCGTAATCACCCCGAACGTCGCGGGAACACCCGTCTCCATCCCCACCCGACCCACACCACGCGTCACTTCCGAACAGATATAATCAAAATGCGGCGTCTCACCCCGCAACAAACACCCCAGACAGATCACCGCATCATATTGGCCCGTCTTCGCCAGCTTCATCGCAGCCACCGGTATTTCAAACGTCCCCGGCACACGCACCACAGTCATCGAATCTTTCTCACAACCATGGCGCACCAACGTGTCCACCGCACCCCCCAACAGTTTCGACGTAATAAACTCATTAAACCGCGCAACAACAATGCCGAACCGCTGATGATCAACAACCAGTTTTCCAATAAATTCCTTCATACAATTTCTCTGATGTATTTCCCAAATGTAGCGTCACCCCTTGTGGGTGACGAGAAGGCATTATGATATTCCTGTCCCATAAATCCGATCAGGCAAATGAATCCGATCTTCAAGTCAGTCAGTTCTCATAAGGCTGAATTGCCAACTCCAGCACAATCTCATCATGCACCGGAATCCCCTCACGACCAACCTCCGGAATCTCAGGCTTGATCCTCCTCGCCTCATCCACCGCCCCAGGGTGAATCTCCGTCATCCGAAACCCCAACCGCTGATAAAACCCGATCGCCCGCAGATTGTCGTTCGTCGTTGTCAGCCAGATTCGTTTCAAATCCCGCCCCCGCGCCACCTCAATCGCCGACAGCATCATCGACGAACCGATCCGACGACCCTCCAGCGTGCTGTTCAGCGTCAACACCTCAAGCCCGTCCCCATCCTCACGCATCGTCAAAAGCCCGACAATCCGCCCATCCGCACGCTGAACCAACCCTTCCAGTTCATGCGGATAATACGCATTCCCACACGACATCACCTTCGTGCTGCCCCAGTGCTTCCCGATGAAGCTCGCGACCTCCTCGCGGTCGGCATCCGTGATAGGAATCGATTTCATAACGCCACCTTAATAACCGCAATCTGACCCCACGACCAGACGCACCACGTTCCTCAGGGTGCATGACAGTTCCGGCGGGACGCAATTGACCGCTGTAGCGTCACCCCTGGTGGGTGACGGGAACACAAAACAACGTTCGCCTGCAATCGCACCGCCCACCGCGAGCGACTCTGCAAGACAGACACCTGCGAAACACCACGGTCGTATCAGCCGATTCCGTCACGCACCACGTTCCTCAGTCCGAATCAATCCCTTCGCGCTTGTTCCGCGAAATCACCGATTTCAAAAACCTGAACAACACGAACACCCCAACCAAACCGCCCATCCCAACCAACGTCCCGTACCGTTCAACAATCGACGACGGCTTGACCGGCATGACTGAAACGACCGAAACCTGGCTCCCGTCGGCAAACGAAATCCGAACCACGCCCTCACCCACCGGTGCCCCCCGCGCATTGATCCGCAACTGAAAAACCTCCGACTCGCCCTTGCGAATCCCGTTCGCCTTCGTCGTGCTCCCACGACACAAACCAGCCTCACTGTCGATGCTGTGCTTGTTCGTAAACTCCTGTTCCCAATCCCCCGGCGGAACACAGGTGTCACCGCGATAGTGATCGAATTCCACCGCAACAATCGGCGAATCATCTCTGTTGGTCACCGCCCACCGATAGTTGTGCCCCGACTTGTCCACCTCGCCCCGCACGTCAACCCTGTCAGACGCCCACGCCGACGAACCTGTCACCATCATCAAAAGAACAGCCACCCACAACAACCGCCGCTCTGAATCCTGCGAATTACCAGCAAACAACCTTGAAATCATCGATCACGTCCCAATTCCTCGCCGATCTACCCATCTGATCTATCGTCCGCCGGATTGGCCCGGACGCGGAAATCGTCCAGGATAACCAACATGCTCGCAACGCGAAAATCCGCCATCCTCACGCTCGTCATCCTCACCGCTTGCGCCATCATACCATTCTGGCCAGTCGCCACCCTCGCGGGCTTCCTCCTGATCGCCTTCCTGCCCGGACGACTGCTCCTCCGCCATCTGGGCATCGAGCACCACTGGGACCAGCCGGGAACCATCGTTCTCAGTATTGCTGTGTCCCTCGCCACCATGCCGTTCCTGCTCAATCCCGCATGGTATGTCACCCACGACCGGTTCATTGTCCTGGGCTGCGTCGCCCTGATCAACACGCTGCTGATCCTGTTTCAACCCAACCGCACAACCGAGCACGAATCAACGTTTTTTGAACACAAATCCACCAGAATCCTCGCCACCGTGATCGTCGGCCTCGTCGTCATGGGCACTATCCTGCCCTATTGGCCAACCGAGTTGTTTGGCTATCCCATCCCCTGCGCCATCCACGACCACATCAAACACCACGCCATGCTCCATTCCATGGAAATGAGACAACTACCGATCGGAAACATCTTCTACGCACCCGGCGCGGAAACACCGGTCCACTACTATCATTTCTTCTACCTCATCCCCGCCACCGTCCGCCTGTTCACCGCCCACGCACTCGACCTCGAACTCGCCTACGGCCTCAGCAGTGCCCTGGTCGGCGTCTCCTTTGTCGGCGTCGTCTACGCATTCACGAAAAGATTCACCGCCGCCGAATCCAGCGCATCCCTGGCCGCAGTACTGGTATCGCTGGTCGGCGGGCTCGACATCATCCCGCTGATCAACCACATGATCGAACTGAACGCATTCGTCATCATCCAGGACGCATGGGCTGCACAACATTACCGCCTCCACAATTTCCTGAACCAGATGATCTGGGCACCGCAAAACCTCATCGGCACGCTCGTGGTACTCCTGGGCGTGTACATGCTGTCCGCACGCGGTCCCTGGCGTGGGTGGTTCATCATAGGCCCCATCTGGGGCGCAGCCCTGATCGGCTCCAGCATCTGGGTCGCCATCGGTGCCCTGCCCGCGCTGGCCTTCTGGACGCTGACCAAACCAAAACTGATTCCCAAAGCCGCCGTCGTCGCCATCCTCATGACCGCCGCCGCCTATCCGTCCCTGTCCGGTTATCTCGAAGCCAGCGCAACCCACGGCGGCAGCTTGTCCATGGATTGGCCTCCCAACAGATTCGCCACGTTCGGTCGTTTGACCGGACCCGGTATTCTCGCCAATTGGCTCGACCTGCCGATCAGGCTGGTTGTTGAATTTGGCGCTGCGACGTTCTGCGTTTTTCTGACCCGCGATCAATGGCGCAACATGTGGCAGGACAACGGGTTACGGTGGTTGATGGTCGCCGCGATCATCTCGGTCGTCGGGATCACGCTCTTCCACAGCAACATGACCTACAACGCCTTCGGGCAACGCATCATCATGCTGGCCATGCTGTTAGGCGCACTGGCGACCGCGCAACTGGTCGAACCGGAATTTGGAAAACGGCGATTCTGGAATCCGATGGGTTGGTCGTTCGGATTATCGGTCCCAAAGCCAGCCGCGGGTGCGTTTTTCGTGCTGGCAATCGTCGGCCTGCCGATCAGCATAATTGAAGCACCGGGAAGCGCTTTCAAGCGATACCTGAAATCTCCGCCCATCAACGCTGAACAGACTATGTATCGTTTCCTGCGTCACGAATTGCCGCTCGATGCCGTTTTGCAGGGGACCGCCACGGCGAAGGGGGCGGATTTGGCGCAGATTGCCCGTCGGCAATTGGGCGTCATCGGCCCGCAGGAAGACGTGATGGTTTTCGATCCGCCGGATCGCAAACCCTACCTCGAATGCTGTCACGACGTTGCAAAAACGCTTCAGAATGGCGAATCCGCAGCCCAATTGCACGCAACGCTCGCGCGTTATGGCATCACCCACGTCTACCTCGGACGGCGGGAAACGCGATTGTGGGCGCATCAGGAGCGATTCGACGACGATCGATTCTTTGAAACCATGTTCGAGCAGGACGGGATTCGGGTTCTCGCGTTGAAATAGAAGATGCCCCGATTTCTCCGATTGGCCCAATTTCCCGATCGGGTGGAATTCTGTACAATACCCCTCTTTGATTTTTTGGAGTGAAACATGAGCAACAATGCACCAGTGTTTGCGGACCGCGCGGAGCGGTCGGCTGCCCGCGCGGAGGCGGCCGCGGAGTTCCTGAAGACATTTGCACCTGGCGATGATCACGATTTGTTGTCGGAGATGATGGTCACGATCACGCGATTGGCCACCGACGAGTGCGGTCGTGGAGAGCTGAAGATTTTGAATCGTGCGTTCAAGGAGCTGCGCTACGCTTTCAAGATGTTCGCGCCGTATTCCGAGACGCCGAAAGTGACGGTTTTTGGATCGTCGAGAACCCAGCCAAGTCATCCGCAGTATCAGGAGGCGGTGAAATTCTCAAGAATGATCCGCGAGAAGGGTTGGATGGTCATTACGGGAGCGGGCGACGGAATCATGCGTGCGGGACATGAGGGGGCGACCCGTGAATCGAGCTTTGGTGTCAATATCTCCCTGCCGTTTGAGCAGGATGCGAACGATATCATCAAGGGTGATCCGAAGCTTGTTAATTTCAAGTACTTCTTCACACGCAAGTTGTTGTTCCTGAAGGAGGCAAAGGCCATCGTTTTGTTTCCCGGTGGATTCGGGACGCAGGATGAAGGATTTGAAGCGCTGACGTTGATTCAGACCGGCAAGAGCGATCCGGTGCCCGTCGTGTTGGTGGATGAGCCTGGTGGAACGTATTGGCAACACTGGCGGACGTACGTCAAGGCTGAGCTGCTTGGCAACAACATGATCAGCGCGGACGACATGGATCTGTTCTATCTGACAGACGATGCCGAGAAGGCCGTCGATGAGGTTCTGCGGTTTTACCGTCGTTACCACTCGTCGCGATTCGTTCGCGATCAATATGTGATGCGATTGAATTCGCCGCTACCGGACTCGTTCATCGCGATGTTGAATGACGAATACGTTGACATCGTCAAGGACGGAAAATTTGAACAGACGTCGGGCGCCCTACCGGAAGAGGACGGGGAATTGCCCGACCTGCCCCGGCTGCTGTTCCGTTTCAATCGCCGAAGCCTGGGTCGCCTGCGGAATCTGATCAACGCGGTGAACGATTGCGCGTGAACGAATTCCGTCATGCCTCCGCGGTGGCGAGGACCGGGGATCGGCGACGGCGACGTTTCTTCGGTGCACCGGGGATGCGGATTTCCGGGATTCGGGGTTCGGACGCATTGGCGACTTCAATGGCTTCCTTTGCCGTT
The DNA here is from genome assembly GCA_029260165.1 of Phycisphaerae bacterium. Taxonomy (GTDB): domain Bacteria; phylum Planctomycetota; class Phycisphaerae; order UBA1845; family UBA1845; genus OFTM371. The sequence goes on along the minus strand of JAJDDT010000102.1, from coordinate 127,282 downwards.
GGTGCGAAGAGGTCGGCGTTTATTTCCTGCCATAGTCCGTCTGCGCGATTGAAAACGCCGCCGGAGATCATGATGTTCATGGTTGGGTTGGAGGCGATTTCGCGAATCTGATCGATCAGGGCGCGGACCTCGGGGACACCGTGGGGCACGGTTCCGAAAACAAGCAGGATTTCGGGGCGAAGCTGACCCACGAGGGAGACAACCTCATCGTTTGGAACCCCGCCTCCGAGGAAGTAGGAGTCCCAGCCATTTGCTTCAAAAAGGTCGCTGCACATCTGAGCGCCGAGTTCCTCCTGTTCGCCGGCTGCGCACATGATGAGGATGCGTTTTCCGTTTTCGGGTTGTTTTCTGAGGGCGGGCTGAAGTTGGTCCGCGAGGGAGCGGTTGATGCGCGTGGCCATGTGTTCCGTGACGATGTTGATCTGGTCGCGCCGATAGAGATTATCGATGCGTTCCATGGCCGGCCAAATGACGTTTTCGTAAATACCCTGGCTTGACCCTGTTCGTGCGAGTTCGTTCTGGATGAATTCGCGACATTCGGCGCGGTTCCCTGTGAGCAGGGACTCGAGGAATCGTTCGACCTGTGGGGCGGACATAGACCAACTCCTGTTGCGGCGGACCAGGCTCGGAGATTCCAGATATTGGGCCTCCTGCCCGGTCCTGGAGCGGTCCACCGCTTGCTGTAGTGCTGTGTTTGTCCCGGACTCCGCCGGGTGGATTTTATGTGCCGTACTCGAGGCTGGTTCACCGGTGAATGGCGGTGGTTTACCCCTTCGGCGGGATTTACATCGGTGCGGGTTCGTCGGATTCTTGAAGCGAGTTTGGTGAGTCATCCTCGTTGACGCGAGATGCCCTCGACGTGGTTGATAGGGGCGATATTTCCGGAACCTGTGTGGCGGGTGGTTCGCGACAGGTCAGGTCTGTCGGTAATTCCTGCGCGATGGGGTCTGTTGACGGTTGGTTTCTGCACGGATGAGGGTACCGGGGTGATGGCGATGTGTCGTGAGGGGTGTTCGTGGTGCGAGCGGTGATCCCAATGAATGTTTGCCTGCGGTGTTGGCTGTCCGTACGATGGCGGGCGATGACAGTCCGCCCTGTCATGGTGGTAGGTATTTTGCTCGTCGGCGGAAAACAGGGAGACCGGGATGGCGCGGAAGATTCTTGAGTCGCAAATCCTGAAGTATCTGTCCAAACATGGTGAGCAGCCCCAAAAGGCACGGCAGTTGGCGCGGGCGATGGGGATCGCCGAGGCGGAGTATGGTGATTTTCGGGCAGCCGTGAAGGCGCTGACGAAGACGGGGAGGATTGTCGCGGGGGCGGGAAGTGCGTTGCTGCTGCCGGAGCCTGCCAAAGAGATGGTGGGTCGGTATCGCTCGAATCCGCGGGGTTTTGGGTTTGTGATTCCGGAGTCTCCGACGGCGCATGGGGATTTGTACATACCGCAGGGACAAGCGGGCAGCGCGATTACGGGTGATCTGGTTTCGTCAATGGTGTTTCGACGCGGGAAGCGTCAGGGGAAACAGATTTTTGAGGGTCGTGTGACCAAAATCATCGAACGTGGCCATTCGCAGTTCGTCGGATCGTTGTTTTCAGAAGACGGTCAATGGTATGTGTTGCCGGACGGGAAAATTCTGCACGGCCCGATTCGCGTTGATGATGTGGGTGTGAAACGTGCAAAAGCGGGTGATCAGGTCGTGCTGGAGATCACCGAGTTTCCGTCGGAAACGACGCAGGCGCGGGGGGTGATCAGCAAGGTGCTGGGCCAAAGCGGCGAGCCTGAGGTCGATACGCTGAGCATGATTTATCAGTTTCAATTGCCGCATGAGTTTCCCGGCGCGGTATTGGATGAGGCGCGGGCGGTCGTGGATCGTTACGACCCGGAATTTGAGGCTCGTCAGCGTGAGGACGTGCGCGAACTAACGGTGATTACGATTGATCCGGATGATTCGCGGGATTTCGACGATGCGATTTCGATCGAGGAGAAGGGGCGTGGACGGGTCGAGCTTGGGGTGCATATCGCGGATGTGAGTCATTTCGTTCGCGAGGGGGGTCAATTGGACGCTGAGGCGAAAGAGCGCGCGACGAGTGTTTATTTTCCGGGGTTCGTGGTGCCGATGCTGCCGGAGATTTTGAGCAACGGTTTGTGCAGTTTGCAGGAGGGTCAGCCCCGGTTGTGCAAGAGTGCGTTCATTGTCTACAACCGATCGGGTGAGGTCGTGGGTGAGCGGTTGGCGGAGACGGTGATCCACTCAAACAAGCGGTTGAGGTATCGGCAGGCGACGGATGCGCTGGAAGGGAAGACAGCCGGGATTTCCGGGAATATTGTTGAACTGCTCAAAAAGATGGAAAGGCTGGCGAAACAGATCGAGAAGCGTCGTCGCAAACAGGGGATGATCGAGCTGTCGCTGCCGGAGGTGGAGCTGGTCCTGGACGAGTCGGGGGCGGTCACGGGGGTGGAAGCGGCGGATACGAGTTACTCGCACAAGATTATTGAGATGTTCATGGTGGAGGCCAATGAGGCGGCTGGGCGGTTGCTGCGACATTTGGGGTTGCCCGCGCTTCGACGGATTCACCCCGCGCCGGATCGGACGACGAACGAGGATTTGAAGAAATTTCTGAAGGCGTTGGGATTGTCGCCGCCTGATTTGGGTGATCGGGCCGGAATCCAGTCGCTGCTGGGAAGTGTGAAGGGCACGCCGATCGAATACGCGGTGAATCTGGCTGTGCTGAAGACGATGAACCGGGCGGTCTATTCGCCGGAGCTGATTGGTCATTTTGCGTTGGCGAGCGAGGACTACGTGCATTTCACGTCGCCGATCCGACGCTATCCGGATTTGACGGTCCATCGAATGATCAAGGCGTATGTCGATGGCGAGGTGACAGAAGGCGAGGTTCCGGAGAAGGGGCCTGGCTACGATGATCAGTTGACGTTGGGCGAGCATTGCAGCGAGCGTGAGCGGCGGGCGGAGAACGCGGGTCGTGAGCTGCGGATGGTCAAGCTGCTGCGATTGTTGGGGGATCGTGTGGGGGATGAGTTTGACGCGGTGGTGACGGGGGTGACGAATTTCGGGGTGTTTGTGCAGATTAGTGAGTATCTGATCGAAGGGTTGTGCCGGTTCGAGGATATCGGCGACGACTGGTGGGAGGTGGATGCGTCGCGTGGGATGGTGGTGGGTGAGCGGTCGGGAACGAAAATCACGCTGGGGCAGTCTGCGAGGGTGGCGATTGCGGGGGTGGATGTGCCCGGGCGTCAACTGGACCTGACGATTGTTGAACTGAAGGGTCGGAGTGTGGCGGCGGGTGGTCGCAAGGCGTCGGGTGGTCGCAAAGCGTCGGGAAGCGCACGAACGACGCATCGTCGATCCGTGAAAAAGACGAGTGATAAACGTGGGAAACCGCGCGAGCCTGTGGTACGAGCGAAGAAGAAAACGTCGACGGCGAAAGGGAAAGTGAAGCGGACCGGGGCGAAAAAATCGACTAAAAAATCGGCTAAGAAAACTAGTCGAAAGCGACGCTGAACGGTTGTGGTTGACAGTTGGCGCGGGCAGTTCCAGCCCCTGCACCGGTTGGTTTGAAAAGTGTGTATGAAGAATTGTTATGGATTGGTGGCACATTGCATTTATCTCCGTTGAATGAGTTTCATACATCCCTTGGCGCGAAGTTGATCGATTTTGCCGGTTGGTCGATGCCGGTGTTCTATCGTGGGATCAACGAGGAGCATCTGCACACGCGGAGCGATTTGTCGGTTTTTGACGTGTCGCACATGGGGCGGATTCGGATTGAGGGTGACGAGGGGGAAGCGTTTTTGGAGCATTTGTGCACGCGGAGCCTGGCGGAGACTGCCGTCGGACAGTCGAAGTACACGCACATGTGCAACGAGGACGGGGGGATTCTTGACGATCTGATTGTCAGCCGACATGAGGGTTATTGGTATGTGGTGTGCAACGCGTCCAATCGGGAGAAGATTTTGGGTTGGCTGACCAGACATGCGGATGGACGGGATGTGTTGCTGACGGATGAGACGTTTGAGACAGCCATGTTGGCCGTTCAGGGTCCGATGGCGATTGCGTTCATGGAGGAGCAGTTTTCGTTGTCGTTGAGTGAATTGAAGCGTTACTGGTTCGTTGATGGTGATTTTTCAGGGCTTAATTATTCGATCTATCGCAGCGGGTATACCGGTGAGGATGGTGTGGAAGCCGTCGTGCCGGCGATCGCGATACCGTTTCTGTTGCCGGCGTTGTTTGGGGACGACCTGCAGGCGAACGGAGACTGCAAGCCTGCGGGTTTGGGGGCGCGGGATACGTTGCGGCTGGAGGCGGGGATGCCGTTGTATGGTCATGAGTTGACCGAGGAGGTGGATTCGTTGTCGGCGGGCCAGGGTTGGTGTGTGCATCTGGATCAGAAGGATTTTGTCGGGGCGGACGCGATGCGCAAGGTCAGGGACGCGGGGAAAAAGCGGAAGATGGTGGGTCTGGAGTTGGAGGGGAAGCGGATCGCGCGACAGGGGTATGAGATTCTGAAGGACGGGGAAAAGGTTGGTGAGGTGACGAGCGGAACGTGGAGTCCGACGAAACAGAAGAGCATCGCGATGGGATTCGTGCGGTCGGAATTGGCAGATTCGGGAACGTCGCTGAGCGTGGATCTGGGTCGTAAGGAGAATCCGGCGACGGTGGTGCCGTTGCCGTTTTACAAGCGAGCGAAATAACCGAGTCAGCCTGTCGCCGGAGGCGATCGGTGGATTCATTTTGAGAGGAAATCGGTTTCGATGTTGAACCCTGCGGATTTGAAGTATCTGGAATCGCACGAGTGGATGCGTGTGGATGGGGATGTGGTGACGATGGGGATTACGGCGTTTGCGGCTGAGGAGCTGACGGACATCACCTATGTTGATCTGCCGGCGGTCGGGGCCAAGGTTGAAGCGGGCAAAGAAGTTTGCGAGATTGAGTCGGTCAAGGCGACGTCGGAGCTGATGAGCGGGGTTTCGGGCGAGATTGTTGCGGTCAATGAAAAGCTGGCGGACGCGCCCGAATTGGTGAACGATGACGCGTTTGGGTACGGATGGATGGTCAAAATCAGGGCGAACGATTTGTCGCCGCTGGAAAAGGCGATGGATGCTGGGGCGTACGAGAAGCATATCTCCGCGGCGGGTTGATCACTGGGGTAATATCGGACGTTTGCCAATCGTCGGGTGTATTGGGTAGTCAGATCGATTGGTGTGGCTGCCGATAAGATGGGTCGTGACGACCCTGTCTGCAACAACTGATTTAACGACCGACGTCAGGGTTCAGCCATTCGACGATTCCCGTCGGGCGGCGTGGGATTCGTTTGTGCGCGCGGATTCCGAGGGGTCTGTTTTTCACATGACGGGTTGGATTCGGGCGGTGACCTCGGTTTTTGGTCATCGCTGTCGGAGCTTGATGGCGATGCGCGGGGGCGAAATCAGCGCGGTGCTGCCGCTAATGGAGGTGCGGAGTTTGCTGGGCGGGACGATGCTGGTGAGCGTGCCCTACGGAATTTATGGGGGAGCGATCGGGGACGCGGCGGGTGTGGGATCGCTGGTGGAGGAGGCGGTTCGGTTGGGAGCGCGGATCGGCGCGCGGTGTCTGGAACTGCGCAGCGTTGAGGCGAAACGGTCGGATTGGGGGGTGACGGAACGTCATGCGACGTTTCGCAAGGCGTTGCCTGCGACGGTGGCGGGATGTTTGGGGGCGTTGCCGCGAAAGGCGCGGGCGGCGGCGCGGTTGGCGCGGGACCGTCACGGTATGACGGTGACGTTTGGCGACGACGGGTTGCGGGACGTTTGGCGGTTTTATTGTGAAAATATGAGGCGATTGGCGTCGTTGGCGTATCCGTTTTCGTTTTTTGAAGCGCTGATGCGCGAGTTGCCGGAGAAACCGGTGGTGTCGGTATTTCGCTGCGGGGGACGGGTGATTGGCGGGCTGATGACGCTGGTGTATCGCGGGACGGCGATGCCGTATTTCGTCGGGGTGGACGCGCGGTTTGGGCGGTTGAATCCGTACAATTTTGTTTATCTGACGGCGATGGAGCGGGCCGTGGCGGACGGGTGCCACACGTTCGATTTCGGTCGGTCGCGACTCGACAACGTCGGGGCGTGTGCGTTCAAGCGAAATCAGGGTTTTGAGCCGGAGGTGTTGGGGTATCAGACGTATGTACCGGCGGGTGCGACGGCTGTTTCGTTGTCGCCGAGCAATCCGAGATTTGCGATGGCCAGACGTGTTTGGCCTATGCTGCCGTCGGTGGTGACGCGTCCGTTGGGTGGTTGGTTGAGCAAACACGTTCCGGGGTAGGTGGTTTCGGTGAGTCGCAAGAAAATATTGTACTTGGCGCATCGGATACCCTGTCCGCCGGACAAAGGTGACAAGATTCGTTCGTTTCATCAGGTGGCGCATCTGGCGGAGCGACATGACGTTTGGTGTGCGTTTTTCGTGGACGACCCGGCTGACTGGAAACATGTGCAGACGCTGAAAGGGATGTGTCGTGATGTGGCGGCGGTGCCATTGTCTCCGAGGTGGGCGAAGCTGCGGGCGATGGTGGGTTTTGCGGGTGGCGGGACGTTGTCGGAGGGCTATTTTGATGATCCTCGGATGCGGCGGGTGGTGCGTGAATGGGCGAGATCGGTGTCGTTCGATGCGACGATGGTGTTTTCGTCGAGCATGGGGCGGTACGCAGATCAGGTCGGGGGTGGGCGAAAGGTCCTGGATTTTTGCGACTGGGACAGTTTGAAATTTGCGGAGTATGGTCGCAGTGGTGGTCGGTTGGCGGGGACGGTTTGGCGGGGTGAGTCGCGACGGTTGCGGGAGCGGGAACTGACGTTTCTGCGTGGGTTTGACGCGTGCGTTGTGGTGACGGCTGAGGAGGCTGCGGCGGTTCCGGAGTTGGTTGGGTCGGACCGGTTGCATGTGGTCGGAAACGGGGTGGTTTTGGGGGATGAGCCTGCGGTATCAGCGAGCGAGGTGGACGCGGTGGTTGGGTTTGTCGGGCAGATGGATTATGCGCCGAATGTGGAGGCCGTTGCGTGGTTTGCCGAGCGGGTGTTTCCGAAGGTGCGGAGGGTGGAGCCTGCTGCGGTTTTTCGGATCGTCGGGCGGTCACCGACGCGCGAGGTGTTGCGATTGGGGGATCGCGACGGTGTTGAGGTTGTCGGAGCCGTCGATTGTGTGCGACGCGAGTTGGAGCAGTTTGCGGTGAGCGTGGCTCCGTTGAGGATCGCGCGGGGTATTCAGAACAAGGTTCTGGAAGCGATGGCGGGGTGTCGGCCCGTGGTGTTGACGCGTGCGGCGGCGAGCGGGATTGGTGGTATTGACGGGGAGCAATTTTGCGTAGCGGACGATGCGTCGATGTTTGCGGCGCGGGTTTTGAGGCTGCTGAGTGATCCGCCTGAGCGCGACCGATTGGGACGATCGGCGCGTAGATTCGTTGGTGATCGATTCGACTGGTCAAGCGAGATGCGCAAGCTCGAATCGCTGCTCCTGGCGAAACGGCCAATCGAAAGGAACCGCAGCCACCCTGAATGTGTCGCCGTTCCCACTTGATCCAACGCCGATGAAACCGCAGGGAAAAAGTGCGGATCCCCCGAATCGACTCGAATGAGCGGGGGTGATCGTTTCAGCCAGCCTGAACCTACCGTTCCACCTTGAGGACCATGGAATCGCTCGACAGCTCCGTGATCGGTGTTCGGATCCCGGAGTTGGCTCCAAACAGCCGATCCAGAAACGCCGCGTCAGCCTTCTGGTACATGATTCTGGCTGTGATTCGCAACTCCCCGGTCTGACCCGGTGCGTCGAACGGCATTTCGGTCAGCTCGCTGTCAACCTCCTCAACAGCGGGCGAAACCATCCCCGGGCAGGCGAACGAATAGGTCTCCGTATCGCTCATCCCTGGGAACAGGGCACGCTTAAACCGCGCGCCAACCATCTCCCACAGGTTATGTCGGTCGATGTCGTTGCCGTAGCGATCGATGCCCTCGGCTTTGAAGACCATGGCGTCGTCGGCCATCATGCCTTCCTCGTCAGGCTTGCCCGATTCGTGGACCACTTTCCCATTTTCGTCCTCCACTCGCAATTCGACCCAACTGCGGATGATGTCCAGAGGCCCTGTGGGAAAGCCGTGACCGGTCTTGTTGTTGGTCACCACAACGCGCAGGGCGACCTGTTCGCCGGGCCTGACGCTCTCCTGCTCGCTGGAAAGGTCCAACCGGATCACCGGACCTCCGGTCCACTTGTCCGCAATCTCGGGAATTTCAATCTCGCCGCGCAGCCATTGCTCAGTGAGCGCAACATGTTCCCTGGCTCCGGGAAGGTCCATCAGAATCGGCATGACCTGATTGGCTGCGAGGAATCGGTGCGAGCGGTGCTTGCCATCGTCGCCCTCGCGGTTGTAGTCGCTCTCGTCGCCCGATGCAGGGTCGGCGGAATCCGCCAGCGGCATGTGACACTCGCGGCAGCTCACCGTTTTGGTATCGTCACCCTCATGGTACCACCTGCTTTTTCGCCAGTTGTCGTACTGGTTCTGGAGTTGCACCCACCCGATCTGGTTGACTTCCTCGTCGATGAACTGCTTGTGGCAGGCACCGCAGTACTCCGCCGTCTTGTACAACGGTCGGGCGAAGCTCTCCTTGTGCTGCTGCGGATAGGCACGAATGAGGAAATCGCTCATCCATTTGTTGAGCTCGCCGGACCCGGTTTCACCCACATAGCGCTCGACCTGCGAAACGGTGTAGTCCGCGTTGCCACGCACATCGGTCTGCGTAATCGTGTGGCAGACGACGCAGGATACGCCCTCGTCGGCGCCCACCGATGTCAGTCCCTCGACGTTGACGTTCTTGTTCCCCGAAAGCAGAGCGATTGGGTCGTGGCAACCGGCACAGTATCTTGTCGCCTCAGCGCCGACATCATCGAGCATCAGTTTCTGGACCGCTTGAAACGCCACGTCCGACGACGCGTACCGGTGGGCACTGGGTTCCCATTCACGCAGGATGTCGCTGTGGCACCCCGTACTGCCGCAGCCTCTCGAACCGGACATGGTCCTCGAATCGTAGGCCCAGTCGCTCACCGTGCGGACGAGGCTTGGGGCAAACGGGCGATCCTTCCCGTATTTCCAACTGTAGTCGTCGGGGAAATCGTTGTTCACCGCCAGCGGACGATACATGACCGTGGTGCCGACCTGCAGCAGAATCAGGACAGCCGTGATTCCACCAACCTGCGTGAGGACGGAGCGTTTCGCGTGATTCATCGCGGCGACCGCGGCGACGGCGTTTACGCGGCGGAACCACAACGTTATCAAATGCGCGAGGATCGCGAAGATGAACAACAACCCCGTCACCAGATGCACATAGTCCCACGCGTAACTGATTCGCGTTCCCAGAGCAGCCTGCCACGTCAGCACGAAGCCGCTGACGAAGATCGCGATCAAAAGAACGAGCGAGAAGTAGCCCAGAAACTGGTAGTGATTGAATTTCCCGCGGAAGCGCGCCAGCAGGTGGCGTACCAGGTACCAGCCCACCGGAACGATCATCAGCACGCCTAGTACGGTGTGCCACAGTACCCCGAATTGATTGAATACCGAAAACGGAAGCAGGTAGATCGCCAACCCCGTCACCGTCTCGAAAAGCAGGAGCGCCAAGGTCACGCCCGTCAGTGTGTGTCGCCATTCCCGGGCGGCGTCGATCCTCGGTGCGGGAACGTGATTCAATGCATCCGTGTTGGAAGACATCGTTCCACCTTTCTCGGTTCTCACGAACCAGCCACCATCCCGCAGCCATTGGATTTCAAGCCGCAATCATACCCAAACGGTCCGCTCGATTCCAGCACGACGACCGACCCCCTCCAATCCTGATCGGCGACGTTGGCTGATTGGGGTTCGGGCGGTAGCATATCGCGTCCCATGGGACAGTCATTTTTTTGCTCGATAGCAGGCGGGATGTTGACGGTTCTGGCGATGAGCCGGGTCGAGTTGATTGCGCCAAGATTTCTGCGATTCACCGGGCTGCTCGCGCTGGGCTGCTCGGTGTTGGTTTGCATCTGGTCCTGGACACATCGTGCGGCGATGCTGGAGACGAATTGGTTGGCGGCGATGGTGTTGTCGGGCGGTTGTTTTGTCGGGGCGGCGCTGATCGTGTTGTTGGGGAATTCTGCGGAGTGTCGCTCCGGGGTGATTCGGGGTGTTTCGCTGATTGGCGGATTGGCGGGTGTCGCAGCCGCCTGCATTTGGGCGTTTATGCAGGTTGATGCGATTCCTGAAACGGGAACGATGGCGGTGATGACGGTGATCGGGGACGTTCTGGGGTCGTTTCTGATCGGTTCGGTGACGATTTCGTGGTTGTTGGGACATGCCTATCTGACCGCGACGAAGATGACGATTGCTCCGCTGCGGCGATTTTGCAATCTGTTCTCGTTGGCGGTGATTCTTCGGGCTGGGTTCGTCGTTGTTTGCCTGTTGCTGATCAAATTCGGTGGGCCTTTGGGCGTGCCGGAACAGGTTGAGCGACAGCTTGGGGGATCGTGGTTGATCCTGTCGATGCGGGTGGCGGTCGGATTGGTTGCCGTCGGCGTTTTCGCGTACATGGTTCGGGATTGCGTGAAACTGCGCAGCACGCAGTCTGCGACCGGGATATTGTATTTCGCCTCGGTGTTTGTCTACATCGGGGAGTTGAGCAGTCGTTATCTGACGAGCGCGTATGGGTTGCCGTTATAGGTGCATGTCATGCAGGTCCGTTATCATTGTCCGAATCCGAATTGTGTCGCCATCGTCGAATATGAGCCTTTGGAATCCTCGCCGGAAAGCATCGACTGTCCGCGATGTCACCAGAAGCATCCGTTGAAGGTGACCGAGTCGATAACACAGAACGGTGTTGTGGATGTTTGCGCGGTTTGTGGGGGTCGGGAGTTGTTTATCCGCAAGGATTTCCCGCAGTTCGTGGGCTTGATGGTCGTGATTGTGGCGGGAATTATGAGCATCTACTTCTTCCGCACGAATTTTCTGTTGGCGTATGCAGTGTTGGCTGGGGCGGTGGCGGTTGATTTGCTGCTGTATTTTGTGATCGGAAAGTTGACATCCTGCTATTCATGTCGCGCGGAATATCGCAACTCAAAACTGAATCCTGCGCACGAGGGGTTCGACCTGGCTGTTTCTGAGAAATATTGAGCCTGTCCGTGGGACGCCGGTCAGCGCGAGCCGATCGCTGATCAGCGTTTTGTCGATTGGGCAGGGGTTGCGAAGTTCCATTGGCCCGAAAACGGGTCGAGATAGTCGACGCTGCCGTCGGGGTTTTCGAGGCCGAAGAGGGTGGTTCCGGTGCGTGAATTGTGCAGATCCCGGGCGGTGTTTCCGGTCTTGAATCCGAACAGAAAACGCTGATTGCGGATGTTCCAATAGTCGACCGAGCCATCATTTCGTTGTTTTCCGATGGACAGACTGCCGAGGCCGCTACCGTAGCGATTGATCGCGAATTGGTTGCTGTCGCTGGTGTTGCGATGTTGGCCTATGCGTTTTTGAGCTTGCGGTGGGTCGAATGGGTTCGGGCGGAGGGTGTTTGTCCGTTGCGGTTGGTTGTAGTGGACGTTTCCGGTATCCGATCCGGGGCGGAGGAAGGGCAGCGTGGGTGGCTCGAAAAGGTTTTTGGGGTTGAATACGTCGCGCGCGTGGGGTGATTTGAACCGTGCCCGTTGTGCTGTTGCGCTGCGGGCTTGACGTAGTCGGAATTGCTGGGCGTGCCAACTCTGACGCATGCGGACGCTGGTTTGTTCCTGTTGAGCGGATCGGGAGTGGTTTCGGGGAATGCTGACGCGACGCTGGATGCTGGGCTGTCGACGTTGGGGGTTGGCGGATTGGGCAATTGTGTCATCCGCTGTCATGACGGTGACGGCGGTAGCAATCAGAAACGGTCGCCATGAAAATGTCCGAGTCGTCATCGTCCTGCTCTCCGTGGTCCAGAGGTCGCGTCCATTATACATGTCGGCGAACTGAAGGTACATCATTGACAGGCGGAAGGCGATTGCTGTTTTTTTCGAGGTGCAACCCGAACGACGTCGCCGATCGTAGCGTCGGTCGACAACGCCCGGAAAAAATCCGCTGCCCCTGGCTGACTCGCGAACAGGATGTGCATTGCGCCCGGGAGGACTCGAACCTCCAACCGTCAGATTCGAAGTCTGCTACTCTATCCAATTGAGCTACGGGCGCGGATGAGCCTTCGATACCGAATCGGCGCGGATTCTAAGCGAAGGTTTTGTCGGTGGGCAAGCGGAAAAACGTGTAGCCGTTTGTCCCGTCAGCCACAACGAAAAAACGCCGCTGCGAAAAACAGCGGCGTTTGTCGGGTCACGATTGCCGGAATCGCCGTTGCGCGATCCGGGTTACTTGGCGTCCTCGGTGGCTGTTTCGGCTTCCTCGTCCTTCTTTTTCTTGCTGGATTTCTTGCCGACGGAAGGCTTGCGATGGCCTACCTTGGGCATACCGAAAGGTGACGAGGCCTCCTCGTCCCATTTTCCATCTTCCTGGAGCTTGAGGACGCGTTCGGCGCGGTTGAGCACATTTCTATGACGTGCGAGGGCCGACTTGCTTTTCAGGGATTTGTCGATCGACATTTCTTCAATAACTCCTTACCAACTCTTGCCGGCGGCCTTTTTCTTGTAGCCTTGCAGGTCGTAGCGTCCACCGGACAGTCTGAATTTCTTGCCCAACCCACCGATGCGCTCGTGGTATTTGTCGCACCAGCGCTTTTGGTTGGGATCGTCGCAGTTGAACCCTTTCGTTGCGACGAGACGATACCCGTATTTCCCGCTGGCATCAAGGATGCGGGTTTCGATGCTGTTTTCGGCGAGGAAGTCCCTGGCGTGCTGAGCGTCGGCGAGGTCAGCGGTGAGGAACTCCTGGACGACGATGTAGGTGTGGTCGCGGACCCACGGGGCGGATTTGTCAGGGGCATTGCCGGCGGTTTTGGGCACGTTTTGGGTGGGAACTGGGGTTTTTACAGGTGAGGCGCCAAGGCCCGATAATACGCCCGGGTTTGGGAGTTTCTTGCGGGCGGACTCGATTTCGTCGGCTGTGGTCCTGCGAATGTGGGCCTGACCATCCTGGAAACCGCGTTCGTGGCCTGCGAAATCGCCTCGGTTTTGGCCTAGTTCGTAGGCGGCGATGAGGGCAGCTCCTGCCGCAAACAGGGCGAGGGCGACTGTAAAACTGGAGAATGTGAGAATGACTCGTGGACCGTCGATGCGGAAAACCGGGACTGACCGCCGGGTCGGGGTCGCGTCGGAAGGTCCCGTGGGTGATGCGGGGATCATGGATTTTGGGGTCGCTGATGGGGCGGTTGTTGGGGTGTCGGATTCTTGGCTGAACCAGGTTGGGACGTCGGTGCCGGGCGATTTTTTTCGCGTGGATTGCTCCTTGCTGATGACCTCGATGAGCGTTTGCGATTTTCGCGACCTTGTCATGAGATTTGATCCCTGAGACAGGCCCGTTGGCCTGTGAAAAGAGGATAACCGAAACGATCGGGAGGGCAAGGTTGGAGGGTTGTCGTTTCGACGAATGTGGGGCGTTGGTGGTTGGGGCGTGGCCTGCTAATGTTTGAATTGGCCGTTGGTTATGAATTTGTGCGACGTGGGTTTTGTGGGTTGTACAATGGTGTAGCGGATGAGCTTGATTTTGGCGACGCGTTTGTTGAATCGGGTTGGGATTGATGTTTCGACGGGTGACGACGGTTTTGGCGGTTTTGGTAGCCATTGGGTTGGTCGGTGTCTGGTGGGTGAATCGGACGCATTCGTGGTTTCGGCAGTACTACCTGGTTGAAGAGGATTTGGGTGGTTCGCGTGTTTTGTTGACGTTGCGGGTGCACAGTGATGGTTTGGCGGTTGAGTTTGGGGGAGATATGCCGGGGTCGGAGTTTGTGGATGAGTTGACGTGGGCGAGGCGTCAGATGGGGCCTGTGCCTGCCGTTGCACCGACTCCCGCACCGTCGCTTTTTTCGGGGAATGCGAATGTGCAGACGAATCGGAAGCGGGCGTGGTTTCTTCGCGCGTTTTACGTTGGAGGTGATTCTCGGGCGTTCGTTGGGCGGGACATGATCAAGCGTGAGGGGAAGCCCGGATATTTGATGCGGCATCATGTGAGCGCGCGGATGGCGATGTGTTATCCGGTGTTGGCTGTTGCGTCGTTGGGTTGGATCGGGGCGATGGCTGCCTATGGTCCGGTGCGGCGGCGATGGTGGCGGATGCGGGGTCGCTGCGTTGTGTGTGGGTACGATTTGCGTGCGTCGCGGGATGGGTGTCCGGAGTGCGGAGCGGGGGTTGTCGACTTGTCATCAGAACGATGATTGGCAGTCTGTCGTATCGGCCCGCATGAACACTGGATATGCGCACAATCGACAGCGAACGGCGTGAATGGTTGCGAGCACTTCTTGTGCGAGGTTGTTCACGCTTATTGGCTTGCGCAGCGGATGCAGTCGGGGGTGGCGGGGATGGCCTGGAGTCTTAGGAGGGAGATTTCGTGGCCACAGGATTGGCAGGTGCCGTAGGTGCCGTTCTGCATCCGTTCGAGGGCGGCTTCGATTTGCTGCATCTCTTTTTTGATTCGTCGATTGGCGGCCTGGACGATGGACTGGGATTGCATGGCGTCCATTCGGGACAGTCGGCCTACGCGTTGCTGGTCCAGCTCCATGCCCCTGGCTGACTCGAGCGAGCCGCGGAGTGTTTCCTGATATTCCGCCCTTTGTTCTGCCAGGAGTTTCTGGAATTCAGCGAGTTCCTCTTCGGTCATTTTTGTACCCTGTTGGTGATGAACCCTTCGGCGAACACCGCGCTGCGGACTCCGCACATCCAATGGACTCCACACCCGGCGTCCGATTGTACATCCCGCGTCGCTTGATTGCGAGCACCTGCCCTGCCGCCGTGCACTACGATGTCCACATGGAGTGGGCAAGTGGGTATTGTTCACGAGGACACAGGCTACTCTTGCTTGAGTCGAGCGATTCGCTGGGGTACGATCCGAGCTTGAGCTATGACGAGCAATGAGTCCACCGCAATGATCAACCGCGACCATCCATGCTGGAAATGCGGCTACAACGTTCGGGGATTGTCACAAGAGGGGCGGTGCCCCGAGTGTGGTGAGCCCGTTGACCTGAGACGGTTGCCGCGACGATCGGTTTGGCGGTTTCTGGGTATTTTCGTCGCGTGCTCGGTCATGATTGTCTTGGTCGGTGGCACTCTTCTTCTTGACTACATCGCGCCTGTGACAGGACACCTCAATTATGTCTTGTCCGTTGAGTTGATCGCCGCGATTGTTGTCCTGCCGGTTTGGTTATGGACGAGAAGCCGTTTGGTGTTGGTCTTGTTCGCCGCCCTCACAATCATGCTGTTGGTCCTGCCATTCGTCTCGTTGTCGCCTGCCGGTCCCTACCACATTCTGTTCAAACGCGTTCGCAACGGAATGACGCAAAAACAGGTGATTGGTCAGATGGACCGATACTTTCCGAACCGAGCTTCTGACGGGCGGCCGACAATTTCCGTACGATCGCCCGATCGCCTGGGGATGGTCCTTGATCCGAATCATGGCGGTTACAATGCGGAGTTTATCATCATCGAATTCAAAGACGATCGTGTCGTCGACAAGCAGTACTGGCCTGATTAGCTGCGCCTTGTACGAAGGCATCCGGGAACGCATGGAGTGGGCGGGGCTGTCGCGCCCCGCGCCGTCAATGCCCCTTCTGCTTCATTGACGAAAGGCAGGTGCGAGCACATGCCCTACCGCCCACATGCTTGGCGTCTTTGGCTTGCGAACATCGCCTGGTTTTCCCGTCACCCACAAGGGGTGACGCTACATTTGATTTGAAGGCGCTCTGGAATCTTGTGGTGCACTTTGGGGCGTACCGCGCGGAGCAAATAGTAACGGCAGGTGCGAGCACCTGCCCTACCCTGGGGCGAGTCGGACTGACTCGCCCCGTTGAGATTCGGTGCTACGCCTGGTGGGTGTGGGCTGGTTTGGGTGGGGTCGGTAGTGGTGCGTCGGATTCGTGGGTGGCGATGAGGGCTTGCATGATCTGGTCGCCGACCTGGGACATTCCGTCGGGTGCGTAGGGGAGCATCATGACGGTGGCTTTGCTGCTTGCTCCGACGGCGGTGACGGTGTCGTAGTGTTGGGTGAGCAGGACCATCTTGGTCGCTTCCTCGGGGCTGATGCCTGCTTCGGAGCAGGCGGAGACGGAGTCCTTGAGTCCGTTGGCGATGGCGAGACGTTGTCGGGCGATGCCGACGCCCTGGAGTTCCTTGGCGCGGGCTTCCGCCTCGGCTTCTGCGATGGTGCGGATTTTCTTGGCTTCCGCTTCGTTGCGGGCGGCTTCCCTGAGTCGGGCTGTCGCGTTCACATGGTTCATGGCTTCCTTGACTTTTGAATCGGGTTGGATGTCGTTGACCAGCGACTGGAGAATCGTGTAGCCAAATTCCTCCATGATGTCCTGGAGTCGTTCCTTGACGGCGTGGGCGATCTTGTCTTTTTCGGAGAAGACGTTGTCGACGGGCATCTCGGGGACGAGTGCGCGAACGGTGTCGAAGACGTAGGAGCTGATCTGTTGTTCGGGGTTGGAGAGTTTGTAGAAGGCGAGGTTGACGGCGTCGTTGTCCTCGGCGATGTAGAATTGTACTGCGATGAGGAGGTCGACGAAGACGTCGTCGGAGGTTTTGGATTCGACGTTGATTTCGAGTTCGCGAACGCGGTGGGTGACTCGCCCGGAGATGGTGTCGATGAGCGGGATTTTGAAGTGCAGGCCCGGGCCGCAGATTTTGAGGAACTTTCCGAGTCGTTCGACGATGGCGCGGGTTTGTTGCTTAACGGTGAACAGTCCCGTGAAAACGACGATCAGGAAGAAGAAACCGACGATACAAATGGCTGCGATTGCTGCTGGTGACATGGGGAGCACTCCTTTCGTCCGCCGGTTGGCGGGTTGTTAGTCGATCGACGCGAATTCGGCGGACATAAGCGATACCCTGATGTCGGCGGGGGCCGACGGGATGTCGTATGACGCGACTTCGACGGTCGCGGGTCTGTCCTGTTCGAGATGTTTGACCTCGTGATTGACGCTGAACAATTCGTTACCTTTATCATCGAACCCCTGCACCCGGAAGATAACGTTTCGGAGCGGGTATCCCGTGTTGATTAGAACAACGCCGATGTTCTCGGTCCCGAGGAGGCGTTTGCCTCCCCATGCGGATTCAGTCCGATAAAAGAGGTTGGCGGCTTCGGTGACGGGTGCGTGGTCTTCCGGAGTTGGCGACGCATTGGGGTGCGGGATGGTTCCCGGTGCGTGGGTGTTGTTGTGTCCGGGCGCGAGGGACAGGCCACACATTGCGCAGAATCGTGCTTCGGTTTTGACCGCCTTGCCGCAGCGGGGGCAGTGAGACAGAGATGTTTCGGGTGTGAATGGCACGATAACGATATTGTACCTTTCGGCGGGAGGGAGGCCAGTATAGAGGCGGATGTTGTTTATAACGGTGGAGCGGACCCGGAGCGGGGGACGCATCATGGGGTTTGTCGCGAAAAACCGGACAGGGTCAGTCAATCGTGATTGACTTGTTGTCGGACTCGTCTTTGTCGCTCATGCCGTATTTGTTGTCCTGGCGGGCATGGTTGATCCTGAGTTTCTGCTGATACAGGTTGAAGATGTCTTCGGCGTCAAGCCCGACACACTGGGCGAGGCTTATCCAGAAAAAAAGCAGGTCGATGACCTCCACGCGTGCGTTTTGGAGGTCGAACAGTTTGAATCTCTCGCCGGCCTTCGCTTCCGCACACCAGTGTTTCCAATAGGTGCAGTCGCGGAGTTCCTCCAGCTCATTGCCCGCAGCCATGATGTAATCGTTAAGCCATTCGCCGGCTTTTTGTGGATCAAAGTCAGCCTTGAGCGATCGGGTGTCCCTGCCGATTCGCTCATTCAGCTCCGCTTGCAGGTCGAACATTTTTTGCAGCATCGGGGAGATCCTTTCCGCTCGGGGTTTGTGGATTGCGTGGAATTGTAGACAGTGGAGCATCCCGACACAAACGGGGCAAATGGGGCCGCGACCAGTCCGGCAGGACAAGCCGAAACGCAGTCGTCTTCACCCGCGACTCACTCCACCCAACCCCCGCCTCCAAAAAAGGGGTGGCTACCCATCGCCTGACGTCTGGCAGAGCACTGGCCAAATTACCTGGTTTGACATACACTGGCGGAGTCGTGGCACTCTGTCGCAAGGTTTGCAACCGTATGAATCGGCCAACGAACATCCTGATCCGCCTCGCGTGGCTTACCCTTCTGACGTCACACGCGTTCTGGTTCGTGCGCTCGTTGTCAGCCGCGTCCGCCTTCGAGCGACGACTCGCCCTGGCAGCCACGATTGTCTTTCTGACCCTCAAGGTCATCGACCTTCCCGCTCTGCGTTTCAGCACCAACCCGCGGGCACTGTTGGCAGGCCTTCTGATCGTCGCACTCATGCACACCGGCGTCATCGAACGCACCGTCGATATCACCACAGACATCAACCCGTGGACGTTACCAGCCATCCTGACCGCCGCACTCGTCACCCAACGCCGAATCCGCGAGAGGCTCATTCGCGCCGTCTACGCGTTGGCAGCCACACGAATCGGCACGCGATTCCCAACACCGTGCCTCTATCGCATGGGGCAATGGTCCACCCATCCCCCCGCCCTCGAAGCAGCCTTCGTCGTCAAGACACCCCGCGCCCCGCCACGCTGATCCGTCCACCAGCATCACCGTTATCCAGCGTTTTTAACCAAAACGGACATGATCAGTTTGGCATCGCGCGCCACGCGGCGCGTAACACTCTTGAAAGATCAGGAACCATTATGAATTCCCGTAAAACATCATTCAGTGCGCTCGCGCTCTTCGTTCTCTCGGCACCACTGTCAGCCGAAACCTTCAACCTCGTCACCGGCGTGGACAACACGCTCGCGCCCGGTACGCCCCGCGTCATCTTCCCGGACCCCGGACCGTCCGTCGCACCGGGAACCTTCGCCGACGGGGATCGATTGACAGGCACCTCCGACGTCGGACCGCCCGTCGCCTACGCAGGAACCGGAACACCCTTCTTCGATCCGAACCAATTCGGTTCTCTCAGCTTCACCTTCCGCAGAGGAAGCGTCGCCGCAGGCCCCAACGTCATCCTCCCCATCATGGGCATCGACTTCCTCGGTGGACCACTGCTCGATCTCGACGGCAACGATGCCAACGGATCGCGAAGTCTGATCCCCGTTGATGGCGGCTCCGTCGTCACCCTCCCGGGAACATCAAGCCTCATCGACCTGACGCCCAACTTCGCGAGCAACACGATCACCCTGGAATCGGCTGACATGACCGGAACCAGTGAGGGCGCCAACGGCTTCGGACCGGAAATCGCCGTCACCGTCAACGTCCTCGCAGGCACGTCCACCAACGGAACCCCCGGCGCGCCGATCAACGGCAGTATCGACTCCCGAACCGGTTCGCTCACCGCTTTCACCGGCACAGGCTCACTTCAAGGCGTTTTCCGCATCGAAAACCTGGGCTACGAACTCTGGCAGGACTCCGCCATCGCCGGAAGCCCAACCTCGCCGTTTCCCGGCACGCTTCAATACCTGGGCCAATTCCAGGGTTGGCTCGTCACCCGAAATCCCGACGGCGCGTTTCCAGTTCTCACAGGCCAGGGATTGGGCACAACCACCTGGCCAGCCGTGGACCTGTCACAAATCGGGAACACGTTCAACGCCGCCCACGGCGCACCGACCGCCACCATATCCGCTGGGACAGCTACCGACGATTTCACCGTCGCCGGAAATGGCGGACTCCCGCTTTCCGACAACAGCGGTGACCTCGGCGCCTACCTCGACAACGTCGTCATTGTCGCGCTCGATCCGAATGCCACGTCGTTTGTCTACCTCGAGTCAGCCGGGTTTGGGATCAACAACAGTTTCGACCCGGTGTTCAGCGATTCAACGGGTTACGATCTCGTGATCGTGGCTGGCTCGGATTGCATCGTGACACCCGGCGGCAGTGGCGACGACGACGGCGACGGAATAGCGGACGATTGTCAGGCTGGACCCGCAGCCGTCCCCGCGGCGAGCACCTGTTCGATCATCGCGATGGTCATTGTGATGCTGGTTGTCGCGGGGCGAAGAATCGGAAAAAACGTCAGTACCGCTTAGCCGGTGACGTCAAGACGCGACCCGGGGCTGTCCTCGCCGCCGACGCTGGAGCCGTCACCAGCCAGCGTCTGAACAGCCTGGTCGGTCACGACGAGAGACGATTGTTGTTGAATCTGAACAATGTTGGTTTGTGAGATAATGCCCGCGTCCTGTTTGTTGGCGAGCATATCAGCCATCATAGCGGCGATATTCATTTCGCCACCCTGAACGTCGCCTTCCTTGCGATCACCGCTGAGCAACGCCTGCAGGATCAACAGCCCGATGATCATGCGCAATTGTTGGTCCGATTGAATCTCCGAACCGAACGATTCCAGAAATTCGCCGACGCGCGCGTCGACGGACTGGGCGGTTGTTGTAGAGGTCGTGCTGACAGACGTCATGGATTGAGTGGCTGTCTGCGCGCTGACGGTCGCACCGCCCCCGGACGCAGCCACGTTGGACATGCTGCTCGCGCTGTTGAACTGTACCGACTCCACCGGTTGTAGACCCATAACTTCCTTCCCTCCGTCAGGCAGCGCTTTGGCGCACTGCGTCAAAAGAGGAACAGCCAACCGCATACCGAAATGGATCGATCTCTCAGGATCGCTGTAACCTTTTTGGGGGCAGGTGGTTACGGACATTTCCGGTTCGGTTCAGGCGGTAACGATTACGCCGATGGATGCCCGGAATCAACACGCACACCGACTGAATGTTGTGCGTGTGCACCATCTTAGCGGACCCTGTTACAGCCCCCATGTTTCTTGACACCGGCGACGCGACGGTTCATATTCAAAAGTCGCGGTTTGCCGTCCTTGAAAAATCGCCGGTTGGCGGTGGGTTTGACCCCTTGATATGCAACACAACAGGCGGCAACTGCGACCTGTTGAGACAGACTGAGATTAGCTGACGATTGGGTGCGCGTTCGGCGAGCGACGTGCCACGAGTTTTGCAACCGATGATGAACACCACGATGGCGGCTACCGACACCCCAACGGCGTTGCACGCGCGCTCACCCGCCAAGATTAATCTTGCCCTTCAGATTCTCGGAAAACGCGAAGACGGTTTTCACGAGATTCGTTCGATTGCTTCCGGCGTTGATCTTTGCGATCGCTTAACGTTCCGTCGGACCGATTCCGGTCCCGTGACGCTCCGTTGCAATGCACGCGATCTTCCCACCGACGACAACAATCTGATCATCAGGGCAGCCAACCTCCTTCGCGAGCGGACCGGGACAGCATGGTCCGCGTCGATTGAATTGGAAAAGAACATACCCGTCGCAGCCGGCATGGGTGGGGGCAGTGGTAACGCAGCCATCACGTTGTCGGCGTTGAATCGGATTTGGCAGACGCATTGCGACGACGGCGAGCTAACGGACATGGGGGCGGAAATCGGTTCGGACGTTCCGTTGTTTTTTCATCTGCCGATGGCTGAGGTATCGGGTCGTGGAGAGATTGTCTCACCGATCACGATACGCTGGAGCGGATGGGTATTGCTCGTGTTGGCTGGTTGTCCGGTATCGACACCGGAGGTTTACGGGAATGTGAAGCCCGGGGACCGCAGTCGGCGCGGGGACGATGTATTCTCCGAGTTGAAAATGGCGACCAGTGCACGGGACGTTTCGGAACGGTGTTTCAACGACCTGGAACCAGCCACCTTTCGGGTGGCACCGCGTGTGGCATCGATGTGCGAGGCGATACGATCTGCGGGAGCGCCCCACGTTCGCGTGACCGGTGCCGGACAGACAGCGTTTGTATTATTCGACGATTTTGGCGAAGCCGACAATTTGCGTAGACGTTTGATAACATCAGGTATTGGCAGCGAGGCCTGCGTCGTTCGGATGCAGCAGGCTTCTGAGAAAATGAAATGAGGACGCACCATGGATATTTCTGAAATTCGCGTGAAATTGATTCCCAACCCTTCGGACAGACTGAAAGCGTTTTGTTCGGTGACGCTCGATGGGGATTTTGTAATCCGGGACATCAAGATTATCGATGGCACAACGGGCACGTTCGTCGCAATGCCGTCGCGGAAACTGGCGGACCGGTGTCCGGGTTGCGGTGGCAAGAATCACCTTCGCGCGCGGTATTGCAACGATTGCGGTCATGAGCTTGATCGTGACCGGGCGGGACGCGACGACCTCGGAAGAACCAAGCTCCACGCCGACATCGCACACCCGATCAACACGCGATGTCGCCAGGATATGCAGGAACGCATCGTTGAAGCGTTCAAGGAGGAAATAGGCAGAGCGGATGAGCCTGGGTACGAACCCGTGGACATCGATGCTGATGTTGATGAAAACGAGAGGTTCGAATCCGACGAGTACGGATCGGATGAGCATGAAGATCGGGGGGGGGCGACAGAGATCGCCGAGGACGACTACGAGCACCAGGACGAAAACTACGAAGACGATAGCTACGAAGACGTTGACGATGACGACGACGACGCGGACGCGTCGGAGGATGATTTTGGCTCCGACGACTACAACGCGTTGATCGAGGATTTGAAACGCACCTCGGGTGAAAAGCGAAGGAAACCAGCCCGCGCGGGTTCCTTCGGTGGTCGGCTGCGCGACAACACCAGGCAGGAGAAGCCTCAAAATCAGCGATCAGAACGCGGTGGTGACCGGTCGCGACAAACGTCCGACAAACGAGACCAACGCAGTCAGGGGCGGGAGGAAAAACGGGAAAGGGAACCATCGCGCGAGAACCGCGAACGCACGCAGAGCGACGCAGCCAAACCCGTGGTGCGCAAACCTCGCCCAACACCACCACCGGTTGCTCCACCACCACCTCCGCCCGCGCAGGAGGAAAACGACGATTTTGGTGCAGGCATCTAATGCGTCGTGACTCGTCGTACGATGGTTGGGGGGCACATGGCTTCAGCCGTGGGGGAGTCGGATCCAAACCAGCAATCGAGTCCCCACTTCTAAAGAGGTGGGCCACCCATGTGCTTGTGAGGCGTTAATTCATCCGTCATGGAGCACCGGACGGGCGAGTGGCCGACCGGTATGTTGAACGCGTTTGGGCGCAGGAATCGACGCTGCAATAATTACAACAAAAATTTAATCAAAAAGTGGCCGACTTTTGCGTCCGGGTATCGTATGTTTCAACGGGGAGACCACAGAGGAGGCTTGTCTATGAACGTGATCCGGACATTATCGACCGTATTGGTTGTTGCCGTTGCGATGGCTACAACAGGCTGTCAATCCTCGCGGGTTTTCTATCACCCTGATTTGCGCAGTGACCTTGCAACGCAGCAGGATTCCCTGGTTGTCCTCGCTGCCGATTTCAGCCCCATCCGGGACAATCACCAGCCGGACCCTAACCCCGGTCCGCAAAAGAAGTTACAACCCAAACCGCCCGCTGCAACCCAATCCGAGTCCAACACCCAGGCCAATCCCGACAAACCCCAACAGGGCACGCCGAACGACAAGAAGGGGGAGGGCATAAAAGGCGAGCCGATCGCGCCGAACAAGGGTAAATCAGGTAAACCGTCCAGGAGGCAGTACACCGCCCCGAGCGTGCAAATCCAGCAGATAACGCTGCTTGCGCTCGGTATCGCATCCCTGGGAACAACGGGCCAGGAATCTGTCGCACAGCAGGCATCCCAATCTGCCACCACCGGCGGGATCGTCGGCAGACCCGAACTCACTGCCCCGCCTCAGGCGAGGTTCAGCCGAGCCGTCGTGGGAAAACCGGGTTTGCAGCAGGGGCGCGCCTCAGGTCTGGGATTCGCCAACCCGAACCGCAACATTTTCACCGTCCGCCGAAACCCGCTTTCCGGTGACAACGGAGGTTGTGCAGCCCTGACCAGCGCCGGTTTCTTCAACGGCAATCGAACCGCCTGCGAAAACCACTTCCGTCGCTAATATCCGAGAAAACTCGTCAGCATATCCTGCGTCAGAATCGGAATGGACAAATCGTTGGCTGTGCGAACAGCCTGTTCGTATCGGTCCAGTTGTTGCTCGAATTGCTTCTCACGCGCCGACTGTCCCGGATCACGCCTGCCCTGCGAATCACCGGAAAGAAATTTGGGAATCACGGGTGTGTAGCCTATCACGAGAAAATCGACCCGCGTTGAAAGCTCGTCGAGCACATGTCCGCCCCAGTCCCTGATCAACCCTCTGATCTGGGCACCCCCGTCGGGGTCATCAACACCGTCACCGTCGAGATCAAAAACCCCGACGACGTGGAATCGAAGCGGGCGACGGGGATCGTAAACCGGGTTGGCCACCACATCCCCCTCAATCAGAACCTCGGTCCGATCGATCGCAACGATCCGGCACTCCGCCGTCGAATCGTTGATTCGTGTCACTTCAATCCTCGCCTTGGCCTGCCCGTTGGCAGGAATACCGGTGTATGGATACACCGCAAACTGCAAACCCGGCGTCAACTGATGAGCCTTTCCAAGATTGATCGACACCATGTCAGACCCTTTGGGTGCGTAAATCACCTGCCCGTCGGCACGGCGGGCGGTCAGATTCTCCCCCGGTGTGATTTGTAGTTCGCCCAGTTTTGCGCGAATTTCGGCGAATCGAACCTGCAGTTCCTCCAATCGCTGCCGTTCCTCCGCCGCAACGTTGCGTTGTTCCTGCAAATCCCGCGAGAAATCCTGGCGCATCTGATCAAGGCCGCGTTCAAGCTCGTCAACCTCGCCGTCTCTTGTGGTGGCGTAGTCCGTGCGATCCGCCTCCATTTTGGCAACCTGCCTGCTCAGGCGATCGGAGGCGGTGTCGAATTCCGATCTCAGCGTCTCCAACGCCTGGACATTCGCCTGCATATCCTGCTCAAGCTGGGCTGACCGATCTTCCGCACTGAGACGACGCGATCGTTCGCTCTTGAAAGACTCGTACAACACCGTCATGGCTGGGAGCAGCTCGACGGATTCAAGGGAGGCGGTTTCTTCGACGAGACCATCATTGATGATCTGGTTCGTCAGCGGCGTGACGCGATTTTTGACCGTTTCGTAGTCCTCACCGGGCTGGGCGTCGGGTCCGACAGCCAGTTTGGCGATCTGCATTCTGGCATCCTCGCACAGTTTCGCCATCGAATCGCCGCGCGCGTCAGCCTGGCTGTACCACGGGAGGTTCTTGTCACCGGAGCGCACGAGTTTTGAGTTTTCGCCTTCCAGCGCGGTGATTCGGTTCTGGAGTCCTTCCTGGTCTGTGTACAACAGAACGAGCAGGACGGTGGACGCCAGCCAGAGAAAGACAAACCCGATCATCCAGAAATGAACTGGTGTAAAACCGCCTCGTGACGGGGGCCTCGATTGAGCCATGGTGATTCACTCCGCTCGTGGGGAAACTCCGCAAACAACGCCGGTTGGGTTGTTACCTTTCAGGACACCGGATTCTGGCGACGGGCTGGTGATGTGTCAAGCTGGGTAGGAATTCCGGCGGTGTGTCATGAAGAATTCACGCACTGCGGGGGTCCGGTTTGCGACCGACGACGAGAACGATCAACAATAAGGCCGCTGCACCTGCGGTGAGGCCTACCCAGTGCGGTTGGTTGTAGTGCATGCACAGATAGTTTCCGGCGGCCATTGCGACGACGGCGGTGATGAGTGCGTAGGGCATTTGCGTCCAGACGTGTTCCTCGACGCGACAGTTGCATGCGATGGATGAGAGAACGGTGGTGTCGCTGATGGGCGAGCAGTGATCGCCGAAGATGGCCCCTGCCAGAACGCTGCCGACGGATGCGTAGAAGAGTTGCAGGCCTTGATCCTGGGGCATGTCGCCGACGAGGGTGGCAGACACCTGAACCGCGACGGGGGTGAGAATGCCCATGGTGCCCCAGCTTGTTCCCGTGGCGAAGGAGACGATGGCAGCACCGACGAAGATGAGCAGGGGAAGCCATTCACGACCGAAATCGGCAGACCTGATGTATTCGGATGCGACATCCCCGAGTTTGAGGTCTGTTGTGGCAGTCGAAAGTGCCCATGCGAGAACAAGGACGACAACGGCGGGGAACATGCGGGACATGCCGTCGAGCGCGCCGTCGAAGGCATCGCGGACCGAGCAGGCGCGGGTGACAAACGAGAGGATGGCTGCGACGGAGAGTGATGCGATGGCGCCGTAGAGGATAGCAATGTAGGAGTCGGCGTTTTGGATGATGTTTCCGATGGTTGGTTCGTCGTCGCCCAATGCTGCGAAGCCTGTGCAGTAGAGGATGACGAGGGTTGCGCCGACAAGGACGAGGATCGGTAGTCCGGCCAGCCATGCGGAGGTTGCGGGAATTTCTTTTTCCGGGGTGGTTGTGCCAGCGTCCGGATCGTCGGCGAGTGCGCGGGATTCTGATTTTCGCATGGGGCCGAAGTCGCGACCGGAGAGCGCGATGACGAGGACCATCCATAGCGCAAGGATTGCGTAGAATCGGTAAGGGATGCTTTGGTAGAAAACGGTCTGCCTGTCGATGGTTGCGAGGTAGTCCGGCAGTTGCCCCGTGGCTGCGGTTAATCCGTCCTGGATGAAACCGAGTTCGGCCCCGATCCATGTGCCGATCATCGCGATGGATGCGACGGGGGCGGCTGTGGAATCGACGATGTAGGCGAGTTTGGCTCGGGAGATTTTGAGTTTGTCGAACATGGGTCGCATGGTCGGGCCTACGAGCATCGAGTTGGCGTAGTCGTCGAAGAAGACGACCATGCCCGCGAGCCAGGCTGCCAACTGCCCCTTGCGGGATGTTGACGCGAATTGAGCGACGCGATTGACGAGGGCGCGGGTGCCGCCGTTGGCACTGATGACGCCGACCATGCCACCGATGAGGAGGGTGAAAACGATGACCTGGAGTCGGCCTGGATTCAACCGGCCGTCTTCAACCTGTCCGACACCTCCGATGACGTATTTTTCGACAGCGACGCGGATGCCGGCGACCCAGGCGCGGTCGCCGAATTGCGTAACGTGGTCCATGCAGGGGAGCATCATGTAGGCGGCGAGCAGGATGCCGATGACGAGTGCGGGGACGACCTGTCGGACGATGACGGCGATGAGGATGGTCGCGAGCGCGGGTGCGAAAACCCAGTAGCCATAGGATGTGGGGTCTTTGAGAACGACGTCCTGTTGTGGTTGATCTGATTCGGTCGCGACGGCTTCGGGCGGGGTTGGGATGTCTTCCGGTTGCGACCAGCCGAACTGCGTGACCGATCCGACGGCGAGCGTCGCCACGAGGGCAATGAGGGAGACGCGGCGGTAATAATTGACTTTTGGTTCGGTCAGCACGCCGGTTAGCCTGGCGGGTTGTGGGTGAAACGTCAACGGGATTTGTCGGGTTGTCATGGTGCGTGGGTCGGGCTACCGTCGCGGCGGCGTGGTCCCGGTTGGGAGTTTTCGGATTTGGATTTGATCGGTGCACAATCGCTGCCGTACATGACGCGGCGGAACTATCGGTACGAGTTTCTGCATCTGTTGCCGTGGGGCGTATTGGCGGGACTGGTGGAAGGGAACGCGTGCGCGGTCATCGTGACCAAGACGTTTGGAGCCGGTCCGTGGTTGATGACGGCTGCGACGGCGACGCCGATCGGTTCGCTTCTGTTCGCCTCTGTGTGGGGGATGTTGGCGGCGGGTCGTCCGAAGTTGCGATTGGCAACGTTGTTTGGGTCGGGGGTGGCGTTGAGTCTGGCGACGGTCGCGATGGTGCCGTTGTCGGAATGGGGCGGGATTCTGTTCGTTGCGCAAATGGCGTGCGCGCAGATTTTCATGGCGGGCGTGGTGACGATTCGATCAGCCATGTGGCGACACAATTACCCGGGTGACGTTCGGGGGACGATCGCGGCGAGGTTGCAGGCGTTGCGGATGGTGATGGGGCTTGCAACGATTACGACGGTTTCGTTGCTGTTTGACCACGATCCGGGGTTGTACCGGTTTGTCTATCCGGCCGCAGCCGTGTCCGGGTTGGTGGCGATGGTCATCCTGCAGCGGATTCAAATTCGTCGGGAACGGGCGGACCTGCGGCATGTAAAATCGGTATCGGCAGGGGCTGGTGAAACGGATTCTGATACGGGCCGGCGATACAAGCTGGGCATGTTGATTTCACCGCGAAGTGTGTTTTCCGAGCTGTATGGCGTGCTGCGTCAGGACCGCCGGTATGCCCGCTACCTCGGCGCACAGATGCTGCTCGGGACCGGTGTGCAGATGATCGCACCGGCGTTGGTACTGATTCTGGACGAGCACGTTGCCGGTTATCTCGCCACGTTCCTGTTGGCCGACGTGATTGCGAACGTGTTCATGTTTGCCTCGATTCGACGCTGGGGATCGTATCTTGATCGTGTCGGTGTGACCCGGATGCGTATTTTCACGGGAGCCTGTGCGTCGATCGGATTGTTGTGCGGGATGACCGCCGCGATGCTCGTTGTTCGCTCGCCGGGTTTCGTCAACGTTGCGATCGGATTGCTCGCGGTACGAGCGATTTTCCATGGCCTGCATCGCGGGGGCGGGACGTTGGCGTGGAATCTGGGACACCTGCATTTTGCGACGCGTGAAAATGCCGAGCTGTACATGGGGGTGCATCAAACGTTGACCGGTCTGCGCGGGATGACGGCTCCGTTTTTGGGGACGCTGCTTTGGTCGCTGACGGGTTGGGGCGTTTGGGGCGTCGCGTGCGTTCTTTGCGTCGCAAGTTCGGTTTGGTATTACCGATTGTGGCGGGAGGAATCGCCCGACCATCGACCCGTTTGACCCTGCTGCTACAGGCTCGCCGGTGTCATCGCGTCCTGGCAGGCAGGCGACCGTTGGCGTAGACCGCCATCACCTGCTGCGTCGATGACAATACGTTTTCGACCGGATCGATTGGCCCTGCGTGGTCGAGCGGGACGATCGCGAGGTCAGCGCGTTTCCCGACGGAGATGGTTCCGCAACATTGCGACAAGCCCATCGCTCCGGCCGGGTTCAGGTTGCCCATTTCGAGAAGTGTCTGCGACGAAATCTCACCGTCGTTGGCGCGCACATATCGCAATTCCTCCAACACCGACAGCGATGGGTTCGATGCGAGGCTGTCCGTACCAACGCACACGTTGACGCCCTTCCTGAGAAGCTGGTTGTACGGATGCGGTTCGTGCTCGAAGGCTGCGTGCGTACGCGGACAGTAAACGACGTGCGTCCCGGACCGGACCAGAAGATCAATGTCGGATGATTCCAGGTAATTGGCGTGGGCGAGAAGGGTTCGCGGTCCGAGGACGTTGCATTGTTTCAACCACGCAATCGGGCTTAGTTCCGGACATCCGGCCCCGTCATCCCACACGCCGAGGTCTTTGAGATAGTCGCGAAACGGACCGTCTCCTTTTTCGGTGTACCGACGTTCCGCACGCGTTTCACAGGCATGGACGCAGACCGGCAGATTGCCCCGATCGGCGTGCTCGCTGCATGCGTCGAACCCCTCGGTCTCAACAGTGTAGGGCGCGTGCGGCGAGACGCCTATCGACAGGTGTTCGGTCACATGGGTCTCATCCAACGCCGATTCGATGCGACTTTGCAGATGTTTTCGGATTCGCCCCATTGCGATAACCTCGCCAAACGATACCACGCGCATCGGTCCGTGATTCAGAAGAGATCGTGTCACACGCGGACGAGAGGAGATATCTCCAACGGTCGTCACGCCAGCCTCAAGGGACAACCTCATGCCCTCGAGCGCAGACTGCCCCAGCGTTTCGTCAGACTCGGAGAATCCGTGTGTCGCCTCGCGCAACCGTCGCAACCAACCGGTAAAATCGCGCGACGGCGGAACCCTGTCGTGAAGATGCGTCAATTCGAGATGTGTGTGCGCATTGACGAATCCGGGAAGGATGGCTGTATCCACAAAATCGACATTGGGCTTGCCGCTGATGTCCCTGGCTGATCCAACTTCTGCCACACACGAACCCTGAATCCGGACGGCACCGTTCTTGATGGGTGGACGATCGACCGGGATGACCCATCTCGCGCGAAGAATCATGCGTCATCCGCTCCCGGACCGAACGAATTCGGTCAGCGTACCGTCGGGGGCCATCCCGAGTTTGCCAAACAACGCGACAGCCGCTTCGTTTTTCCTGGGCACGCGGGCACCGCTAACACGCAACGCCAACCGCCGCGCGAGTTTCAAGGCGTGGTCAACCAATGCGGTCCCAACGCCACGCCGACGCGTCTCCCGCACGACGTAAACATCGGTGACGCATCCGATGTCACCGACCTCGAAAAACATGGCGTAACCAGCCGGCATCCCGTCTTTTGTCGCAACAAGTCCATTCAGGGAGGCGTCATCCAGTCGCTCAATCACCGCATCGCGCGACTGCACATGTTCCTCGCCGCTCCCGAAGCGCTCCTCGAGAACAGTGGTCAGCGTCTTGCGCATCGCGCGCGCGGGCAGGACGCGAATATCACCGGTCGCCTCGACGCTTGCCCATTGGCGAACCAACATGGCGTGATCATCGCGGCGATCGAACCCCCTGGCAGACAGGAACGCATCGAACGGACCCACATCCTGATCCACGGCAGGTGCCCATGAATGACACGTCAAACCTCGCTGAGCGTAGTAATCCTCGACGGCGTCGAAAACGGTTTCAAACCCGGTCTCCCCCTCGATGATAATCTCGCGGAACTGATTGGCTGTTGTCACATTCGCAAATCGTTCCGACGTGTAGGCGATCCCCCAGTCCAAACTCTCCGATTCGCTCAGCAAAAGACGATGGGCCTGGGTCGCGCGGAGCAATGCGGATTCGGTGGTGGTGGCCACGTTCGCTATCCCCCCGTCAACGTCGGTGTTCGCCGGTGAAAATCGGTCCGCGACTGAAACGCGTGCGACACCCGCAACAAACGCGACTCTTCAAACCACGGTGCAGACAATTGCAAGCCGATGGGCAGGTTCCTGTCATCGAAACCGCAAGGCACGCTGATCGCGGGAATGCCAGCCAGGTTGGCGGAAATCGTGTAAATGTCCGCCAGATACATCGCGAGCGGATCGCTTGATTTTTCACCGATTTCAAACGCCGTCGTCGGCGTAACCGGGGACGCAATCACGTCGCACGTTTCAAACGCACGCTCGAAATCACGCCTGATCAGGCTGCGAACCTTCAACGCCTTGAGGTAGTAGGCGTCGTGATATCCACTCGAGAGAACGTAGGTGCCGAGCATGATGCGCCGTTTGACCTCACTGCCGAAACCCTCGCTGCGCGAAGCGGTGTACAGTGAAATAATGTCGTCGGTCCTGCTCGAACGATGACCGTAGTGCACGCCGTCGTAACGCGCGAGATTGCTCGATGCCTCCGCCGTCGCGACAACATAGTAACACGCCGTGGCGTATTGCATGTGCGGCAGGTGCACGTCAACGATGGTGGCACCGGTGTCGCGGAGCAGATCGATCCCATCCGTAACCCGGGTTTTGACCTGCTCGTCGAGACCCGCACCAAAATATTCCGACGGAACACCGACGCGCAATCCGTCGATCGGTTCCTCCAGTTCGCCAACGTAGTCCGGGACCGCATGGTCAGCACTCGTGGAATCGCGCTCGTCGTGACCGGCGATCATCGACAGCACCGTGGCGACCGTCCGAACGTCTCTCGCAATCGGCCCGATCTGATCCAGACTGCTTCCGAACGCGATCAGTCCGTAACGCGACACGCGACCATACGTCGGTTTCAATCCGACCACGCCGCAAAGCGCAGCCGGCTGCCTGATCGAGCCACCCGTGTCGCTGCCCAGGGCAACCGGTACCATTCCCGATGCCACCGCCGCGGCGGACCCGCCCGACGACCCCCCTGCCACGCGCGTCGGATCCCACGGATTTTTCGTCGTGTGCAGCGCGCTGTGTTCCGTACTGGAACCCATGGCGAATTCGTCGAGGTTGGACTTGGCTACAATGATCGCGTCGGCTTCCTTCAGCCTCTCGACGACGTGCGCATCGTACGGGGGAACAAATTCCTGGAGCATGCGCGATGAACAGGTCGTCGCCACACCCGCCGTACAGATGTTGTCTTTCAGGACAATCGGCGTCCCTGCCAATGAACCGACCGATTCGCCCGACGCAATCCGCTGATCCAGTGCTCGAGCCGACGCGATCGCATGTTCATCCTGACGAGATACCAGAGCGTGGAGGGTGGGTTCAACGTTGTCGATCGTTTGAAAGCACGACTGAACATCGCCGGCCATGCTCATCGTCACGCGTCGCTTTCGTTATCAAGGACTTTCGGGACGCGGAAAAAGCCATCTTCCTGCTGCGCGGCGTTGGTGAGGGCATCGTTTTGTTCGAGCGACGGGCGAATCGTGTCATCGCGAAGGACGTTGCGAATCCCGATGGCGTGGGCGGTGGGTTCGACACCCTCCGTATCCACCTGGGAAAGTTGATCGATGTACCCGACGATTTGTGTCAACTCGCGCGCCGTGACAGCCACGTCTTCGTCCGACATGTCCAGCCGCGCGAGGTGAGCGAGGTGCCTCACAAGTTCATTGTCAATGGGGTGACTCATGGTCGGGTCATGTTGCGAACGCGCGCCGGATCGCAACATTCATCCAAAAAAAAGAGGCCCGAAAGGCCCCCTGGAAAAACTCGATTCAAATTGCCGTCTACTCCGAAACGGAGGCGGTCTCCGCAGGGGGGGTCCAGTCGCGCTTGGGCGGCTTGACCACCAGGCCCATTTTGATCGCCTTGGCAGACACCTTGATCCGACACACCCTGCCATCCACGAGGGCCCGGACACGCTGGATGTTCGCCTTGAACTTGCGTTTCGTCACACCCGTCGTTTTCTTACCGACGCCGCCCAGATATTTCGCCTTACCCCGGCGAGCGATCTTACGACCGGCAACGGTCTTTCTTCCTGTGAAATAACATACGCGTGGCATGGTCGTCCTTCCAGCCTGTCGTTCAATTCATCGTACTACCACCATTCGAGCCGGGCATGGTAACCCGATCCGCGACGATTGCAAGCCCAACTGAAAACGGCAGCGCCGCCCAAAGCGACGCTGCCGTCGGAAAGTCAGAATCCCTCGATTTTTTGATCAGAATCGCGGTTTGGGCGGATCCAACTCGAAAATCGACTGCGTCTTGAGGATCGCGCGGTCAGCCGGGAACACATGAAACGCATGCACATGGAATTCCCGCTCGCGAGGCTCAAAATCGATGAATGAGAACGGGATCATCCCGTCTTCGTCACCCCAGTTCTCGAACGGGACGTACATCCCGCGACGCTGAGCATAACGAAGCAGGTCGCGATGGGTCGACGGAAACAGATTCGGGGTCATCCGCTCAACCTGAGTCGAGAGGATGTATTTCAGCCCACCCGCGAAGGATTGGGTGAAATCACGCTCTCCGCGAAAACGGAAGCTGCTCGCCAGCCCCGCCTTGGGGAGAATGTCGCTCTGTTCCGACACGACCTCCGCTAAAAACTGCCCGCCGTGGGTGAGCGTGACGACGTGTCCGAGTCCGATAATCCAGATTTCGGCACTGTAACGACGTTGTTCCGCCCGTTTTACCTGGTGAATATTAAAAAGTTCCGGGTGCAGACCCCGCTGGAAGAGCGAAAAATGCAGGTCATCCACACACTGCTGCGTTTGGCCAACTTCTACAGACAACACGGTTTACTCCAATTCAAAGGGTGAAAACTCCAAATCCTGCGCTAATTGCGATGCATTATAAGGCCTTGGCCAACCGCACGCCAAGGTTAAGTCAGATTCTTGAACACAAAAGATTCTTCCGCCACCGGATGCGTACCTAACGTTATTATTGTCATGACCTTAGAGATGATGTGGATCGGCGCATGAAGTTGTCATTTGCGAGGTTTCGGCTGGCTGGGCAAGCCGGTGAATTTCGGGATCGCGTTAAACCAATTAACAGGCCTGGTCATGTGGCGGGCGGGGTACGACGGACGTGCGGGTGGGTTGTTAATTTGGGCTGATTGATGCGGGAACCGCGCGCGGTATAATGCGGCTGAGATGATGATTGATTTGAACATGCGGATGCTCGCGTGGGGGTTGGTTTTTGCGCTGACGGCCACATCCAGTCGTGCTGTCACTATTGCACTTGAGCAGGACAGGGAGGCGGCGGTTGCCGACGTCGAGTTCTGCGAGGCAGAGGTGAATTCGGAGCATCCGGATTCGGAATCCGAGTCCGATGATGAATCGGGGATGGGTTCTTCGGGGTTGGTGCCTCAGATTCGTTCGCACGAGTCGACTCCGCCGTCGGGTGTTCGGACGATTGGTTCGGTTCGTCCGTCTGCGATACCGTTTTCCCGGATTTTCAAGCCGCGGGTTTCGGCCCGTTTCGTGGTGGCCAACTTTGATGCGACCAAGCCCCTCGGCGTGGTGGTTCGGCCTTTTCAGCACGGTATTCACGCACCTCCTTGTTTCATTTCGTAGAACGCGTATGTTCGCCAGGAAGGCAGGTGCGAGCACCTGCCCTACCAATGCCGCGTAGAACGCATTCGCGTTATAGGATTCCGGACATTGCAACATGTGGTCGGCTGGAGGCGGGGGGTTGCCGTTGCCTGGCAATCCCAACATGGTTACCTGAAAATCGACATTGAAATCAGAGAAACAAACGCGCCGTTGTTTTCGGCGTGAGACAAGATGAATTGGAGCATGCAGCGATGAGTGAAGAAAGATCATTATTCAAGTGGTTACTGGTAATCCTGCCGGTTGTGGCGGCGATTTTGGCGATTTATCCACCTGAGCAGAAGCTCAAGGCGGGTATCGATCTGGCGGGTGGTTCGAGCCTGTTGTTCGAGATCGACACGGCTGGTCTGGAGGACGCGGACAAGGTCGGGTTGTCGAACCGGGTGATGGAGGTGTTGAAACGTCGTGTTGATCCGGGTGGTCAGATGAACCTGATCTGGCGACCGATCGGGAACAACCGGTTGGAAATACAGATGCCGCGTCCGCCACAGGCTGCGCTCGCTCGACGTGATGCGTACGACGAGGCGAGAAAGAATCTGCGGGCGTTGAACGTTACGCGGTACGATGTTGAGACGATTCTTGGGGCGGGTTCTGGTGAGCGTGCGGGTCATGGGGAGGCGATGATTCAGAATCACCCCGAACGTGGGGCGTTGCTTGAAACAGCGATCACGACGTTTGATGCTTATCAGGAAGCGAAGACGGGTGACGACTATGAGGTCGAGCTTGAAGCGCGGGGTGCGTATGACAATGCGTTGGCTGCATTGATGGGGACGAGTCTGGACCTGGGTCGATTGGCGGACGTGCTGGCGCTCAAGCCTGAGCCGAGGAAGGCGGAGCTGGGCAACATACGGAAGAGTTTTGACTCGCCGGCGTATTCGGCTGCGATTGATGAGGTAGTGGCCGCGCACGATGAGTGGGCCAGGAACAAGGGTGCGCTGGAAGATCCTTCGGATTTGAAGCGTCGGATCAGGGGTGCGGGCGTTTTGGAGTTTCGTATTCTGGCGGAGCGTGACTCGAGCAATCCGACGGTGACGGCGGTGGTTCGGGAGCTGGTGTCGAAGTATTCGGATCAGCTTCAGAAGCGTGGTTCGCGTCCGCGTCCGGGTGACAAGTTCGCGTGGTTTGAGGTGGCGGACCTGATGTCGTTTGCGAACGCCAAGACGGTGGAACTGGCAGAGGAGCGGGTGGCAGGGCCATCGTATCCGTACATCGTGGAGCGGTATGTTGGGAAGTGGTATGTGCTTTCCCACGCGGAGAAGAAGTTTGGGTTGTTGGCGGACTCCGACCAGCGATGGAAACTCGTCGGCGCGTTTACGGGTATCGACGGGAAGACCGGTGGAGCGGCGGTCAATTTCCATCTTGATCCGCGGGGTGGAACGCAGTTTGCTGCGTTGACTTCGGAGAATCTGCAGCGTCCTCTCACGATCATGCTGGATGATATTGCTCAGAACGTTGCGACGATTCAGAGCATGATTCGCGAGCAGGGTCAGATCAGCGGTGCGTCGATGTCGGCTGAGGAGGTTAATGAACTGGTCATGACGCTTCGGGCGGGGGCGTTGCCTGCTCGTGTGATTCCCGATCCGGTGATGGAGCAGACGGTGGGTCCGCAGCTTGGAGAGACGAATCGCAGGCTTGGTATGCAGGCTGCGATCATTGGTGGTATTGCGGTGGCGATCTTTATCCTGATTTACTACCACTTCGCGGGTGTTGTTGCGAATATTGCGCTGGCGATGAACGTGCTGTTTGTGCTGGGCATCATGGCGGCTGCTGAGGCGACGTTCACGTTGCCTGGTATTGCCGGTTTGATTCTGACGGTCGGGATGGCGGTCGATGCGAATGTGCTGATATTTGAGCGTATTCGCGAGGAACTGGATCGCGGACTGGGATTGCGCAAGGCGCTCCGGATTGGTTATGACCGTGCGCTGTCGACGATCGTCGATGCGAACGTCACGACGCTGATTACCTGTGTCATCCTCGGGTATCTTGGGACGGAGGAAGTCAAGGGTTTCGCGATGGTTCTCGGTTTCGGTATCGCGACGAGTATGTTTACGTCGCTGTTTGTCACGCGTTTGATTTTTGGCGCGATGATCGACCGGGGAATGATCAAGAGCCTGTCGATGATGCGGATCATCTCGAAGCCTTCGATCGACTGGTTGAGTTTGCGTACGAAATTCTGGCCTGTCTCGAGCGTGCTGGTGATTCTCATGCTGACGGTCACGTTTTTTACGGGGATGAATGATCCGGCCTCCTTGTTTGACATCGAGTTTCTCGGTGGAACGAGTATTCAGATCGAATTCAAGGAAGGTGAGAACCCGACGGATGAGGAGGTTCGCCATGATGTGGCATCGCGGGATGATGGGTCGGCGGTTGCATGGCTTGAGAGCGCTGCAACGCACATGGAGAGCGCGTCGATTCGTTCGCCCCGGTCCTCGGAATTCGTGATCACGTCGGACGACCTGAACGGGCACGAGTTGGAGGCGTTGGTTCGACACTCGATGCAGCCTGTCGCGTTGCCGAACGGTTTCGAGGCGGATGGCGATTCGTTGACGGTTCTTGTGAAGGACGAGCTGGAGATGGATGTTGCCTCGTTTACGGCGAGTGTGGCAGATGCGGCAACCGATGCGAAAAAGGCGGCGGATCGGCTTGCGTCGGCGCGCATTCAGTCTGTCGGCTCGATCGACGACGCCGAGAATGCGAGGACGGCTTTTGAAATCATCACGGTGGAGACGAACAAGGCGCTGATTCGGACGGCGGTTCTGAAGGTTTTTGGTACGCGGCTTGATGTGCAGCGGTCGATTGATTTTTCGCTGGTGACCGATGCGTCGAGGGCACCTGACGGGTATTGGCCTGTTGAGGAAGAGGATCATCTTCTTTCGGATGTTGTGGGCGGGACGAACTCTGCGTTTGATCTTCGTCGCTACAAGGGTGGTTTGGTGTTGGTTTACGATAACCTTTCGCCACCGATTGGTGCGGAGGAATTCAAGCGTCGTATTCGCGAGATTCGGTTGTTGCCGGAATTTGCGGCGTTTGAGGCTCGTCCGTACGACGTGGTCGGTCTTACCAAACGTGGTGAGGAAAAGGGTGAGGCGCTTTACTCGAAGGTGGCGTACGTCGTCGTCGATGAGGAGCTGCCCTATTATGACGATCCCGACAGTTGGGAGGAGAACCTCGCGGGCAAGGAGGCAGAGCAGGTGGGTCAGGCGTTGGCGACCGAGAAGGCGTTGCGGAAGGTGATCCACTTCGAGCCTTCGATCGCCGCTCAGACGCAGAATCAGGCGGTTGTCGCGATTGTGATGGCGCTGGTGTGCATTGTGGCGTACATCTGGATTCGATTCGGTCAGATGCAGTGGGGATTGGCTGCGGTTGTGTGCCTGGTGCATGACGTGTCGATCACGCTGGGGCTGGTGACGCTGGCGCACTATCTGTTCAAGACGCCGATTGGTGAGATGCTTGGTTTGATGGATTTCAAGATCGACCTTGCGATGATTGCGGCGTTTTTGACGATTATTGGTTACAGCCTGAACGATACGATCGTGGTGTTTGATCGGATTCGTGAGAATCGCGGGAAGCTGAAGAAACTGTCCACTCCGATGATTAACAACAGCATCAATCAGACGTTGTCGCGGACGTTTCTGACGTCCATGACGACGTTTCTGGCGATCATGATCATGTATGCGTTCGGTGGGCCTGGTATCCGCGGGTTCAGCTTTGCGATTGCGATCGGGTTGCTGAGCGGAACGTACAGTTCGATCGGTGTGGCGGCTCCGTTGCTGAATCATCCGAAGGCGTTGCACAACGTTGTATTTCTGTTGATCGCGGCGGGATTGTTCGGCGTGATCACGATGGTTTCGGGGGGTGCGACGACGACGTTGGCGATGGTGGCTGGCGGGATCATTGCGGCGGGGCTTGTGTGGGCATTGATGCTCGAAAACCGCAAACACGAGCCTGCGGTTGCGGTGGCTGCCTAGTCGACGAAATGCTGCCTGGCAGCGTCAATTTGTCATGAATTCAAAGGCCCGGCCATCCATTGGTCGGGCTTTTTCATGGCCGGTCGCCTTGCGGCTTGATTGTTCTTGACCGGTTGGTCTGACAGTCGTACGATCATTCGACGGGTGATGTGCGGGAACGCTGTCGCCCATTTGCGGCGGGAGGCGTCGGTTTTTTCAGAGGGATTCCATGCGAACGGATGTTAAGCTCGGTTTGGTGGCTTCCGTCGTGGTGATCGCGCTGGGAAGTTGGTATTTTTTCGATCAACCCAGGCTCGGGGAGGCGATTCCGATTGGACCGGAGACGTCGGCTTCGGGTAGTGGTGGACCGTCCGGGTCACCGGGATCGCTGCCTTTGGGAAAAAAATCGACAAACAGTCCTTCGTTTGATTCCCCAACTCCCTCGGCTTTCGGACTGACGGGGATTGATGATCCGGATGTCCAATCGGGCCTTGAGATTGGGTCATCCGATTCGCAGGTGAATGGCGGACGGGGTTTGGGGGATGTGACGGATCAGGATGATCCTGATCTGGGCGAGTTGTTTACGTTGGGGGCGTCGCCTGGGGGGCGTGCGTCCTCTTTGGATTTGGAAATCGGGACGGACGCGGATGAGGGGCTGCAGAAATTCCACTCTGGTGCAGGTGGGGAGCCGTTGGACGGCGGGCGGAAACGTTCAACGCCTGTCAAATCGCCAACGCGTGAGGCGAGGCCTTTTGTAACACACACGGTGCGATCGGGTGACACGTTGGCGACGATTTCGCGGATGTATTTTGGTGATGACGCATTCGCGTCGGTGATTCGCAACGCCAACCGCGACATTGAAAACTGGGGGGCGTTGCCGATCGGCAAGAGGTTGCGCATTCCGGAGAATGCGGAGAAGCCCGCGGTTGTGCCGCCTCGCCGTGAAAACGAGAAGCCGAAAATTCCCACGTCTTATTCGGTTGAATCGGGAGATTCGTTGATCGCCATTTCCCGGGCGATTTACGGTGATGGATCGAAATGGTGGGCGATTCATGCGCGAAACAAGGACCAGATCGGCGATGATCCGGGGGCGTTGAAGGTTGGCATGGTGCTTGTCCTGCCAACGTTGGACGAAATCGCATCGATGCCCAACAAGACGAATCGAAGCCAATAATCGATTGCTGGAGCGGTGGACGCTGGTTTTTGCCGGAAAATCGGGGGTGAATCAATCTCCTTGACGACGACATAAACATAGAGGTATGGTCGTATTACCATTGCAGATCGCCGTCGGAGTTATCGGACGGCGCGCCCAATCGTTTTGCGAGCAGAGGTCTGAAGCCATGAAAACACGACCCGCGTCAGGATCGACCACGGTCGACGCTGCTGCTGAGTGGCGAAGACCATTGACGGGATTGACCCTCGGGCTTCTCGCATTTGAAGTGATCACGGGGCTTACAATCTATCTGCTGCCTTTTTCCGAATTCAATCAGTTTGGGGTTTTGCTGCACACGATTCTGGGTGTGGGGATGGTCGGGCCGGTGGGATGGTATCTCGCGGAGCACTGGTGGCGACGGTTTCGCGGGAGGTTCAATCATTTTCAACTGCTGGGATACGTCTCGGCTGCGGGGTTTGTCATTTTGTTTGTCAGCGGTGTGGTTCTGACGTGGCAGGCGCTTTTTGACGTGCGCATCAGTTATACATGGGACCTTGTGCACATCATTGTGGGTTTTGTCTTCATCGCAGCCATGGCTGCGCACTTGCTGACACTGCTTGTTCGCAGGAGCAGCAACGCGGACGTTTGCGCGCGGATGCGCTCTGCTTATCGCGTGTGCATGACGCATACTCTTTTCTGGTGCGGTGGGCCGACTGTTTTGTGCGCCGTCCTTGCACTCCTGTATGTTCCGGTGACGTTCGACGACGCTTTTTCGGAGAGCTACAGCTTCAAATACGGGGAGGACAGGCCTTTCGCGCCGAGCCTTGCGCGCAAGGACATGAGCGAATTCGATGCGCGAATGAAGGGACGATTGTTGGCAGCGTTGGGACCGTCCCGCGAGCATGAAAAGATCAACGACCTCCAACCCGACCCGAACGAGCATGTGGGGATCGTGACTGTGGCGCAGCGGTGGTGCGATGATCTGAACCTCTCCGCTGACGTTCGCGCGGAGGTTGCGTCCATTCTGGACGACGCTCGTGAGGCCTACCGCGATCAGGGGCGTATTGATTCGCGTCTGTTGGCGGGTTCGGCGGGTTGCGGCACGAGTGGTTGTCACTCCGAGATCGTGGCAGAGTGGGAGCCGAGTGCCCATCGCTATTCGTCGATGGACTTCGTTTTTCAGGAGGTTCAGACGAACATGGCGTTGGAGCTTGCGCCCGAAGCGACGCGTTATTGCGCAGGGTGTCACGATCCGATTGCGCTATTCAGCGGAGCCAAAAACGTGGGCAACGAAACCCTGAGCGCCGAGGGCGCGGACGAGGGGACGTCGTGCCTCGCGTGCCACAGCATGGTTCAGACGGATGTTCGCGGAAACGCGGATTACACGATCCAGCCTGCGCGGCGATACATCTATGAGTTCGATGATGGGAAGGCAGCCAAGCTGCTGAGCGATTTCCTGATTCGCGCGTATCCGCGCCAACACATCGATTCGTATTCCCGTCCGTTGTACAAGACGGCGGAGGCGTGCGGTGCGTGTCACAAGCAGTTCATCGACGAGGAGTTGAACGCCGCAGGTTGGGTGCAGGGACAGAATCAGTACGACAGTTGGCGCAAGAGTCGGTGGCATGACGAGAATGACCTGACCAAAACGATCAGTTGTCGGGAGTGTCACATGCCTCTGGTTGCGTCGAACGACCCTGCGGCAGGTGATCGCCACGATTTCAATCGGAGCGTCGACGATGGCAAGCACCGCAGTCACCGTTTTCTGGCGGCCAATCAGTTCGTGCCGTTGCAACATAAACTGCCCGGTGCGGAGAAGCACTGTGAGTTGACGGTCGATTGGCT
Source organism: Phycisphaerae bacterium (assembly GCA_029260165.1). GTDB lineage: Bacteria > Planctomycetota > Phycisphaerae > UBA1845 > UBA1845 > OFTM371. The sequence goes on along the minus strand of JAJDDT010000102.1, from coordinate 85,830 downwards.
TCGCGGTGATTATGAGATTCCCGAAATCGGGGATCGCTGGACGGCGGGTCCGGCTGTTCGCGTGAGATTGAAGGTTCCCGAGGAGGTGTCGCCGGGTCAGGAAGTGCGCATTCAGACGATTCTGACGAACAACAAGACGGGGCATGACTTTCCGACCGGCCCGATGGACATGATCGAGGCGTGGGTGGAGGTGACGGTGACGGACCCGGAGGGCAAGGTCGTTTTTGCGTCTGCGAGACCGGACGATCGCGGGTATCTGACGAATCCGAAAATCGTGTTCAAGGGTGAAGCGATTGACAAGGAGGGGAAGTTGATCGGCAAACACGAGTTGTGGCGGAAGGTCGGATCGCGATTCAATCGATCGCTGTTTCCCGGATTTACGGACACAACGGTGTTTCGTTTCGAGTGTCCGGCGATGCCGATCGATCCATCGCGGCAGGTTGATCTTTCGGACGACGAAAAGACGTTCGCCCTGCCGGAGACGTTTGCAGGCGATGAGTTGCACGTTTCTGCAACGCTCTGGTACTGCAAGTTCAGCGCCCCGTTTCTGGATCGGTTGTTTGGTGAGGAGGCGGGATTGCGAAGCGCGGTGACGGACATTTCGCGTGCGGAGGCGGTGATTCGCGTCGGTCGCGGTGGCAGCGGCGATACGGTTGGTCGCGGCGATCGGGGGGCGTCGGGTGGTGAATCCCGCGATTCCAAAGAAGGATAAACGGCGGAGACTGCTGGCACGCTGGGGTTGGATCAGCGCTGTTTGCACGGTGGTCGTGGCTGCGATGGTGGTCATGTTGAGTCGACCACGGGTGGAGGCGGTTCCGGCGGCGGGAGCTGACGTGGCTGGTTTGACCAGCGTGCTGCGGCAAACGATCTCCGCGGAGGAGGTGCCTTTGCGGTTTGAGGATGTGACGAAATCGTTGGGGCTTGATTTTCAGCACATGCCGACGAAACGTGCATCGCTGTTGCCTGAGGACATGGGTTCCGGGGTGGCGTGTGGTGACTACGATGGTGACGGGTTCACGGACCTGTATTTCGTTAATTTCGCAGGAAATGCGATACCGGGCGCGGTGCTCGACGGCGACGCGGGTCGTTCGCGTTTGTATCGCAACGTTGATGGTGCCCGTCTTGTGGATGTCACGGAATCGGCGGGGGTTGGTTTCGTTGGTTTCGGGATGGGGGCTGCGTGGGGGGATTTCGATAGCGACGACGACCTTGATCTCTACGTCACCGCCTACGGTCCAAACGTGCTGTACGAAAATCAGGGTGACGGGACGTTTTTGGATGTAACGAAGCGGTGCGGCGTGCAGGATAAACGATTCAGCGCCGGATGTTCATGGGCGGACGTCGACCGCGACGGCGATCTGGATTTGTACGTTGCCAACTACGTTGATTTCGTTTTTCGCCCGGGGGATCGCGAAAACGTCAAACTCCAGTTTTCGACCGAACAGCCTTTCACGCTGAATCCGTCGTCGTACGAACCTCAACCCAACTCACTGTTCCTGAATAACGGTGACGGTACTTTTGTGGACGTGGCTGATGAGGCTGGCGTGGGAAACCCGTCGGGTCGAAGCCTGTCGGCGAGTTGGGTGGACATGAACAACGATGGGTGGGTGGACCTGTACGTTGCCAACGATGTGTCCAACAACGGGGTGTATTTGAATCGATGTGGGGGCGGGGGCGGACGTGTGACATTTGAAGACGTGGGGCCTGCTTCGCTGGCGGCTGACTATCGCGGTGCGATGGGGATCGCCGTGGGAGATTTTGACGGCGATCTGGATCAGGACCTGATGATCACGCACTGGATTGCACAGGAAAACGCGTTGTACCGGAACATGACCCTTGATGAACTGATTGGTCCCAGTGAGGACGGACGGTTGTTTTTCATGGACGACGCCGACAGCATCGGGTTGGGACAGGTGTCGCTCGATATGGTCGGATGGGCAACGGGGTTTGCCGATTTCGACAACGACGGTCGCCGCGACCTGTGGCTGATCAACGGCAGCACGATTGAACAGGCTGGCGATCACTCCCGACTCAAGACGCAAAACTCGTTTATCTTCTGGAACCGCGGGGACCGTGGTTTTGTCGATGTGGCTGCCCACGCTGCGAAGGGACTTGCGACACCGGGTGTGCGTCGTGGTGGAGCACAGTGCGACATCGATCGCGACGGACGGATGGACCTTGCGGTTGTCGAGCATGGGGGATCGGGTCGTGTCCTGCGCAACGTCAGTCAGACGCCGAACCATTGGATTCGTGTGCATCTCGCGCAGACAGGCGGAAACACGTCGGCGGTTGGCGGTCGTGTTTATGTGACTGTTGAAAGTACCACGCAGATGCTGGAGGTTGGCGCGAGTTCATCGTACCTGTCGCAGGATGAGCTGACGACGCATTTCGGATTGGGTGGTGCGCGGGTTGTGGATACGTTACGCATTGTCTGGCCCGATGGTGTCGAGGAGGTTTTCACCGGGGTGGTGGCGGATCAGGAGTTGCGTCTGACCCATGAAGCCCGGTATCCGGTCAGTCGGGCGACAGTTCCCTCCCATTGACAGCAAATCGCGAAGGGATGGTTGAAAACCGCAAGAAAAAGCGGTTGACGGCGGGTCGATAAGACGATATATGTATAGACGTATGGTGGTTTGGCGGAGCAACCTTGTTGACCCTGACCAGCGAATATGCCCTTCGGGCGATGATTTATCTCGCTCAGCATCCTGAGTCCTGGCCTGTTCCCGGTCGGAAGATTGCTGAGTCCGCGGAGATTCCCGCGAAATATCTTTCAAAGATATTGCGCGACCTGGTTCGTTCCGGCATTCTGGACTCGTCTCCGGGAAAGACGGGTGGGTTTCGACTTCGGCGGTTGGCGGAGGAAACCACGCTTTACGAGATTCTGGCTCCTTTTGAGCAGTTTGATCGGCGTCGGTGTCCTTTTGGTAACGGGGAGTGCAGCGATGAGGATCCATGTTTGGCGCACAGTCGGTGGAAACAGGTGGTTGACTCCGAGCGGCGTTTTTTGCGGGAGACAACGATCCACGACGTGGCGTTTCGAGAAGAGGATGGGACCTGATCGCGGGGTCTTTTTGGAGACCAAGCGACGATAAGTCTATGGTTTTGTGGATGTTATGAGCCATTCGCCGATCCAGATCGAAGTGCCGGACGATGATTACTGGCAACGGCAGATCAGTTGTCAGTATGCGTGTCCGGTGCATACCGATGCGCGTGGTTATGTGCGTGCGATCGCCGACGGTGATTTTGAGAAGGCCTACCGAATCGCCCGGGGTCCGAACCCGCTGGCGAGTATCTGCGGTCGCGTGTGCGGTGCCCCTTGCGAGGCAGCCTGTCGCCGGGGTGCTGTGGATGAGGCGATTTCGATCCGCGGGTTGAAGCGTTTTGTGACCGAGCGGTTTGGGCCTGAATCGTTCACGCGGGAGACACTCAAGCCGATCGAATTGCTCAATCGCGTTATTGGTGCGGGGGCGCGGGACTGTCGCGGACCGGAGGAGTTGGTTTCGTTTCGCAACTCGTTGGACCCTGTTGACGGGCGCACAGGCAAGGGCGAGCAGATTGCGATCATCGGTTCCGGGCCTGCGGGTTTGGCGGCTGCCCACGATCTTGCGTTGCTGGGTCATCGCCCGACGGTATTCGAGATGGAGCCTGTGCCTGCGGGGATGCTGGCGTTTGGCATTCCGGAGTATCGTCTGCCGCGCGATTTGATCGCGGCGGAGGTGGAGGTTATTCGCAGTCTGGGGGTCGAATTCATCTGCAACACGCAGGTCGGCCAGGACATCACTTTTTCGGAAATCCGTGAAAAGTTTGCGGCGACGCTTGTTGCGGTCGGCGCGAAGCGGTCGCGGATCATTCCGATTCCCGGCGGTGACGGGCCTGGGATTCTTGGCGGTGTTGAGTTTCTGCGAGACGTGGCGCTCGGGGACAAAACATCGTCATCGTCGTTGTCATCGCTGGGTGAGCGGGTTGTTGTCATCGGTGGTGGCAACGTTGCCTACGACGTTTCGCGCAGTGTTGTTCGACAGATAAGTTATGACGTTTCGCGAAGCGCGTTGCGTCAGGCGGGTATTCGGGAGGTGCATCTTTGCTGTCTCGAAAGCGTTGACGAGATGCCGGCGGACGACGTGGAAATCATCGAAGGTCATGAAGAGGGTGTCCTGCTGCATCCGTCGCTGGGTCCTGTGTCCATTGAACGAAACGCGGACGGGGCGGTAACAGGGATTACGTTCCAGCGATGCCTGCGTGTTTTTGATGAAAACAAAAAATTCTCGCCGCAGTTTGACAAGGCTGACACGACGTTTATTCCTGCGGATACGGTGGTTTGGGCGATCGGCCAGCGTTCGGACGTGTCGTTCATCGGTCCGGAAGATGACATCAAAATGAACGACCGGGGCTTGATTCAGTGTGACATGGAGACACTGCGGACCTCGGCGTCGGACGTCTACCTGGCGGGCGACCTTGCGTATGGTCCCCGGTTGCTGATTGACGCGGTGGCGAGCGGGAAAAAAGTCGCTCGTTCGATTCACGCGAGCCTGACCGGTCAGACGCTTCGGAGACGGGACGAATTCGTGCAAATCAATCTTCCGGACTATGGCAGAGAGCGGGATTACGAGAAGCTGAAACGAGAGGCTATCCCTGCGGTGAGCGCGGAGGAGCGTCGCACAAGTCAGACAGCCGTCGTGGAACGCGGTTATGACGAATTGTCTGCGGTGACCGAGGCGTCCCGGTGTCTGGACTGCGGGGTCAACACGATATTTGATTCCGAGAAGTGCATTCTATGTGGTGGTTGTGCGGATGTCTGTCCCGAATTGTGTTTGAAGCTGGTGTCGTGCGACAGATTGACCGGGGACGACGCATTTGGGGCGCTTTTGCAGGAACGTTATTTGGGAGCGGATTTGTCGGAGATGTCTGCCATCGTGAAGGATGAGGAGAAATGCATCCGTTGTGCGTTGTGCGCGGAAAGATGCCCTGTCGGGGCGATCTCGATGGAGCGGTTTGGGTTTTCCTGTCAGTGGTCGGAGTAAATGATGAATCCGAACGATCAATTACAAACGAGTGAGCGGTTCACGACACCGAAGACGCGTCGCGACTTTCTGGGATTGGCGGCGGCGTGGTCGGCGGTCGGGGCTTTTGTTATGGGGATGCTGGGCGCGATGCGCCTGCCAATGCCCTCGGTTTTCCCCGAATCGGACACGAAGGTGAAACTGGGCAAGCCTCAGGACTTTGCAGCCGGATCGACGACTTATTTTGCGCCGCAACGGTTGTGGTTATACCGCGATTCGAGCGGGTTTCACGCCATTTCCTCGGTGTGCACGCACCTTGGTTGCATCGCCGAACGGTCGGAGGCGGGCGATTTTCACTGTCCGTGCCATGGTTCAAGATTCGACGCAGTCGGTGCGGTGACCGCAGGGCCTGCCCCCAAGGGTCTGATGTGGGTTGAACTCACGGTCTCGCCCGAAGGATGGCTTGTGGCTGATACTTTGAAAGAGACGGAACCCGGAAAAACGCTCAACGCGTAGTAGCTGTTAGCATTTGATGTGGTGAGACAAGATGCCTGAAACACAAACCAGTCAACCGTCGCCGTCGGAGAAGAAACCGGTCGCCCGGCACATCGGTGATGACGGAGCGATGCGCGATTTCGGCCGCAACCTCATGGATACGCCTCGGTCATTTCGTGACTCGATGATTCGCCATGGGAAACCGACTTCCGATCGTGCTCGTTCGCAGACGGTGTTCACGAATTTCTTCCTTCACGTTCTTCCGGTTCGAACACACCTGCACTCGATCAAACTGACGACGACGTTTGGTCTCGGTGTGGCGACGTTGGTGCTTTTCATCATTTTGTGCGTGACCGGCGTGCTGCTGATGGTGTACTACAAGCCCTCGGTGGATCAGGCGTATGCGTCGATGCTGGACATCATTCACGTTGTTCCGACCGGTCGATTGATCCGCAACGTGCATCGGTGGTCGGCCCATGCGATGGTTTTTTGTGTGATTCTGCACATGGCTCGCGCGTTTTACACGTCGGCGTACAAGCCGCCCAGACAGTTCAACTGGGTGATCGGGATGGCGTTGTTCGCGGTGACGCTGGGGTTGAGCTTCACGGGTTATCTGTTGCCGTGGGATCAACTGGCGTTCTGGGCGGTGACGATCGGCGCGAACATTGCCCAATCACCGCAGGAGTTGACGGATGCGATCGGCATCACGCAATATTTCGATCCCGGGCGCATGCAAAAGGAGTTGCTTCTCGGTGCCCATTACGTCGGGCAGGAAGCGCTGATCCGGTTTTATGTGTTGCACGTCATGGTGCTGCCGATTGTCACGTCGATACTGATCGCTGTGCACATGTGGCGCATCCGCAAGGACGGTGGATTTGCAAGGCCCAGCGCTGCGGATATGGGCGTGAGCGATGCGACGCCTTCGATGCCTGCGACGGGTGGTGATAGTCGTGGTGGTGAATCGACCGGGCTGCTCAAGACCTATGGGTTGATGGGGTTGATGAAGGGGAAGACGCCCGCTGTCAACCTTGAACTCCGCAACACGATCATGACCTGGCCTAACGTGATGTACGTCATCGGTGCTGTTGCGATGGTGACGACCCTTGCGATGCTGCTGCTGGGTGTGCTGGCTGACGCACCGCTGAGCGAGATGGCCAACCCCGCAGTTCCGGAGAATCCCGCAAAAGCGCCGTGGTATTTCCTTGGTTTGCAGGAGCTTGTGTCTTATTCAGCCTTCATGGGCGGGGTCGGTATTCCCGCGATCGTCCTGCTGGGTCTTATGCTGGTGCCCTATCTGGATCGCGAGCGTGAGGATGTCGGGGTCTGGTTCAGTGGACGTGAGGGGCGACGTATCGCGGTGATCAGCGCCATCTTTGCAACGATCGCAACGGTTGGCATGCTTGCGTTTACGGTCAGGTTCGGTTGGCTTCGCAATTGGGAGGCGACCGCGCGTGTTCCGCAGATTGTGATCACGGTTTTGAACCCCGGGACGATTTTTGTGGCATTGTTCGCTGCGTGGTCCGTTCTCGTGGTCAGACGGAAGCAGTCTACACGGATGGGGGCCATCGCGTTGTTCACTTGTTTTTTGGTGTCTTTTGCGATTTTGACGTACTTCGCGACGGTTCACCGCGGTCCAAACTGGGATTTCTTCTGGTCGCAGAGTGATTGGCCTGTGCATTAGGTATGAAAATGGATCATCGACAAGTTCATGGTACGAAGATCGTTCTTCTGATCAGTTCGCTGGCGTGTCTGGCGGTGCTTTTCATCGCGGCGTATCAGGAGAATTTTCACGGTGAGTGGAGAACCGTGCAGCAACGGTATGGCGATCTGCTGCTGGAGACGGCAACGACCGACGCTGCCCGTCGATCAGCCTCGTCATTCAAGGTGACCCTCAAACAGCAATACCTGCCTGATATCGAAACGATCGATCGGTGTACGACCTGCCACCTCGGTGTTGAGAATCCGGGGATGGTCGATGCGTTGCAACCGCTCACAACGCATCCCGGTGAATGGCTGGGTTGGCATCCACCCGAAAAGTTTGGTTGCACGATTTGTCATCACGGCGTGGGACGGGGAACGCAGAAGGCGTCGGCGCATGGCTGGCAATCCGATGGGACGGTTGTTCCGCATATTGAAACGCCCCTGCTGCGGGACGATGCGGTGTTTACCAGTTGTGGTCGTTGCCACGCGGAGAACGATCTTTACGGTGGCCAATCTGATCTGTTCGCCGGCGCATCGGGTGGCAGTATTGATCGGGGATCGCTGGAGCAATCGCTGCCCGGTGCGGATCGACTTGCACAGGGCAAGAAGCTGATGACCGAACTGGGTTGTCTGGGCTGTCATAAATATCGCGGTCGCGGTGGAACACTGGGGGCGGACCTGACGCATGTTGGTGACAAAGGTAAGCACGGTTTCGATTTTTCCCATGTGCGAGGCGAACATACGGTCGAGCAGTGGTTGTTCGAGCATTTCAAATATCCGCAGGAGGTGTCACCGGGGACGGTCATGCCGGACATGGAGCTGACCGATGACGAAGCCCGTGATCTTGCGCTTTATATGATGAGCTTGAAGCGCAAATCCGCCCCCGCCAGTCATATTCCGCGTTCGCGTGTTCGCGAGGGCGGTCCTGTTCGCGGGTCCACGCTTTATGGCATGTTCTGCTCGTCCTGCCATGGCAGGGACGGTCACGGAACGACGACGCGTCAGGGACTGTGGCCTACAAATGCCGACCCGTGGGGTCACCATTGGGATCGGACCGACATCGTTGTTGAAAGGCGCAGCTCGATTGATGTTGTCGTGCCATCGCTGCATCACCCCGACACGTTGGCGGTCGCGAGTGACGATTATCTGCGGCGAATCATCGCGCGTGGACGACCGGGGACGAAGATGCTCGGATGGGCGGACGAGGGAGGCCTGTCGGACGACGAAATCACGTTGCTCGTGGATTTCGTCCGTGGCTGGGACGAGCCTGTCCCCGATCTGGATGCCGTCAGCGCAGCCCGTGGCGACATGCATGTCGGAGCCGCCCTGTATCGGGCGAATTGTGCAGCCTGTCATGGTCGCAGCGGCGAGGGCGGTATTGGTGTGTCGCTGAATTCGCCGACGTTTCTGGCTGTTGCTTCTGACGCGTTTCTGCGCGATACGATTGTCTACGGCAGACCCAACACGGCGATGCCCGCGTGGCGGGAGTTCAACGCTCGGGAGATCAGCGACTTGCTGGCGTATATGCGCGATTGGCAGCCGCCGCACAGCGATTTCGACAGCGCTCTTGCACGCTGTTCGGACGCACCTTCCGCGGACGTGTCGGCCGATATCGGTGCGATTCTCTACAAAGCCAACTGCACGATGTGTCACGGGGCGGACGGTTCCGGAGATCTGGGCCCGTCGATCAACACGCAGGCATTTCTAACGGCTGTGCTCGACGGCTATCTCGTGAAAACCATGATCGAGGGGCGCCCCGGTACGGGAATGCCGAGCTGGCGTCATCTGAGCAACGACGACATCGCGTCGATCATTCAACACCTGCGCACATGGCAAACGAAGGATTCGATGACCGAAGAATGGCACGCCCAATCGGTGACGCCGGGGGATTGGGACGCGGGACGTCATTTGTTCACCGGACATTGTTCCGGGTGTCACGGATCTGACGGCGAGGGCGCGACCGGGCCTCAACTGAATAACCCCGTATTTCTGGAAACGGTGTCGAATGTCATGTTGCGACACTGGATCACGAACGGGAAGGAGGGCACGGAGATGCGCGGTTTCCGCAAGGGAGGCCAGGGCATTACCGAGCTTTCCGATCGCCAGATCGAGGACTTGATCGCGTATCTGCGACTTCTCGAGCGAACCGAACCCGATGAAATCACCCGTGTTTCAAAGTCGCCCCATGGTCGCCCCCGCAGGGGCGCGACGATCTATGCTCAGCAGTGCGTGAGTTGCCACGGGGACCGAGGTGAGGGAACCAGCGGACCGGCGTTGTCGAATCCGAACTTCCTGCGCTTCGCGTCGGATGGTTTTCTGATGGCGACCATGGCGATGGGACGACGGGGGACGGAGATGAGACCTGTCAAACGTGGTCCGCAATCGATCCTCAGCTTGTCCAGCGACGACGTAAACGATCTGGTGGCATTTCTTCGATCATGGGAGCACGATCCACCCTTTGGACCGGGCAAGCCGCAGGAGATTCCCCATCGATTCGTCGTGCCCTGGGACCTGGCGCACGGACGGGAACTGTTTCGCTCGAATTGCGCCGGTTGCCATGGGGACGAGGGGCGAAACTCCTGGGCACCGGAGTTGAACAACGAGGGATTTCTCTCGGCTGCGACGGATGGATTCTTACAGGCGACGATTGTTCGCGGTCGAACCGGAACAGCCATGCGCCCGTTCGGGCAGGGTGCGCACGGTGTGACTGACCTTACCTCGCAGGATATCGACGATATTGTGGCCTACATGCGTCATTGGTCGACGGAGACCCCATCGCCCATGACGATTCCGGCGGAGCACTCGCTGGTTGCGACGCCTTTCACTGAAACACACGACGCGAATGACGGGGCGGTGGCCCTGAATCGCTCAACACCACTCAAGGAGACTAGCCATGAGTGATCCTAAACAGACACCATGCACAATCCATCGCCGCGTCAAATATGGCGAGGAATTCGACCGCCGTTCGTTCATGAAAATGGCGGCGGGTACCGGTACAGCCGTCGCGATGACAACGGCGCTTCCGGGCGAATTTGTTCAGGCCAACGCTTCGCCGGACCTCACCGCCGGTCAAAACACCGGGGTCAGGTTGTTGCAGGCGGCTTGTCCGTATTGCGGGGTGGGTTGCGGTACGCTGATCAAGGTCGAGAACGAAAAAGTTGTCGGCATGGTCCCGGACAAGAAGCATCCGACGAATCGCGGAATTCAGTGCATCAAGGGTCTCAACGCACACGAACCGATCTATCGGGACCGACTCGAAAAGGTACTCGTGCGTCGCGACATGAGTGACCCGTTGAGGGGACACATCTCCGCAACCAAGGGCCGATTCGACGACGATGTCTATCGGGAAGTTCCCTACGAAGAGGCTGAGGAAATCGTGGCTGAACGCATCGCCGAGGTGATTCGCGAAAAGGGTCCCAACGCGGTCGGGCTGAACGGTTCCGGTCAGCTCACCATGGAAGCCCAGTGGATCGAAAACGTCCTGATGAAAGGCGTGATCGGTAGCAACTCGATCGAAGCCAACGCGCGGATGTGCATGACGTCTGCCGTCACCGGATATTTTCACTCCTACGGTTCTGATGCACCGCCCACGAGTTACGAGGATATCGAGGAGGCGGATTTCATCACCTTCTGGGGTCACAACGCCCGCGAAGCCCACCCGATTCTGTTCTGGCGAGTGGCTGACCACAAATCCAAAAATGACATTCCCACCTGCGTGGCTGACCCGCGAAAAACGGGATCGGTCATCGGACTGGAAGACATCAACCCGCGTAACAGTTACCACATTCCCACGCTCAACGGCGACATCAGTTACCTCAACGCCATCGCCCATGTGCTGATGAAGAAATATCCAAAAGCGTGCATGTCGGATGAATGGCTCGAAAAGCACACCAACGGTTGGAAAGCATATCGCGACGGGGTGTTGGAAAAATACTCGCCCGAACAGGTCGTCGATCGCCTGCGCCGCATCGACAACGGACGCGTGACTGTTGAGACGATCGAAAAAGTCGCCCAGGCCTGGGCGGAGGCATCCATCAAGGGTCGCCAAAGAGGCCGGGGCGGTGTGTTGAGTTTTTGGGGCATTGGCTACAACCAGATGCTCCACGGACAACACAACACGATCAGCATCATCAACCTGCATCTGTTGACCGGTAATCTGGGCCGACCGGGTTGCGGCAGTCATTCACAAACCGGACAACCCAACGCGATGAGCGAAAGGTTGATGGGCGGACTGACCGGTCGCCTGCCGTTCAATCAGCCACTGAAAAACGAGGCATGGCGAAACCACATCGCCGACCGCTGGCACGTCCCGCGCGAGCGATTGGCCCAAACCTCCGCCCTGCCCAATCCGGGTATGGTCATCGGTATGATGGAACGGGCGCTACAGGGCGGGTTGGACGCGATGTTCTGGATGTACACGACGCATGTGCACATGCCCGATCTGGAGACGCTCGTCCGCCCAGCGCTATCGCGCATGTTCGTCGTCGTGCAGGAAATCTATCGGCACGCTCCGAACAATCTATACGCGGACATCATCTTCCCGGCAGCCACATGGGGTGAATGGACGGGTGGCACCTATATCCAGTCGGAGCGACGTGTCTACATTTGTGATGGAACAAAAAATCCGCCACCGAATTGCCGACCAGACATGGACATGGCCATCGACAAGGGCAAGGTGTTGGCTGAAAAGCTGGGCCTCGATGCCCACGCGATTTTCCCGTACGAGAAAAAAATCAAAATGGGCAACGGATTGATGGCGTACGATCCCGAGGACGTGTTCCGCGACATCGTAGCCGCCAGCAAAAACTCCGATGCGGATCTTTCGGGAATTCTCGAGGTTGAAAAACGCGACGGAATCTCGCCATACGACCAGCTTCGCAGTCTTCGAGGTATTCAATGGCCCGCACCAACCGCCGAGATTGCCAAAGCAGGTGGAACACCGCGACGCTATCTGGGTCAGGAGGGTTGGGCTGGCGCACCCTACGGAGATTTCCGACATGCCGACGGAAAGGCGCGAATCAAACTGTGTGAACAGGATTACACACAACTCGACAGCATCACGACGGAACTGATGAAATACGGTGACAAACGTCGTCCCGGCGAGGGGCCCTTCCTGATCGACGACCTGCACACCGATGGTCCCAACAAGGGCAAGCCACGCATCCTGGTCAAGGCGCGCGACGCCGGTCTGCCGCCGGAGCTACCGCATCTTGACGTTTACGCCGACGAAACAATGTCCTTGAGCGATCATAAGAAAAATAATTTCTACCCGTTCTGGCTGGGCCTCGGCGTCGTTTACGAACATTTCCACACAGCCAAGACCATCCGCGGCGCGACGACGCAAAAACTCGTCCCTGAACAATACGTCGAGGTCAACGACGACGACGCCAAACGCTACGGCCTGAAAGACGGTCAGCGGGTGCGTCTGGTCACGCGGCGAGGTTCGTACGAAGCGCGTGTGACCGTCGGGCAGATGAGTATGATTCGACCCGCCCGATCCGAGGTTCCGGGTGGCTACCTGTTCAGTCCATGGAACCTGTCCGTCGCAGACAGCGCCGACCCGCGCAAGAACAAATGGCTCGTCAACGCGGCAAGCCACCGCGCGTGGGATCCGGTGAGCGGACAGTGTGATTACAAGAAACTTGCGACCCGTATCGAGGTTATCTGAAACGACCATGGGCGTCAGTCGACGAGAATTTGTCAAACAGTCGGTAGCCGTCGGAGCGACGATCGGTGTCGGCGCGATCACCGTGGGCGTGGTATCAAACTCGCCAAACGATCAGCCGCCACCGCTGCGTCCACCGGGATCATTGCCCGAAGACGATTTTGTCGCCACCTGCATCCGCTGCATGCAGTGCGTCGACGCGTGTCCAAACCACGCCCTCGTTCCCATGCCGCTGAGCGAACCCGGAGGACGTGCGAGCACTCCGACCATGCACCCCCGCAAAGCCGCCTGCATGCTCTGTGCCAGCGACGACGGCGACTACCTCAAATGCACCGAGGTCTGCCCGAGCGGTGCTCTGCAACTGGTGAAAAAAGACAGACAGAACGTGCTCGACAACGTCGCCATCGGTGTGGCTGAGATTGATTTCGATCTGTGCTATTCCTACAACAACTGGAGCTGCGGCGCCTGCTTTCGAGCGTGCCCGCTTGCAGGAGAAGCCATGACGATCGGCTCGTGGGAGCGACCGACCATCCACGCGGAAGCGTGTGTCGGCTGCGGATGTTGCGAGCGGTCGTGCATCCGCTATCCCCATGCGATCCGCGTACGGAGCAACGCGTGATGGCCACCGCGCGACGAGAGGTCATTCGCACGATGGCCGTCGGGGTGGGATTCGCTCTTGTCGGGAGCATCGCCCATTTTCTGAACCGAACGCGCCTGTCGCAATATCCGATCGTCAAACGTCCCTACGAGAAACTCGTCGGAATTCTCAGGCCACCGGGTGCGCTACCGGAACGCGACTTCCTGGCCGCCTGCATTCGCTGCTACAAGTGTCAGGATGCGTGTGAACCCGGGGCCATTCAATTCTACACCGAAGCGGATGGTGATCTGTTCCATTCGCCCTATGTCGATCCAGCCAAAAATGGGTGCACGTTGTGCAACGCGTGTGGGCCAGTCTGTCCGACCGGAGCGCTGTTGGCGTTTGACGACAAAACCGAAGTCGAGATGGGTTCTGTCGAACTGCGCGAAGACCTGTGCCTGTCCTACAAAGCCAAACGCATCCGCGAGGAGCAGGATCTATTGGTGCGGTTAGGCCGCAAGCCGACCGAGTCCGATGCGCACGCCGAGCGTCGTGGACCGTGCGGTGAATGTTACATGTTCTGCCCGTTGCGCAACCGGGCGATCAGGCTTGTTCCGGGCGCGTTTCTCGCACCGCTGATTTTCACGGAACACTGCGTCGGGTGTGGAATGTGCGAAGACATCTGCCGCACCGTCGTGCGCGGTGAGCCAGCCATCCGCGTCGTAAGAACGCGAAAACATCCTGCCCTGGAGGCAGCCACATGATCCTTCAGATTATCCGAAGACTGCTTCAGACAGCCGTGGTTCTGGTCGTGATCGGCGTGGCGCTCCTGAGTCTCTACTCCCACTATCGCGCCGCAAGAGTGATAGACGACGACCAGTTGATGGCCGGTCTTCGTGGTGAAGTCGTGACGAAAATGGTTCACCCCTACGTCGACGAAATGAAAAAACCGCAGGAATTCCTGGACGGAAACAAGGGAACCCTGTGGTCGATGCGCCTGATGGGGGTCGAACTGACCGATCCACTCGCAGCCATGGAGATGCTGGCCGCTTCAAAACATGTCCACTGGCCTCTGATCGCGTCCATCCTCATTCCGGTCGTGATCGCGCTGCTCCTGGGTCGTGTTTTTTGCAGTTGGATTTGCCCAGCCTATCTGCTTTTCGAGCTGACCGGCAAGCTGCGTCGTCTGCTTCGCGTGGCTGAGATTCGTCCCGGCGAGGTCCGTTTCTCGCACCGAAACAAGTACATCTTCCTTGCAGTCGGACTCGCCCTCGCTGCCACGTTTTCAGCACCCCTCTTCGCCCTGATTTACCCACCCGCCGTCATCAGTCGTGCGGTGCACGCGTGGATATTCGGTACCTCGCTGGTCGGAATGCTCGTGTTGTTGGCCCTGATCATCGCGTTCGAACTGCTCGTCTCGCCACGATGGTGGTGTCGAACGATGTGCCCGGGCGGCGCCCTGTATGGGTTGATCGGGTGGATGCGCCCCGTGCGCATCAAGCTCAGGACAGACCTCTGCACCGGTTGCGCCGACTGCTTCCCCATTTGCGAGGAAGGTCTTAACCCGATCACGCAGTCGTCGTCAATCGAGTGCGACAACTGTGGCGTCTGCATTCGACATTGTCCGGAAGACGCGCTCTACTACACCATCAGCCTGCCGGAGAAAAACAAGCGTCGACCGATCACTGGGGGAAAAATCACGCTGCTTGCCATAACGCTGCTGGCTTTCGCCATGGTCGATCGCGCGGACGCACACCATATTCTCGGGCTGCCGCATTATTCCTACAAGGAGAACTATCCGCAGCGCCCAACGCTGGAATACCCCGCAGTAACCGGGCCATATGACGTTTTGCTGACTTCCTACCCGGGAAACCCGGTGCCCGCGGAACCCGCAAACCTCGCCTTCTACATCAAGAACCGCGAGACCAAACGCGTCTACGAAAAACCCATCTCCGTTCGCATTCTGAAAACGAGCACGTTTGGCGACAACACCATCATTCAGCCGGCAACCTCGCGCGAACCGTTCGACAATGAGTACAAATTCCACGTCACGTTTCCGCAGGACGCAGAATATATTATCGAACTGTCGCTGCCGATCGAGGGCAGAATAGAGGTTATTCCGTTCCTGATGATCGCGGGTGAACCCACCGCCGCCGGTTCAATAGCAGCCGCAGGTATCGGGGGATGCGTTTTCCTGTTTGTTTTCATTCGAGCGGTATACAAGAAACGAGCAAGACGACGAGCAGCCGCAAACGATACTGATGCCGCCCTCGCTGTCGCATAGCAAAGCCGGACAAGAACCCATGAAACGCCTGAATCTGATCCTGCCCTACATCCTGCTGACCGGTATCGTTGTCGTCGTGGTGCGATCCAATCTCAGGGAATCGTCATCAGAGCAGGACCATCGCGCCTCCGCCGACGGTCCGATTGTCGATGTCGTCTGCAACATGGAAGTCAACGCTGCCTGGGACGTCACCACTCAATACAACGACAAAACCTTCTTCTTCTGCACGAAGTGGTGTAAAGAGAGCTTTGAAAAGGACCCCAAAGCATACCTGTCAGCCCGATGCACCGTGTGCCAGACAACACTTGCAGACGGCAGCTCGCTACCTGCCACCTACCTCGGCAAAACATATCAGATGTGCAGCCAGGCCCATCGGGCAGAATTCAAAAAAGACCCCGCCTCCTTCTTCATGCACACAATGTGGGGAATCCCCACATGGCTTTACTACGCGTCGATCGCCGTCGTCCTGGTCGTCAGCTTTGGTGTTTTCGACCTCCTGTCGCGAACAAAATCGACAACCAATGTCGGGAAACCGTCCGGATCACGACGCAAACATGTCACGTCCGATACAATCCGCGGGGAAGGTGAAAGAATGTTGAACGCAGGCGGGACCGCATCGAGCGGCGGATCGATCGCCCTGCCCATTCTGACCGCCACAGCCATTCCACAAGTCAACGATCGCTTCGACCTGCTCTCCCTGCGACTCATCAAACAGGCAGCCTGCTCCCGCATCTTCCGCTTCTTTTGTCAGGCCGTCGTCACCGCCGCGTTTGTCATGATCATCCTGGCCGGATTGTTCGGCAACCAGAACCCCGCCCTCAACATCGCGCCGATCCTGACCTGGACGGTCTGGTGGGGTCTCCTGATTATCCTGATCATGTTCGCCGGAAAGGCATGGTGCTACGTCTGCCCCTGGGACGCGATCGCCGGATGGACCGAGCGACTGAGCTTCTGGAAAAAATCCGACGATGGTCTGACCTACGGTCTCAAATGGCCTCGCATCATCCGCAATATTTCCATCGCAACCATCATGTTCGTAGGCCTCACATGGGTCGAACTGGGTTTCGGGGTCACCATGAAACCACGCGTGACCGCCTATCTCGCCATCGGCATGCTTCTGATGGCCGTCGTGTCCGCGATGCTTTTCGATCGCAAGAGTTTCTGCCGATACGGCTGCCTCGTCGGACGCGTCAGCGGTCTCTACGCGATGTTCGCCAGCACCGAAGTTCGCGCAAAAAGCGACAGCGTCTGCACCAGTTGCGCGTCAAAGGAATGCGTCACCGGCAGCGACTCCGCCTATGGCTGCCCGACCTTCCTCTACCCCGGAAAAATACAATCCAACACCTATTGCATCCAATGCATGGAATGCGTCCAGGCCTGTCCGCACGACAACCTCGCACTAAACCTCCGCCCATGGGGAAGCGATCTCGTCACCGAAGGAAAACCCCGCGCCGACGAAGCCTACCTCGCACTCCTCATGCTCGCGATCACCGGATTCCACGGCCTGACCATGACCGCCGCGTGGGAACAACTCGTAGACGGAATTCGCGGGTTCGCAGACACCGGACGTATCATCGGATTCAGCCTGGGCATGACCCTTCTGATGATAGGCCCCATCCTCATCTACGCCGTCCTCGTCGCCTTCTCGCGAGCACTCGGCAGTCGCCACGCGCTCGAACCACTCACCTATCGCGACTATTTCATTCGATACGCCTACGCCCTGCTCCCCATCGCACTGTTCTACCACATCGCCCACAACCTCGAACATCTCCTCATGGAGGGACCGAAAGTCCTAACCATGATCTCCGATCCGTGTGGCTGGGGATGGAACCTGTTCGGGACCGCCAACTGGACAATTCCACCGATGATCTCCCTTCAAACACTCTGGATCGTGCAGGTCCTGCTCGTACTCATAGGCCACGTCTACAGCCTCTGGGTCGCACAGAAAACATCCCTGCGATTGTTCGGAAACGCGAAGGCAGCCTTTCGCAGCCAATTGCCAATGCTCGTCGGCATGATATGCTTCAGCGTCTTCAGTCTGTGGCTGCTCAAGCAACCCATGGAAATGCGTACCTCCGCCATGTGAGATCCTCCGATGGTATCGCGTCGTCAATTCTTCTCGCAGATTGGGCAAGCCCTGGTGACCAACGTCACCGATGCCATCGAACAGATTGGCTTGCAGACCGGTGTGTTCACGACGGAATCAGGAACAGGAACTTGCAAAACTGACTCCGCCGCAACATCGTCCTGGCTTCGACCCCCCGGTGCCCTTCCCGAGCCTGAATTCCTCAAAACCTGCACGCAATGCACCGCCTGCCAGGAAGCCTGCCCGTACGAGTCGATTCGACGATTGGGACCGGAGTTTGACCTGATCGCCGGAACACCCGCGATCATTGCTTCCGAGTCGCCATGCTATTTGTGCGAGGACATGCCCTGCATCACGTCCTGCGAACCTAAGGCATTGCGCATGGTGGCAAGAAAAGACGTGCGAATGGGCACCGCCGTCGTCAGTATGTCGAAATGCTACATCTCCGCAGGCCAACCCTGCGACTACTGCGTGGTGCGCTGCCCACTCGGAACCGATGCCATCGCCTTCGGAAAAGACGGACTACCCGACGTGCAGGTCGCCGGTTGTTCGGGCTGCGGCGTGTGTGACTACCTCTGCCCCGCCGATGCGATTCAAATAACCCCCGCCTATTTCAAGGGAACAACCGATGCTAACTGAGCCGAACCCGATTGACCGTCCGTCAACCGTTCTCAAAAACGAGCACCAGATCATCCTGCGCGTGATCGCCGTTCTCAACAAACTGGTGACGTTGTCCGAATCCGAGGATCAGTTCGAGACGGACGCCCTTTCGCAATGCGTCGTGTTTTTCAAACTCTTTGCTGACGCCTGCCATCATGCCAAGGAAGAGGACCTGCTGTTCCCCCTGCTGGAAGCGCGAGGGATTCCGCGCGACGGGGGTCCGATCGGTGTCATGCTTCACGAGCACAACATCGCCCGCCAACTCACCGCGCAGATGGCTGACGCGATCAACATCGTTCGCAACGACGAACCCAACGGACGAGAACAGTTTCACACCGCCGCACATCAGTACATCGAGCTGCTCACCAACCACATCTCCAAGGAAGACAACGTCCTCTTCAACATGGGCGACAGCGTCATGACCGGGGAGGATCAAACGTCTCTTTGCACCCGCTTCTGCGAGGTCGGATGCCGTTCCTTCGGCGGGAGGAAACGAGACGAACTCACCCGCCTCGCCGACGACCTCGAATCACGGTGGCTGTCCGACGCCCCGTCAGCTCCAACGTTGGATTGAGTCGCACAGCGACGTTCATCCCTGGATGGGTCTGTTTTCTTTCCTGTCATGGTCCCTCCGGTTCTGTCCCCCTTTCCTTTTTCGGGGAACCCTAACACTTGTCTAACATTACAACACGCCCGGACACCGGTCAAGCGATTTTTGGCATATTTGTGTCATATTTTCGGAAGGTATTGTTGCGCCTGGAGTTAGGCCGGTGATATTTTTGGTGAAAAGTGGAAGTGGTGCTTTCATCTGGCTTGATGGTGAATGCGGGTTCGTGCATGCCGATTCGACTCCCCCACCACTGAAGCGATGGGCCACCCGTCGGAGACGGATGAATTCCAGGATGGACGTTTGCACCAACCGGGTGCGGTGATGGTGACGGCAGGTGCAAGCACCTGCCCTACGCCGCTTCAGATGTGAGCACTTGCGTCGGGTCGCCGGTGCTGAATCGAGAATTTACCAGCGGGTCCGTCAACGACGAGCACGCACCGAGCCAGGATGTCCATTCCAATGATCGCGTCAATCTTTGCGGCGGCCATATCAACGCCAAGTCCGTCGGCGACATCGAATTCCATTTGCTTGCCAAACGCGATTGAAAACGCGAATTGCCGAAGCATGCGCGGTCCATCAGCCGTTGTCCGAGTGGAGAAACCGGACGGTTCGAGGCCGAGTTTTTTGGCAATTTTCAGTTCGATACCCGAGGTTGCTGCACCGGTGTCGACAAGTGCCGTGCATGGAATAACAAGCGTGGGATCGGATGATTCGTTGTCGACGACTGCACGAAGGGCAGAGTGTCTTGCGACGCGGACGTTCAAACGAACGCAGTACCGTTGCAGATACTTGATTGGGTCGGAATTGTTCGGCGCATTCCAGCTATGAATCGACATCAGTCAAGCCGAGGTCGATGGCTGGAAAACTGAAATCGCATACTACAGGGTCGACTTGTCGAATCAGCATGGGTTCGTTGCCCCAGAGCCTGACGCCGGCGACATATGCTTCATTCGCGGTCGGATAGAAACCGACGACCTGTTCACGGCGAATAAGCACATACGTTCCGGGATGTTCTCGTGCCCAGACGTCGTGATTAGCATCAAACACATCTGCTTCGGCCGCCAGTTCCATAACGTTGTCGCCATCCTGAAGAATCATCAGTACCGAATAATAGCAGATCGGGGCAGAGGTCTCAAATTCTTTAGTAAAAAGAGTTACAAATCGCGGCTTACGAGCTTTATGACGACGCCCTGGATGGTGAAGGGTTGGTCGTCTTTGACGATGGTTGGGGGTGAGGCGGGGTTGTCGCCTCTCAGGATGATGACTTTTTTGTCGTCCTGGATTTCGACGTTGACGCGTTTGAGGGTGGGTTGATTGTCGACGAGGCAGGCGCAGATTTTTCCGGGGACGAGGGCGGGGTCGACGTCGGGTCGGTAGTGGACGAGGACGATGTCGTCCGGTTTGAGGGTGGGTTCCATGGAGTCGAAGCTGAGCCTGAGGCAGAAGCGATCCGGTGCCCACATGTGTCGGAGGACGGGGAACATTTCGAGCTGCTCCTGAGAGGTGGCGGGTTTGCCGGCGGGGATGGAGCCGAAGAGGGGAAGCTCGCGGGTTTCGAGCGGCTGGGGGGCGTCGTGGTCGGAGCCTGCTCCGATGAGGACGGCTTCGGGGACGTCGAGCGCGACGGCGAGGGCGCGGATGGTGCCCTGTCTTGCGGCGCGTTTGTCGCGTTCGAGGGCGGAGAGGAATCCCTGGTTGATGTGGGCTGCGTCGGCGAGATCGATCTGGGTGAATTTCCGTTCGGTGCGTAGTCGCCTGAGGCGTTGACCGAAGGATTCAGCCGCTCTGCGCAATATTGTTGCACCTTGTGTCATATTATTACCTTACCGCGAGTGATCGATGGTTGGCAAGGGTTTCCCCGGTGCGAATTTGAGAGCGTCGATGGTTGCGACATCTGCCATGAGCGATGTACCGCCCTGTTGATCTGGTTTTTGCGTCATTCGCGCGGTGGCGCTACGATTGGTTTTGTTCGTTGTGGATGTTGCGTTGAGACTGGTTTGGGAGTGATCGGGGATGGCTGTGCGCGTGTTGCATGTTGTGGAATCGTTGTCGCGGCGGGCGGGTTGTGTTTCGATTTCGGTGGTGGATCTGGCGGTGACGCTGGGAGCGCGTGGGGGCGATCAGTATTTGATTGCGCGCGACGGTGGGGATGGTGGCGTGGGGGTGGATGGGGTCGGGGTTTGTGCGTGGGGTGATCTGGATCGGTGGCTGGGCGAGGTTGATGTGGTGCATTTGCATGGTTATGCGGCGGGTTCCGGTCGGGATGTGTCGCTGCGACGTGTTGTTGAGAAGGCGACGGGGGCGGGTGTCGGGGTAGTGTTTTCGCCGTTGGGTGCGATGGGGGATGGTCGGGTGTCGGAGATGGGTTGGTTTGCTCGTCGGCGATTGCGTGGGATTCGGTGGTTGGCGCGGGAGGCGTCGGTGGTGACGGTGTTGAACGGGTTTGAGGGTGAGCAGGTTCGGTCGTTGGGGGCGGAGGCGGATCGGGTGGCGTGTTTGGTTTACGGTGTTGATGTGGCGGGGTATCGGGGTTGGGGTTCCGGGGATGAGAATGATGAGCGGGTGTTGTTGTATCTGGGGCCTGTTGAGCCGGCGGGTGGTATTGTGGTTTTGATGCGGGTGTTGGCGGGTCTGGGGCCGGTGTTTGATGGCTGGCGGTTGGTTGTCGTGGGTGATGACGGGGGAGACTGGGTTTCGCAGTTGCGGGCGGGTGTTGAGAGGAAAGGGGCGGGTGATCGGGTGTCGTTCGTGGTTGGGGCGGACCTGGATGTGCAGAAGGAATGGTTGGGTCGGGCGGAGGTGGTGGTGTTTGCGAACATGGCGGTGCGATGTCCGGTGGGTGTGGGTCAGGCGTTGGCGAGTGGGGCGGAGGTGTTGTCGACGGGGCTGGGTCTTCCGGAGGGTGAGTTTGCGGGGTTGCGACGTTGCGAGGCGGATCAGGTTTCGATGGGTCGGGGGTTGTCGGGGATGTTGGGGGATGTGAATCGGGGGGATTGTGATGCGACGGGGACGGTGTTTGATGTGGCGGTGATGGCGGATGTTTGTGCGGGGGTTTATGAGCGTTGTCTCGAAGGGGTGAGTTAGAGTGCAATCATGTCAGAATCATGGGACAGACGGAGCATGATGTGGTCCCTTCATCAGTGGGCGGTTGAGAGGCTCTGCAACATGTGTGATGTTGTCGTGCTGCGGGTCAGTCTGAATTGACGGGGTTGGTGGGGCTGGTTTAGACTCCCGGGGTCTGATCGATGTCGCGGCGCGGCGACACAGGGTGGTGGCGGAACGAGTTAAATTCCTGGCAAATCTGCAATGCATATGATAACGATGATCCTGGCGTGTTCGTTGTTGGGGCAGTTCAACGAGCGATCGAAGCTCGAGCTTCGTCCGGACGAAATGGACCCGATCATCTGGCATGTGTCTGACCCTGCCGAGGAGATTCCCTGGCTTGAGCGTGAATTGAAGTCGGTGGAAAATCCGCGTGACAGGCAGTTTGCCGAGGGGTTGGTCCGTCGCCTTGGAAAGCTGCAATCGGGCAGGACGGTTGAGTTGTCCCTGAAGGACGCGTTGCGGCGTGCGCTGGCCAACAGTTACGCCATTCGCGTGCAGAGCTATTTCCCCGCCATCACCACGACGGGTGTTGTGCAGGCAGAGGCTGCCTTTGACGCGGTTTACTCGATGAACCTGACCAAGGACGTGCGGGATGTGCCCAGTGCGTCGCAGTTGGCACCGACCGAATTCGACACCTTTTTTCTGCAGGGTGGGTTCGCCAAGCGGTTGGCCACCGGTGCAACGGTTCAGACCAGCCTGCAGATTCGGCGTCAGTTTATTGATCTTCAGTTTCAGTTGCTGAATCCGGAATACACGAGTGCGTTTTCTGCCAGCATTACCCAGCCACTGCTTCGGGGTGCTGGTTTGGATCGCAACCTCGCTCCGATTCGAATCGCCAAAAAGCAGTTGGACATCAGTCGTGAGGCTTTTCGTCGGCAGGTTCGCGAGATTCTGTTCTCCGTTGAGCGGGCGTACTGGGATTTGGTTCGTGCGAGGCGACGGGTGTCGATCAGCGCCAGGCTGCTGACGGAATTTGAAAAAATCTATGACTATCTTGATAAACGTCGCGATTTCGACGTGTTTCAGATTCAGTTATCGCAGACAGAGGCGGATCTTCAGACGGAGAAGGCGCGGTTCATTGAGGTGGTCAACAATGTGCGTGATGCCGAGGACCGGTTGTTGGGTTTTATTAACGACCCGGAGTTGAATCTGGCTGACGATATTGAAATCGTGACCGTGGATTTTCCATCGACGATGGAACTGGATATCGATCGGCTGGCTGAGGTTCAGACTGCCCTGGATCGACGAAGCGAGTTGCGCGAGGCGCGATGGGGAATTGACATTCAGAAACTTCAACTGGGGATCGCGAAAAATGAAGCGTTGCCGCAACTGGATGTGGCTTTCACCTACACGGTCGATGGTCTTGGCAGCAATTTCGACGACGCTTTTGATCAGGTGACCCAGACCGATTTCACGCAGTATCTGGTGACTTTGCGTTTTGAAGTGCCAGTTGGCAACCGTTTGCGGGAGGCGGAGCTTCGCAGGGAGCAGCTTGAGCATGCCCAGGCCATTGCGTCGCTCAAGGCGCAGATCGAGGACGTTATTCGCGAGGTGAATCTGGCAGCGCGGGCGATCGACACATCGTACAAGCAGATCGAGCCGAGGCTCGCCTCCGCCGAGGCGAACGAGGATCAGGTGGCTGCCATCATCGCCCGTGCGGAGCGGAAGGATTTTCAGACGTTGAATCAGGAATTGGGTGCCCGACGGTCGGTGGCAGCCTCGCGAAACAATCTGCTGGACGCGCTGATCACGTTCAAGATCGCGGTGGCAGCTCTGGAGCGGGCGAAGGGCACGCTTTTGGATTACAACAACGTCGAAATCGCCCCGCAATCCGATTTCTCCTCAAGTTCCGGTGCAAATTGACACGTTGTGAGTTGACGACTAGGGTTCAGCCCTGTTTTTCGACGGTTTTCAGTTCTCTTGAGTGATGGGAGCGTGGGTCATGTGTCGGCATCCGGGTCGATTGACGGCGGTCGTTTGTGTCGTCATGTGTGCAGGCTTTTCGTATGCTCAAACCGAGTTGGCGGAGGGAACCGAAGCGGTTGAACTCCGCTACGTCGGTGAGGTGACCGGGAATGCCGTGTATGTGCGAAGCGGACCGAGCCACAACCACTATCCCGTCGCCAAGCTGGATGCGGGGACGAGGTTGCAGGTGCATCGCGTTGTGAATGGCTGGTGTGAGGTTGACTCGCCTCCGGGCTGTTTCAGCCTGATACACAGGAATTTCGTCGATGTCGGCGCGGACGATGCGTCCGGTGTTGTGAATGGTGAAAACGTGCTGGTTCGCGCGGGATCGTCGCTGACGGCGGACCTGTACGCCAGGCAGTTGAAACTCAATCGCGGAGATGAGGTTCGCGTGCTCGGGCCTCACAATGACGATTATTTGCGGATTGCACCGCCTCCGGGTGCTCACCTGTACATCAGTGAAAAGCTGGTCGCGCGCGTGGCTGATGGATCGCTGGATACGCCCGTGCGGGCGTTGACCGGCTCGGAATCGCAGCCCGAGCGTGATCCTGACATTGATGCCGGCGGGACTGCCGGCGACACCGACGAAACGTCCGGCGACGACGGTGCTGAATCCGGATCGCCCGCCTTGCCCGAGACATCGCAGGACAAACCATCGGGAATCGCTGCGCACACGGGTTTGGCTGTGATGGAGGCATCACTGGAGCAGGAGCTGGAGAAGCCGGTCGAGCACCGCGATTACGATCGCCTGGTCAAGGGTTTTCAACAAATCGCAGACGGGGACGAAAGTGAGCAGGCTCGGGCGATCGCCGGGTCGCGGGTCATGCAGTTGGAGCATGCCGTCACCGCCCAGCGATCGTTGCTCAAGTTGCGGGATTTAAGCGACGCGTTGTCTGCCGAGCGAAACGAGGCAATGCGGGAGCGGACGTTGATCAAACCCCTGCCGCGACCGATCGGGGGCGGATTCGACGCCGTCGGCGAGCTTCGCGTCAGCATGTTGTACGGAACAGCCTCAAGTCCCAGACGGTTTCGACTTGTCTCGACGGGAGACAAGCCAAGGACTATCGGGTACGTCGAGATTCCCGCCGATCTTCAGTTGGACATGCAGGAGTATCTGGGCAGACGGGTGGGCGTGCGTGCACACGAGCGCCGATTGCAAACCGGTGATGTCGATCCGGTGGTCATTTATGTTGTGCAGGAACTGGTCGTGCTTGACGGCACGGATTCACCATAGAAACTGGAGCATGGGTCATGCCGCGAATGAAATCACTGATGGGCCGGCTTGCGTGCATCATCACCGTTGGAACGATGTTTCAAGCCACCGGCTGCACGGTTGACTCAGCCGGTTTGCTTTCCGGGTTTGTCACGACCTTCGTCAACTTTGCGATCAACAATTTTGTCAACGCGCAGCTCGGTGTTTCCGGCTTTTGAGCGATGTCGTCGTTTTCGTCGGTATCGCCTTGTCCCGCGGCATCGGATCGGTGCTGTTTCCCTGAATCGAGTCGAGGCCAACGATGGCGATGCAGTCGTTTGAAAAAGCTGCGGTCATCGGTGCGGGAGCGATGGGGACGCTCTGCGCGATGTTGCTCGCAAATCGGGGTGTGCGGGTGGCACTTTGGGCGAGAAACGCCGAGTTTGCGGCTGACCTGACAAACCATCGCGAGAATCGACGTTATCTTCCCGGGCACAACCTTCACGATAATATTGCGGTGACCGGTGACGTCGCATCCGCGCTGGACGACGCGGAAGTCGTATTGAGCGCCGTCCCGAGTCAGTTCATTCGAGATACCTGGAACCTCGTCAGTCAACAATGCGACGTTCGCCAGCCTGTTGTCAGCGTCGCGAAGGGGATTGAGGTTGGCACGCTGCTGCGACCGACGCAGATTCTCGCCGACGTTCTCGACGCCGACGTGCCCGTGATGGCGTTGTCGGGACCGTGCATCGCGTCCGAAGTTGCCTCCGGTCTGCCGACGGCCGCCGTCGTCGCGTGTGCGGATGTTTGCGTAGCCAAGCGTCTCCAGGCGACGTTGTCTTCTTCGCTTTTCCGCGTCTATACAAACGGTGACGTCGTCGGCGTCGAGCTTGGTGGAGCCGTCAAAAACGTCATATCCATCGCAGCCGGTATCGGCGATGGCATGGAGATGGGTTGCAACGCAAAGGCTGGTCTGGTCACGCGAGGCCTGGTCGAAATCACTCGATTGGGCGTGGCTGTCGGAGCACGGGCGGAGACGTTCGCGGGGTTGGCTGGCGTCGGAGACCTGATGACGACGTGCATGTCGCCCAGGAGCAGAAACCACGCCGCGGGTGTCAGGATAGGGCAGGGGATGGCGATCGACGAGGTGATTTTGACGTCACACGGCGTGATCGAGGGAATCGAGTCGACGCGAAGCGTGCTCGCGCTGGCCAAACGACATGGCGTCGAGATGCCGATTACCCGGGCTGTTTTCAGCGTGCTGTTTGAAAACCAGTCACCACGATCCGCCATCCACGAATTGATGACCCGCCAACTCAAGGCGGAGTAAATCCGTCGTTGCTACCGACGTGATTTGGTTTTCCTTGTTTTCTTCTTGACGGATTTCGCGGTCTTTTTGGTTTTCTTTTTGGCAGATTTTCCGGCCTTTTTCACCTTCGCGGTTTTCTTCGCACCGGCCTTCTTTTTGGTGGTCTTTTTCCTGACGGTCTTTTTCTTCGATTTGGCGGTTTTTCCGGATGCTTTTTTCCTGGAGGACTTCGTTTTGGGCTTGGGTTTTGCAGCCCTGGTTTTTTTCGACGACCCCGTCGCCTTGCTTTTCCTCGCTGCGCTGCCGGTCGCACTCGAGCGTTTCTTCGTCTTTTGCTCCTCTTCCGTTTCGATTACCGCCTGGGCAGCCGCCAATCGCGCGACCGGAACACGAAACGGGCTACAGGACACATAGTCGAGATCGACGAAATTGAAGAAATAGATACTGTCCGGATCCCCGCCATGCTCACCGCACACACCGAGCTTGAATTTCCGATCGACCCCCCGCGCCTCCGCGCAGGCAAACCCGACCAGTTGACCCACCCCGTCAATGTCGATCGTGCTGAAGGGGTCCGACTCGAAAATGCCATGCTTGTCCTGATCCACATAATCCGGCAGAAATCTGCCCGCATCGTCGCGTGACAGACCCATGGTCGTCTGCGTCAGGTCGTTGGTTCCGAAACTGATGAACTGGCACGTCCGGGCGATCTCTTCTGCCAGGATGGCTGCCCGGGGCGTCTCGATCATCGTACCAACGAGGTAATCAAGCTTGACACCCGCATCGTCCAGAATCGCATCCGCCACCGCCCGGGTCTGTTCAACCAGAATGCTCAGCTCGATCGGATCAATGGTCAGGGGGATCATGATCTCGGGCAAGACCGTAACACCCTCCCGCGTCGCCTGGACCGCCGCTTCGATGATCGCGCTGACCTGCATGTCGAGAATCTCGGGATAGGTGATCGCCAACCGGCAGCCACGGTGTCCGAGCATCGGATTTGATTCGTGCAACTGCCTTGTACGGTCCTCGATATGCTCAACCGACAACCCCGTATGAGACGCCAGCTTGCGCACGCCCTCCGCGTCATGCGGCAGGAACTCGTGCAGCGGTGGATCAATCAGACGGATCGTCACCGGCTTGCCGTCCATCGCCTCGAAAATTCCCAGAAAATCCTGCTTCTGAAACGGTTGCAGCTTGTCCAGAGCACGCACGCGTTCGTCAACGCCCGTCGCCACGATCATCTGCTGCATCGCCAGCCGACGCTCTTCTGTCTCAAAAAACATGTGCTCCGTACGACAAAGACCGATCCCCTCAGCCCCGAGTCGGACCGCGTTGGCTGCGTCGGCGGGCGTGTCCGCGTTCGTGCGAACCCGCAGTCGTCGAATCTCGTCGGACCATTGCAGGATGGTTTCGTATTCCTGTGGTGCCTCCGGACGATCCAGCGGTAGCTCACCCTCGTAAACATGCCCGGTCGAGCCATCGAGCGTGATCGAATCTCCTTCGCCAAACACATGGCCATTGACGCGGCAGGTCTTCGCGGTTTCATCAATCCGCAACGATCCACAGCCAACGATGCAACACTTGCCCCAGCCTCGCGCGACAACCGCCGCGTGGGACGTCTTTCCCCCGGTGGCTGTCAGAATTCCCGCAGCCACATGCATCCCGCCAACATCTTCGGGCGAGGTTTCATTGCGAACGAGAATGACCTTCTGATCCTCCGCTGCCAGGCGTTCCGCATCAGCGGCGTTGAAAACAATCGTTCCCGAAGCTGCCCCGGGGACCGCGTTGACACCGGTGCCAAGACGACGTTGGTCCAGTTCGTTACTGGAGATCGCCGGGTCGATGACAGGAGAAAAGAGCTTTTCAAGATCGCTCCCCTTGATCCGCATCACCGCCTGACGTTTCGTGATGGCTGGTTTCGTGGCGAGCTTCGCATATTTGGCGGGCAGATATCTGGCCTTCACCAGTCGTTTGGTTTCCCCGTCAGACATCAGCGGCAACGTCGCCTGCTCCACCGCGATGCGAAACGCAGCCCCCGGAGATCGCTTCCCGGTCCGACATTGCAGCATGTACAGCTTGCCCCGCTCGACGGTGAATTCCAAGTCCTGCATGTCCGAATAGTGCAATTCGAGCATCGCCCGAACCGCCAGCAACTGATCCCACGCCGCCGGCATTCGTTTGGCCATCTCGTGTATTTTCAGCGGTGTGCGAATTCCCGCGACGACGTCTTCCCCCTGCGCATCAATCAGATAGTCACCGTAAAACGCGTTCTCACCCGTGCTCGGATCGCGCGTGAAGCAAACACCGGTCCCCGAGTCGTCTCCCATGTTGCCAAACACCATCCGGCAGATGTTGACGGCTGTCCCATATACCCCCGTGATGTTCTCAACACGTCGATAAGTGATCGCCTTTTCCGCGTTCCAACTCCCAAACACCGCATTGATCGCCCCACGAAGTTGTTCCATTGGATCCTGCGGAAACGGCTGACCTACCGCCTCGGAATAAACCTCCTTCGAGGCCTCAACGACCGCCTCAAGCTCGGATTCATTGACGTCCGTGTCGTTGACTTTCAATTCATGCGAAATATCCAGCCGGGGACGTGTTTGTTCGTTCTTGATCCGATCGAAAACCTCGTCAAACCGGGCACGATCGATTCCCATCGCAGTCGCCCCGTACATCATGATCAACCGTCGATACCCATCCAACGCAAATCGACGATTGCCGCTCGCCTTCGCCAAACCCTCGACGCTCGTGTCGTTAAGCCCCAGATTCAGAATCGTCTCCATCATCCCCGGCATCGAGACCGCCGCCCCCGACCGCACAGACACCAGCAACGGATCCCTGTTGTCCCCCAATCGCTTTTTGCAGGATTTTTCAAGCTTGCTCAGATGCTTGCGAATCTCCTCCTCAAGCCCGACAGGCCAGCGCTGATGCAGGCGGTCGTATTCCGCACATGTCTCGGTCGTGATCGTGAACCCACCGGGCACCGGGAGTCCGATGTTGGTCATTTCCGCAAGACCGGCTCCCTTCCCACCCAGGAGCGTTTTCTGGTCACCCCGACCCTCTGCTTTACCATTCCCGAAAAAATAGACCCGTTTTGTCGCGGCGGCCATCGTTGGTTTCCTTTCGCGTTCGTCTCGTTGAATGGGCGTGCCACCTGATCAGGCGGAGTCGCGGCGATCATAGAAGTCGGGTTTTGACGTGTCAATCAATTGTGCCGTCTCGTGGAACCATCACGTCTGCCGGGCGTATGCTTGCATGGGTGCGATGGCTGACGGTAGACTATCGGCGGAAGTAACGGAAAAAATCGATCTGGTAACGCCCGCCACAGACCACCTGCCGGGCCTGAGCCGAATCACGCGGGGCAACCTGCCCGGCGGGGAACGCAAACGAACGACTAATCGTGGCAAGAAGCAAATACAAGCTCGGTGAAATCCTCCTCAGGGACAAGGTCATCACAGTCGACCAGCTGGAGACCGCACTCTCCTACGCCAGGGAACACCACAAACGCATCGGTGAAGCCCTCATCGAGCTTGATTTCACTGACGACGAGAATGTTACCCGGGCACTCGCCCGCCAGTTCGATATGGAATACGTCGAACTCGACAGCGAATCCGTCGGGCAGGAACTCATCGAGCTGCTCCCCGAGGACGTCATCAGAAACCACCTCGTCCTCCCATTGGGCGAGGAGAACGGGCGACTCAGGGTCGTCATCACCGACCCGCTGGACCTGGAAACACTCGACCTGCTCCGATTCCGACTCAACAGGGAATTGATTCCCGCGCTGGCCCCGAAAAACCGCGTCACGGAATTCATCGAAAAATTCGTCAACCCCATGACGGAAGAGATGTCCAAGACGATGGCCAGCATCGACCACGATGCACCCGAATTCGAGGACAACGAAGCCCTCAAGCTCGCCGACGATGACGCGAGCGACGCACCGATCGTCCGCTTGATCAACCTGATTATCGTCGAAGGCGTCAATTCCAACGCCAGTGACGTCCACATCGAGCCGATGGCCAACCGCGTCCGCGTTCGCTACCGCATCGACGGCGTCTGTCACATTCGCGACGACATACCCAAAAACACGCAGTCCGCCGTCACAACACGCATGAAAATCATCTCCGGCATGGACATCGCCGAGCGGCGTGTCCCGCAGGACGGTCGCATCAAAATGAAAATCGGCGGCGTCCAGATCGACTTCCGTGTCAGCGCGTGTCCAAGCTACCACGGTGAGAGCGTCGTCCTGCGTATTCTCAGACCGGAAAATGTGCAGGTTGGAATCACCTCGCTGGGATTCGAGGAGCACGATTTCAAGAGATTTCAGAAAATTATCGCCAGGCCCAACGGCATCTTCCTCGTCACCGGACCGACCGGTTCCGGAAAAACGACAACGCTCTATTCCGCTCTGCAGGACCTGAATCGCCCGGACAAGAAAATCATCACCGCCGAGGATCCGGTCGAGTACAACATCCCCGGTATCAACCAGTGTCAGGTCCGCGAGGACATCGGATTGTCCTTCGCACGCATCCTGCGATCCATGCTCCGTCAGGCTCCGAACATCATCCTTGTCGGTGAAATTCGAGACAAGGAAGTCGGCGAGGTCGCCATCCAGGCTGCCCTCACAGGCCACCTCGTCTTCAGCACCCTGCACACCAACGACGCACCCTCCGCCATCACCCGTCTGATCGACATGGGGATCAAACCGTTCCTTGTCGCAAGCTCCATCCAGGCGATTATGGCCCAACGACTCGTCCGCACCATCTGCAAGGAATGCAAGGTCGAAGACCCCAAACCCGACAAGTTCAAAATGCGTACGATCGGTTTCACCGAGAAGGAATGGGCAGGCAAAACGCTCTACAAAGGGGCCGGGTGCGGTCGTTGCGGCGGCAGCGGGTACAGGGGGCGACAGGGGATTTTCGAGATGTTGCAAATGAACAATGAGCTGCGCGAACTCGCCTTCAACCGTGCCCCGTCCACCGAACTGCGGCGAGCCGCCCGCGCCTCCGGAATGCATACCCTCGCCGAGGACGGAAAACTCAAGGTGCTCAAGGGCATCACGACGGCTGAGGAAATCGCGCGAATCACACAGGCCGAGGGACTCGTCGAGGCAGGCGACGAAGAACAGGCAGAATCCTGAACCGAGCCGGGACCAGGTGGTATTCCAATGAAAAAAACCGACACAAAACGCCAACAAACAAGCAACACGAGGACCGCATAAATGGCGACGCTCCACATCGATCGGCTCCTGGAAACCGTGATCAAACAGGGAGGCTCCGACCTCCACCTCACCGTCGGCATACCGCCCGTGATCCGAATGCACGGGCACATGAGACCCCTCGAAACCAAGGTCCTCACCCCCGACGACACCACCGCCCTGATGAAATCGATCACACCCGAACGCAACCAGCAGGAAATCCAGGAAGAGGGGGGCACTGACTTCGGATTCGCATTCGGCGATCATGGCAGATTCCGTGTTTCGGTCTTCCGACAAAAGGGAAACCTTGCCCTCGTGCTCCGGTTGATCCCGTCCCGATTGCTCTCCTTCGATGAAATCGGCCTGCCCAAAATCGTCGCCTCCCTCTGCCGTCGACCGCGCGGGTTGTTTCTCGTGACCGGACCGACGGGTTCAGGCAAGACCACCACCCTTGCCTCCATGCTCGATTTCATCAATATGACCCTCGATCGACACATCGTCACCGTCGAAGACCCGATCGAGTACTACCACAAACACAAGAAATCTCTGGTCAACCAGCGCGAGGTCGGCACCGACGTCCCCAGTTTCTCCGAAGCGCTGCGACGCGTATTGCGTCAGGACCCCGACGTCATCCTCGTTGGCGAGCTTCGCGATCTCGAGACCATCGAGTCCGCTATCACAGCCGCCGAAACAGGCCACCTCGTCTTCGGCACGCTGCACACCACGGGCTGCCAGGGTACCGTCAACCGCCTGATCGATGCCTTTCCAACCAACCAGCAGGCACAAATTCGCGTGCAGTTGTCCGTCACGCTTATCTCCGTCCTGTCCCAGGCGCTTTGTCCAAAACTTCCCAAAGGCATGGTCGCTGCCTACGAGTTCATGGTCGTCACACCCGCGATCGCCAACCTCATTCGCGAAAACAAGACCTACCGAATCGACTCCAGCATCCAGACCGGCAAGAAATTCGGCATGCGCCTGCTCGACGAACACCTGTGGGAACTTTTTAGCAAGAACATGATCACCCCCGAGGAGTGCGTCGACAAATCGCGACGCCCGGGCGAAATGCAGGACAAAATCGACGCGTTCCAGAGAGGCATGGACATCGGTGAGTTTGGAACCGGAGGCGACGGTGACGACGACACCACCGACGTTCCAAGGGGCAACAGCTAACTTACAGACAGGACGCTGATAAGGTGAATCCGACGAACGGCACGACATGAGCACAACAGGCCAAATGAAAATCCCACCCATCGAGCAACTGAGAGGCCGACAGATCGGTCGCGTCCTCATCAAAATGGGCCTGCTCAAACGCCGGGACGTGCAGGACGCACTCGCCATCCAAAAGCAGCGAGGCGGACCCATCGGTGCCATCCTCGTCGAAGCAGGCCACATCACCGACGACCAGCTCAATCTCGCATTGGCTGCCCAGGTGGGGATGGAATCCGTCGATCTGAACTCGATGGATATCGCTCAGGAAATCATCGACCGCGTGCCCGCCCAGATGGCTGGCACCTACAAGGTCGTCCCGTTCGAATACGACCCAACCTCCAACACCCTTTCGGTTGCAATGTCGTCGCCGGACAACTTCCGCGCGACCGACGACCTCAAAACCCTCATGGGTTTCGAGGTCAGGGCAGCCATCAGCGACGCCCGCTCGCTCCAGAAAGCCCTCGACAAGTACTACCCCGAAGGCGCGATGGAGACCATCACCGGCATCATCGACGAAATCGAATCCGATACCGGTCTCGCCGCATTCGCCGACCGGGGCGAGTCCATCGACCTCGAGGAACTGAAGGAAATCGCAGACGCCAACCCGGTCAAACGACTGCTCAACCTCGTCTTGCTCCAGGCCATCAAGGACAAAGCCAGCGATCTCCACTTCGAGCCGTTCGAGGATGAATTCAAGATGCGCTACCGCATCGACGGCGTGCTCTATGACATGATCCCGCCACCCAAGTACATCGCGATGGCCATCGCGTCCCGCGTCAAGGTGATGGCCAATCTCGACATCGCCGAACGTCGCATGCCCCAGGATGGGCGAATCGAGCTTGTCGTCGGCGGGAATCCCATCGACCTTCGTGTCGCCGTCCTGCCCACCATGTTCGGCGAGAGTGTCGTTATGCGTGTGCTCGACCGGTCCAACGTCCAGCTCGATCTCGACAAAATCGGACTCCGCGAGGACGACCAGCACGTCTTTCGCCAACTGATCGAAAAGCCCAACGGCATCATTGTCGTCACGGGTCCGACCGGTTCGGGAAAAACCACCACGCTCTACGCCGCCCTAAACACCCTCAACGAGCCGACAACCAAGATTCTGACAGCCGAGGATCCCGTCGAGTACGATATTGATGGATTGGTACAAGTTCAAGTGAGAACGGAACTGGGCCTGACTTTTGCCAAGGCGCTTCGCAGTTTTCTTCGTCAGGATCCCGACATCATC
Source organism: Phycisphaerae bacterium (assembly GCA_029260165.1). Classification (GTDB taxonomy): domain Bacteria; phylum Planctomycetota; class Phycisphaerae; order UBA1845; family UBA1845; genus OFTM371. Next base: position 51,547 of record JAJDDT010000102.1, on the reverse strand, counting down.
CTCGTGGGTGAGATTCGCGATTTGGAAACAGCCCAGATCGCCGTTCAGGCGGCGTTGACCGGACACCTGGTATTCTCGACATTGCACACGAACGACGCCCCGTCTTCCATTGCGCGCCTGTTGGATTTGGGGCTGGAGTCGTTTCTGGTGACCGCCACCATCGAAGCCATCGTCGCGCAGAGGCTGGTGCGTCGGATTTGCAAGAATTGTCGCCAGCCGTTTGAGCCGACCGAAGAGCTGCTCATGGAGTTGAACCTCACCGCAGATGATATCGGCGACCGGGTTCTTTACTACGGAAAAGGCTGCGACTATTGCAACAACACCGGATATCGAGGCAGGACGGCTTTGTTCGAGATCATGGTCATGGACGATGCCATCCGGGATTTGATCATGCGTCGCGCCTCGACCAATGTTCTGCGCGCAGAAGCTATGAAACGCGGGATGCGTGCCCTTCGCGAGTCGGGACTGCGGGCGATTTACGACGGGGTCACGACGATCGAGGAAGTGGTGAAAGAAACGATCACGGAGGAATAAAGTCGTATTGACGCAAAAGAAGTCATGCTGATGATTCCTGCCGTTGACGGAGAGTAAAGTCATGCCGAAATTTTCATACGAAGCCATGAACCAGGCTGGTCAGGAGATCAAGGACGAGATTGACGCGCCTTCCAGCAAGGATGCGCTGGCCAAGATCCGATCCCTGGGCTATTTCCCGACCCGTATCCGCGCGAAGGGCGGGAAGAAGGCAGCCGCCGGCGGGGGAGCTGCCAAGAAGAAGAAAAAAGGCGGAACGACGATCACGATCGGTGGTGTGAAGACCAAGGTCATCACGCAGTTCACCCGTCAGCTTTCCACGCTTCAGGACGCGGGGTTGCCGATCCTGCGGAGCATAAACATCCTGGCGGATCAGCAGAAGCCAGGCCTGTTGAAAAACGCATTGGGTCAGGTGGCTGAGGATGTTGAGGGGGGTGCGACGCTTTCCGAAGCATTCGCCAAACATCCCAAAGCCTTCAATCGTCTTTATGTGAACATGATCGCAGCCGGTGAGACGGGTGGTGTGCTGGACGTCATCTGCCAGCGATTGGCGGAGTTTATGGAGAAATCCGAGCGTCTGCGTCGCAAGGTGATCGGTGCGATGATTTACCCGATTGTGGTGATCATGTTCGCGGCTGGTATCGTGACGGGCATCATGATTGTTGTCGTTCCGAAATTTGAGGAGATTTTTTCGGATTTCGGCACGACGCTGCCGGGTGTCACTCAGATGCTGATCAATTTCTCCGGTTGGGTGGTGGGGGGCACGCCTCCGGGGTGGGCGGTGATGTTGCTCTCACCGATTGGCTTTCTGGTGTTTTTCAAGCTTGTGCGAAAGAGCAAGGGGGGGCGGTATGCCTCCGACGTCGCGATTGGCAAGGTGCCGGTCGTGGGCAGCATCGTGGGCAAGACGGGTGTCGCGCGGTTCACGCGTACCCTGGGGACGCTGATCAACGCGGGCGTGCCGATTCTCGAAGCCATCAATATTACGAAAGAGACGGCCGGCAACGAGGTGTTGGCGCGTGCGCTGGGCAACGTGCACGATTCGATTCGCGAGGGTGATACGTTTGCCGATCCGCTTCGTGCGTCGAAGGTGGTCGATGGTATTGTGACGAACATGATCGAGGTGGGTGAGGAGACCGGCGACCTCGACAAGATGTTGATCAAGGTGGCTGACAACTATGACGACGAGGTTGAGACGCTGGTCGGCTCGCTGGTGGCGTTGCTTGAGCCTGTGATGGTCGTCATACTGGGTGGCATCGTCGGGTTTATCGTCATCGCGTTGTTTTTGCCGATGGTGACGTTGATTCAGTCGGTATCGAGCGGAAATTAGCATGTTTTCAGAGCAGGGAGAAAACCGGATGCATCGATCGTCAACCCCGAATCGAAGGGCTTTCACGCTCATTGAGCTGCTCGTCACGGTGTCGATCATCGCGCTGCTGATTACGATCGCGGTGCCGGCGTTGCGCGGAGCGAGGCGTTCGGCCAAGAATGCTTCGGGCCTCGCGTCGATCAAGGCGATTTCCCAGGGTCTCGAGTCGTTCAGGTCCGACAACCCCAAGGGCAACCGGCGAACCAACGGTTATCCGTCGTCGGCGTTTCGGGACGATCCCACGATCGACTTCACGCAGCGTATCTACGGCGCGCATTGGCTGGTGCGGTACATGCTCGGTCGCGACCTCAATGGCTACATCCCGAGACGCAACGTGCCCGAGACGCAGGAATATGAAGGGAACCCGGATGGCGAAGAGGTTAAGTGGTATGGGCTGGACGGAACAACCGATCGCCTTGATGGTCTGCCGCAATACGTTTCGACCAAGACCGTGAAAATCAAGCAGACGGTTGAACTGCCCGGCAAACCTCCGGGTTCGGGCCAGAATGCGTTCCTCGGATGGCAGCTTGACCGTAGCAATCCGAGCGAAGAGGACAAGCTGCCGGTGTTTGTCGATCCTTATGGCTATCCGATTCTGTATTACGTCTCGTCGTCCTTCCCGCGATCCATTTCGACCGAAAACGAATTGCCTGATTATGCGCCGCCCTGTGTAGATTTGGATACGTCGGGGGTTAGCGAGAAACTGACCTACATTCATGCGGACAACGCCGGGTTTACCGGCTCGGATCTCAGTGGCAATATGAATCCTGGCTGGAATTTCAAGGTGCAAGACGATCACCCGATTGGAATTGTCTGTGCCGGGGACGTTGAAACCCCAAGCTGGGCCAACTATATCCACAGTCATGAGATTGAGGAGCAGTCAGATGAACGGACACTGCGTCCGGTGAATCCCGATACATTCCTGCTTTTCAGCCCGGGACAAGATGCTCTTTATGGAACCGCAGATGACATCAAGAATTTTGAATAGTGTGAATGGTTCGAGGCTACGATTGTTTCGTCGAATCGCCGGGCCAAGACGTGGCTTTACGATCGTCGAGTTGCTGGTCGCGATCAGCATTATTGTGCTGCTGATCGGCATCCTTGTACCAACGTTTAAGGCGGTCTCAACCAATGCCAGCAACGTCGCCACCGCTGCCCGTTTTTCATCCATCGCGCAGGGAGCTGAGGGCTATCGCAACGAGCGCGCGTTGGGCGGCGCGTACCCGCCTTCCAGGCCCGATCGACCCGAAGCAAACCCGAATTTGGCGTACGTCATCAATGACCCGTTGGCGGACAACCCCGGTGACATCACGTTGGCGTTCGGGGCTAACCTTCTGGTGTACGGATTGGTTGGTGTGGACCGCCTGGGGACGCCCGGTTTCCGCGACATCGGCGGAATGTCCGGTTGGTTTGATGATCTGCAGGTGACACCGGATTCAGTCGCCCCAGGGCCCATGGTCGGTCTGTATTCGCTGCACAGGTCCACGCTCGAGCCTCTTTACCCGCGGTATCCCAAGGTGGGCGGCGGTTTCGTTGACAGCGCAACACTGCAAAGCATCAGCACCCTGGGCGACATGTTGAACAACGGGGACATCGACGATGACCCCTTCCTCGATTCTCCCGGGATAGCGCGACAGCCCTTCTTTGCCGACGCATGGAATCGGCCGATCCTGTATTACAGAGCATCCAAAGGCGCGCGCAACATGATCACGGACGTCACCGATGAGCGAGTCCGGGGCGTCTTCGATCCACGGGACAACTATCGGATTACCGGAACCGACGGCCTTGGATCTGATCGGGGGCTGACTTTTGGGGCACCGGTCGACGGCGAATTCAACAGTCGGATCGGAGCCTCGAAATTCGCCGAGATCGACCCGACCACTGCCGACGGTGACGTCCGCGGGAATGACGCCTTCGACGATTCCTTCGCGCGATTCATTCTCGACAAGGGGGTGACCAACCGCAACATGCCGGTCAATCGCGACTCGTTTCTGCTCATCAGTGCGGGCGATGACGCTGTGTATGGAACCGCTGACGACGTAACCAACTGGGATCGTGATTAGGCGACGGTCTTCGGGATGGCGGGATTGCTCGCGGGTGGCTGGAACATTCTGATCTGAAACGGAGGCAGGGGGCTGGTCATCGGCCCTGTTTTGACATGTGGGCCTGGCGAAAAAACAGAATCATCGTACGCAAGCCTGTGGGGCTGATGGCGTGCTTTCGGTCGGGGTTTACGCTGATCGAGCTTGTCGTCGTCGTTGCGATTATCGCACTGCTCATCAGTGTGCTCGTCAAGGTTGGCGGTAACGCCGTCACCAGTGGCAGGGTCTCGGAAACACGGGCGGTCATGGAAACGCTCAACCTCGCGATTGAACAGTTCGCAAGCGAGGCACCGTTGAAGGGGATTTCGTACGACGCCCAAGGTAACGTCGGACTGACGCACATTTACCAGGACCGCTACGGCAACAACCCGCCTGACGAGCTGGAAGGGTTCGATCAGGATGAAGGAATCACCGGTTTGGCGTCGTTGGCCGCAACCGGTCGGTACTTCGTAAACGACCCAACCACACTGGAAGACGTCGATTTCCAGGACGCCGAGAACCAGGACATCAAAGCCATGGTCCTGGCGATCAAGCTCTATAGTCCCACCGCGATATCTATCCTTGACAAGATTCCGAGTCGGTATAAACGCACCGCCTCCGATCCCGACGAGTATCTCGATCGCGCGGGTGACGGCGATCTCGATCCCGACGATGAGGTGCTGACCTACTTCGTCGATACCTGGGGCACGCCTTTTCAGTATTTCAGCCTGCGTGATCTCAAATACGATGGCACCACCTTCAAACTGGCAGACGCCCCGTCCGACTCAAGCAACGATCGTCTCGGCACGGCTACCTTCCTCGTCCAGCAGAACAGGGGTCAACCCGTGCTCGTTTCCTATGGTCCCGACGGTCCGGATCAGTTTTCCACCGATTTTCAGGTCGGCAATGAAGCGCCCGATCTGATACAGGATTTCGCCGGAAATGATGACACGACATCTGGTGTCATCAACAATTCCCTGAACGCAGACAATGTTTATCTGGACCCATCGCTTTCCGAGCGTATCTATCAGCCTGGGACGAACTGACATGACCCCTCGCAGATTGTCACGACAAGTCGCATGTGTCGCACGATCGGGCTTCACGCTCATCGAGCTTGTCGTGACCATTGGCGTGATCACGATCCTCGTCGGCGTGTCCCTGCCGGCCGTCAACCGCATGTTTGCCGACAGCCATCGTGCCGACCTGGAAAACTCGATGTCCGGTCTGCTTCGCTCAGCAAGGATGCAGGCGATGAACAACAGCGAGCGGGGGTTGTTTTTCTACCTCGATGGCGGTGTGCAGAAATGTGTGATGATCGAAGCCCAAACGAAGAGGATGGGCGAAACCATCAGTGTTCCGGACGTGGCTGATCGTTTTCGCGTGTTGCCCGACACGATCAGGACGTTTTCCCCCCCGTTCCGCGTGGCTCCACTGGGTGTGCTTGATGATGGGAACTGGTTGGATGATCAGTTGTCCAATGCGGACCTGTTCGCGACGGAAGTTCCCACGACGGTCCCGGCAGGTTCTGTTGCCAATAATCATCGAAACCACTTCACGATGCTGTTCTCGTCGAACGGACGGTTGCAGGTGGGACGCAATGTGTACATCGAGGACTTGAGGCAGATTCGGCCTACACCGTTGGTTCCAAGCCGCGGTCCGACGACCGGTTTGACGGTGGCTGATGCTGACAAATATCAGGACGACCTCGGTGCGGAGCAGGTTTTTTCAAACAACGCCAATGCGCCTGTCCCCGATTTGGTTGTCAATGACGACGACATTGCGTTGAATTTCCCAAGCGTTGCCGGGGCGATTGTTTATGACGAGTCTGCGTTTGCCGAGATTCCGCCCGACGATATTTTCGATGATCAGCGTCGCGAGCTTTTGATTCGCACGGGCAGGCCGTTGTACGTCGCGCCACAAACCGGCGAGGTCATCACCGGGCCTGTCGGTGAAAACCAGACGCCGGACGACACGCCGTGAGCCTGCAACGTTCCACAAACAACGCAGCCATGCACGAGGACGCCGCACCACGATCCCTGCCACGTCGCACGCGACCGGGTGCGACCCGCCGTGCGTTTTCGATGGCTGAACTCATGATCGCGATCGTCATCCTCGGCATAGGCCTGTTGATGGCAGCCGTGATGTTCCCCGTCGCATGGACCCGCGCGCGGGAGTTGGCCGAATTCACCAACCAGTCCACCGCCACCAACGCCGCACAAACAACCGTGAAACTGCTGACGGGGGTGGCGCGACCAAACCCTAGCGGCCCGGCGCCTTTCACGACGACAAGTTTCTTGGGTGATATTGATCCGGACAACGCCGTCGTGGCAGATGGCGCAGTTCATGTTCTTCATGTTGAGAATCTGCTGGCCGATGTGAGCCTTAGGGTGTCCAACAGTTCGGAGACGTGGGGCGAGGCGTTGCGAAGTGACTCGATGGATCCTCCGACGGGGGTGGGCGAAATTGTCGGTATCGACCCGGCCGCAATTGATATGGATTGGTGGATGGGCGCAGGAACGACGGGTATACCGGCACCGCAAGTTGCATTGCACGAACGTGTCTTTCCGCCGTTGCCTGCGCCGCCTCCGCCCAATGATCCGACCATTGATCGCTGGCGGAGTTTGTTCGAGTCGCGACGTTTCTCATGGACGGTCCTGCACAAGATCGACGGAACGCCTGCCGCGAATCAGCCTCGCAATATGACGTTTTTCTTCGTCACGACTCGCCGAGCACAGTCAGCGCAACGATTCGCGCGGCAGAACCCCACCCCACCTGGGCCATTCAATACGGAACCAGAGGCGCTACCTGCTACAGAAGACATGCTGCTGCCCGTGCCCTGGTTGGTGAATTTGCAGGTCAAGGGCAATTGGGATCCAGGGAATGGAACGCCTCTCGATCCCAAGGGTGTGCCATCCGAAGCTGATGCGCTGCCGGGAGCGGGTGGGAACGGGAGGCTCATCGCTCAAATGTTGCAGCCCGGGTCTGTGCTTATCGACCGGCTGACTGGCAATGTTTACACGGTCAAGCAGCATCGATTCACCGGAACCGGCGACAACTTCGATAAGCGGGCGACGGTAACGTTGGATCGGGAAATATTGGGTGCGGATGTTGATGATGGCGGGATCGTTGGGACGGTGGATATTGGAACGGAAGACCTCCGGGACTTTTGGGTTTTTCCTCCGGCGGTGGATCGGGGGGCGGGGGGGGAGGATGGGTTTCCCATCTTCGACGGTGGGCAGCCTGTGGTGGGGGTCGAGGTTCGGCAGATGGTGTTTACGCCATGATGCGGCTGACGGAGAGAAAACCGAGGGCGATGGGTCAACGGAACGCGACGCGGTCAGCCTTCTCGCTGATCGAACTCGTCGTGGCTATGGGCATCCTCGTCATCATGATCGCGTTGGCGGGTCAGGTTTTCAGCATCTCCGTGAAATCCACGGGAGAAGCCACCGCGCTGATCGACGTGAATCAATCCCTGAGACGACTCGAACAAACCCTGCGGGAAGACCTCGCCGGCGTCGATCCCGCACGGTCCATGATGGTCATCTGGTCGCAACCGATCAACGCCTACTGGACCCGCGATCAGCAGGAAATCGATCCGACAGGCGGCGACCCGATGGTTGGCTACGTCCACAACCCCGACCCCGAACGCGAGTTGAGCGATCCCAATGACCCGAACGCCGGTATCGACGGTGCGGCTGCGCCACCGTTTCGTTTGACGGAACCCCGCGCCGACATCCTGATGTTCTTCACCGCCCGCCGCACGCGCAGCAACGTCTACCCACAAGTCTTCGCCGACCAGGCCCAGGTAGTCTACGGCCACGCGGAGTTGGGGGAGTTGAATCCTGACGAGTCATGGCAGTCCGGACCGAATACCTTTCCGGCATTCGCGTTTCCACTGACAGCGGCGGAGTATCATCCGTTTCCGGCTCGAGACTGGCACCTAGGCCGACGTACCGCCGCGTTGGTTGACGCACCCGAACTCGCGGTTGCGATCTTGGCTGACGATGAAAATTTGACGTTTCCTGACGATCCCGGGGACATGTCGCTTGTCATTGGCGAGGCCGATGTAATTGCACAAGAGATGAATACCTTTTTCTTCAATCAAGATGTGCTCAATACAACAACCGCAATTGACCCACTAAATATTCCTCTACCAAACATCTCCTGGTTTGCACGTCCACAATTTGATGAAACCCCTCCCGCGGTCTTGGCGTCACGGTTGTCAAGCTACTTGCTGCCCAATTGTGCGTCGTTCAAGGTTGAGTGGACGATAAGCGGGTCAAATGGTGTACCCGCTGCTGGGACGATTTTGTGGCACGATCCCCAAGATGCGGCTGCGTTTCCGATAGGAAATCTCAATTACGATACATATATGGATTCCGGTAACGCTGCGACGGATAATGAAATAGTTCGTCGTTTTTCCAACAGGCCTGCTGCGCAGGTGGCACTCGATCAAGATCTGCTCCGACCCGGTGCCCCAATTTGGTACGCCCGCGATCCACGGCCCGGTGCGTCGGTTACAGCCAACGATCCACTTTGGCCAACCGCCCTGCGGATCACGATCGACGTATTCGACGACGCGGGTCGGTTTGAGAGGCCTATCCGTCATGTGATGATTTTGCCGGTTGGCGGGGATTCGTAGGTCGGCGTGGTTGCGTCGGGCGCCGTGACTGATGGTTTGGTGCATTGTCAGCCCACGATTGGTCCATTTCCGTATGGGTGAGTGGACATGGGTGAGTGGACATGGGTGAGCAGACAGGGGTGAGCGGTTATGGGTGGCCCACCTCTTTAGGGGTGGGGGACTCGATTTCTCGTTTGAGATTCGACTCCCCCACGGCTAAAGCCATGGGCCACCCGCCCGAATCATTGGTTGCCGGGTGAAATGGGCGTGGTCGGGTCGAATCGGGTCGGTGTTGGGCGGTTTTCAGGTGCGAAAATGCGGTTATCGGGCCAATCTTCATTGGAAGACATCTGGTGATCTCTACAATAGCCACGGTAAAGAGCGAATCGGAGCCTCTGGCAGGCTCGCAAACGGTATAGAGGCATGAATCAGGACTTGAATAATTCGATCGTCGGGCCTGGTCGTCCGGGTGTGGCTGAGCGTGGCTTGGCGGGTGTCGGGCGTGATGGTGCGTTGGCGAGATGGCTGGGCGGGACGTGTGGTGGGCATCGTCGTTCGACGGTGATGATCATGGTGGTGGCTATGCTGTCGATGCTGTTCGTGATCGGGACAGCCTTTCTGGCGACGGTGACGTTCGAGGGGGCGGCGATTGAGGGTGCCAAGCGTCAGAAGACGCGTGACGCCGTGGTGGACAATATTTCGCGTGAGGTGCGGCAGGCGTTGAAAGACTCGATGCTGGGTACGGACGGTCTGCCGTTTAATCAGGACGCTACCGCCGGTGGTGGTATGCCGTCAGCTATCGGCAACGACACCTATGGTGAGATTCCGGGTGTACATCCGTTGTTGGCGGCCGTCGAGCCTTACGATCCGGATGGGTTTGGTGTTGGGGTTGGCGTTCCTGCTCAGTTTTTTGTGACGAGTGATTTGGAGTCGGCGATTGGCGGGACGGCGATTGCTTCTCCACCGCTCTTTGTCGATCTTGCCCTGTCGGTTCCGCCGATGTTTGATGAGAGTTCCGAGGGCGATCCGGCAAGCGGTAATTGGTATCGCCGCGACGCGGATGGTGACGGTGTTTGGGATTCTTACGAGTACAAGCTGGACTCTCGGCGATATCCGCCGTCGGTTCGTGGCGATCTGGCTGAGAAGCTTCGCGATCCGGAGTTCGTGGCTGATCCTGGTGCGGGACAATCGGAGGACGATTTGTTCTACAGCGTCCGTGTGATTCCGCATGGTGCGATGGTGAACGTGAACTACGCCCACACGACGCTGCTCGACGCGGTGTTTGGCCTCGCGAGGCGACCGCAGAACATCAATCTGTCTGAGTCGTATTCGCCGGAAAACGAGGAGGCATTGCTTCGAAATCGATTTGTTCTGCCACCGCGCGAACTTCCTCTGACGAGTCTGCAGAGTCGCCCCGTGTTCGATGAAGGCATGACGCAGATATCAGGTGATATTGCGGAGGTTCTCTATGGCAGGTCTTTCGTAGACAACGATGTGGCGGATGAGTTTCTGTTGGGGAGTGATGGTGCGCCAACGCCGCAGTGGTGGCTGACGGATACGTCTGATGCCGATCAGCCGACGGGCGACATCCAATCGAAATGGTTGCCGAGGTTTGATACGACGAACTATGGCGATGTTGATCTGATGACCTACGACTTTCGTCATTTGATGACGACAGTGAGTTATGACGATCAGTTGATGCGGGGGGTGCAGCTCGGCGGCGACGATTGGCTGTCTTCAATTGATTGCAGCATCAGTTTTGCGATTGACGATTGGCCTGAGGTTTGTGATTCGGCTGAGGCAAATGCAACGAATGGTCGCATCAAGGTGAGCTTGCCGGGAGTGGTTGATAAGATCCTTCGGCCAGTGGGTATGCCGTATTTCGCCGATCCGGCGATTCCGGGGAGCACAGGGACATTCGACGATAATCCGCTCGGTGCGCTGACTGCGGCGGGTTTTTCACCGTTGGCGCGTGACCAGTTTGTTCGCACCATACAGGATGGCTTTCTGTTGATGTTGAGCAATGTTGGTTCCCTGAGCACGCCTGAACAGGCCCAAACGGCCGCGGCACTCACTGCGAATCTGATTGACTTTGCTGATCGCGACGATGTCCCAACGGCGGTGGCGGCGAGGACGTCAATGGATGGGTCGGAAACAACAAGAGTTTTCTATGGGCTGGAGCGGCAGCCATTCATTACGGAGTTGTATTTCCGAGACAACGGCGGGGCTACTGAAAGTGCTGTCGAATTATATAATCCGTACAACGTTGCTATTCAACTCGGTACATACAAGCTGGCTGATCAGGGAGGCCCATCAAACAGCTTAGGGACCAGCACGCTGGTTCCGACGGCGCTCAGCGGCAGCATCGGCCCCAATCAGTACGCCGTTTTTCGAAACGGCAACTTCACTCAGGGTACCGTGTTACCGGGGGCGTGGAGTTTCAACACTACGTCCAACGTCGCGTTGCTTCGTACTGTCAACGATCAGGCCGGTTCACCCGTCGATATCGTGGTTGACAGATTCGATTTGAGGTCGCCCGGCGTGAGTCCGAACCAGTTTGGAGTCATCGGCATGGGTGCCATGGTATCACTGCCTCGTTCGAGTGATCCCTGGAAATTCGTTGTCCCGATGGCTAATGAGGTGTCGGGCCATTCGATGGGCGGGCCAAACTTTTCGGGTTCCTCGTCCGACATTCGCCCTGTGGAGATCAACTTTGCGAATACCGGAAACATGGCGACGGCGTATCCGACGACGGGGACGATGCTGCTGCTGAGTCGATTTGCGAACAGTACCACGGCAGCATTTAATGAAACGCTCGCAGACACAATTCCAACTCAGTCAAATACACCGCCGCCGAATATGTCTCAATTTATTGATAACGGCAGGATGCCGATTTTTACATACAGTCCCGATACGGTGGCTGTTCGGGAGGGGAACGGTCCAACGGCTTTGAACATCCCCTGGGGTCAGTTGGTGTTCGATTATTTCACGGCGTTGCCGTTGGATAATCCTCGAACGGATCCAATGGATATGACGCCGAAAATTGACATGAACGGGTTGCGGGTGCACGGAAGGATCGACATCAATTCGGCACCGTGGACGGTGTTGGCGGGGTTGCCATATGTTCCGATGAATGACCTTCCGGCACCGTTTCGCCAGAAGATCAGGGGAATCGTTCATCCGAATCCCCCGCCGGACGTGAATGTGAATGTTGATCCGCAACCGATTCGAGGTGCCTTGGCGCAGTCGATCGTTGCCTACCGCGAAGCTCGATCATTTGGGAGTACCGGCGATTTTAGTGGCGGGGTCAATGCAATGACCGGTGACCGCCTGCGGGAAAAGGGTGCGACCCCCGAGTTTACAGGCTTCCTGTCGGTCGGCGAATTGGCAAATGTGCGTCGTGTCGGTGGAACGGGATTCGCGCCGCAATTCGACATCGATTCAGGCGTGAATGATGGAACGTCGGCGGAGGATTACGTCCTGGCCGTCGCAAAGCTCGTCGCCCTTGGTGACTGGGTGACGGTGCGGTCGGATGTGTTTACGGTTTATGGGACCGTGCGTGGGGCGGGTCAGAAGGAGGCTGTCGATCAGCGGGCGATTCGGTTTCAGGAAACCGTCGATCGGCTGCCCAGTGTGCTCGATCCGCAGAAACTGCCCAGGTACATCGGGCGACGCATCATCGGCTCGTATGCGGAGGCTGGTGAGTAGGGCGGACGACGTCCCTGGCGCATCGACGCCTGGAAAGTGATGTAATCATGAGAGGCCCGTTTCGGCGGGTCTTTTTTTGCGCGGATGGAAAGTCCTCCCTGCGACCAGCGGTCCGGGCCTACCGAACGCCTGATAGCCAGCCCGTCATCCACGAGGGGTGACGCTACAGAAGAAATCGAAGGCGACGCTGCGGTAGAAAACGCGGGGCGACGCATCATCGGCTCGTATGCGGAGGCGGACGGGGTGTAGCGAACTCTATTTCATGACCGTCAGCGGGATGGAGCCGTCGGACCGCGGCAACGGGGCGGGCGGGACGATGCTGACGGAATGGTTGGAGAGTTGGACCTCGCCCTTTTCGACGCGTGCGGCGAAGGCGATGCATTCCTCGTACAGCGCTTCCAGCATCTGATCTTCGGTGACCGTGCGGGTTTGTTCACCCTGCACATAGATGATGCCGCGACCCTTGCCGGCGAAGATGGCGACGTCTGCACCCTCGGCTTCTCCCGGTCCGTTCACGACGCAACCCATGACAGCCACCTTGACCGGGGTTTTGATCGTAGCGAGTTTCAGGCGCACATCGGCGACGAGCTTGATGAGGTCGATCTCGATTCGGCCACAGGTGGGGCAGGCGATCAGTTCGGGTTCAACACGGTTTCGCAATCCGAAACAGCAGAGCAACTCTTTGGCGTCCTCGACTTCGTGGACGGGGTCGGAGGCGTAGGAGATGCGGACGGTGTCGCCGATACCTTCCGCGAGCAGGGTGCCGAGCGAGGCGACCGAGCGGATGCGACCGGTTTCGGGTGGACCGGCGTGGGTGAGTCCGAGGTGCAGCGGGAGGTCGAATTGTTTGGAGGCGGCTCGGTAAGCATCGATGACGATGGTGGCGTCGATGCTCTTGAGCGAGAGGCAGACGTCGTGGAAATCATTCTCGTCGAAGATGCGGAGATAGTCTTCGAGTGTGTGGGTCATGAGTTGGACGAGGCGGTCGCGGGGATTTTCGGAGAGCGTTTGCTTTTGTGCGGCGCGGAGGTTTTTGTCCTGTCGCTCGACGACGCTGCCCTCGTTGACGCCGACGCGGATGGGAATGCCCTTGTCGCGGCAGGCGGCGATCACGCGATCGACCTGCTTGCGATCCTTGATGTTGCCGGGGTTCAGGCGGATCTTGTGGATGCCCGCGTCGATGGCTTCCAGGGCGCGTTCAAAGTGAAAATGAACGTCGGCGATGATGGGAACGGGCGATTGTTCGAGGATGGACGGCAGGGCAGCTGTGTCTTCCTTTTTGGGGACAGCCACGCGGACGAGGTCGCAGCCCGCTTCGGCGAGGTTTCGGATTTGTGCGACGGTTTTGTCGATGTCGTAGGTGTAGGTGCTGGTCATCGACTGGATGGCCACCGGTGCATCGCCACCAATAAGGACGCCGCCGACGTTGATTTGATGCGTTTTTCGACGCGGGGTCATGCTGTGAATCCACTGGGGGTTTCTGACGTTTCTGCGTTTGCGCCATTAGAAGGATAGGCAGAACGGGTGTCAATTGTCCGTTCGGCTGACCCGCGACAACGATTCGAGCAACACGAGGCGTACCAAAACACTACTCCATCCGCCGCCGATAGCCACGAAATATGTAACTGTCCCCGGTTTCCCTCCCCGGTTTTCACAGCGCGTAGTTCAGCACCGCTGCCTATTCAATCGCGTTCGCCGTTCGGGGCGGCGACCGGTTCCCTCGCGGCTTCCGCGTTGTTGATGAGCGTCCAATACTGGCGTGCACGATGCGTGAAGCTGGAGTCTTCAAGAAACCGCCTTGGTATATTCAGTTTGTTCGGGCCGCCCTTACACGCGAAGGCGGCCAAGTCGATAACTGAGTACATCGCCCAGCCACGTTTCCTTTTTCGGTCTAACCATGGGCTTCCGTGGTCGAAGCACCATCGTACGATTGGACACCTGTCGAGTTTGGACTTGAATGGACGGAGGCCGAATGAGTAGACCTCGGTGCGCATATGCGTTACGTCAAGGGGTAGCTGACCAATTGGTATCCGGTCTGGGGAGCCTTGCTTTCCGGTGGTCTCGTCGGAGTAGTCCAGCCCGATGCCTGGCCACTCGTGAATGCCGGGCGTTAGGTCGCCAAGCATCTCAACTCGCCCATCATGGGGAGAAGTGAGCAACATATCCCCATAGGTCGCAACCACGTCACCCTTCCGCACGACATCGCCTACGCGGACCTGTGCATGCAATGATGCCGCATCGAAGACCCTTGGTCGAATTGCGGCGAGAATCTGATGGACTGTCTTCGGGATGTGGGGGTAGAGGAGGATGTAGCTCTCAAAGCTGCTCTCTGGAGGGTTTCTGAAGCGTTCCTCTTCGCGTTCCCATTGCTCTTGTGCGTTCCTCACCGCTTTGAGAGCGGCGCGCGCGTTCCGCAGCTTAGATTCAGGGAGGAATACGGACTTCCAGGTTACGGGGTCGTGTGATCCCTCTCCGAAGACCACATCGCCAAAGATCGTGCCCTTTGCATGGGCGCGCGTCACCTTTTCAACGGGAACGGTAGGCCGGTCTCCGAATGGGATGCCAAGAATAGAACGCCGGACATACACTTCGCCCTCGCGGTTAATCCCGTAGGACGTTGTTAAGAAGCGCCATGGGGACTTGAGCAATGCTGGTCTAGTGGTGTAGCTAGGGGTCGTGGCCACGGCACCTCATCCGAAACGTGATGCACAATGAAGAGAGTGAATCCGGCGCGCGTCCGTCGGAGAACCGTCCTTCCACAATGCGCGTTCTGCAAAAATCCGAATCGTCATCATACCACCATCGCCGCTGTCTGGCCAAGGAGGCGTGTGCTATTCTTGGAAACGAGCCGTGTAGGTCGGGCATTGCCCGACGTTTGTGTCGCGGATGTTGGATCGTCGGGCGGTGCCCGACCTACGGGAGACCGGATTGATCGACCCGGTTGGATGGTGGGTTGTCGGGCGGTGCCCGACCTACGGTTGGCTAAAGGACTCATTGGGATACAATATCTCTATGCCAAATTACATTCGCTGGCGGGAAGATGGTGCGTCCTACTTTTTCACGGTGGTCACATATCGTCGTCGAAAACTCTTTTTGGATGCTCGCGCCCGCCGCGTGCTACGGCGAGCCTTTGTGACGGTCCGCCAAAATAATCCCTTCGAGATGTTTGCCTGTGTACTACTCCCGGATCACCTACATTGCATCTGGACACTACCGGAGGGCGACGACGATTTTCCATTTCGATGGGGAAATATCAAACGCCTGTTCACCAGAGAATTTCTCGCGGGAGGTGGCAGCGAACTGCCGGTGTCTGCGGATCGGATGAAACATCGCGAACGAGGTGTTTGGCAAGCGCGCTATTGGGAACATCGGATATGTGACGAAACCGATTGGCTTCGCCACCGGGATTATATTCACCTCAATCCAGTGAAACACGGCTTGGTGGATTCTCCACATCAATGGGCTTGGTCGAGCTTTCACCGGCATGTTCAACTCGGTTGGCTGGACCCGAATTGGCCGGGTGCGTCAGCGGTTGACCTGCCGGGGAATGTTGGCGAGTGATGTGTCGGGTGTGTAGGTCGGGCATTGCCCGACGTTTGCGTCGCGAATGTTGGATCGTCGGGCGGTGCCCGACCTGCGAGAAACCAGTCGGAAACGCAGGCAAACTGTGATGAGTATTGTCAGTTACCTCGCCATCATCGCCATTCCGGAGTCAAAACCGCGATTCGAAAATAGATGCGAAACAGACACCCGCAATCGCGGCCAACGGAGACCGTCGCCACGATTGTTGCGTTGGGCGTGGGGATCAATTGACCGTCAACCGAGATCAATGGCCATGATCGTTTTCTTGTCGCGAATATACGCCCGCGTGCCGGTGACCGTCGGGCATGTCCAGCACGGTTTTTCGAGCAATTGCGCCTTGGCGGTTACTTCGACGCCCTCGCGCGATGGTTTGGCGATCATCAGATTCCCGTTGTTGTCGAGCAGGATCAGTTTTTCGTCGGCGTAGACACCCTTGATGGTCGGCATGTCGCGCTCGCGCCACAGAATTTCGCCGTCTGAAAGATCAAATGCGATAAGCATCTTGTCACCACCGCCGGAGCCGTAGGCGACGTCACCGATGCGGATGTGCTGGCTTAGTCCGGATTGCACCTTTTTGTTCGCCCATATTTCCTCATACCCGATCCTGCCGTCATCGCCGAGGGCCAGTTGCAGCAGCTTGCCACCCGCTTCGACCGAACCGTTCGCGATCAGCAGGCGATTGCCGGGGCACCAGATGGGTGTCGCAATGCTCGAGCCAAAACGGTTTTCGTGCTTCAGTCGCCAATGGATGTCGCCATTTTGGGGTGACATGCCAACGACTTCGCGGCCCATGTAGGCGATCAGGTGGTCCTGGCCGTCGACGTTGACGACGATGGGCGAAGAGTAGCTGCACTTCAAATCCGTCGCCTGCCAGACGATGCTTCCATCCTTCAAATCGAACGCGACGACGCCGTTGTTCTCACCGCCGCCCGCCAACACGATGAGCGTGTCTTTGTAGCGAATCGGGCTGGCTGAGTGGCCAAACCTGGTGTATGTGCCGAATTCCTCGAACAGGTCGTGCGACCAGAGGACCTTCCCATTCTTCTTGTTGAAGCAGTGCATCCTGCCCGTGAATCCGATCGTGTAGAGACGATTGCCGACAATCAAGGGCGTGGCGTTTGGGGCCTGGCCAAAGCGATCGGTTTGTTTCTCCTTTTCGCCGAGCTGAATCGGATCAGCGCTGTACGGATACTCCCAAACGACGTCGCCCGTGTTGGGATTGAGGGCGAAAACCCGCTCGAGGTCGTCATCCGCGCGACGGCTCATCGTGAAAAGTCGCCGGCCGTCACTGGCGATTCCGGAATACCCCATGCCGAGTTCCTTCTTCCAGACGATGGTTGGACCCGCGTCAGGCCATGTATCGGCGATGCCGGTCGCATCGACCTTGAAGTCTCCGTCAGGCCCGCCAAATTGAGGCCAACCAGGGGCGGAAGTCGAGGCACATCCCGTGGCGATAAGGGTTAGTCCGATCATGGCGGCGGAAAAGGTGAAACGTTGCATTGATTTTCGCTCCCGAAATTGGCGGTTCCCGAACCCGGCGGTTCAATGGCCCGGGGTCAGGGATGCCCCGTGGACGCGTTGAATATCGGTCTGAATCGCAGTTTGTCTGTGATTGAAAACCATATCTGTCTGTCCAACGCTTGGCAAGCTGAAACAGGTACCTACAATTGTCCGATTAAGCTGGAGTCCGGGTATGGCGACAAGTTCATACGTCGTCGAGGGGTCGGATCAGCGGGTTGGTGGGTGTGTCGCTCCAGGGTGAAACAGGGATGAGGTGTTGAGTCGTCATGGAATTCAAGGTTAACAAAAACCCGACCGCCAGGGAGCTGAAGCAATTCGGTATCGTGATGCTGGGCGGATTCGCGGTCATTGCCGGTCTCGTTTATTGGAAATCGCCTGATTCGATCGTCTCGTACATTCTCCTGGGAATCGGTGCGGTCATATTTTCCATCGAGATGGCGTTGCCGATTGCGGTGGGGCGGTCGGTCTATGTTGCCTGGATGACGGCAGCCACCTACATGGGCATGGTCATGGTGCCTTTCTTTCTGACGCTTTTGTATTTCATTCTGCTCCCTCCGTTTGCGTTGATCCGCTTCAAGGATCCGTTGCGCATGAAGCTGAGGGCGGACGGCACCTATTGGGAAAAGCACGAGAACCACGAAGCATCGCTCGAGCGCATGCGCCGGCCTTTCTGAGGGGGAGAATCCCATGTACGTCCTTGGACTATCCTGTTACTACCACGACTCCGGAGCTGCCCTGGTCAAAGACGGGCAACTCGTCGCAGCCGCGGAGGAAGAGCGATTCAATCGCAAAAAGCACTACAGCGAATTCCCCAAACTGGCCGTCGAATACTGCCTGAAAGAAGCGGGCATCACACTGGATCAGGTCGATCATATCGGTTTCTATGAAAAACCGTTCACCAAGTTCAACCGCATCCTCGAGACCATTCTGACCTGCTGGCCTTTCACCTACAAACAGTGGATCAAAAGCATGCCGGTCTGGTTGACCAAAAAGCTCAACCTCGCCAAAGCCATCCAGGAGGAACTGGACACCGAAAAGGATATTCTGTTCTGTCAGCATCACCTGTCGCACGCTGCCAGTGCATTTCTGGTCAGCCCGTTTGAAGAAGCCGCGATCATCACAGCTGACGGTGTGGGTGAGTGGGGGACGACGTGTTGGGGTACGGGCAGGGGTGTTGAGATCGACCTGACGCACGAGATCAACTTCCCGCATTCGGTCGGGCTGCTGTTCAGCGCCATCACGGCCTACCTCGGTTTCCGCGTGAATGATGCGGAATGGAAAGTGATGGGGTTGGCCCCGTATGGCAAACCGACGTACGTCGACAAATTTCGCGAGATCGTCGACATTCGCGACGACGGCAGTTTTCGCCTCAACATGAAATATTTCGCGCACACGCGATCGACCGAGACGATTCTGACGTCCGAGTGGGCGACGCTGTTTGGCAGACCTCAGCGTCCGAAGGAGACCGAACTCGGCGATTTCGAGCAGGACATTGCCCATTCAGGCCAGAAGATCGTCGAGGAAATCATGGTAAAGATGGCCCGCCATGTGCAGAAAGAGACGGGCATGAAGAATCTGTGCCTCGCGGGCGGTGTGGGGCTGAACTGCGTCGCCAACTGGCGCATGCTGCAGGAGACCCCGTTCGAGGATATTTTCATTCAGCCAGCCGCGGGTGATTCCGGTGGAGCGTTGGGGACGGCGTTTTACATTTACAACACGGTGCTCAAAAACAAGCGTGAGTACGTCATGCACAACGCCTACTGCGGTCCGTCGTTTGACGATGACGAAATCAGGACGGCGCTTGAAAAGGTTGAGGCGCAATACGAGTATATCGAGGACGATGAGCAGTTGCTCGATACGGTTGCGAAGATGATCGAGGACGGGAAGGTCATCGGTTGGTATCAGGGACGGCTGGAATTCGGGCCACGCGCGCTCGGGTCGCGGTCGTTGGTGGCTGATGCGCGCAGTTTGAAAATGAAAGACGTCATTAACGCGAAGGTGAAATTTCGTGAAGCCTTTCGCCCGTTCGCCCCGAGCGTTCTGAAGGAATATGCCCACGAGTATTTCGAGATGCCCGAAGGCATGGACGCACCCTACATGCTTCTCGTGCCGAAGGTTCGCAAGGAGAAACATGAGGTTATCCCCGCCGTCACGCACCAGGACGGGACGGGTCGTGTGCAGACGGTGACGGCTGAGCACAACGGGCGATATTACCAACTGATCAAAAAATTCCACGAGCGCACCGGCGTGCCGGTGATCATCAACACGTCGTTCAACGTTCGAGGTGAGCCGATCGTTTGCACGCCCGAGGATGCGTACCACACGTTTCTCAACACGGGCATCGACGCCATCGTGCTCGGCAACCACGTCGTCACGGTCAAGCCCGGCGACGTGGATTACGAAGCCGGCATGAAGCGCAGCGTGCAGTTGGAGTCCGGTTCGTTGATGTCGTCTTCCGGATAAGAATCAGCCCCAGGCAGCGGATACAAAGCAATGGCCAAACAATCGATCGTCAAAGAGTTCATCCTTTTCGTGAAGCATGAAAAGAAGTGGTGGATGATTCCACTGGTAGGCGTGCTGCTGGTCGTCGGCATGTTGATCGTCTTCGCGAGTAATTCGCCGTTGGCTCCTTTTCTGTACCCGTTGTTCTGACCGAAAGGGTCGCGGTCTCGGTCGTTATCCGGGTGCACAAAAAAAGACCCACGAGCAGTACGCCAGTGGGGCTTCAATTCCTGTTGGATGTTTCGATATCGCTAGCGACGAAGACGGTTCATCGTCACCGATTCACCCTTGTGTGTGATCCTGAGCGTGTCACCAGCCAATCTGGCTTTGTAGGTACGCTTCTTTCCGTCCGATTCAAAGGACAGACACCCAGCCTTGCCCGCACAGCAGGCTTTCTTGCATCCCGCTTTGCACTTCTTGGCACAGCAGTCCTTCGTGCACCCTGGCGCGCATTTCTTGCACGCCGAGCATCCGGCGCCCCGGCAACCCAGCGTGCAGAATTTGTAAAAACCCGAAACAACACGCGTATGGTCTCCATAGTTCGCCTCAGCCGTAAACGTCCCGTCGTTCGCGAGCGTCATCGAACCGAAAGACACGGTGCCTTTCGATTGCCCCGGTGCCAGTTTCCACGTCCCGGCAATCTGGGCACAGCCCGTCAACATTGCCAGCCCACAAACAAGCGTCGCCATCAACAATGATCGCATTTCAGTCCTCCTTGAAGTTTCACAAATCGCAACATGTCAGCCCGCAAAATACGCGCCGCAGCGACATGCGCCAAGTCGAAACAACACGTCCGCACCCGGAGTTGCCCCAGTCTTCCCAAAGCAACATGCATATCCTCCATTTTTCGGCGAGGTGCCCTGTATTGGTGAATTCGGTGCGTCCAGGCCGATACCTTGAAACAGGGTGTTTTGATCTCGATTCTGCCATGGCTTGCCGACACGTTTGGGCGGCCGAAACGTTCAGGAGAAATGATCATGCAAACCGGCAAAGCGCGTCTTGCAAAAACGCGGGCAACCTCGAACCAGTCCTACCACGATCAGTTCATCGACGAGTCCCTTGGCGGAGAGATTGACGAGTCAGTCTACCGTCGGCCCATTCGCATCGTCCGGGGTCAATCCCGTGGCCTGATCGAACTGTCAACATCGCGGACCAATGTGGCCACCGGGGTGCAAACTCAATTGCAGTTCGACTTTAATCCCGAGGCCCGGTCAGTCCAGCGGGCAAACCCCTCGGAATCCGAACCGCAGGCAATGGACCTTGTCCGCCTGCGCCAGCCGATTCCTCTGCACCGACAGATTATCTGGGGGAGATTCGTGGCGGGCTTTGCGGCGGGTGGATTTCTCGGACTGGTCGGATACGCCGTTCTGAGGGTGATTTGACCGGGAGGGCGACGCACTACATTTTGGGGTTGGGTTGGATCATACCCACTGCATCGTCCATGCATTCGGCGATGTTCAGGAATCCGGTCAGTTTCGTGATCGTCAGGAGCTTGACGATTCCGTCGCACAGGCCTGTCAGTACCAGTTTCCCGTCATGTTGCCGGCTCTGATTGTTCAAGGTGATCAAAAACCCGAGTGCCGACGACGAGAGATGCTCGACAGTCGTCATATCCAGAATCAGCGACGGATTGTTGGGCGGTTCGACAAGTTGACCCAGGGTGGTGCGCAGCTCCTCGACGCGCATGGGATCGATGATGGACGTATCGGGAAGGGTCACCGCAGTGACGTTGCCTACGGAACTGATCTCAATTCGGGCATCGCTGCTCATCTGGGCTATTCTAGGAAAACCGCGTGTGAAACGCCAGCAGTCGCGTGAAGCCCTTGACCGGTTGCGGCAATCTGGTATCCTCCCCGGCTCGTTTGATTTCAGGTTTCACCAGTGATTTGGGTACAAGTGAAGAAATGCCTTTAGGAACGATTCGTACAAAGATGGCCAACGCCCGGACCGTCGAGCAGCGTTGGCACCTGGTTAGCGGTAAGGAACGCATTTTGGGACGATTGGCGACGGATATCGCACGGGTCCTGATGGGCAAGCACAAACCGACCTACACCGCACACGTCGACACCGGCGATTTTGTCATCGTTACGGACGCGGACCAGGTCAGGTTCACCGGGACGAACAAGATGGATCAGCGGCGGTACGGTCGCTATACGCATCACGTCGGTGGATACAAAGAGGAAACGCTTCGCGAGCTTTTCGACCGCCGCCCCGAGCGCGTGGTTGAGTTGGCTGTCAAACGGATGATGCCCAGGACGTCGTTGGGACGCAAGATGTTCAAAAAGTTGAAGGTTTACCGCAGTTCGTCCCACCCGCACTCCGCGCAGTGTCCGGTTGAATGGAAATTTTGAGCAATCCAGTAGGAGAACGCACCCGTGAGCGATCAACCAGGCACGCCTGAATCAACCAGTGAAACAACAGAGGCCGCTGCGACTCCGCCGCCGGTCGCCGCGCCCACGCCGCCAGTCGCTGCGACCCCCGCCGTGACACCTTCTACCGCACCCGCTGGTGCAAAGGGTAGTAAGGACGGTATGCAATATGGATATTACTGGGGATTGGGACGTCGCAAGTCGTCCGTGGCCCGCGTCCGGATTCGCCCGGGCAAGGGCAACTTCGAAATCAACAAGAAGGTCGTCAACGATTATTTCCGCGTCGACCGCGATCGACAGAGAATCGTCGAGCCGCTGAACGCGGCTGGCTGCGGTAAGAACATCGATGTTTTTGTCAACGTGAACGGCGGTGGAACGACGGGTCAGGCGGGCGCGATCGTTTTGGGTTTGGCGCGTGCGCTGGTGAAATTGAATGCCGATTACGAACAGTCGCTGCGTGACGGCGACTTCCTGACGCGTGACAGTCGGGTTGTTGAGCGAAAGAAATACGGACGGGCTGGCGCTCGCAAGCGGTTCCAGTTCTCCAAGCGTTAAGCGTACCGCAGTGTTTGATATTCCGAATCGCCCGTCAGGTGCGAGATTGATCGACGATGTCGGTATTCTCGCGTTTGGCGGGCGATTTTTTGTTTGTCCTGTCGTTGCCTGCCGATGTTGAACAGATGAGTGATGGGGTGACAAAGTCTATGGTTTTCATTCTGCGTGCCGTCGCGGTATTGGCGCTTCTCCTGACCGTCGTTGCCGGTTTCCTGATCGAACGGCGATTGACGCACGAGAGTGGTGTACTGCATGTGTCCTGGATCGTTTTGTGTCTGGCGTGGGTTGTCATGCCGGGATGGTTTGTCGTGCGGGGTCAGCCGCAGATTGAGTTTGTCGTTCGTTTGTATTCGCGGGTTCCGAAACGCAGCCTTGTATTTCTCGTGAATACCTGTTTGTTCATGGTTGTGATCGTCAGCGTGTTTGAGTATTGGGGGATGCTGCTGTCGGTGATGATTCTGACGGTGCTCTCGTTTTTGCTTGCCCGCGCGACCGTTTCGGGTGTCTCCGCTCTTGAATCCATCGTTCGCAATTCGCCGGTCAGTTTTGCGATGATGTTCCTCGGAATGTTTGCAGGTGAATTCTACCTGCGGATGAACCCCAGGATCATTTATCGCGGAGGTGGTTTCAATCCGGCCGTCCGCGCTGAACAGGCGAATCTGTATGAATTGAACAGTTTGGGCCTGCGGAATCAACCGGTGACAGAGTCACCCGCGGACGGCGATTTTCGCATTCTGGCGGTCGGAGATTCGTTCACGTTCGGGCAGGGTGTCAAAAATGACGAGACCTACCCGCGCATTCTCGAGAGGCTGCTCAATGAGAGAGTCGGTGCAGCGCAGTGTGACGTGGTCAACGCGGGAAACTGCGGGGCGAACACAGCCAACGAGTTGGATTTCCTGCGTTACACAGGATTCAAATTGCAACCGAACCTTGTGCTCGTGCAATTCTATCTGAACGATGTTTTTCCACCCAGGCCGAAGCGTACGGTCGTTGATGAGGTCATGGAAAAACTGACGTTCCCCGCTCGGCGGAGTTATGTTCTGTTCCTCGCCAACGATTTGTTTCGGACGGTTCGGTACGGTGGAGATATCAAAATGTCAGCCGCACGGATCGTGGAACGTGGGGGACCGGGCTGGAAACGATGTGCAGCCGGGATCGGGGGATTGGCGGCGCTCTGCCGGGAGAATCACACGCCGTTGGTCATGATCCTGTATCCCGGTGTCAGCGGTTCGGATCAGGCGGAGCGGTTGATTCACCCTGCGGTGACCGCGGAGTGTGCGAGGAACAACGTTCCCGTAATCGACCTGTTGGGTGTATTCGACGACGTCCCGCCCGAGCGTCGCTACGCGCATCCCGCTGACCATCACCCGAGCGCTGCGGTGCATGATCTTGTCGCACGGCACATCGTCGCGGAGCTGCGGCGTCACGACCTGTTGCCCGCGGATACCGTGACGGAGTGACGGAATAATCCGGCGTGCGATTCAGTGGCTGCAATCCTGCGGTGCGGGAATGAGGCAGATGAATTCAAGCGGGTCGCTGCCCGGATTGAGAAATTGATGCATCTCGTTGGCGGGAACGAAGATGACGTCACCGGCCGAAAACCCGCGTTCTCCCTGTTCGCTTTTTGCAACGCCTGAACCCTTCAGAACAACGATTTCGTGCTCGTAGTCGTGCTGATGGTGGGGCGTGTGTCCACCCGGTTCGACCTCGAAATGACGCATGTGGAAATTGGAGGCCTGTTCGTCCGGACCGATGAGCATGCGCATCTTCGCACCGGTCGCGCCTTCCATTTTGACGTCGCTGGATTCGTGTGACCCGATGGACTGCACTTTCATGACCGTCTCCCTTCGATTTGTGGACACTCCGCGAATCATTTATAAGTCGTCCCTGCAACGATTTCCAGAGAGGGTCGGGATTCATTGCAAAGGGTGTGTTGCCCTGGAATACTGAAAATGACACAAAACCATGAAAATCTCGTGGATCGGCTTCGACGGTTGGCCAACGACGTGGACCGTCGCGGAGAATGGTCAAACGAGGTGATCGACGTCCTCTGCGACGTCGGCTGCTGGCGATGGGTGATCCCGAAGGAGTATGGCGGGGATGGACTGTCGCCGATCGAACTGCTGGAAGGGTACGAAGCCATCGCACGCGGGAGCATGGCTGCCAACCTGGTTTTCACCCAGCACGACGCAGCCGCGGACCTGATCGTTCGCGGAGACAACGCGGCCTTGCGCGAACGCATCTGTCCAGCCCTGGCGGCCGGTGAGTTTCTCCTGACCGTCGGTATCAGTCAGCTAACGACGTCGCGGCAGGGGGGAAAACCCGCGATGGAAATCGACTGGGATGGAACGAGGGCGCGGTTTCGCGGGATCATGCCGTGGGCGACCGCCCCGGGACATTGCGATGCCATCGTGACAGGCGGGGTCTGTGACGATGGTCGCCAGATGATCGCGTGCATGAAGACCGATTCACCCGGCGTGACGATTGGTGAGCCGATGCGGTTGATGGCATTCCAATCGACAGCGACGACGAGCGTGACATGCGACGGCGCGGATGTGCCCGCGGACTGGGTGATCCGCGGACCGGCGGAGAAGGCCATGGGACGACGGTCCACAGTGCGACCGCTGGTCGTCAGCGCGTCGGGAATCGGGTTGGCTGGCGCGATGGTGGACCTGTTGCGGGAGATAGCGCCGAAACGCAGCGACGAGCTGAGGGTGTTTTCGGACGACGCCATCGCCCAATACGAACGCGTACGCGCGGAGATTTTCGACGCAGCCGAGATGTTGAGTCAGGGCGTGGGACTGGAATCGCGAAAGGCTGAGATCCGCGCGACCGTCAACGATCTGGTCATTCGGTTGTCTCTTGTGTTGACGACGCTCGCCAAGGGGACCGGATACCTGTCGGATCATCCTGCCCAGAGGCTTGCCCGCGAAGCCATGTTTTTCCTGGTCTGGTCCGCTCCGGAAGTGGTTCAGCAGCAGACGTTGCAAAAGTTGCTGGTCGGAAATCAGCCGGATTGACCCGTTTCGTCGATCGGGAGGGGCGGATTCGCTGTGTGTCGGTGTCGCACCCAACCGGACACGATCCAGACTGCGAATGCGAAGAGTACGTCGCTGAGCAGGTTGAGCAGGTGCGTGCCGATGGTGACGTCGCTTGAGTGGCGGACCCCGCGAAACAGGACAAACGGAGCTTCGATTCGTTCCTGCGACAGAGGCCAGAGAAGCTGCAATCCGCGACCGTAGGTGAAAAAATCGATCAGGATGTGGGAGGCGATAGCGAGCGTTCCGACGACCAGCAACGGACCCATCGGCAGTGGGACGATCATGCGGGCGATGACGGCGAAGACGATACCACCCGCGAGAATACCGACGAAGCTGTGCGTGCCGCCATTGTGGTAGGTGGCCAGCGGCGCGTCGACGAACAGTCCGATGACAAGATCAAAATCAGGACCCATCAGGGCTGCCAGTACTGCGATCGCCAATAGCACCCGCCGGGGACGGGAAATGTCGTTCTGAAATCTGGCGCGCAAACCGGGCCAAAGCAGCAGAATCAGCGATGTATGGGCGACAGGAGACGACATATCACACCTCTGGCAGGCCATTGTGGGGCAAATCGGCGAATGGGACCAGCATGTGGATCGCAATCCCGTCGATCTCCCGCCATCCCTGTCATTATCGAATATTGCGGGCTGAGGGTGGAGTTGACTGTCCGCCCGGTTCGATACCAGATGGAGAGGATTGCCCGATTGCCGGGACAGAGATTCCTGATACGGTTCCGACGTTGGGTTTTTCAACGAGGGATGGCATGATGGCGGGATCGTTGGAGTTTGTTCGTGCGTCAGATTATTGATGCGGAGCGAGGCAGAGATTCGCTGGAATTCTGGGTTTGGTTGTCCCTGGCAACCATCGTCGCCTTCGGTCTGCGCGGTTATCACCTGACCAAAGCCAGCTTCTGGGTGGACGAGCTGAACACGGTCCGCGTCTGCTGCGACCCGGGCGGGATGCACAAGTCCAAGGTGTTCGGATACCTGCCGACCGCCATCGGGCTGTCACTCGCCGGTGCAGAACCACCCGAACTCAACGTCGAGCATCCCGAATTATGGCAGGAACTGGGCGTGACCGAATGGTCCACCCGCTGGCCTTCCGCGCTGATCGGTGCGCTTTCGATCCCCATCCTGGGGATTGTGTCGCGACGAATGCTCGGGGGTCGCGCGGCTGGCATTTGTGCGATGCTGCTCGCCATCGCGCCGTACCATATCTTCTGGTCGCAGGCTGCACGGTTCTATACGCAGCAGTTCCTCTTTTACCAATTGGCACTCATCTGGTATTTCACCGCGACCGAGCGATCGTCACGACGCTGGTTCGCGGGGTCTATGGTGGCGATTGGGTTGACGTTTCTTTCCCAGCCAACCGGATTGGTCATCTGTTGTGTACTGGCCGTCGACTGGCTGATCGGAAACGCTCGCCTCAAGCCAATCAAACTGGGATGGTTCGGGTGGGTCGCAGGCACGCTGGTCGTCCTGGGATGCTTGTACGTCCTGCGCAGTGATTACGACGTCAAATCCGACCTGAAAAAATTCGTCAACTCTCAATACCAGACACCGATACCGTTCATCCTCGGCACCGTGTTTTTCATCGGGCCTGTGACCGCCGCCTTTTCCACCATCTCCGCCTGGGCGCTGCGTACGGATCACACGAGACGAACGATTTTCCTGGCCGCCGCCGCAGTCGTTCCGATGCTCGCCTTCGCCATCGTGTCGATGCGCATGTATGTCGGTTTGAGATACGGGTTCATCTGCCTCTTCGGATGGTTGGCGCTGTCAGCCTTGGGCATCGAACGCGTTTATGATGTCCTGCGACCGAGATTCGGCAGACTGATGGCCATCTCGCCGATGCTCCTGCTGGCTGCGTCGATGATGTTTTTCAACTTCGGATACTACACCGAAGGCCGGGGATTCCATGCGCGTTGGCGCGATGCGTTTCGATACATCGACGAAAACAGAAAAAAACCAGGCGATCGCGTCGTCTGCCACAACGCACGAATAGGACAATACTATCTCCAGGACCCGGATGTCGGCATCACGCCCCCCACACCGGAAAAACTGGCTGAATACGACGTCCCTGTCTGGATCGCAGTCGAGGTTGAAGACGCCGTTCGCGGACGCGTGGCAGGGTGGATCAATGAGTCAGCCGAATGGAAAGCCCAGTTTGACTGCCGCGTTCTTCAGCCTTTTTCGTCCGTTCGGGTGTATTATTACGACCCGGATCGGAAACGAACGACGAGCAGATAGCATGACCGCACAGGCGAACGAAAACGCACCGGAAAACACGCCCGAATCAAACGTCGAACAGGCCGGCGACAACCTGTCCACCAACACACGCCGTCGATGGTTGTTCAGGTTGATCCTGGTCGGCGGCACAACCCTGATCGCGCTATTGGTCCTGGAAGTCGCAGTAAGGATCATGAATCCCCCGATCCAGGTCGGTCCCGCCCTGGTCAGATTCTCCGAAACGCTTGGGTTTGAACTGAAGCCAAACCTCGACTGCACCCGACGATCTTCTGAATACGTCACGATGATTCAAACCAACAGCCTCGGCATGCGCGGACCGGAAGTCGTCACACCCAAACCCGACGGCGTGGTGCGCATTCTGTGCATCGGCGACTCGTTCACCTTCGGACGCGGCGTCGAACGCGACGAGACCTTTATCCAACAATTGCAACGCAGACTGAACGAAGCCAAACCAACGTCATCAGAACCGCGTGGCGTTGCCAAATACGAGCTGCTCAACGCCGGTGTCGTTGGGTGGGGCACAGGGAACCAACTGATCTACCTGCAGGATCGCGGATTGAAACTCGACCCGGATGTCATTCTGCTGCAAATGTACAAAAACGATCCCGACGACAACATGCGCAGCACGCTGTTCGACCTCGACGAAAGCGGACAGCTCAAGCGCGGACCCGCCTATCAGGGACTAAAGACGATCACCGCGCTGTTCAACGCGATACCGGGAAAATCACTGCTCGAAAATTCCTACCTGTTCAACTACGCGAGGACGTTTCTCAACATCTCCGTCAGACCCGGCGGTCACGGAAAACACGAACTGACCGACGCCGAGGTGAACGAGCGACGGCGAAAATCGCACGAACTGACAACAAGGCTGTTGCAGGAATTCGTATCAACCGCCCGGGAAAAAGACCTCCCCCTGATCGTGATGACCATCGATTTCACGCCCGAACAGGCACACACCGTCGACAGCGTTCTCGAAGCGAACAACGTCACCACGCTGAGGCTCAACGACATGAAACGCGATCACCCCGATTTGTACTTCAACCACGACTTTCACTGGAATCGCAAAGGCCATCAATGGGCAGCCGACAGGATTCAGGAACATCTCACAAACCTGCTCAGCCTCAAACCACCCCCCGGAACGTCCGAATAACACGAAACCAGGCAGCCCGCAGCGGCAAATTCGTCGCAAACCGTACAAACCCCACAAATCCGACCCGTTTTCACCTCAGTTTCCGTATCTGCCCCGCGAAAACACTTGACCCGCGATGCCCAAAAGACATAAACTATGCGATAGGGACTGCGTGTGTTCTGCACGATCGTCGTAATCACGAGAGAGAGACACAGAGGCTTCGGGTGCGTTCTGCGAACGTATTTTCGTGGCTTGGGTACTGAACCAGTTGGGGGTTTTTCTGTACGCCCGGTGTGGTTGGCTGTGAAACCAGCCACCGAATCGGTTGTGCGGCGCTGTCGCTCGCGGCAGTGTTATCCAGGAGGAGTTGAAGGAAATGTTGCGTCTCTCATGCATCTGCTGTTCCGTAATCGCTTTTCTGGCGATGGGTCCTGCTTTGGCGACAGCCGAAACAGTCACGTTTGATTTCAGCGACGATTTTGCAACGCCGCTGACCAACGGTGCAGCCGTCAATACGCCGGCTGCCTTTGGAAACGTCTTCAATCTGTCATCATCAGGCCCCAATCTCGGGTCCGCGATTTTTGACTCCACCCCAGCCGGCCCGAATGCGGCGACGGGCGACTCGGATTTGCTGCTCGACACAGGCAATATCCTCATCCTCCAGTCCAATAATGCAGCCACCCAGACCGTATCGGGCGTCTTCGACACGCCCAACGATTCCAGTCTCGGCGGGATCATGTCCTTTGATTTTGCCCCCGCAAACTTCGCCGTCGAACTGCAATCCATCGACGTGCTCGACATCGATCTCGGCACAACCGTCGCCTTCACACTTACCGACAGCATGAACCGCACGCGAAGGATCTACCTTGGCCACAACTTCACCGGTGACATCATGAACGGCGACATCGGAATGACGACCGTCGATTTCGGTGGCGCAGAGCAGGAATCACCCAACATCGCCGGGCTTTTCAGCGATGTAACCGACCAGTCCGGGTTTGACCTGGCCGATATCGCCACCCTCGAGATCGAAATCGAAGGATCAGCCGCCATCGACAATCTCGTTTTCGTCCCCGAGCCGACAACGGGTTTGCTCATGATGTGTGGCCTGGTTGGTCTGGCCCGACGTCGTCGATAACCGCGACAGACGCTCATCGACATTCAAAAAGCAGAGGCACCGACCCCCCACGCAGGGGGTCGCTTCTTGCGCAGATCAGGTTGCGTTCGTATTCAGATCAACCGCAGCAGCCGCAACGGACGTTACCAGTGTTGCAAAAATCTCCGGCCGGACCGTGCGGATATCGAACAGGATTCGATCCTCGCTGATACGGGCAACCACCGCCGGATCACCACCCCGCAATCGTTTCACCGCCTCACCCGCCGACAGATTCGCCGGTCGCCAACGCACGACAACCGTCTCCAACGCCTGCCCCGGCAACGCACCCCCACCGCTGAACGTTTCGTCGCCTGCCACCTCGAACCGCTCACCCGGCACCGTCGCCGACAGCAAATCCCGCAACCGATTCGCCCGCTCGCGCAGCTCCGCCATCGGCATCGTCAGCATCCGCAGCACCGGAACGCTCGCCCTCGCCGTCCCACGATCCACAAACCGCCGCAGCGTCGCTTCCAACGCGAGCAACACCAGCTTGTCCACCCGATACGTCCGCATCAACGGATGCGATTCAATCCGCGAAATCAAATCCGCCCGCCCCACGATCAGCCCCGCCTGCGGACCGCCCAACAATTTGTCACCCGAAAAACAGACCACGTCCATCCCCGCCTCGATCGACGCAGGCACCGTCGGCTCATCCGGCAACCCCAGCGTCGCATGATCGAAAATCGCACCACTTCCCACATCATCGATCGCCAGCAACCCGAGAGCGTGCGCCGCCTCCGCCATCTCCGCCACCGTGGGTTCCTCCGTAAAACCGACGATCTTGAAATTGCTGTGATGGACCCGCAAAAACGCAGCCGTCGCATCGGTCACCGCACCCTCAAAATCCCCGATCCGCGTCCGGTTCGTCGTTCCAACCTCGCGCAACCGACAACCCGCCGCTGTCATGATGTCCGGCATCCGAAACGACCCGCCAATCTCAACCAGTTGCCCCCGCGAAACCACCACCTCACGATCCGCACACAACGCACGCAACGTCAACACCATCGCAGCCGCGTTGTTGTTCACCACCGTCGCCGCCTCAGCACCCGTCATGCGACAAAGCCACTCGCGCACATGCGACGTTCGCTTACCACGCCCGCCCGTCTCCAGATCCAACTCGATATTGCAATAACCCCCCCCCGCATCAGCCAACGCAGTCACCGCCTCATCACACAACGGTGCCCGACCCAGACCCGTGTGAATCACAATCCCCGTCGCGTTGATCACCCGCCGCAACGAAGGCTTCGACGCGCAGGCCAGGTATTGCTGCGCCGCTTCCAGTATGGTTTTAGTGTCAACGCATGGCACTGACGAACCGTTCGCCATCACCAGCTCGCGCGCTTCATCGATCGCCCGACGCAGAGATTCAACCACCAGCGTCCGCGAATGCGATTCACACCACGTCACCACGGTCGCGTCCACCAGCAACTCGCCAACCGCCGGCAGTGACCGCAACATATCCGTCTGCTCAGGCGTCATGTGCACGCTCCTTCAACCAACACCCGTTTGTCACCCTGTCGCACCGTAAATTTCACCCGATCCAGATGTTCCAACAACGGCACCACAAACTTGCGACTCGAGTTCAACCGCTCACGAATCTCCGACACCGTCGCGCCACCCGCTTGCTCAATCATATCCGATACCATCTGCCGCATCTTGTTTTCGTGCTCGGTCGCAAGAAAGATCGCCCCGTCGATTTCCACCAGATCACCATACGAAACAGCGATTTTCACCAGTTTCCGCACACGTTTCACATCAGCGTTTGCCTGTTTCGCCACATCCGCCAAACCCGGTGGTTGATATCCACCGTCCCGAAACGCACTCATCATCGCGTCGTAAACTTTCTGATCCTGCGACGACATCGACGGGGCGAACTCAGCCGCACAAACATATCGACCACGAACCACAATCGACTTGCTCTTCAACAACAATACCAGCATCGACCGACCCAGACCGGCGCTCGTTTTTCGATCAAGCCAACCCACGAACGCATCCACCGCACACCCAGGCTCGTCCGGACGCCGATCGTGAAACCTCGCCAGCCAACGGTGCGCGCGATCCGAAGCGCCAGCCATCACCGACGGGTGAATCGGTTGATTCCAGCCGGGCACCGTGATCCATCTCTGCTCACGCGACATCGTCGCCACCATTTCTTCAACGATGTCCTCACCAAGCCCCGTCCGGGCTGACAGTTGCAATGGCGACGGCCGGTCAAAACCGGATTCAATCATCACCTGCTCGACGCGACGCGGTCCATCCCCGCTCCGAAACATCTCCAACGCGTCTTCCTCGATTTTCGCGTCACGCGACCATCGCCTGCCCACAGGCCGCAGCACGACCCCACCGCCAATCGTTCGCGAATCATTCTCCTCGCGAACGATAAACCGCTGCCCATAGACGGACAGAAACCGCTCGCGCGTCCGAAACTGAACGAACCGTGACGAACCAGGCTCGATCGCGCCAGGCTGCAACGGCACAACCCGCGCGGTCACGTCATGCGTTCCCATGCAAATCCGAACCCGCGAATAGGGCTTGATCGCACGCGGTGCGCCACCCAGCACCTCAAGACAAACATCCATCCGACGCGACGGCGCCACGAACCCCGAAGTAGCCAACTCCTGCCCGCGTTCGATGTCGTCCCTGCCCACCCCAATCAGATTCAACGCAGCCCGCTGACCATGTTGCAATTGCTCGGTCGCGACACCGTGCGACTGCATGTCGCGAATGCGACACGATTCCCCTCCCGGCAATATCTCCAGCGTATCGCCCGATCGAACTTCCCCCGACAGCACCGATCCCGTCACCACCGTCCCGCGACCCTGCACCGTGAACACCCGATCAACCGCAAGGCGAAACGCACCAGCCATCGTCTCTTCCTCAACACCCTTCGCGACCGACACCAAAGCTGACCGCAACGCATCCAGACCATCACGCGTGACGGACGAGACATGCACGATCGCCGAACCCGCCATCGCCGAGCCCGCCAACAGCTCCCGCACCTCCTCGTCAACGAGTTCGTGCATCGATGAATCAACGACATCGCATTTCGTGACAGCCACCACCGCGTGTCTGATCCCCATCAGTTTCAGAATGTCCACATGCTCGACCGTTTGCGGCATCACCGAATCGTCCGCCGCCACAACAATCAACGCGATGTCCACACCCGTCGCACCCGCCACCATCGTGCGAATAAATTTTTCATGCCCCGGAACATCCACCACCCCGAATTCGACGTCACCGATGGAAAGATGCGCAAACCCCAGCTCGATCGTCATCCCCCGACGTTTTTCCTCGGGCAGACGATCCGTATCCGTGTCGGTAAGTGCCTTGATCAAAGACGTCTTCCCATGATCAATATGCCCCGCCGTCCCCAGAATAAGAAACCGCTGAAGCAACGCGTCAGATGAAAAGCCGTCAGCCATGATCCCATTATGATCCGACCGCCGAATCATCGCCAGACCGACTACAGCGCAGCCGCTCGGGGTGCGTGACAGAATCGGCCGGTACGATTGTGACATCCTGCGGATGCCATCCTGTAGCGTCGCCCCTTGTGGGCGGCGCGATTGCAAGCTGACGTCGTTTCGCGATCCCCTCACCCACAAGCGGTGACACCACAACAATGAATGGCGAGCCGCCGAAACGGTCACGCACCAGGGTGCTCGCACCTGCCTTGCTCATCCGATCGTCGCGACCTGGCAAAACCCGCCACACGACAGGATTCGGATGTTGATCTCCCGCAGGTCCCAATTCGTTCCATCCCAATCTCAATCAACAAGCCAATAATCACCCGCGTCCGGGTCCGACAACGATACCCGTTCCCTTTTTCTGCCAATGGAGTTTGACACCGTGGGGGGGGGGGGGGGTAAAGATTGAATGAGTTGACGCTGATTGTCAGGGTCACGGGGAATGAGGTTTGAGCCGGGGAGAGAAAAAATGTTGCGGAAGAGGAATCATGGGTTGAAGATCATGGCGTTGGTGGGTATCTGTTCGAGTTCGTTTGTCGCGGCGACACAGGCTGCCACGCCTGCCGATGACCTGGCCAAGGCGCTGACCGCATTCAAGGACGTGTCGATGGTCGCGTGGGAGGATGGCAGGGTGGACATCGCCGGTGTCGTGGGCATGACGAAAAACAAGGACGGTTCGTCGACCATCCGCGTCACCCCGAAAGGCGACTTCGAACGCGACACTGTGGCCACGATCAACGCCTATGTGTACCCTGGCAAGAATGGTGACCTTGTCGTGGCCGGCGTTGGTGCCTTCAATTATGACGAAAAGAGCGATGTCTTTACGTTTACCATTGGTGATCCCGATCCTGTTGCACATGAGGGAATCAATTGCAGAATTGAGATCCCCTATCCGTCAGGTGACCCCGTATGTCGCACTTTTAACGGTTGCCAATCAAGTGGCGTTGTTTGTGGTTGGGATGTAATACACGATGATGACGGCAATGCTTTTGCGGTTTGCACATGTATTAGCGACCCAGTTGTTCCGAAGTAGGAATAGTTGCGGATTTGAATCAGTATTGATGCGGGCCGGCGAATTAGAGCCGGTCCGCGTCTCTCTATTACACGGCATAGAAGGAAGTAGATCCCAATGCATCCGTTCTTGAAGGCATCATTGTATTTCTCTCTACATGTGAGCGTACTTCCGCCACTTGAATCATCAGGAGCGATTCCTAAGGTTGGCGAGAATGCCCCATCCTTCACACTAGAAGAATTGCTGCAGGCGCCAGACGGAGCGTCGAAAACGTTGGAAGAGTTGCGTGGGAAGATCGTGGTTCTGGAATTCTGGGCGACGTGGTGCGCCCCTTGCAGGGGCGTGCGTCCGTGGTTCAACAAGCTGGAGGAGAAGTTTGTAGACAAGTCTGTGGTGTTCATCTCCGTGACGAATGAAGACGAAAAAACGGTGCGGAGATTCATCAGAAAGAATCCGATCCACGGGTGGATCGGATTGGATACTGATGGCTCTATGTTCAAGTCCTACGGGATCGAGGGGAGACCGAGAACAGTCTTGATCGATCGTGAGGGAAAGCTTGTCGGGTGGACCATTCCGCATACCCTGGTGAACCGCCCGGAGATACTTGATGAACTTCTTGCGGGAAAACATCCCAAAGGCATTAGTTCTTCACCGATTACAGAGCCGCCGGACACCATCGCCGAATTTCGCAAGGACCTCGCCGGCGGGGTCAGCCAATCCCAAACAACCAAATCTCTGTGCACCATCGTTGTACAGCCCGCGGTCAATCGCGAGGAACCGGAGGTCCACACGCCGAGCGTAAACACCGCCTACACAGTCCGACACCTGGGGGTCACGAAGATCGAGGCGATTGCAGGTATTTTCTACGTTTCCTATTCGCACATCGTGTGGGAAGCAACTCCCGTGACCGATCGGCGATACGACATCGCGTTCGAGTGGTTGGCCAAAGACAAGAGACGCGGGCGGGACGTTTTGCAACAGGCTGTGACCGGTGCATTCGGGTTATCAGCGAAATCTGAAAAGCGCCTGACCGACGTCTATTTGTTGGCGACAATCGATGGTGAGACGCCAACGCTGGAACCGGCCATGCAAGGCCTCTTGTTCGACAAGGAAACGGGAAAATCCGCGCCGACCAAAGCGCTGTTGGAGCGGCTGAAAGCCGGCGAGGAACTTCTCATTTCGATCGGAAGCACCGGAAGCCTGGCCAGGAGTCTGAGCAGCGTGTTTACGATTCCCGTGGTCGATGACGTCAACGTGTCGGGTTACTATCACTTTTACTTCCCGTTTCGCTTTCCCCCGCCGTCGCAGGAGTATGCGCTGGAGGTTGTGCAGGAAGCGTTGAAGAGGAAATACAACCTGATGCTCAAACCTGCGAAGCGCGAGGTGGAAATGCTCGTTGTGGAAAATGCCACGCCAACAAAGTAGCGCAGCCGCCCGCACCTGCCTGTTTTTGGGAATACGCAAAACCCGTCACACACCCTACGCCAACCCCACCGCCAACATCGCCCCGCGCGCCGGGACCAGTTCCACAAAATCACCCACCACATATCCACCGACAACACGATTCGGCGTCGGATACGCCACCACCGTCGGCTTCGACGCCGCCTCAGCAACCGGCGGAACACCATCGAACACCTGAGGCTGAACCACCAGATGCGCCCCCAGCGTCGCATCCACAGTGACAACCTGTGTCACCTTCCCAACCGTCACCACCATCGCATCTGATCGCGATAAACCGTCCGGCATCAAACCCACCGACGCATCCGCCGACGGCAACGATGCCCGATACTCGTCCAACAACCGCGCCTGATCCGTCCGCAACTGATTCAACGATCGAATCGCCATGACCTACCCCTGTTCCTCGTCCAGACATTCCAAACCAACAGCCTCCACCGCCGCAGGCCCCACCGCATCCGACCACGCAAACCCCGCCAACACGTTCCCATCATCCACACCCTGCGACGTCACCGCCCGAACTCCCCAGACCCGCCGCAATCCATGCGCAAACGCAGCCGACGAAAATGAATAATGCACGCGACCGCGAACGTGCGACACCTGCCCGACCACCGTCGCATAATCAACCGTCCCGCTGCCATTGTCATGAAAAACGCGAAACTCCGTCGGCGTCGCTTCTCCAAACCGATCATCAAGAACCCACGACACCACAAACCGCCCACCAACCCCAGGGGTCACATCCAACGACAACGGTGATGCAGGCTTGGGACCGAGCAATCCACCAACCCCATCAAACGCTGCCACCGCCGCCTGCGACGCCAAACTTTCCACACCACCGCCCCCAACCGACTTCAACACATACGAATAAGTCGTATCCACCGCATGAGGTCGCCACGAAAAATTTGCAACCGCCGTCGCATTCGCACCAACCGCCCCAACAGGCTGATCAAAATCAACCGCGCCCGACCCAACCCCACGATAGAGGTTGTAACCACCCGCTACCCGCGGAAACGACCACCCCAAAGTGGCTGACACACCGTTGGCAATACCCATAGGTGTATACCCCCTGTGAATCGGGTCATAGTGTGTCAGCCACTTGTTCAACAATTCAGATGCCATCTCATGACACTCCCTGCTCAAGATCACCGGAGTATGTTCAGTCCGATGTAGTGTCACCCCTTGTGGGTGACGGGATTACCAAATGATGCCCGCGACGTCTTGACACTGCGATTGCAGTTCAACCAATGTAGCGTCACCCCTTGTGGGTGACGGGACGACCAGCCAACGTCCCCACACATGAAAACCCTAGCTCGGATCAACCTCGATCTGATCGCTACCACCATCGATGGGTGTCATCGTCCGCAACAACGTCGTGCCGTCGTCATCAAAAACCTCGTCCACACCGGTCGATACCGTGTGCCGACGCTTGTTGGCCAGCATCGCCCTGGTCAGGTGCAACTCCGCACCCACCGTGCCAGCCGTTTGATGCTCCGACACCGACTCATCCAGCACCGCGTCCGCCACCGCCGCCGCCGTCAAGCCACCCGTCACACCCGCGTCAACGTCCAACTGATCCGTACCAGCCACCAGACTGTCAAATACCTGCTGAGGCAGCACCATGAAATCCTCCCACACCGGAAGAAAACCATCATCATCGCGCAGCGTCACGCGGAAAATACCGGTCGTGTTCGCGTCCGCCGTCGTCAGGTTCAACTCCCAATACCCGTCAGCCACATGCGTGAAATGATTGTTACCCGTCGCAACCAGCGTCAGGCCCGTCCGCACGTCGCCCTTGATCACAGCCGCAGTCACGCCGGCCAGCGTCACCGTCGTGATCGGCGTCACACCGTCCGTCTCGTCCACCAACGGACCGACCAAAATATCAATGGCTGTACTCTGTCGCAGAAATCTCATCTAACCAGCCCTCCGGCGTTGAAAATGTCTCATGATGACGGGAATCGACGGTCCACCAGACGGCGCCGCCGCGACTTTCCGACTCGACCACGCGTCCAGTCCATACGCAGGCCCCAACGGAACATGGTCCGCATGTGTCGCCTTGTTGAAACCCGTCAGTATCCCGTTGAATCCATTGCCCGAACCATCCGCCAACGTTGTCGTCGTGAAATAATTGGCAGACAGAACACACCCCGGCGTCCCCTGCGGTTGCATCCACCACGACGTCAGCTCGCCGAGTGTCAGCACGCGGTCAAACAACGCCAACGCGCCAATATGTCCGCGAAGCGACCGGTCCGAATTCGACCGGTTGCCCGCATACGCGGCGTTTCCGGAATCAGACGCGAACGAACCCGATCCATCCGTGGTCGAACTGTAGGACGCTTCCGTCGGCGCCGTGGACAAATCGCCCGTGTAAATGTGTGCCAGACTGCTTCCCGCCGCCTGGTCAATCGTGTACGCCACGAATTGCCACGCGCCCGCCGACACCGTCGTTGACGTCGTATAATCAAGATCATTCGTCGTTCGGTCCTTCAATAATCGAAGATGACCGGACGAATCCGTCACCCTGAAAAACGGCTTCGTGTTGAATTTCGACCAGACATACCTGTTCACGCCAAGCGTCGTCGGTTTGATCCATGCGACAAACGTCTGTTTCGAAAGGTTGTCGATGGCTGCTCCACTGCCGTGAATCACGCCCGCGTCGGTTGTTGCAAAGTCAAGTGCCATTATGCGTCACTGTATTCAAACAAAACAGCCAAAACCAACGCCTTGTCCGCCACGTCATCATCGTTTGGCGACACCTGCGCCCCGTCGCGAAACAGGCTGAACAGAACAGATTCGCCCGCAGCAACGTTGGACAGGGTCAACGAGGTCTCCATGCGTTCAAACGCGGCGCTCGGCGGACTCGCGTTCACCGCAGACGAATTCGCCGCCGCCAACGGGTCCAGCGATTCAATATCCGTGCCACCCACGGCGTTGGTGTTCAACTCAAATCGAAAACGATTGCCCACCGTCGTCGGCGTGGTGTACACAACAACCATCTTTCCCGCACCGACATAATCCTGCGGCACCTCGAACGATCCGTAACACGCCCGACGACCCGACGGATCGTCGAAAACCAGCACCAGGTGTCCGTACAAATCGTTGACCGCCTCGATCGAAAACGGTTCAAACCAAACCTCGCCACTGTCGTCGGGTCGGGTCATCGACCCCAGAATTGGTATCCGATGTGTCGCCATGATCACACGCCCTCCCGTCCGAATTTCTGTTTCATCCAATACCCCACGAGCGCTTTTTTTTGCGCACCAGTAAACAAAAACGGTCCCGTCGCCGTGTTGATGGCGGTCACGAGTGACGATCGATTCTGCACGAACCAGTCTTCAATCGCCTGAACCGCCGCGTTGATCTGCGGTTTCGTCCACGATACATCGCCCGCTGATCGACGAACGTTCCGTCTCAAATCTGCCAGTTCCATTTGTGATAAAAGAGCCATTGCTCCTGCCTCCTAAATTGTAGTTGTCGCAGCCAAACCATTCAGCACGACCGTCAAATCTGCGCCAGCCGTGGTCGTTCCGACCTGTTCCACTTCAAACGTCAATACGTCGCCGGCGACAACAGCCTGATTCTTCGTCGCAGACGTGTCCTGGTTTTGCGATGATGCGACCGAAATCATTTCCGCCTGACTGGCAAATATCGACGTCCCGTTCAGGCGCACGTCAACAATCAGGTTCGCCCCAACGGGTGCCGTCGCAACACGTCCAACGGCGCTCACCAGCGTGAAATCAAACGGCGCAGGCCATTCAATCGTCGAAACCGACACCGACAACGATCCCGCTATGTGCACCGACGGCGCGATCGGAATCGTATTGGCCGATGCGCCGACCGGTGACACCTCGAACATCATCGCAGGCCTCTCGTCGGTAATCGTTAACACACCCGATGCACTCGTCACCGTCGCCAGGGGCAGATGCGCCGTCAGATCGGTCGGAAACGACGCCTGTATTTGCAACGCGTTGGCAGAATCAACGTACACCACGCGCGTGCTGTCGTCGGGAATCGCCTGATTGACCGCGCCGTCGAAACACTTGCGAACCCCGCCAAGCGTGTAACGAATCGGGTAAACACCAACGGTCAATGCACCGTCTTCAACGACCATCCCCTCGCGCACCGCCGCCAGAATTCCGTTCTCTCGCTGTTGACGGCGGTTGTACTGAACCTCGTACGTCGGCGTGCTGTTCGGGCCAACACCCTTCGCAACAAACGGCAAACCGGTCGCCGAATCAATGGTGCCATCCAACACCAGCACCGCGCTGTCGGATGGGAACACCTCGTTGGGATACGTCAAATTGCCAGCCATGTCGGTCTCTCTCTTTTTGAATTACTTGCCGCTGATCGCGTCGAAGCGGCTCGGTTCGAATGAAAACGTGATTTGATCAGCCACACCGTCGTAACCGAGACGTGTGACACACTGTGGCACCGTTGGCGAACTGTTGACCGTCACCGCCGCGACGGTCGGCGGTGACGCGTTGCCCGCGCCGTCGCTCATGACCACGCCGTGCTGAAATCGCCCGAACACATACGCGGGCGTGTCGTAGAAAACGTCCATCGCGGGCTGAAGGTGCGCGCTCTGCACATGCCCCGATTCCAGATGCCCGTCAGGACCAACGCTGTCGAGATGCCGCAGTACAAGATGCGCGTCAAGAAGATGACCCCGTCGCGGCGCCCCGTCAGGCCACAACGCCACCGAACGAGGCGTCATTGGATGAACGAAATCAATCGTCCCCGAACCCAGATTGCCGAACACCTCAAACGTTGCATCGGCGTTGAACGATCTCGATCGCCGTACCGTAACCCGCACGCGCTGCATCAGATTGTCCCCCCGTCGTCATGCATCAGAATCAACTCCGTCTCGAATCGACCATTGCCGACGCGAAATCGTTTGCCAACCACGACAGGACCCGCCAACTCCCCGTCGCGACGCGTTACGAATGACACGCCGCGACCCCGTACCTGATCGATCTCGTCACCGATACCAAAAACAGTGCCAACCCACGGCACCACCGGCGACGCGATGACACGACGATCCTGCGACCACGCTGCCAACGACTGACCGAAACGATGGATCGCCGCCGTATCGTCCAGGCCAATCTCGCCGGTCGGGTTGGTCGATTTCAACACGTTCGTCGTGCCGTCGCGACTGGCGAATCGATATGTACCGGCTCGATTGATCACCTCCGACGTCGTCACGAGCGTGGGGGTGGCTGAATCGTTCGGGCGAACGTCGGCCACGAGTCGCTCGTCACCAGCCATCACCGCCGTCACGCGAACGCGCATCGTTTGATCAATGATCGCGAACCAAAGGTTCTGCTCAGCCGGGTCAATCCCGGTCGGCGTCACCTGCGTCGGATTGTCCGCGTCGAAAAGAATGCCGGCAGGATCAGCCAGGATGCGAACGCCGCCCGCCGAACGCTGCCATGTAGCGCCGCTGTCGAAACTCAACTCGATCAGCACGCCGAATCGCGCGCCCTCCGGCGTCTCGGTAATCGTAGGCTCAAACGCGCGCGTCCGCCGCGTCCACTCGCCGGCTCGCGCAATTTCGTTACTGGCCACCGTCGCAAAATCGAACGGCTGATAGTCATCAAACGGCGCGTTGCGGTTGTACGTCGCGCCGTCAAACCGACCGTCCTCGTTCAACACCCAACGACGCGCGACGAATCGATTCGCGAAAAAATCATCGCCGTCGGCGTGGAACGCGCTGAACCACGCACTCTGCGACGCGCTGTCACCCAAAACAGCCACCGTCGCCGGCGTCAACGCGAGCGCCCGGGACGACGCGCGGTCCTGAACAGCCACGTTGTCCAGATTCACCGTCGGAATCCATCCCGGCACCAGCGGCACGGTCATCTCGTAGCGTTTCACATCACCGAGCACGATCGGCGCATTCACGATCCGCGCGTCATCCCAACGAATGACCGCCCGTGCAACTTCGTTCGCGCGAAACACGTCTGACGCCGACAATTCCGACGCATCAAACCGCGCCGTACCGTCCGCATGAACACCGCCGCGTACCAGATGCAACGGTCTGCGAACACCGTCACCCGACGCCCACACCCGAAACGATGAACGCACACCAACCCCGTCGCCGATCGTATCAACCGTCACATGAATACCCGCGTCGTCCGCCAACAGCGACAACGCCTCGACGAGATTGACCGCCTCGCAGTTCAGCGATGTGCAGGGCGCTGCCAATCTCGCTGCCAATCGCGATGACGAATTCGGCTCGTCAAACACGTTGCCGAAAAACACAGGCCCCTCCTGCGGCGAATAGAACCAAACGAGATAACGCAATGCATCACCATGCGTCCACAAAACCGCGGACGGGTCGTCGTCGCCGGAGAAAATCGGCACACTGACGGTCGATCCATCATGCTTCGCAATGGTCAGCGGCGTGGCTGCTCGGTTCGCCCGATCGTCCGGATTGAACACGCAAGGCAGCGCGGTCACCAGCACACTTTTCGATGCGAAGACGCTCGGCAGCGATTGCAAACCGTCTTCAATCGCACCGCTGCGCATCTGCCGACCGTAAATCCAACTGCGCCGATCGCGCGACAATCGCTCGTAAACATGACGTGCCGTAAACCCGAACGATTCCTCGCCGCGACCCGGTCCGCCATGCCATCTCGCCTCCTGAATCGGAGGATAGCCCTCGAACAACACGTCG
Source organism: Phycisphaerae bacterium (assembly GCA_029260165.1). Classification (GTDB taxonomy): domain Bacteria; phylum Planctomycetota; class Phycisphaerae; order UBA1845; family UBA1845; genus OFTM371. The sequence goes on along the minus strand of JAJDDT010000102.1, from coordinate 8,529 downwards.
CCGTTGCCTTCGTTGGTGCGCACGACAACGCGCAGGTCCGCCAAATATCGCGATCTGGCAGCCGCGACGTCGAAATCATTGTCGAGAAGAACGTCGAAACGCGCGGTCGAAATGTCGGCATCGCTTTGCAACGTCACCTCCGACACGCGGAGTCGCGGGTCCGCAACGAAAACGCCCGATCCGGGCGACGTTTCCACGGACGCCGTCAACGTAACCGCCTGTCTTGATCTTCCGATTTGTGCTTGCATGGCTTGCCTATGCGCTTAACTGAACGAAACGAAGTTCAAAGGATTGCAACGCCTGACCCGTAACCGGATGACGTTTGCGCGGACCGACTCGCGTGAACCGTTCGCAGACGCAGTCGAAAAACGATCGACCCCACGCGTCGATCAGCGTGTGCGCAGCCGCATCGATGACGGCTGACTCGATTTGCGTTTCCAGCGTATTCATCGCAGCATCGTCCGTCGTGCGGAGTTGGCCTTGCCATTCGATGGGCCGACCGCGCAACCCGAGCTGATGACGAAACTCGCCGTCAATACCGGGAAAACCGAACGGCACCGACTCCGCCGACAAGTCGCCGACAACGACGCGTACCAGGCTGTTCGCCCCCGCCAACACGACGGCGTTAAACGTCGGTTGGGTCAACTCCGCCACGCGATCGATCGCGTAACGCTGTTCGTACACGACGTGCGTTCCGTCGGTGTCAGCCGTCTGTTCATCGAGCAACAGCAGCCGCCGATTCGTTTGGATCAACGCACCGTCAAGCGCCGTTGTGACCTGTTCGAGCAGATCGAAGCCTTGACCGGCCACCTGCGCGTCGCCGCGATGTTCCTCGGCCGATATCAGGATCGTGAGCCTGGGCAAACCGATGACGGCCTCTCGCAAATCGGCGCGAAGCCGACCGGCGTAGATCACCAGCGCTGCCGGCGACACATGTCGCCGGACTTGTGCGACGCCGGCCTTGCGGTCAGGGTCGGGGAAACTCAAGACGGTCTTAAAGACCGGCGCGCTACCCGAAGTGATGCCGGTGATCAGCCCGATGACAGCCGACTCGATGTTGCCCAGTTCGCTCACGATCCTTTTCTCCCTTTTACGTTGGCTTCGTGCTTCGTTACTCGTCGTTTGATGGTTGGGTGGCCCATGGCTTTAGCCTTGGGGGGAGTCGAATCCGGAACTCAAATCGACTCCCCCACCTCTAAAGAGGTGGGCCACCCATGCGCTAGAAGTCAGCCAACTCGTCACGCGACAAGACGCGTTCGTTTCCAATGGTTGTGGCACGGATGCCGGTGGCTGTGTTTTCCGCGATCGGCGTGACGCTCGGCAGCGACACGTCGCCCCTGGCGACTTTTTGCAGCCAGACCGTCGCCGCCGTGCGTTTGGCTACAACGTCGTCGGGTATTTCGCGTCGGCGCGCATGCAGTCGGTATTCAACAATGTCGAGCGTGATGCTCTTGAGCAGCGGCGATACCGGCAGATGCGTGGTCAGATCGATCGGCACGGCATAACGTCGCGCGAGGTAACTGTTGACCTCGCCTTCCGCGCCATCGCGTAATTCTGCCACGATGTTGACGTCGGCAGACCCGCTGCCGGTATCGTCAGACAACTGCACATAACGCGCCGTCCCAAGTCGCAGCTCGATGTCGTTGTTGGTGATGTAGCTCATCAAAAGTGCTCCCGAAGAACATGCAGCGCTACGCAAGCTCGGTGACGCTGCATGTGATGCCCAACGATTACACGGTGAAATCGGTGCGGATGGCGAACTGCCAGTAGCCGTAGGCCATGCTGTATCGGGCGCGGACGCCGTACAGGAATTTCTCGCGTTTGAAGCCGTCTTCGCTGTCTTCGGTTAGTGCGCCGAATTCGACGGGTTCACGATCCTGGAAGATGAATGGCCGCACGATGCCGTCGGTTTTGAGCAGGTACCATGTACTGGCGTTGGTCAGGTGTGGCATGGTGATGACACGGGCTGCTCCTGCCAGCGCGTTGGACGTGCTGTCCACGACGGTGGCGTTGATGGATTCGAGCGCGGTGAAGAACATCGTCGGCGGGACGACGCATGTAAGCCCGGTGGCACCGATGAGCATCGGTTCGCCCTGATCGTCCTTGAACGCGAGCATCTGGCCTATGGCTTGCTTGAGCGCGTTTTTGAACTCCACCGTCGTCGGGTTGTCGGGTGCGACGGCTGTGGTGGTGAGGTCGTTGTCTTGCGAACCGCTGGTGCCGGAGACGTGGGTGTTGTTGAAGAAGGTCACGTTATCGTAGCTGTTGAAACCTGTGGTGCTGCCGTTGATGAGCAGTTGTGACAGGAGGAAATCCTTGTGCGTCGCGGCTTGCTGGGCCATCTCGCCGATGCGGATGCGGATTTGTCCTGTCTGGTCGTCGGCGATTTCATCGCGATCGACCTCGATGGTGGCTTCGTACTTGAGGTTTTCGACCGAGTAGGATTCGGTGCGCATGCCCCTGGCGAGTCGTCCGTTGCCCCACTGGCGCATGCGTGGCACGGTGCCAAGCCAGCGGTAGGTTTCGCTGTCGGAGGTGCTGGGGATGCGTGTGGCGAGGTCGGTGAAGACGGTGGGGGCGTTTTCGAAGCGGTTGAGAAATTCGCTTCGCAAGCCTTTGGTGAGAAGTCCGGTGTTGATGATGGCCATTGAATGGTGCTCCTTCGGGGTTGGTATTGCCTGATGATGTCAGATTTTTGAAATGAGTTTTTTGCCTTCGCGCCACCCACGAGGGGTGACGCTACATTTTGCGTCTTTCGGCGCGGTGGAGGAATTACACGGCGTCGGCGTCTGCGGTTCCGTGGAGTCGGACGATGCAGGTGGTCGAGCTGATGAAACCCTGGATGCGTCCGACGAAGACGTTTTGTCCGGTTCCGTCGAGGAGGACGAGGGTGTCGTCTGATGTGGCGTAGACCTTGTCGCCGACGTTGGTGATGGTGGCGGTGGTGACGTCGTGTTCGAAGTCGCCCTGGGTGAAGACGCGGACGTTGAGGTCGCCGTCGGCGCCGGTGGTGTTGTCTGCCTCCTCGTAGGCGATGCCGACGAAGAAGTTACTGGTTCCGGCGCCTGCGCCTGAGGAGAAGGGTTTCGCATAGCCGGTGGATTCCTCGATGACGACGAAGGCACCCTTGAAGATGTTCGCGCCGGTTTTGACGGGGAAGCTGCGGAGTTCCTGATCGACGTAGTGGTCGACGTCACGGTTTGCGGTAAGAGCCATGGTTCTAGTTTCCTTTCCTTGTCTGGAATTCGTTGATTGCGCAGGCGACGTAGGCCTGCTCGGTGGTCAGTCCCATGAGCATGGGGTTTGATCGGTATTCGGTTCGAGCGTGGATAGCGATCGCGTTTGATGGATCGCCGGTTGCGGTTGATGGTGCGGTGGTTCTGCCGCGGGTGATGATGATTGGGGCGGTGTTGAGCCAGCGGTCGAAGAGTTTGGCGTCGGAGAGTGCGAGTTCGATGGCGACGTCGCGCTGGGCTTCGGTGAGTTGTCCTTTCAGGATGGCTTGTTGGACCTTTTGGTCGGCGGCCTGTTTTCTGGATTCGTTTTCGAAGCGGTCGAGGCAGTGTTTGGCGGTGACGAGGATGGTTTCGTCATCGGTGGAATCGTCGAGTCCCAGTTGGGCGCGCAGGGCGGAGAGGGCTGCGGTTGGGGCGTTGAGGTCGGTGACCTGGATGCGGTTGACGATGGGTTCGGCGTTGACGATGGCGGGTTTGTTGGTGAGTGCGACCGAATGCAGGGCGATTAGTTTTTGATCTTCTTTGCGTACGACGGCCACCGGGGATAGGTAGCGGTATTGTTTGCTGGCGAGTTGTTCGCGGGCGGGTTCGGTCCATTCGACGATGGCGAACAATCCCTTGCCAGGTTCGGATTCGATGCGTTTGATCCATCCTGCGGCGGGGGCTTGTCCGTTGGGTGAGGCGTATGGTCCGCCGAGGGTTTGGTGTTCGTAGTCGATGGGCAGGTCGGTGCCGTGGGCTTCGAATTGTTGGGTGACGAGCAATGCGGATTCGTCGTCGACGGTGAATTGTCCGTTGGCGGATTCGACTGCGCCCCAGGGTGCGATGCGGACGCGGGTTGGGATTGTTGTGTTGGGCAGGTGGGCTGCGTCGAGGGGGGTGAGGACGTGGCCTGCGACGGGGGATGGGGTGGTGGTTGTGGTCATTTTGTTTCTCCGAATGTTTGGTTGTTGAGGCGCTGCCTGGGGTTTCTTTTTGATGATGACTGTGTTGCTTGTTTTTATTTTTTTGCGTTCGCGCCACCCACAAGGGGTGACGCTACATTAAGAAATTTTTCCCGGGAGGGTGTCCTGGGTTGGGGTGGCGCGGGGGAGTCCGAGGGCGTTGTGTGCCCAGTCGGCGGGGATGTTTGCGCCGAGGTCGTTGACGGCGGTTGCGATGAGGTTTGCGAGGGGTTGTGCGGTTTTGGCGCGGTCGGTTTTTCGGGTGAAGTGTGGGACGGGTGAGGCTGGTCCGAATTTGAAGAGGGTGAGCGGTGTGAGAACGTCGCGTCGGATGGTACGGGCTTCCTTGCGGAGGTCGTCTGCGAGGATGTCCTGTCTGACCTGTTCGTGGACGGTGGTGGCGGACAGGGAGCTTTTTGCGCCGGTGGTGTCGGTGGTGAGTGTTTGTCCGAGCCAGGCTTTTGAGATTTCGCGGTTGAGGAAGTTGACGAGTTTTTCGTAGGGTGGGCCTGCGTTTCCGCGGTTGGCTTCGACGATCTGGAGATCGACCGCTCGGGAGAAGATGCCGGCAGCGTTGGAGCCCAGGGATTCGAGCATGTGCAGCATTTCGCGTTTTTCCTCGGGTGAGGCGGAGGGTTCGTATTTTGCGATGCGGACGGGCATGCCGAAGGTTTCGGCGAAGATCATCCAATCTTTGAGGGCGAGGTTTTTGGCGAGGTAGGCCAGGGCGGTGACGCGGAGGAGTCCGCCTCTTGCGGCGTGTCCTGTGGTGCATTGTGGGGTGTGGATGATGAATTTGTTGGGTGCGGGTTCGATGCCGTCGAACGGGGCGTCTTTTGTGAGGATGCGTGGTTGGTCGAGGTTATCGAAGACGATGCGGGTGAAATCGACGGGGAGGATTTCGGTGAGGGTGAGTTGGTTGTTGTCGGTGGACCAGACGAGTTCTGCGATGGCGATGTTGCGTCCGGTGGCGAGGGCGAGGTGTTGGAGGGATTCGTCGAAGCTGTCGGTTTTGGCGAGGATTTGTCGGCAGTGGTTGGCGGTTTGTGCGGCGAGGGTTGGATTGGCGGCTTGCGGGTCGGGTGTGATGGTCCAATCGAGTCCGGTGAGTGCGAGTCGTCGGGTGTTTGCGACGGCGTAGAGGTGCGGGTCTTTTTCCTCCATTTCCTCGTAGAGCTGCATGGCGGCGGAGAGTGCGCCTGCGTCGGCTTCGCGGAGGATGGCGACGAGTTTTGAGGGGGTGAGGTTGCTGGAGGGGTAGTCTCGCCAGGTGTCTTCGGGGCGTGTGGTGAGGAGTCGGCCTGTGGTGGGTCGTGCGTTGGAGCGTGGTGCGCGGATTGCGTTGATGATGCGTTTTGTTGTGCTGATGATGGTTGCGGTCATAGTTGGTTTCCTATCTCGCGTTCGCCGCTTGTTTGCCTGTTGGCGTCCTTTTGTGATCCCGTCACCCACAAGGGGTGACGCTACATTTTCCTACCATGTTCCCTGGTTTGCGAAGGCGAGGGGTTTGATGTTGAGGTGTTGGATTTTGGTGTTGTGGGTGGATTTTCCGGCGGCGCTTACGGCGAGGGCGGCGGCCCAGAAGCGGTCGGCGTGTCCGGTGGTGCTTCGTTGTGCGTCGTAGCGTGCGAGTCCCGTGGACGTGATGGTGCGTCTGAGGCTGTGGAAGTCGTTGCGGATGTCGGGGTCGACGGGGATGCGGATGGTTTTGTTTTCGAAGTGGATGCGGAGTCTGGTGGCGAGTTCGTTTTTGATTGCGTTGGTGAAGGTAACGGGTTGGGTGCGGTGAGCGCCTGTTTTTTCCACGAGGGATTCGGCGAGCTGCATGCCGATGCCACCTGCGTCGATGGTGCATTTTTTGACGGTTTTGATGGCCAGGATTTGTCGGATGAGGCCGTACTGGTTTTTGAAGGTTTCGTTTTGTCGTTCGTAGACGGCGCGGGTGATTAGCGAATCGTTTTGGCGTTGTACGATCCAGATGACGGTGAGGTCGCGTTTTCGTCCGATGTCGATGCCGACGTATAGTTGATCGTATTGGGCGAGGTCTTTGATGGCGGGTTGTTTTTCGAGGTTGGGGTCCTGACAACGGGTGATCATGTCATGGGTGAGGAAGGCGGTGGATTCGTCGAGGAATTCGCAGTTGAACTCCTGTCGGTAGAGTTCATCGTCGCCCATGGAGGCTCGGATTTCGTCGGCGTCGATGTCGAGTCCCTGTTGGATGGCGTCGTCGAGGGTGACGATGGATTTTTCGAATTTGGGGTTTGTTGAGAGGTCGTAGAAGACGTTGTTTTTGCCTTTGGGGGTGCTGGCGACGTCGAGTTCGCCGTTTCCGCGGAGGAGGGTTGGGAAGATGGCGGCCCAGATGTCGCGGTCTTGTGCGTGCATGGCGAATTCGTCGAGGAAGACGTCGCCGGTGAATCCGCGGACGGTTTCGGGGTTGGCGGGTAGTCCGATGATGCGTACGCCGTTGGGCAGTTCGATTTCGAGTTGGTTGTATCTGGTGCCCTTGAGGATGGGGTTGTTGTGGTAGGTGGTTGCGATTTCGAGGGCCTGGGTGTGCATGCGTGCTTTTTGCATCAGCTCTTTGGATTGGCGTTCGCTTGCGCTGAGGAAAATTTGGTTTCGTTGGCGTTGGATGCCTCGGATGACGCGTCTTAGTGATTTGGTGAATGATTTTCCGGTTTGCCTTGCCCAGCATGACCATTGGAATCTTGCGTTGGATTCGATGTCCCGCTTTTGGAAAGGCAGGAGCGGGATGATGGGTTTTGGTTTTGCGTGGACCATGTTGGCCTCCTTCGCGTTGCGGGACCATCCCGCGTCACCCTAAAGAACGTTGCAGGTGATCGAAGAAAATAAAAAGTTCGATCACCTGCATGCGCGCCGTGAGGGGGGTTTTTATTGGACGGTTGGGTTGGCGAGGGGTGGAGGGTGTTGAAAATCGGGCGCTCGGGGGTTGGGGTTGGTGGTGATTCGCGTCGCTCGCGGTTGGGGGTTTGGGGGGAGGTTGGCTATTCAAATCGACTCCCCCACCCATGAATGGGTGGGCCACCCGTCGGCAAGTGCAAGCACCTGCCCTGCTTTGGGCTGATCGCATCATTTTGCCGTCTCGTCACCCACGAGGGGTGAGGCTCAATACTGTTCGGCACAAGGCTTGCCGGGGGTCAAATTGCTGTTGTTCGGGGATGGTCCTGTGGCGGGTGCGAGGCTTTCGGGGCGGAGGGTGGGTTATTTCCACGCGGTACAACTGTTTCCACGCGGCACTACAGGTCATTCCGCGCGGTACAGCAGGTTATTTCCGCGCGGCACAAACGGCCGGCGCGTCGCGATTGTGGACGCCAGTCAGGTGTGAGGCTGGAGTTTTTGAATATGAGCGAGCAACTCCTCCTCGTCGGCCAGACCGGTGAAGTAGTGGCAGATCATCTCATACGTCCGCAACGTCGGCTTCCTGCCCGTCCACAACGCGATCAACAGACACGCGATGATGCCCACATAAGTCTGAATCGCGATCCCGTTTTCACAGTGACTCAACAGATGTCGACAGCCAAGCACATGTTTGAAAAACCGAAAGAATGTTTCGATGGCCCAGCGATGTTTGTAGATCAGCGCGATGACTTCGGCCGAAACGTCCGGCAGGTCCGTGGCAACCAGGATCGATTCGCCCTGAGTCGGTCCGGCATCGCCGGGACGACGGCCCGTTTTACGCCGCGGCTTGCAGCGGATTTCCACGATGCGCATCGGGCGATCGTGCAACGGTGCCGTCGCTTTCCAGCCTGTGAATCGCACGCGCACGTCGCGAATGATCTCCGTCTGAACCGCTTCGTCGCTGAGCGGACGTCCTTCCAACACCTCGAAAGCGGCGTTTCCCCGGATGCGACAGACGAACGACGAGCCGACGTCGATGATCTTTCGGAACAAGTCGAACTTGACGTATCCCCGATCCATGACGTAGACGCGTCCTGGTTGCAGATTGGCTGCAGACTGGCTGCCAGGACCTCGCGTTCGCTGGCGTTGCCCGTGGTCAGGTCCATGCGGACTGGAACACCTTTGAGCAGTTTGAACTGCGTATGCAGCTTGAAAGCCTTGTTGCGGTCGTCAAGCCACATGGCCTCGACCAGTTTTGGAAGTGCGGGCAGCAGCGTGCCATCGACCAGCGTCAACACGCGATCGATCCCGTCGAACGACGCAGAGTGTTGGATCGGCTGCAACTCTTCGACCAGTTGGCCGATGATGCCGCGCGACAGTTCGGCGTCGAAAACGCGATTCGCTTCGGAGAGCGCCTCCCAGCGAGGCGCTCGAACAACCGAGAAGTTTTTGAACTTTTTTCAATTGGCTCGTCTGCTGAATGGCGC
>JAJDDT010000101.1 GCA_029260165.1 Phycisphaerae bacterium | reverse complement strand
GGACCGCAACCACCCGGTGTGGGTTGGTTGCCCGTTTCACAAGTCGCCGCCGCGGGCGTGGCGCAGGTGAACGGATTGGCACCACCGAAGGCGGCGACGATCGCAAGGATGTCGTCCGTCCCGATCGGGATACCGCTAGGACCCTTGCAATTCTCCGGCGTTCCAGACGAACAGCCGGTTGCACCGCCGTCGATCAGGTCGCCGTTCGGACACGCACAGTAATTACCAAAACCGGTCACCGCACAGGAGATGTCGTCCGTACTGACGAACGCCTGGAACGACGAACAGGTGTTTCCATAACGACGCGTGCACGACGTGCAGGTACCCTCCGTTTCACCTGCCGGAATGTCGCAATAACTGTAGTCACAAATATCCAGCAACGTGTTTGCATCAACACCGTCCACCCCAGCCTGGGCAACAGCCGTCGTGTGGCAGTCGCAGTCGCGGGCGCATGGTGTACCGCCCGTGCTGCCGGCCTCGCCACCGCCCCAGAATCCGCCGCGAAGGACGAAGGTGCCGCCGCTCACGGTAGCCGCGTCGTGTTGGCCTGCGGTGCCGGAGAGCGAGAACGTGCCGCCGGTGCTGGTCCCGCCACCGCTGTCGATGGTGTTCCAGGATAAATCAAACGTCCCGCCGGTTTGGGCCGAAGCGAACGTGGCAAGCAGCAGAATCACTGCCGCGGAACACGCGATGTGTCTCATTGGGCACCTCCCTTGCGACCGCGATTGAGCGCCACGAACCCGACCAGACACAACGCCGCCAGCGCGGGCGTGGCCATGCCCAAGGTGCCAGCACGAGGCGATGGGGCAACCTTGCCAATGCTCTGTTCCAGCGCAGTCATGCGCGCTTGCAGTGCGGTGATTTCGGCGTCTTTTTCCTTGACGATCTCTCGCAACTCCTGGATGGCTGCAACGGAATAGATGGTCAATGGGTAGGTATCGACGATCAGTAGATCTCCCTTACCCGGAAGCAGTCCGCTCATGCTGGACACATGGTCGGGAAACACTTCCGCGAATTCCTGGGCGATAACGTTCATGTAGCGTCGATCCTCGGCATCGGGGTGGGCGGCCTTGTACTCGTCGGTGTACTCAAAACTCGTTACCCGCAATTCGTCGAGCTTGTTAAGTGCGCCATCAATCGTCTTGATGTTCTTCTTGATTCGTCGATCAGAGCAGCTTGCCCAGGTGCTCCCGCCGACCGTTTTACACGCGTTCCCTTCGACCTCGAGTTTGTGGATAATTGGAGTCCGCCCGATACCAACTTTGCCGCCAAAATCAATGCGCATGCGCTCGACCGGGAGTGCCCCGGCAGAGCGCGTCGTGAAGATCATGTTCGACGCGGTGTTTCCCATAATGCCCGAGGCCTTGAGCACCCGAATCCCCCCCCAATTCCGCCTGATGTTTCCGTCATGCCCGAGGAATTCAATGCCAGCGCCCGTATCGATCGCGCCGGTTGTAGCGGTGCCTTCGACCTGCAACTGTCCGTCGAAGTCCGTCGTTGGGTCTGGGCCAAGGACATGCAATCGAGATCCTGGCGTGCTCGTCCCGATGCCGACGTTTCCGCCTTCGGATATCTTGATTCCATCCGTCGCGGAAGGTGCGGCACCACTCGTTCCGGCGACGATCGAGATTCCGCTGTCGCCAAATCGAATGTCACGACGGTTCGCGTTAGAGCTGGTCGCAATGAATCCAGGTGCGCCTTGCGGTGTCGTGATCCGCAACTGCTCACCACTGACAGAATCGACATCGAAGGTCGCCGTCCCGTCAACATGAAGCAGGTCCGACGGCGTTGTCGTCCCGATCCCGACGTTGCCGGTAGCCGCGACAAGCCGAATAGTGTTAAATAGTCAAGCACCTAGACTCAGATCAATATCTGATTCAATTTTATTTGCCGCGAGATCGGTACGGAGTTGGATCGTGCCGAAGTTGCTGGCCCTTATGGTCCCCTGTACATGGAGCGCAGAGAGAGGGTTGTTCGTCCCGATGCCGAGATTTCCATCAGCGAGAATGTCGCCAGCGGCTTTGAGTGAGATAGCAGCGCTGGCTGGATCGAGGAAGAACGAATCATTGTCCCTGTCGAGAAACGCGGCGCTGAGGATGGTCCCGCCAGCGCTGAGGGATATACCGGGATCGCTGGCGTCGAGGAAAAATGCAGCATCGTTCCCGTCGACGAAGCGGTCTCCCCGAATGTCGCCCACGACATGCAACTCATCCGCCGGAGCCCCCCCCCGTCCCGATGCCGACGTTTCCGGAGGCGTCGACGAATAATGCGTCAATCGGGCTTCCATCAACTGCGTCGAGAGAGTGTCCGTCACCCGCACCACCACCGCCGGCGGTTGTTTGCAGCGTGCCGTCGGGGAACGTGATCCCATCGACGCCTGCGACACCGTTCATGAAGACTGATGCGCTCGTCATGTTGCCGGTCACGTTGAGCGACGACGCGTTGAGCGGAACCGCTACATCGACGGAGGAGGGGCCGACCGTCAAAACGTCGCCAGCCTGCGAGCCGCCGATGGCGACCTCGCCATTGCCTTGCGTCCACATCCTGACGTTACCGGCGTCAGGCGTGGCTGCGCAAATTCCCGCGCAGCCGAGGTTGGCGAGGAACGCGCAACTTGTGTCCCATCCGCCCGGATCGCAGCAGGTTGGCTGTAATGTGCACACCGTGGTTTCACACGTCGCGTCGTCGCAACCTGTTACTGTGTGCGGGAAGCAGCAGTCCGACCCGGTGGGCTCGACACCGATGGCCAAGCCCGTGACGCCGTCGCCGATACTGAAATCACCCCAGCCATTACCGATGGTCGGTCCGGTATTGCCTGCACCCTGAACTGTTAGCGGTGATACAGGCGACGTCGTACCGACGCCGACCAGGCCGCTGCGGACGTCGAGGGCACCCAGCGGACCGACGCCGTCGGTAGCCCGATACGCCTTCGGTGCGGGAATGAGAGGCTGACGAGGTAGCAATGTGGTAAGCCCAGGGCTGCATCCAGTCGAGCAACAGACCTCAATCTGAAGATAGCTCGTGACTGGGTTGACCGCGATCACACCAAAATTCAAAAAGGTGGTGAATCGGCCGCCGACGACAGTGATCGGATCGGCAGTCCCCATGTCTCCGTCGAAGATGTTGGTACCGATCAGGTTGCCGGCGTCAGGATCATCCCACAGCGTGAACTGGAAATCGCATGTGTCGTCGACCGGTGTCCCGTTATCGAGAAGCTCGCCCTGATAACTGAACGGGAAGAAAAAGGTCGATACAAGGGCGTGGGCGCACGCCGGTGCAAGCACCACACACAGTCCCGCCAGCACGGCGATGTGTCGCCACATTCGGCGACGTGGTCGGGCAGCCAACTCCGGTCGCTCACCTCTCATTTCCGCTGTTGACGATTCGCGTTTGGTCGATACGTCGCTCGAAACACTTCTGGACAGGTTCATTTGCTGGCTCCTTCGCATATAAAATGGCTCGCCTGACTCTGAATTTATGTGTGTCACCGCACGAGAATGTGGATTCCGTATGTGCGCATGGAAATACCCTTTCCAATTGGACCCGCGGGGCTGTTTCAAAGGTCTTGAGTTGGGAGGCGGTAGGAACAGGCACCGTCACCCTCCAGCAAGTCCGCGCACTCAAGTGGGCGAGCTTAACAGCTGGAATGCAGAATTGCAAGTTACAATTGAGTAAAAAGTTGTAAGCTGCGATCTGTTTCGTCGCGGCCCCAGACCTGGCTGGCCCCCTGGGAGTTGCGCGGAATGGTGCGTTTTTGTGGGTCTCAACCGGCGAGTGGGTTTGCTATATTGTGGTACGCGGAGCAGGGCGACAAGGTGATGTTATGGGTTTTCTGTTCGCATTGTCTGGTGGGCGATATCCTTCCGATAATGCGCACCCTCGAAATTGATTTTTGACGCGGCGGTGTAGGCGGATTTTTGCGCGGATTCCAATTCGTCGCCGATCGCCGTAACGCCGAGAACCCTGCCACCATGGGTGACGAGTCGATCGCCGTTCGTCGTCGTGCCGGCATGGTAGACGGTGACGTCGTCTTCAGACTCGGCGTCTTCGATACCGGTGATGGGTTTGTTGATTTCGTAGTGGCCCGGGTATCCTCCCGACGCCATGACGACGCAGACGGCGGGCCGGGGGTCGGACTCGATTTCGATCCGGTCGAGTCGGCCGTCGATGCAGGCGTTGGCGACGTCGATGAAATCCGTCTTCATTCTGGGGAAAAGCACCTGGGCTTCGGGGTCGCCGAATCGGCAATTGAATTCCAGAACCTGTGGGCCTCCTGCGGTGATCATCAAACCAAGATAAAGCACGCCCTTGTATTCGATTTCGTGGCGGCGGAGGGTGTCGAGAATGGGGAGCAGGATATGGGTTTCCATGTTGGTGTAGAAATCAGCCACGGAGCCGGTATGCAGGGTTGGCGTGAACGGTGAGTAGGCCCCCATGCCGCCGGTGTTGGGGCCTACGTCGTTGTCGAAAGCGCGTTTGTGGTCCCGGGATGATTCGAGGATGTGCACGGATTGGCCGTCGGTGATGGCGTGGATGGAGATTTCCTGTCCGACGAGTTTTTCCTCGACGAGAATCGTGTTGCCGGGTGGGCCGAATTCGTTTTTCACCAAAATGCGTTCCGCGGCGAGCAGTGCGTCGGCGGGGTCGTCGCAGACGAAGACGCCCTTGCCTGCGGCGAGGCCTGCGACCTTGACGACCTGGGGTGTGTCGCGTGTGGCGATGTAATCCATGGCGTGGTCGTAGCGGGTGAATGTTCGGGATTGTGCGGTGGGGATTCCCGCTTCGACCATGAGTTTCTTGGCGAAGTCCTTGTCCGCTTCGAGTTGCGCGGCCTTTTTGTTGGGGCCGAAGATTCGGAGGCCTGCTGTCTGGAATTCGTCAACGATCCCGTCGGTGAGGGGTTGTTCGGGGCCTGCGATGGTGAGGTCGATCTTTTTTCGTTTGGCGAATTCGAGAAGTGCGGGGATGTCGGTTGATTTGATGGGGATGTTTTCGGCGACCTGCGCGGTGCCTGCGTTGCCCGGGGCGCAGTAGACGTCCGGGTGTTTGGGGGAGTCGAAGATTTTTTGGGCGATGGCGTGTTCGCGGCCTCCGCTGCCGATGACGAGAATTCTCATGGGTGTTGGTTTTTCCTGCTGGACGAGGTTATTGGTGGAGCGAAATTATTGTGGCCTTCTCGTCACCCACAAGAGATGACGCTACATCGTTTGCGTCTCCCACACGAGGTGACGTCGCACTTGAACGAGGGTGGCTTGTTGCTCGTTCGTGACAATGGTGGGGAGTATAGCGGAATCGGGCGGGGAGACGAGGTGGCGGGGTGATTTTGGCGAGGGCGGGGTGGTCGTTGGGGGAGTCGATTGTCTGTCGTTGTCGGGGTTTGGGGGATGTTGCTTGACAGGACTTCGAGTCACGGCGAATGTTTGGTTTGTAGCGGAAAAAGACGTGCAGGACGGAGATACATCGTGGGATTGGGTCGCAAAAATTGCCTGGGTTTGGTCTGTTTGATATGGGTGTTGGGGTCGGCGGTATCGTCGGGACAGGACTCGTTCGTTGGGTCTGGTCGCAAGGCTGACGATGGGCGGATGACGTTGTCGGCGGCTCAACAGGCGACGGATCATCTTCGGGCGATGGGGATACCGTGGGACAGACCCTGGACGATACGCAAGGATATGGACCGTATTGACCGGTTGACGGCGTTGACGGTTGAGGAATGGAGGATGCTTGCGGTGGAGGCTGACGCGGTCAGGGCGGAAGTCACCGATGATCGGATCAAGGGTTATGCGGAGTCGCGTGAGGTTGATCTGGGGATGGTGGGAAGTGTGGCGTCGTCGGCGGGGGTTGGTGAGTCGGTTGTCGTTGACGCGATTCGCACGCATGTGGCTATCCTGGAGCGGGCGGAGCGATGGGGGGCGGAGTCGATCGTTGTCAGCGACGAGAGTGTTGATCGCTATCTCGACGACGTGTTGCGTGAGTTGGAGATTTCGACGGTCGTGTTTAATTCGAAGGATTTCATGCACCTGGTTTCGCGCGCGTCGGATGATGTGCTGGAGTCGTTTTTTGCGAAACAGCAGGGCGATTCGTGTGCGAGTTCGCGGTATGTGGTGCCTCATCGGGTGCGTTTTGAATACATCGGGCTGACGCGTGAATCGATCGTCGGGATGATCAAACCGGACGTGGCGGTGCTCAAGGCCTATTGGGAGCAGCATCGTGAGGCGCGTTGGGATGGTTCGGTGTTTGAGGATGTTCGGGGCGACGTTGAGCGCGTGTATCGTACGGCGGCTGCCGGGGGAATTGCCCAACAGGTGATGGAGTTTGTTGAAGCTGAGTTGCGCGAACCCTGGCGAAAGGCGCGGGTTGGTGCGAATGGTTATCCCGAGGCACCGGAGTTGGTTCGCGATGCGGACTATTTGAAGGGGGTGGCTGCTGAGGCTGCGCGGCGGTTTGGTGTGGTTCTGACGGTCGATGAGACGGGATTGCTGACGGTTGAGAAGATGGCAGAGCTGGATGGGATTGGTCTGTCGCGGTGGTATCGCAGGGACGACCTTCCGGTGAAGTTTCAGTTTGTTCCGTTTTCTGTGGAGGGGATTAAGGAAAAGCCTCGACCGGGTGGGCGTGACTGGGCGTTGGCGATGTATGAGCCTACCGAGGTTTTGATGACGAAGGAACCCGGCAAGGGCGGTGTTGCGTGGTACGTCGGTCGTGTTGTGCAGGTGTCGGATCCTGTGCCGGCGACGGATATGTATTGGCAGTATGAATCTGTGCGGGCGGACTGGCAGCGACATGAGGCTTCCGGAATCGCGGAGAAACATGCGAAGCGTTTGCTGAAGCTCGTGGCATCGGTTGGGGTGGACAAGGCGTGGGAGGTGTATCGCGGTGAACATGAGGTGGGAGAGGCGAGGGTTGTCTCGCCGGAGCCGTTTGCGAAGCGTCGCGAGACGGGTGGCGAGTTCAGCGTGACGCACATCGCGTCTCGTCCGACCAGGGTGCCGGGGATTGAGGATTTGGGTTTTGCGGGTCTTTGTTTCGCGTTGGCGGAGGATGTTGAGGTTGAGGCGAGGAAAGCGGCGACGCCTCCGAAGGTGTTGGCGGGTGCGATGCCGTTGTCGAACGATCTGGGTTGGGCGGTGGTTGAGTTTCGTCGGATGTTTGATCCGCCGAAGCTGTCGGATGAACAGCGGGTTGGCGTGGAGCATCGGTTGCGGGTCGAGCGGTTTTACCGTCGGTTGTTGGGCTGGTTCGATTCAAAGGCGATTCGCAAGCGGGCTGGGAAGCGACGCTAAATTCGTGGGCGCTGAGGTTTGGTGTGTGCGCGGTCGGTTGACGGGTGTGTGAGGCGGGTAGTGTCGCGATGGTGAGTCGGGAAACGGGGGACGGAGCGGTTGACACTTGGCGTGTTCGCGTCGTGCCTCGACGTGGTGATTTCGACGTGGTGGGTGTTGAAAAACTGCGCGATGTGCATTCGTTGGGGATGGGGCATGTCCTGGCGGTTCGATCCGCCAAAAACTATGAATTACGAGGTCGGTTGGACGAGGTAATTGTTCGGCGGTTGGCTGACGCATTGCTTTGCGATGTGGCCAGCGAACGTGCGCATGTTGCTAGGGTGGGTGAGGATGTTCCCGGTGACGTGCCGACGGTCGAAGTTTTCTATCGGGCTGGGGTGATGGATCCTGTGGCGTTGACCGCGCTGGCGTCGTTGCGGGGATTAGTGGTGTCGTGGGGCGGTTCGGCGGAGGCGATCGAAGCCGTTCGGACGGGGATGCGGTTTGAGGTGGAGGGGGTGGCTGACAGGGCTGAACTGGAGCGCATTGCGCGTGGGGTGTTGGTGAGTGATTGGGTGCAGCAGGCGACGTTGAGCGGTTTTGGACGGTCGCAGGAGGCAAGTCGGTGGGTGACTGAGCCTGTCGCGGCGGATCAGACGGTCCGGACGGTCGCGATTCGTGGGGTGGATGATGATGGGTTGAACGCGATCGCGCGGGACGGTGATCTGTTTTTGAATGTCGAGGAGATGCGCGCGATTGAGCGGTATTATAGGACGTTGGAGCGTGATCCGACGGATATTGAGTTGGAGACGTTGGCGCAGACGTGGTCGGAGCATTGTGTGCACAAGACGCTGAAGGCGGATGTCTGGTACGAGGGTGATGATTTTGGGCGACCCGGTCAGGTGGCGGTTCGGTTTGATGATTTGCTGAGGGCGACGATTTTTGAGGCGACGCGGAGGCTGGATCGGGATTGGTGTTTGTCTGTTTTTGACGACAATGCGGGGGTGATCGCGTTTGATGATGTGTATGGGGTTGCGTTCAAGGTTGAGACGCACAATCGTCCGTCGGCGATTGAGCCTTATGGTGGGGCGGCGACAGGGGTTGCGGGTTGTATTCGCGACATCATGGGTTGTGGGTTGGGAGCGAAGCCTGTCGCGTGCACGGATGTGTTTTGCGTGGCGGATCCGCGATGGGCGGTGGATCGGTTGCCAACGGGTGTTTTGCATCCTCGGCGTGTCTTGCGTGGGGTGGTGCAGGGGGTTCGGGATTATGGCAATCGAATGGGGATCCCGACGGTTAATGTGGCAGTTTTGTTTGAAAAGCGATACTTGACGAATCCGTTGGTTTTTTGCGGATGTTTGGGATTGCTGCCTCGGGACATGGTGTCGAAGGAGACGAGGGCGGGGGATTGCATTGTGGTGTTGGGGGGGCGGACGGGTCGGGATGGGATTCATGGTGCGACGTTTTCGTCGGGTGGATTGACGGATCGTCATGCGGAGGATTTCGCGCATGCGGTGCAGATTGGGCATCCGATCGAACAGAAGCGTGTGTTGGAGGCTGTGTTGCGGGCGCGAGACGCGGAAGGTGGGTGTTTGTTCTCGGCGATCACGGATTGTGGGGCGGGTGGATTGAGCAGCGCGGTGGGGGAGATGGGAGCGAGGCTGGGGGCGACGGTGTGGCTCGATAAAGTGCGACTGAAATATGAAGGGTTGCGGTATGACGAGATTTGGATTTCCGAAGCGCAGGAGCGGATGGTGCTGTCGGTTCCGCCTGGGAATGTTGATCGGTTGCGGGAGATTGCGACGGCGGAGGAAACAGAGGCGACGGTGATTGGCCGGTTCGAGGAGACAGGCCAACTGCGGTTGATGTATGGTGATCGGTTGGTTGGAGAGTTGGATGTTGCGTTTCTGCATGATGGGTTGCCGCGAAAAAAGTTGAAGGCGACGTGGTCGAGGGCTGCGGATGTGCGGGGCGAGATGTTGCCCGACGGTGTGGACAACAAGGTGTTCCTGCACAAGCTGCATGAGTTGAATATTGCGTCGAAAGGTTGGGTGATTCGTCAGTACGATCATGAGGTGCAGGGTGGTAGTGCGGTCAAGCCACTGGTGGGTCCTGGGGCTGGTCCGTCGGATGCGGCGGTGATCAGACCTGTGCTGACGAGTGATCGCGGGTTGGCGATTGGGTGTGGAATCTGTCCGACGGTCAGCGATCGCGATCCGTATGAGATGGCGATTTGGGCGGTGGACGAGGCGGTTCGCAATGTGGTTTGTGTTGGTGGTGATTTGTCGCGGACGGCTATTCTGGACAATTTCTGTTGGGGTGATGTGACGCGGGAGGAATCAGTGGGTGCGCTGGTGCGGGCGTGTGTTGGGGCGAGGGATGCGGCGATCGCGTATGGGACGCCGTTTGTTTCGGGGAAGGATTCGTTGAGCAATCAGTTCGCGATGTCGGAGGAGGAGGCGGAGCGATTCGACTTGCCGCGGAATATGGAGATTCCCGGGACGTTGTTGATCAGTTCGATGAGTGTTGTGGCGGATGTGAAACGTTGCGTGACGATGGATTTGAAAAGGGCGGGGGCGAGGCTGGTTCATGTGCGGAGTGCGTCGCAGACGGATTTGGATGAGATGTACGGCGTGCACCGGAAGGTGGCGGACTGGATTGCGGGGGGGCGGGTTTTGTCGGCGCATGATGTGAGCGATGGCGGGATTGGGGTTGCGATGGCGGAGATGTGTATTGCGTCGGATTTGGGGTTGACGGTGGATGTGGCGGGTGTTGGGGACGGGTTGGATGATGGGGTGTTGTTGTTTGGTGAGCGACCTTGTGCGTATTTGTTGGAATGGGCGGATGGCGATGTGCCTGATGATCCGTTGATTTCGGTTTTGGGAACGGTCGAGCAGGAGGCGAGGTTGACGATTGACCGGGGCGGTCGGCGGGTTGTTTCGTTGGCGGTTGAGGATATGCGGACGGTCTGGTCGTTGGCGTTGGAACGGGCGATGGGTGTGTAGATGGCGTGTCGGGTGTTGATATTGCGGGCAGCGGGGACGAATGGTGAGCATGAGGCTGAACATGCGTGGACGCTTGCGGGGGCGACGTGTGAGATCGAGCATGTTCGGGTGTTGCGGGAGCGACCGGCAATGTTGTCGGGGTTTCAGATATTGACGATTCCCGGTGGGTTTTCGTATGGGGATGATATCGCGGCGGGCGCGGTGTTTGCTCAGGATTTAACGTTGTTTCTGGCGGACGCGGTTCGGGGATTTGTTGATGGCGGCGGGTTGGTTCTGGGGATTTGCAATGGGTTTCAGGTGTTGATGCGGGCGGGGCTGGTGCCCGGGGTGGATGTTGGCGGCGGGGCGGTGACGTTGACGCAGAATACGTCGGGTCATTTTGAGGATCGCTGGGTGCATTTGTTGCCGACGTCCGGTTGTGCGTTTTCGGACGGGGATGGCATGTTGTGTCTGCCTGTTGCACATGCGGAGGGTCGGTTGGTGGTGCGCGATCGCGATGTTGTCGGTGCGATGGAGGAGCGGGGGCGGATTGCGTTTCGGTATGTTGATGCGGAGGGTGAGCCTGGTGGGTATCCGATCAATCCGAATGGTAGTGTGCGGGACGTGGCGGGGTTGACCGATGCGACGGGGCGGGTTTTGGGGTTGATGCCTCATCCTGAGCGGAACGTGCATCTGACGCATCATCCGGGTTGGACGCGGTTGTCGCGCGCGCGTCGGCCTGACGGGTTGCGGATTTTTTCAGCGGCGGTCGCACATTTCAAACAATAGATTGTTCAGAGTTGGTCGAATTGGTGTGTTCCAGCCAATCGACGAGATCGGTGAAGAACTGTTCGCGGTCGGGGTCGAATTCAAGGGTGTGTCGGGAATTCGGATAGTTTGAAAACCGTATGTCTGGCCAATTGAGCTTGCGGACGAATTCTGTTGTTTTGTCGTTGTCGATGATGCGTTCGTCGGCGGCGAGCATGAGGTGGAGCGGAACGGGTGGTGCGTGGTGGAGTTTGTTGACGATCTTGTCCATGCGTCGGGAGGCGAGGTAGAAGCCTGCGGTGGCCTGGTGGATTTGGAGTGGGTCGTTTTTGAGGAATTCGAGCCATTCGGGGTCGGAGGTGAACAGGGCAGGGTCGTTGAGCGGGATGTCGTAGAGTTTGTCGGGGTTGTGGAGCATGGACATGCCAATGCGGAACATTTCCGCTTTTGACACGCCGACGAGTGGGAACAGGCCTGGTGTGATCATGCAGATTGAGGCGGTTGATTCCGGGCGGGCGATGTGTGTGGCTGCGACAAGTTTTCCACCCCAACTGATGCCGACGAGGTGGATTTTCGGATGGTCGGTGATTTCTTTCAACTGGTCGAGGCTGGCGATTGCGTCGTCGACGAGTTGCCCGGTGCTGTCTGCGTGACCGCGACGGACGGTGTTTTGGCCCGAGCCTCTGCGGTCGGGTGCGAGTACGGTGAATCCCGCGGTTTGCATGCGTCGTGCGGACTGGTCGTACCACCCGCAGTGGGATTGGATGCCGTGGATATAGAGGACGGCACCGCGGCAGGGGTTTGCGTGATAGACGCGTGCGTGGGCATTGTACCCGTCGGGGAGTTTGATCATGCGTGTCGCGTGATCGGTCATGTTCGTCATGCTACGCGCGATTGCTCGAGAAGGCACGTTTTTTTGGGGGTCGCCGGAGTTGGTTGATGTGGTAGAATTTTCGTGTTCGCGACGGCGTCTGGTTTTTTGAGAAGGGTGACAGTTTCTGAAGATGCGTGATGGGCAGGTTGATATTCGCGAGGCGATGGGTCAGTGGCTTGAAACGGACAGGTTGTTCGGGCTGCGTGAGGTGCCGTTGGTGCTGCATGCTCCGGCTGGGGTTGGATCGAAAACGGGTCTGCCCGCATCGTCGGGCGATTCGGATGTTGGGTTGCGGGTTCTTGATGAGCAGCAGGTTCGGGGTTGTCAGAAGTGCGGGTTGAGTGGTGGTCGGACGAACACGGTGTTTGGGGTTGGGTCTGCGACGGCGCGGTTGCTGTTTGTCGGTGAGGCACCGGGGTTTCATGAGGACCAGCAGGGAATACCGTTTGTGGGCAGGGCGGGCGATTTGCTGGTGCGGATGATCGGGGCGATGGGGTTGCGTCGGGAGGACGTTTACATTTGCAACGTTTTGAAGTGTCGCCCACCGAACAACCGTGATCCGTTGCCGGATGAGATTTCGGCGTGCAGCCCGTATTTGTTCGAGCAGTTGAGGCTGATTGAACCGGAAGTGATCGTGGCGTTGGGAGCGCCGGCTGCGCGGACGTTGCTTGATACGGCGCAGTCGATTGGTCGATTGCGTGGGACGTTTCATGATTTTCGACTGCCGGGCGGCGGTGGGACGGTGATTCCGCTGATGCCGACCTATCATCCCGCGTATTTGCTGCGGAGTCCGGGGGAGAAGGGCAAGACGTGGGCGGACCTTCAGTTGGTGATGCAGAAGCTCGGTCTTTCGATGCCAACGCGGTAGGGGGCTGATCAAGCAGGGTCGGGTGGAAACGTTTTAGGCGGACGGGTTGAGCGCGTCGGTCGTTGCGTCGGTGGTCGGTGGTTTTGTGGATCCGTCGGGGGGGGCGTCGAGGACGACGACGAAAGTGGTACCGTCGGTAGTGGAGTGGACCTCGATCGCGCCTTGAAGTTCGTCGACGATTTTCTTGCAGGCAGCCAATCCCAGTCCGGTTCCACCGTGGCCTTTGGTGGAATGGAACGCATCAAAGATGTTTTGTCGATGGTCTTCGTCGATGCCCGGTCCGTTGTCGCTGATGGCGAGTCGAACTTCGTTGTGTTCGGTGTCGTGGATGGTGCGCACGAGTACGCGTCCGGTGTTCTCCGGCACGGCGTCCACGGCGTTGAGCACGATGTTGGTGATGACCTGATGGATTCCGTCGGTGTCGAGCGGGATGAGCGGAAGATCGTCGAGATCGGTTTCCACGACAACGTTTTTTGAAGCGGCAGGCGTGACGCAGAGTGCGACGGCGTCTTCGACGGCATCGTTGAGTTGGGCCAGTTCGATGTCGGGTTCGCGCTGTTTGCTGAATGTGAGCATGTTGGTGGCTAGTCTGATGGTTCGTTCGAGATTGCGTCGGACGATGGACCACCCGGATTTGATGCGGTCGAGGTTATCGCGTTTGATGCCCATTTCGATGACGTCCGCGCCGCTTCTCATGCCCTGGAGGATGTTGCGAATGTTGTGCGACAGGTGGGCGACGGTTTCGCCGACGGCGGCGAGCCTCTCCTGCTTCATGCGCGCTTCGATGAGTCTCGCGTTTTCGATCACCATTCCGGACAGTTTGCCAATGGCGGTGGCGACGAGGAGTTGCTGCTGGGAGTAGGTGTGGACGCTCATGGGGCAGTCGAGCTGGATGACGCCGGCGACGTCGTAGTGCGTCAGAATCGGGACGCAGATAACGCTGCGCAGGCCTAGCTGGACAATGCTCGCGTCTTTGCTGTCTGCTCCGAATCTTTTTTCAGATTGCGCGTTGGCACAGAGAACGCCCTGGCGCGTTTGCAGGACATGGTTGATGATTCGGCGGGAGGTGTAGACCTTTTCCGAGTCTTCGGATCGTTTTCGTCGATGTCGGATGACGGCAGGCTCCATGTCGCCTCGTTCGGGATCGCGCATGAGGACGAAGACACGGTCGGCGGGGAGATGGGCGAAGATGATGTCGGTCATTCGTTCGAGAAAATCCTCGATTGTTGAAAATGTTCCGATCGTTTCCGCCAACTGGTACATGACGTTCCACGCGTGGACGGCGTCGGAGGTTTCGGGTGATGCGAGGATGATGCTTTCGTCGCCCGCTGTTGCGCTGGCGAGAATGGAGGCATCGAAGTCCTTGCTGTCGTTTTGCAGCTCGACGAGGTCGTGGTTCCAGTCTGTTTGAGGGATGGGGCTTTCTGTTTGTGAATCGGCGTTGAGGCTGAGCGATAGCAAGGTTCCGCCGATGCGTATGCGGTCGGCGTGCTTGAGTGTGGTTGGTTCGTTGATGCGATGGCCGTTGACGTAGGTTCCGTTGGAGCTGTGAAAATCCTCGATGACCCAGTGGCCTTCGTGGACGCGAAGTTCCGCATGCCTGCGTGAGATGGCGTGGTCGGTGAGGGGCAACTCGACGGATCGCCTGCCGAGAATGATCGAATCGCGATCGATGTCGAATCGTTTCCCCTTATCCGGACCTTGCAGGATGTGTAACGTCAGCACCGGTAACGGACCCCTCGTAGAAGACGTGTAACGCGCCATCGTCCGATAGAACAGTGTACGGCTGTTCTGCACGCAGAGTACCACGGCGTATGCGTTCGTGGCGGGACAGGCCGACCAGATGCCGGACCCACCCCCAGTCTAAAAATCCACAGATAGCATGTCAATCAAAACCCGCGAATCGCCGGTGCGCGCGGGATGATCCACCCTGGGATTGTCAAGCCGTCACGGGCGTTGACCGAATGGATAGGACTGAGAGGTGTCCTTTTGGCGCGCGAGCGTCTTACCGGACTTTTCGTGTGGATGCGTGAACAGGAGTGATGGGCGTGACCAGACCACGAAGCTTGCGATCGTTGCACCAGAAGGGGCCGAGACGACAGGATCAAACCAGGGCGACCGGTGGACTCGAAAAGACGCTCGACGCGCTGCTTGAAACCCCCAGTGAGGATGCGTCATCCGGCGCGACGTCCGCAAAGGCGGCCGAGCCGTCGCCGATCGAAACGCTCCGACAGCGCATGCAGGACGAGTTGGTGCCCGCCGTTGAGGACTTTGCGCTTCGGTATCAGGAAAAGGGGATCACTGTTTCGATCGATTGCGAAGGTTTCCTTGAGGGGCAGGGTCGCGCGGTGATCATCGACGTGGGGTTCAGCAATCATCGCTGCAAACTCGAGGGTATGGTGACCTCCGATGGAATCGCGTTCCAGGAATCGACCTATGTATCGGGTGTGGCTGGTACCGTGACGGCGGGGCCGATGTTGCGACTTCGCGGTCTGACGGCAGAGACGCTCGTCAACTACGTCTATGACCGCACGATTTCGCTGGTCCACGAGTCCAGGAGATCCTCAAGCTCCTGACAACATATGCAGGGATGCCCTTCCTGCGTCAGCCTTTTTCACCGAAGCCGAGGTTGTCGATCGCTTTTTTGGGTGACGCCTTGTCCTTGCGATATTCGTCCATGCCTGCAGGTGGTGGAAATGCGAGGTCGGCGTTGAGCGGGGGATCGTTTGACGCACTGATCGACAGGAAGTATTCAGCCAGTCGGTCATAGGCGAGGCGTTGCAATTCCGGATAGCGATACCCTAGGCGTTTCCACAACCGAACCTTGTGCATGATGTGCACGCCGCCGGTGGGCGCTTTCATGAATTCGATGACGGCGTTGGCGTACATTTCTTTCAAGGGTGGCAGGTTCTGGCGTCCAAGCCCTCCGACGTCGGTGGTTAGATGCTTCGTGTAGTAGATCCAGAATTCCCTGGCCCAGTTGTACGCACCGACGGACTGTTGCTCTTCGTCGAGGCTCAACCACTTCAATGATCGCGTGAGCCACGCGCCAATTTGCATGTTGGTGGTTTTGAAGCTGCCGAGGTTTTCCTTGAAGTCGCGCAGAACGAATTCCTTCAGCGGCACGAAGTAGTCCATGCGTGGCGAGCCGTTGTCATTGCGGTTGAATTTCTGCAGGTAGGCGTAGTATTCCCTGGCAAGTGCGAGATTGGCGTCTCCACCTTCAACATACAGTTGGCGGATGGCGTCTCCGAGGAACGTGTGATGTCCGTTTCGGTAGTTTGGCCCTGCGGTTCCATGAATGAATCGCGGGTCATCCTTGAATTGCTCGTAGCCAAGATCGAGGTAGGCCTGGTGCATGTAGGGGATGAACCTCGCGTCGGGCAACAGCTCGAGGTAGGAGTTGGCTGGGTCGTCAAAATCCGGCTCGAGGATCATCCTGCCGCGCTTGACCGTCAACGCCAATCCGAAAAGGATGTACCTGCAGACGTTCATCGAATCGTTTTCATCGAGGACGAGTTGGCCTCGGGTGACCATGTTGCCGCGTGTTGCCCAGTACAGAGCGTGCATGTACGCATTGCGCCAGTCGATGGGCCCGTAGTCTTCCATCAGTTGCAACATCCACGCGGGGTCCATGTTGAGGTCGTCGCGCAGGTGCCGGCTTCTGAGGCAGGCGATCAGGCGATCGCGAACCTCGACGAGTTCCGGATCGGTGAGCAGTTGCACGCGTGCCTGGTGTTGGGTCAGGATGATGTTGGGTTCAATCCCCGCCAGTACATCCCGGACCTGCATGGTCGTTCTCAAATAGCGCGCGACGAATTCGAGCAGGTCGATATCCGGTTCGAGGTCTGTCTCCGCCAATTGGCTAACGAAAATCGCGACGTCGGGATCATTTTCGAGCAATTCGTCAAGCGATGGAGGGGCTTCCGCGATCGGGCGAAACGCTTCGACTACGTCATTGGGGTCGATGGACGCGACCGGTGCGCCGAGAATGCGTTCGATCTCGATGGCCAGCTCTTTTTTGTAATGCCAGTGATGGTCATCGAGAAAGTCGCCGACCTTGTGCCAGAAAATGTAGCCAAGTTCGAGATAAAGCCCGATCGATTCCTCGTTGTATTTCAGTCCCTCGTTGCGAAGGAGTCGGATGCCCTTGTTGACCCAATACCATCGGCCCTCGGGTGTGTAGTTGGCGACGCTGATGTTGTATGCGAGATTCCACGAGGCGTATTTCCAGACCGAGGGGAATCGCGGTGCCATCCGACACAAGAGGGTTGACAGCCGATTGATCTCATAGAATTTGTCGTCGTCCTTGAGTCGTTCCATGCGCATGAAGATGAGATCGATGGCGAGCGCGCGAAACGTGCCGGTCTTTGTGAGCAGTGCGATGTCCGGCGGGAGACCCCGGGTCGATTCCTGATCGAGTGTTAGTTGGTGTTCGGTGCGAAGTCGATCGATCGGTGCGACGAACAGAGTGGCGATGCCAATACAGGAAATGGCAAGCAGGAAGCAGACGATTTGAATCGTGCGCTCACCCTTCCTGGCTTGTTCGCGCTTGGCGAGATATTCGGGGAGATGTGTATCGATCAATTGCGTCATGATGACAGGCCCATGCGTCGCTAAACCGACGTTTCTGACACCTCGCGTCTTTGGAACATAACGCAGGCTGCGGTCATGATGAACGACGAATAGATCACCACAAGAACGCCGATTCCCTGCAATACCCACCGAAGCGTCACGTTTCGGCCATCCACAAACAGATCCGTTCCATCGTACCTGGAGAAACGCGGAATGATCAGGAATGCGACGCGATAGACATTACCCACGACCATTCGGAAGATTCCGTCGGCTCCCTCCTGATCGAAGTAGAGGACGGAGTCTTCCAGATAGCCTGCCATCGTTGCCGTCGCGAGAAACGTGAATGATATCAGACACGCCACCGGAAACGAGAAGAGGCAGGTCATGAAAACGGCGAACGCAGTCAACACGACGAGTCGGCAGGCGACAAGCATCAGCAGGCGAAACAGATTCCCGCCAAACGTGCCGACGGTGAACAGCGCCTGCGTCGGTTCGTCCGGAAGAAACGAAACGGTGTTGCGGTATTGCGGCTCGCCTTTGTAGGGATTCTGATTGACGAACTGAGCGGTCAGCGTGTGGTCCGGTGCGACCGCGTCGGCGGGGACGGAAAACGTATGGAATCTTCCGATGATGTCGCGTCGTTCGATGTAATAAACCGGCGTGCCCTTGTCCGGGTTTCCGACGACCCACAAACATCGAAGAATCTCATCAGGCGGATATCGCCACACCGTTGGCTTGTATTTCATCTGAATGGTCTGATCCGGGCTTCGCTCGCATCGCACGTTGTCGAACTCAAGGGTACGGATCTGCATGGGAAGAATCGTGCGCCATTGCGTCGCGATCTCCTTGGCAATGCGCTGCTTCTCGTTAACCTCAATGAGGTCGATCACGTTCGAGTAACCACCGCTGTCCAGGCGTCGTTGAAAAAAGTCGTTTGCGGTGGCGGTGAAATCGGGCGTTGATACCTCGATGGCGTGGCGGGCGGTGAGAACCTCCTCCTTGATTCGGAAGGCATCAAACTCGTCTCGCGGGGTCATTCTCGCGAGGAGTTTCGCGCCGGTGTAGAGACCGATTCCGGACACGCACAGCAGCGAAGTATTGATCAGGACGATCCCTAGGAACTTGCCAACGACAAACTGCCACCGAGGTAATGGTTTGGCCATCAACATGAGAATCTGTTTGTTGGCAATTTCGTCTGAAACGGATCGGGAAAGAAAGACCGTCAGCAACGCGAGTAGAAAACCAATCAGACGCAGTGACAACGAGAGATAGGTCTGAACGGCTGAGCTGACCGAATCCTCTTGACGTAGTGAGTAAGGCAGTCCGACAACCAGAACAAAAAGAAAGAGGATGGAAATCAGGGCGATTTTCATCCTGATTCCCTCCGCCACCGTTTGCCTCGCGATGGCCCAGAGTCTACTCAACGTCGTTGCCCTCGTCTTGCTTGAGCAGCGAATCAATCACAGATCGGTCCGCCACCGGCGCGGACCGTGGTTTGTCCCGCACTTCCGGTTTCGGTTTTGGAGCCGTGTCGATCGTCCCGGGCGTCGGTTGGTCCGTCAGGCCGGCCAACAGCTTGCGACGCGATGCGTCGTCCTTCTGGTCTATCGTATTGGCTGCGACAGGTTCGGTCGGGTGCGTGTGAATCTCGTGGTCTGCGGCTGAAACCAACGCGCCGATGACGTCGGCTGGTTCGGATGTTCCGATGAAGTCCGGCAGGTCGCCCCCGGTGGTCGCACCCGCCGTCGCAATGTTGGCAGCCTGTGCCTGTTCGACCGTGCGCATGAAGACGGCCTCCAGGCGGTCGGTCGGTGGTGCGATGTCAATGACCTTCTTTTTCTCTTTGGTCTCAAGAAAAAGTCGAACACGCTCGATGGTGGATTCGGAGAGTTTCTCCGTCGTGATCTGTGTGCGATCGTCCTGTTGGAGCAATTCGTCGATCGTGCCGCTGGAACGTTCCCGGCCTCCATAAAGAATGCAGACCCGGTCGCACACGTCTTCCACGTCAGCCAGCAGGTGACTCGAAAGAAGTATCGTCTTGCCCCTGTCTGCCAGCTCACGGATGACGTTCTTGATTTGACGCATACCGATCGGGTCCATGCCGGCCGTCGGTTCGTCGAGAATGAGAAATTCCGGGTCGTTGATCAACGCCTGTGCGAGACCGATACGCCGGGCCATCCCTTTTGAATATTCGCCGACCCGACGCTTTCCTTCGGTTCCAAGGCCGACCATATCGAGAAGCTTTTCAATGCGGTCTTCGCGGAGTTGGGCCGGGAGTCTGAAAAGCCGACCATACAGATCGAGCGTCTCACGAGCGTTAAGAAATCGATAAAGGTACGACTCTTCGGGGAGGAATCCGATTCGCTCCTTGACGGCCACATCTGTCGGCGGTCGTCCGAAGATGGCGATACGCCCGCGCGTCGGATAGAGCAGGCCCAGCAGCATTTTGATCGTCGTGCTCTTGCCAGAACCGTTCGGTCCGAGGAGTCCGAAGACCTGACCGGGACGCACCTCCAGGTTGAGGTCGTTCACGGCAGCCACGCGATCGCGACGCCAGAAGTCTTTGAAGATTTTCGTCAGACCAGCCGTTTGCACGACCGGTATCTGCTGTTCCTTCATCACGACCCCTCGGTTAGTTCCTGGCCAACGGTCCACCAGGAATGACGGTTCGAAGCTTGCTGATGTCGAATTCCTCGTTTTCCTGCTGATAGGCTTGCTGCTCGCGCTGTTTTTCAAACTTCGGGTCCGGGCCGACATTTAAACGCAGCACGGTTCCATTGGGAATGTAGATTTTTCTGACGCCCTGTTGTGCAAACAATTTGGCCTTTGCGTCTTGCCAAAGCCTTTCCTTGAGCAGGTCAGGCTGTTCGCGATACTCCGACAGCAACGCCTCATACTGCTCCTGATCCGATCGCATCCGCTGCACCACCGATGTGAGATAACCCTGCGCCTGACGAACCAGTGTTCCGGCGATACCCGACGCCTCTTTCTCAACAATTCGATTGACTCGCGCGGTAAGCTCACCTGCGGTCTCGTCATCGCCGCGATCCTCAGCCTGATCCAACTCATCAAGCACACGCACCAGTTTTTCGTGTACCGCGCCAGCCGTCTGATTGAGCAGGTCCTTAGCCGTCTGCTGGGCTGTGCGAATCGTCGATTCCTTCCGGTTCTCCGCCCTCGTTACGTTTCGAAACGAGCTTAATGTTTGAACCGGCGGCGTCGATTCCGGAATCTCGACCGTCTCCAGAACGATACCGGTTCCCAGGTCAGCCAGCTTCTCATTCACACGACGCTTCACGTTGTCGCCGATTTCGGTCAGGTGTTTGCGCGTCGCGCCTTCGGTTGTGTACCCCGACACAACATGAACAGCCGCGTTCTCGAGCAAATGCGTGATGATCTCATCAGCCTTCGCCTTGTTGTCATCCGCGATAAGTTCAACATACCTGAGCATGTCCTCAATGCGATAGGTGACATGCCAGCGGATATGCACCAACCCGCGATCAGCCGTCAACAACGCTCCGTCCCGCATCGGATGAAGACCGCTGCGACGCATCACGCTGGAAATCGGGCCGGCTTTTTCCTTTTCGCTCAGATAGAGCCAATTGCTGTTGACGCTTAGCGAATTGGTCTGCCGAACGGGCAGTTTAAGGTGTTCATCAATCGGCTCGGGAAACGCCCATTGAAACCCCGGATTGCGAACCCCGGTGTTGTCAGGCCTGCCCAGTCGCAGCACGATCGCCTGCTCATTCTGCTCCACCACAAACAGGCCTGAACCAAAAAACAGCACGACAATGACCAGGATCGCAAACTTGAGAATCCGAAAACTCGTCCTGAGCGCGTCAGCCAGGGACTGCTGAGCCGGATCGAAAGGCGAGTCAGCCGGATTCCGCGAGTCGAGCGGATCAGAAGGAAGCGTGCTCATCACTCCGTCTCCTCACGTCGGTCGTTCAAACTGATTCCCGTTTCAGCGGACGGCGTCATGGCTGGAAAAAGATCCATAGGCCAGGGGGACAAGTCCGCTGGGTCGAGAATGAGGGTCGTTTCATTCCTAAACGTCTCACCGAGCGCGTTGATCTTGTCGAGGAAAATACGCAGCTCGGGATATTCCTGGAACTCCTTGTAAATCTCGCTGACCTCGCGTTCACCCTCATTGCGAATCTCGTCCGCACGACGTCGAGCCACCGCGAGAATCCGCTCCCGCGTCGCATTGGCCGACGCGACGATCTGGTCCGCCTGAGCTGCGCCCTCCGCCTTGTACGTCGCAGCCTTGTTCTGCTCCGCCTTTTTCATGCTGTCGAAGATGGCTTCGGTAACCGATTGAGGCAGGGTCAGTTTGGTAATTCCAAAATTTCTGATTTCCACACCGTGTCGTTCGAGCCACACGCCTTCAAAACGTGCGAGCATTTTTCCTTCGATCTCGCGGAGCTTGCGATCCTCCTTGTGCGTCGAAACGAAATTGGCAAAATCGTACTGGCCTACGACCGCTTTCTTTTCGGATCGAATCGCCTCGCGCAATGCTTTCTCGCCATCTTCCACGCCTCGCGGAAAACTACGATGGAACTTGTAAGGCTCCTCGATATTCCACATCGTCGCCGTTGTGATAATCACGTTCTTGCTGTCGGCGGTGATCGTCTCTTCGGTGCGATCCTCGAGCACGCGAATCCGACGATCAAATTTGACCACGCTCTGAACAGGCCAGGGCCACTTCACATAAAGCCCGGGATCCTTTTGGGTATCCTCGTCAGGCTCGCCAAACGTTTTCTTGATCGCCACCTCGGTGAAGCGCACCTGATAGGTGCACATGTAAAACCCGAGGATGGCCACGACCACCACAGCAGCCAATAAGGTTGGAAGATTACGCATCGGTGCTTAGCTCCCTGTTTTTGCACACAGGCTATTTACCCAGTTCCGGTTCCGACAGATCAAGCGTGCCCGCCTTCTTGCCGTCCCATTCGATGATGACGTTTTCACGGTTGGATTTGTCACCCACGAAGATGAACTTCCGCATTCGCGGCAACTCAACACGCAACGCGTCAAGCCACCGTCGTACCATAAACAATTCCGGCGCTGACCGATAAGCGACAACGTCATATTTAAATCGTCTCGCCTTGGACTCCGCCTCTGAAACCGAGGCAGCACTCGCCGCCCGCGCAGACGCGAGCATGGCAGCCACGCGACCGCTGGCCGGCGAGATTCCCCTGGACCTGTCCCCGAACAACAGGCTTTCCAGCCGTTTCTCCGCTTCTTTCACCGAAGCCTCCGCGCTTGCAGAGGGTGATTTCGCAAGGTCGGCCTCAAGACGATCCAACCCCTGGATGGCTTCGTCGATCGCGCGGGAGCGCTCAATGCTGCCAGCCACGGTCGTCAGAATCTGCTGGGCTTCACCATGCGCTTTTTCGATATCTGCGGTCTTCCGCATCTCAGCCGCGACGACATCCTGAAAGGATTTCGCGACGTCACTCTGCGACGGTGGATGCGCCTCCTGGAGTGCGACAAACGTAATGTCGATTCCCAGTTCATTGTCGTCGCAACGTTTCTGAAGAACCTTTTTCATGCTCGGACCGAATGCCTGGCGACCACGTCCCATCAACGCTGCCAGGTCAACACCGGCTGCGTAGTCCGAAAGCTCCTGATGGGCGATGGATTCGAGAACCTCTCGCGGGTCCGTGTATTTGTAGGCGTAGTCGTGCAGACTCTTGATTTTGTATTCAATTGCGACAGAGGTCATCAGAAGACTGACAGCCACACTCCGCGAGCGCTTGTCGCCTTTTGAACCGGGGTCACCCATCGAAAACTGACCCATCTCGGGATTGGCAACCACCGTCAGAATTTCGGGATTGAATTCATGCTCCTCGGTCCAGAGGATGGCACCCTTGTCATCGTGGCCATGATCATCATCTTCGTCTTCGCCCTCATCATGCCCCTCGCCGATCGTGAGAAAACGGACCTGATCAACACGCTCGCGCATGACCCGATCGACGGGCCAGGGAAGTTTGAAATGGAGTCCCGGACCTTGTTGACCAGCCTTGTCAACAGAACCGAAGTGCTCCACATACCCCGCTTCGTCAACGTCGATGACCACGACACAGGACAGCAGAATCAGCGCAACAATAGTCAACGCAGTCAGGGGCAGTACCGATCGCTGCAACAACCGGTAGAACCATGTACCGCTGACTTCAAACCCGAACTGGTAATTGACCGTCTCAGCCATGGATCGGACGATCCCACCCGGCTCGCTGAACAACCCCAGAACCCTGCTGTCAAACGCCGGGCGAATCTCCTCACCGGCGCGTCGAGGTCGGTACATCTCAAGGATGAGGTTGGCGATGACCTCGATGCCAAGAATCAACATCACCGTGCGGACGACATCCTGTGCGAGTGGTTCGACCCAGGGTTCCAACGCCTTGCTCTGCGAGAATGCCAGCGACAGCGCGACGATCGTGCAGGTAATGGCGTTTCCAATGAGGAAACTGCCACCCGCCCGCAGCAGACGCCACGCCGGTTGACGGGCCATCCCGACAACGTATCGCGAATAGACAAATGCACAGAAAGCAATACCCGCCATGAACAGCATCGGCACCAGGGATGCCTTGCCGGCGGCACCTCTCATGGGAACGAAGGCGGGCTGAAAGAAATAACCGCCAATGAGCGTCAGCGCGATCAGGACGGTAAAGACCGGAAACAGGAATCTGTACGCCCACGCAAGTCGGCGACGCTCCAGAAGCAGCGATTCATCCGCCGTGTCAAAAATGTTCGTCGCCCGACCCTCGTCTCGCGCACGGCGAAGCTGCTCCGTTTCGAGATCCTCCGCGCGCGAACGACGACGCAACGAGAAAATGATCAGGAGAATGACCCAGATCAACAAACCAGCCAACAGATGGGACGTCGCAGCAAAGACGGCTGCCGGACGAAAAGGCGAGAGAAAAACCGCGCCCACCCCAAAAACCAGCAAACCAGACTGAACCAGCAGACCTGTCAACGCCGTAAGTTGTGCCCGGCGTTCAGACGATGGCGAAACATCGCTCATGGAATAGAAATCCTATGGACTAAACTTTGGGTGTCAGACTTCCAAAAACCGCGCGTGAAGCGCGAACAACAGCAAAGCCCCAGGCGTTTTACACATGACGCCCGACTTGCCCCGCGCGAGGCGGAACCTACAATAATTCCGCCTGCGTGCCAAGTATCCGCAGGCCGAGGACCGTTCGCTGGTCGTTCACACGAAAGGACCCGACGCAAAGTCATGTTTTCCAGACTGTTCAGCATCGCTCGAAATACCTTCACGGAAACAATCCGTCAGCCGATCTACGGCGTCCTGCTCCTGGCGACCATCTTTCTTCTGATCCTCAACATCTTCCTCGCCGGGTTCACGCTCGAAGAGGATGACAAACTACTCATGGACCTGGGTCTCTGTACGATCCTGCTCAGCGGATTGTTCTTGGCCGCTTTTTCAGCCACCGGCGTGCTCACCCGCGAGATCGAAAACAAGACCGCCATGACCATCATGAGCAAGCCGGTCACCCGACCGGTGTTCCTTTTGGGTAAGTATCTGGGCCTGATTCTTGCCCAGTTTCTCGCTTTTTACATTTGCTTCCTGATTTACATGCTCACCATGCACCATCAGGTTTTGGAAAATTCGTCGGATCCGTGGGATTGGCCTGCGATTTTCTTTGGTATGGGCTTCATGATGCTCGGCGTGTTCGCCGCGGCGGCTGCTAACTTCTTTTATGGCAGGGAGTTCTCGTCGACCGCCCTCCTGTACGCCACGCCGCTTCTGACGGTCGGCACAGTGATAACGTCGTTCTTCGACCGTGAGTTCAATCTGACACCTTTTGGACAGGGTTATTTTCACGCGCAAATCGTCGTGGCTGCGATCCTGATCATGATGGCGTTGGCGGTGGTGGCTGCCGTCGCGCTGGCGGTTTCCACGCGCCTTGGGCAGGTCATGACCCTGCTCATTTGTACGTTTGTACTAATTGGGGGATTTTTGTCGGATTGGCTGCTTGGGCAATATCAGGATCAGTCGGCGGTTGCAAATCTCCTGTACCACATCGTTCCGAACATCAATTTCTTCTGGGTTGTTGATGCAGCCGCAGCCGGGGTCAAGGTGCCGTTTCAATTTCTGATCTACGCCGGCGGATACGCGATTCTGAATGTTGCTGCGATTCTGCTTGTCGGCGTGGCTTTGTTCCAGCGGCGTGAACTTGGGTAAAAGCCGATCGCCTGAACGCGATTCTACGCCGGTTTTGTTTTCGTGCGAGTCCGCTGTTCCGGCTCCGGCGGATTACCCTTCAAAGTTTGTGAAAATCGCTCCGCGGGGGTTGCCACACTCAATGACGGATCGGAGCGGCGGGGCAGGGAAGGTGTCGAGTTGCCAGCCCGGGCCTCGAATGGTTGAGCAGCGGAACTTCAAGTAGCACAAATCAGGGTCATTGTCACAGTTGGGATAAATTCCGATTTGCGGCTGTGGTTGTTGGTGGCCGTTCATTTCGATTGTTGTGACGTGTCCGTCGGCGAAGGCGGCGTTGAAGAGCCATGGTCGGTTGTGCCAGCCGGTAACGATTGGGTCGCCCGTTGGTTGGCCGCCGCCACCACAGCTTCCGTTCGCACCGAGGTTGACGCGCCATGCGAATTTTCCGGCGTTTTCCATGAAAACGAGCGTGTTCGCTGGATTGGGGATTTCCGAGGTGCGGTGGAGAAAGGCCGAAGCGGAGCGAATTCTGCAGTCAGGTGGGTTGGGCACGCGCATGACCCAGTTGGTGGCGGTCGTGTAGCTGTTTCCGTAGTGGTCGTATGAGCTGAGGCGGGATTGTTTGAAGCTGTTGTAATGCAGCCCGGTGTATCCGGTATCGGCGGGGCATTTGAAGATGTCGAGGTTGAGGTTGGTGTCGTTGATCCAGTTTCGGTCGTCAGCACCTGGGGTGACCTGGAAATTTGGAAGGGTGCGGCCGTAGATGATATCGTTGAGTTTTCGTGATTCAGGGCCACGGCCGAACCTCGTACCCCATAACGAATTGGTAACATCAGAAGCTTGTCCGGATAAGATATCACCTCGGCCGCTTCTTCCTCCCCATTCGACTTCGCCGAGTGCGCCGTCGATTCTGCCCATTAGCCGATGAGTCGGAGTGAGGAAATCAGAGGTCGCGGCGAATGCGGCGCTTGCGGTGGCGATTTGGGCGAGGTTGCTGAGACACTTCTTGTTTCGGCCGTCGCTTCGGATTCCTGCCAACGTCGGGACGAGCAGGCAGAGCAGGGCGGCGACGGCGGTTGTGGTGGCGGCTGTTTCGATAAGGGTGATTGCTCGGCGGGTCATGGCATTGCTCCGGTGACGCGAGATTGGAAGGCGGTGTAGTCGGCGAGGCTGATCGTGTTGTTCCCGTCGAAGTCGAATGATTCGCAGGACGGTGCGAGGTCGTTGTGGCGGTCGAAGCATCTCTGGAAATGTTGGAAGTCGAGGAGATCGACGTCGTTGTCGATGTCGAAATCTGCGAGGAGTGCGTGGGGTTGTCCTGCGAGAGAACCGAGTGGGGCGTCGGTGGGAAGCGTTGTGTTTTGGCCTGTGGCGGGGTCGAAACGCAGGAGGACGGGGAGGTTCCAGTCGGCGGAATAGATGATGTTTGGTCCGGTTGTGGTGATGGCGGTGGCGCGGTTTTGTCCTGCCTGGATGACGTTCGACAATAGCCCACCGAGTTCGTCTGTGGCGGCTGCACCGGTTATTGATTGTATGAGCAGTTCATCTGCGGAGTCGACGATTCGATCGCAATTCAGGTCCGCGTTTTCGCAGTCGGGTGGGGTTGGGTCATCGATGCAGGCGAGGACGATGTCGCGATCGGCTTGATCTATCTCGCCATCGCCGTTGACGTCAGGATCATTCGGGCATTCGCCGGCGAGTGGGGCTGGGGCTGAGACGAACCCGGTTTCGGGATTGGCGACGCTGACGAGTGACGTGTCCGGTGCTCCCGGGATAAGGAATCGGAACGGTCGGATGGCCGTGGCGATGGAACCGAAGAGGGACGGGTTCGCGGTCAAGTTGAAATCGAGCGGGGTAGATTCGATGAAGTCGATTCGTGGATGGAGTGTCGCGAAGTTTGACATGGAGAAGACCGTTCGTTCGACAAGGTCGAGAACGTGGAGCTTGTCGCCGTGGGCAGTCATGTCTCCGTAGATTCCGGAGCCGAACCATGTGTTGACTTCCATCAGAATGTCGCCGTTGTTGGGGTTGAGCGTGTAGAGGGTCGGGTAGGCGGTTGCGTTGCTCATGAAATACAGGACGCTTCCGTCGTATGCGAGTGCGTCGTTTCGGCCAAAAGGGGCGTGTGGTGCGGGGATGGCGTTGATGGTTTCGCCTGTGTCGGGGTCGAGTTCGATGATGTTGTCTGCGCAGTGGTCGAGTCTTGTTGCGAAGAGTCTGCCCTGCGCGGTTGTCGGCGCGATTGAGGCGGTCGTGTAGACCGGGGCTGGTGATTGAGCGGGTTTGGAAAGCGACATGCCGAAGCTGTATTTGAATCGTTCCGGATCGCAATGTTGGTGCAGGAATCCGGTACATTCTGTGACCGCGGAGTATGCGTCGTCACGCGAGTTTGAGACGCCGACGAAGTAGTCGCCGGGTTCGTCGAGTACTGCATGTGTTGATAATCCGTCGGCGTCGATATCGAAATCATTTTCGGTCGCGAAACGGTTGGTTGCCAGTTCCAATTCGTTTCCCGAGTCGTCGAAAAGTCGGAGAAGATGCTTTGCGGTGCAATGACTGACGAAGGCGTTGAGTACGCGCGGCGGATCGGTGACTTTGATGCGGAAGAGGTCGGCGGAATAATCGTCGGGGCCACACGCGCCGTCGCACAGGACGCCGGCCGAGCAAATGTGGGAACCGTCGTCGATGATGAAAGGCTCGGTCGCCTGGGAGATGATGTCGTCGGGTTCGTTTCCGCAGGGGGCGTTTTCGTCGAGGGTTGCCTCAAATCTGATGATGTATTGGCCTGTCGATCCGGGGCCTCCATTGAGAGACAGGACGGCCGAGGACGGCGCGACGCGGAACGTCGTCGCGGCGGATGAGTTGGCTGGAAACAAATCGTTTGAGAATGGTAAGGTCGGGTCGGCGGTGGGTCTGTCGCGGGTTCCCGCGACAGAGATGAACAACTCTCGCATATGAGCGGGGGGATAAGACTGGTTTATCCTGCAGCCGCCGAAATAAGTCAGTCGTATCGGGTTGCCTGGAGACGGACCTTGTCTGTCCAGGACGCGGAGGCCGTCGTCGTACATCGTAGCGACGGGGACAACCCCGGCTGTGCTGTTGGTGGATTGAAAGGAGACGGCGAGTTGGGCGCCGGGGAAATCAAGGCTGACGCGGTAGAAATCGACGTCGCCCCTTGCGTTTGCGAAATCTCCGTCGCCGATGGTGCCGGCGTAGACCGCGGTGGCTGGGGCGTCGAAGTCGATATTGATGGATTCGTTGGCGGAGTCGTTGGGTTCAAACGGTCCTGGGGTCGGATCGATCGGGGTGACGTCGATGGTGAGGTTGTAGAAACCGATGGGGGAGTAGTCGCCCGGGTCGGGGGCGGTGGATGCGCCGCGAATGATGATTTCAGTGGGGAATTCCGTGTTATATAACGCATCGTCCAGAACGAGGTACTCGAGCGTTTCGGACGTGGCGTCGGATTCGTGGTATTCGAGCATGTTGACAACAGGGCCCGTCGGTACCGACGCAGAAAGAAGAGGCTCTGCGAGTTGTAGATTGGTTGTCTCAATTGTGGCTTTGATGATGGCGGGCGGGGTGAGATTGATGCGGTAGCGGTCGATATCGAAGCGGTTGTTGGGACCGTCGCCGATGAACTGGTTGGTGAAGGTTGCGTGGTTGCCTTCGACGAGGATGGCGTCGCCCGGCGTATCGTTGGGTTCGATGGAATCCGGGTTGGCTGGTCCGGGGGTTACGGTGATGGTGAGGTCGTAGGACAGGTCGAATTCGGGGGCCGGCAGCCCGTCTGCTCCAATGGGAATTTTGATTCGGGCATTGACGAGAGCGAAGTAATCGCCGGGTTCGGTGACGTAGGCTTGCAGGAGGGGATTCAGGTTGTCGGGGTAGTTGATGTCCTCGTTGTGCATCAGGATACGGTCGTTGCCATCGTGGAGTCGCAGAAAAAGATCCAACCGTGGATCGGTGGGGTTCGCAGCGAGTGTGACGAGGACCGGTGCCTGCGATGTGACGGTTGGTACGGTGAATCTGAAGAAATCATGGGATTCAAAGTACGGTTGCCCCGGCCCGGCCGGGTCGTTGCCGATTTCGGCGGGCGAGATGATCGCGACGCCGAAATCGGCTAGACCGGTCGGAGTGGCCTGGTCGAGGGCGTTGTTTGGCTCGACTTCCGCCACGGGTAAAGAGGCTTGTGCCGAAGGGAGTACGCCGGCGAAAAGGACGACGAGTATGCGGAAACTGCAAGATAACAAGGCATTAGTCCTTTACTATGTTGCTGCCGTCCCAATGCCGACGCACTCCGCATCGTGCTACGGTGTTGTGTCGTTACAGGTTCTGACAATCTTACACAATTGCGTTGAATTTCAGAAATGTTTGGGTGGTTCGTGAGGTGTGGGGGTAGGATAAGGTGTTGAGGGGCTTGTGGTTACGGGTTGGCGAGCGTCATTGGGATCGGTCGGGGCGGATGGTTGAGAATGTCTGATACGCGGATGAGTCTTTTGGAGCGGATCAAGGACCTGGAGGATGGTGCGTCCTGGCAGGAGTTTGATCAGATTTATCGTCCCTTGTTGTATCGCTACGGGATGGCGCGGGGTTTGGGCGCGGAGGAAGCGGAGGAGATTGCACAGCAGTGCATGACGGCGATCGCGGGGGGGATCAAGACGTTTGAAAGGCGGGTGAGTTTTCGGGGTTGGCTTCACGGGATGATCGACAACAAGGTCAGGGATCAGCTCCGCAAGCGGAAGAAGGAGGTTGAGGCGAAGACGCACGATTTCGAGAGGCCCGAAGGTCGCGAGGGGAATCCGGCGTTGTTGTGGGAGCGGCAGTGGAACCGAACGCATCTGTTGTATTGTATCAATCAGGTGCGCAATGAGGTTGCACCGACGACGTTTGATGCGTTTGATATGTATGTGTTGCAGGGGTTAAGCGTGACGGAGATTTCGGAGCGTCTCGGGATGTCAGCCAATCAGATTTATGTGTCGAAGCATCGGGTGATCGCAAGGATCAAGGATCGTTGGGGCGATTTGGCGGATGGGTTGTTGTGATGATTGATTGTCCGGACGCAGCCACGTTGCAAAAGCTTGAGGCGGGCGAATTGGGGGATGATGAGGCGGAGCGGGTTTGGCCTCATGTGGAAGAGTGTCCGACGTGCGCGGGTCGGCTGGAGGGGTTGCGGGGTTCAAATCTTGATACGCGCGTGATACGCGCAGCGCTGCGGGACGAGGTGTCGAGCGACGTTCCAGTGGAGAAACAGTCGGCGTCGGTGGCGAGCACGCTGGTGCTGGATGAGGGGTTGGAGACGGTGTCGCCGACGAAGACAGTGGGTGGGGCGGTTTCGTTTGGGGATACGTCGCGTTCGACGGACTGGTCGATTCCGGATTATGAGCGTGTGCGGTTGTGTGGAGAGGGAGCGTTTGGGACGGTTTGGGCGGTGTGTGATCGGGTGGGAATGCACCGGGCGCTCAAGACGATCGATCTGTCGCGGCTGAAGAATGCGAACGTGGAGTGTCGGGAGTCGACGGCGTTGGAGGCGTATTGTCGGCGGGTGCGCCGTCATCGGAATCTGATTCAGATTTTTCATGTCGGGGTGCAGGGGAGTTTATTGTACTACACGATGGAGTTGGCGGACGATGCGGTGTCACGCAAGACGGTGCGGGACACGATGCCGGCGAAATATCGTCCGTTGTCGCTGCATACGGTGTTGGGTAAGGGGAAGGTCGGCGTGACGACCGCGATGGAGGTGGCGTTGCGATTGTTACGGGGGTTGTCCCGATTGCATGAGACGGGAATGGCGCATCGGGATATCAAGCCTGCGAATATCGTGTTTGTTGATCGGGAAGTGAAGTTGGCGGATATCGGGATGCTGACGACGAACACAGCCACACCGAGTCAGGTGGGAACGCCCGCATACATGCCGCCGGATCGTCAAATGGATTTGACCGGAGACGTGTTCGCAATGGGGCGAGTGCTGTTTGAGCTGCTGGTTGGGTATGAAGTGGAGACGTTTCCGACGTTGCCAGAGACTGTGGATCGGGGAGAGGCGTCTGGTGCAGGGTGGGATTTGGATCGGGTGGAGCGCGTGATTGGGATTGCGTGTGCGGATCATGCAGTAGGCCGCTACGCAAATGCGGAGCAGATGTTGGAGGAGTTGGAGGCCTGTCGTGATCTGACGTTGGCGTCCCTGTTTTCTGATTTGGGTGCGGTCGAACAGCCGGTGCGTCGGGAGACGAGCGTGGATGATACGACGGCGCGGGTGTTAGTGGCGGTCGTGAATGTGTTGCCGTGGGTGTTGGGTTTGATATTGGCGATTGTTGTGGCACAGAAGTTGTTGTGATGTTCAGCGACAGGTGGTTGCGTTGACGGCGCCGGGGTGGGGGGTTAGTTTCATTTCGATGAGCCTCGGTTATTGGGAAATGATTTTTTGTAACGGTTTCACGGCAAGTGTAGCATTCCTGGTCAGCCTGAGTGAGATTGGCGTGCCCGTCACCCACAAGGGGTGACGCTACATTTGAAGGAGCGTAGCGAATGGTAATGCGCGGGATTCGACGTTTGGCGGTTGTGTTGGTGGTGTGCGTGTGGTCGTCGGTATCGACGGCGGATGTGTTTGAGCCGGATCATGTGGCCAAGCTGAAAAGTGTGGGATCGGCAGTGATGTCGCCGGACGGGAAGCATGTGGCGTACACGTTGAGTGTTCAGCGCGAGCCTTATGAGGAGGATTCGGGGCCTGCGTGGACGGAGTTGCATGTCGTGGATCGAGATGGGCGGAGTCGGGCGTTTGTGACGGGGGAGGTCAAGGTCGGATCGGTTCGGTGGAAGCCTGACGGGTCGGGGATATCGT
The DNA here is from genome assembly GCA_029260165.1 of Phycisphaerae bacterium. GTDB lineage: Bacteria > Planctomycetota > Phycisphaerae > UBA1845 > UBA1845 > OFTM371. The sequence continues at coordinate 7,348 of JAJDDT010000101.1, read as the reverse complement.
TTCTGGCGAAACGGGGCGATGACAAGCATCGTTGTTTGTATGTGATTGCGATTGACGGGGGTGAGGCGCGGCAGGTGCTGTCGCATGAAACGGGGATTGGCGAGTATTCGTGGGCGGCGGACAGTCGGCGGGTTGCGTTTACAGCTAAGAAGAAAGAGGACAAGGTTAAGAAGAAGCTGAAAGACAAGGGGTTCAACGCGGAGGTCTACGAGGAAGGATTGGAGGCTGTTCGGGTTTGGATTGCGGACACGTCGGATGAGGAAGATGAGCATCGGATGCTGGCGATGGAAGGGTCGGCGTCGAGTATTGCGTGGAATCCTGCGGGGGATCAACTGGTGGTGGCGATTGCACCGACGCCGTTGATCGATGATCGATACATGCGTCGTCGGGTCGTGGTGGTCGAGGTTGAGACGGGCGAGATTGTCAGTCGGCTGAACAATATCGGGAAATTGGGGGCGATCCGGTGGAGTCCGAACGGTGAGCGGATCGCGTTCACGTCGGGTGAGGATATTCATGATCCGTCGGCGGGGCGGTTGATGATCGGCGAGTTGGTCGGTGGGGAGGTCGTTGATCTGATTCCGGGGTATCCGGGGCAGATCGAGGCGATTGAATGGGTGGATTCCGAGACGGTTGCGTTTGTTGGGCATGAGGGGACGCAGTCGGTATTCGGTCGTATCAAAGCGTCCGGTGGTGGTGCCAGGCGGATCGTGGCGGGGGGTCCGGTGGTTCTGCGGAGCCTGAGTTTGTCCGTGTCGGGGAAGGAGGCGGCGTTTGTGGCGGATCGTCCGCAGCATCCAAGGGACGTGTTTGCGATGTCGCATGGTGACGATGCGCCGACGCGATTGACGGACAGCAATCCGTGGTTGGCGGATGTGCGACTGGCGAAACAGGAGGTTGTGCAATATCCGGCGCGGGACGGGTTGGAGATTGAGGGGATATTGATTCGTCCGTTGGATGAGGAGAAGGGCAAGAAATATCCGTTGATCATGTCGGTTCATGGCGGACCTGAGGCGCATCAATCGAATGGCTGGATGACGGGGTATTCGTATCCGGGTCAGGTGGCGGCGGCGAGGGGATTTTCGGTGTTCTATCCGAACTATCGCGGAAGCACGGCGCGTGGGGTTGCGTTTTCAAAGATGGGACAGGGGGACTATGCGGGTGCGGAGTTCGACGATCTGGTGGATGCTATCGATCATCTGGTGAAGACGGGGTTGGTGGATCGCAAAAAAGTCGGCGTGACGGGCGGGTCGTATGGCGGATTCGCAACGGCGTGGTCGGCGACGAAGCTGACCGAGCATTTTGCGGCTGGCGTGATGTTTGTCGGGATCAGCGATCATGTTTCCAAGGCGGGAACGACGGACATTCCGCAGGAGATGTATCTGGTGCATTCGCGGAAATGGCCTTGGGAGGATTGGGACTGGTTCCGCGAGCGTAGTCCGGTGACGTATGTGGAGCAGGCGCGGACGCCGCTCCTGATCATGCACGGCAAGGAAGATACGCGCGTGCATCCGAGTCAGTCGATGGAATTGTATCGGTACCTGAAAATTCTGGGGAATGTGCCGGTGCGGTTGGTTTTTTATCCGGGTGAGGGACATGGGAACCGGAAATCGGCGGGGCGTTTCGACTACAATCTGCGGATGATAAGATGGTTCGAGCATTATTTGTTGGGGGCTGGTGGTGATCCGCCGCCCTATGCGTTGGATTATGAATTTGACGACGATGAGGACGCCGATGAAGAGGATGATGACGAGAAACCCGAGTGATCGGATATTGGGTGTGTGCGTCCTGTTGAGTTTGCTGGTTCCTGCGACGTTGGCTCGCGGTCAGGCGGTGACGGATGACCTGCGCGTGTCGCGATCGCGCGTCACCGGCGTGGCGTCGTTCGTGACGGCGGCTGATGGTGGGGCGATTGCGGTTGTGGGTGCGGCTGGGAATACGCAGGTGGCAGCCCCAATTGATTTTTTTGCGACCCACGGCGCGCTGTTTGGGGTTTCGGATGCTGCGGCTGAACTGGTGCGCGTGAAGACGAAACGTGATGCGTTGGGGCAGGTGCATACGACGTTTGTGCAGCAATTCAAAAAGGCGCCGGTTTTTTCGGGAATTCTAAAGGTTCATCAGAATCGACGTGGCGAGATCGTCTGTGTGAATGGAGATTTCTATCCGATTCCCAAGTTGTTGGATGTGACGCCTGGATTGTCGGTGCGCGAAGCTATTGCGATTGCGGGGGCGTCGATGGAGCGTGACGGACTGGCTGTTGCCAAATCGGAGCTGGTCGTGGTCGATCCGGGGTGGTATGGCGACCCGGGTATCGGTGCGCATCTTGCGTACGAGATTGTATTGCATGATCAGGCGGCGGGGATTGAAGAGGCGTTTTTCGTTGATGCGCATAAGGGTGCCATTTTGGATCAGTGGTCGTTAACCTGTCGGGCACGGGTTCGGTCGATTCATGACGGCATGGGGACGAGTGATATTCCCGGTCCGCTCGCGCGCGGCGAGGGCGATTCTGCAACGGGAGATTTTGATATCGACGCAGCGTACGATTTTTACGGAGACACCTACGACTATTTTTTCCGTGCGTTTGGTCGGGACAGCATCGATGGGATTGGTTTGGTCATGCGGGCGACGGTGCATTCGACGGCACCGCCTTGTCCGAACGCGGGGTGGAGTTCGGTCTCGTTGCAAATGACGTTTTGCGACAACACCGTGACCGATGACATCGTTGCCCATGAACTGGGACATGGCGTGACGCAGTTTTCGGGCAACATGATTTATCAGAATCAGTCGGGGCAGTTGAACGAGTCGTATTCAGATGTTTGGGGTGAAATGGTTGATTTGTTCAATGGCGACGCGGCGTTTGCCGGACCGCCGAGCGGTGCGCCATGGCCAACGCATTCGACGGGGTCTGGACTGGATACGCCGAACAATCTGCGCGCCGTGTGCAGCCCGTCGCCGGGTCATGTGGATGGTGTGCGGTGGTTGGTGGGCGAGGACGCGGTTGCGTTTGGCGGGTCGATTCGCGACATGTGGGACCCGCCTTGTGCGGGTGATCCTGATCGGGCGAACAGTCCGCTGCAAACGTGTTTTGCGCCGGACAACGGTGGTGTGCACAGCGGCAGCGGCGTGCCGAATCATGCGTTTGCGATGCTGGTCGATGGCAAGTCGTTTAACGGATTCGTGGTCGATCCGATTGGTCCGATCAAGACGGGTGCGGTCTGGTATCGGGCGTTGACGACGTACCTGACGGTGTCGAGCGATTTTGCAGACGCATTCGACTCGTTCAACCAGGCGGCGACCGACCTGGTTGGGACGTTTCCGAACGATCCGCGAACGGGCTTGCCGATTGCGAATGTGTTTACCTCGGCGGATGCGGCGGCGGTGAACAATGCGCTGTTGGCGGTGGAGATGAATACGGACGGTGCGTGCGGGTCTGTGCCGAACGTGCTGGAGATTGGGACGCCTGCGACGTGCCCGATGCAGGTGACGTTGTTTGAGGATGATTTTGAGGGTGGGGTGAATGGCTGGACGGTGAGCAACAGCGGTCCGCCGACGGCGTATGACTGGGTACAGGCTGGCGCGCTGCCTCGCGGGCGCGTGGGGACTGCGTGGTATTGCGATGATCCCGCGATTGGTGACTGCGCCGGAACGAGTGAGGCGGGGCTGCACTCGTTGACGAGTCCGACGATCGTGATACCGGGCAATGTGGGTAGGCCAACGTTGTCGTTTGATCATTTTCTGGAAACCGAGCGGTTGTGGGATGGGGGGAATATCAGGATTCGTGTGAATGGTGGGGCGTGGGTGGACGTTGATCATGACGCGTACCGATTCAATGGGCCGAACCTGACGATGATGGCCGTGGATCAGGATGCATCCGCGGGTCCGTTGGCGGGGATGCACGCATGGAGCGGTGCGGGGGGGTCGTGGGGAACGACGACGTTGGACCTGAGTAGCCACGTCAACGCCGGCGATACGGTTCAGTTTCGGCTGGATTTCGGCAAGGATGGTTGCGGTGGGTTCGGTGGCTGGTGGGTCGATGATTTTCGGTTGTTCGATTGCACCTGCGGTGGGGTCGGGGATTGCGATGATGGACTGTTCTGTACGAACGATGCGTGCGTCGGTGGGTTGTGCGTGACGGTGGGCAGTCCGTGCAGCGGTGCGGATCGCTGTGATGAGTCTGCAGATATCTGCGAACAAAACGTGTTATTTTACGAGGGGTTCGAGTCGGGGGTGGCCGCCGGCTGGAACGGTGCGGGAGCGGGTAGTACCGCGACGACGGGGCGGTGGGCGTTTGGTCAGCCTGAGTTGACGACGGCGGGTGGTGGGGTTGCGCAGACGGATATCGCGTTTGTTGGAAAAAATTGTGCGTTTACCGCGCAGAATCTGAACGCGGGCCGGGATGATGTGGATGACGGCGTGGTCTATCTGGTGTCGCCGGCGATTGATTTGACCGGGGCGGTGGGGGCGGAGGTGTCCTATGCGCGATGGTTTTTCAATCGTGATTTGGGGGAGGATATCGAGGACGGGCTGACGGTCGATGTGTCGGATGATGACGGGGGTTCGTGGGTGAATGTTGAGACGCTGGACGGGAACACGAGTGAGGCGATGTGGGTGTTGCGACGGGTGCCGGTCGGGGGTTTTGTGGGTTTGACGGGGACGTTTCGGGTGCGGTTTGGGGTATCGGACGGGACGGTGGACGGGGATTTGATCGAGGCGTTGATTGATGAGGTGCAGGTTGGCGTTCCGGTGATGGTGGCCTGCTGCATGACGGACGGGAATTGTTCTGTGTTGGAATTGGTGGAATGCCAAAACGTCGGGGGGGCGTTCGTTCCGGGCATCGTCGATTGTATGCAATTGCCATGCGTGGCTGTCCCGGCTGCGAGTACCTGGGGGTTGTTGGGGTTGGGCGGTTTGCTGTTGCTGGCAGGGCGGAGCGTTTTTGGCCGCGTGCAATCAGAGCCGGGCGTCTGAATCACGGTTTGCTCCAGGACGGACCCCGAGTTCCGACGAGCCGTCAAACTGACGAGGGATTCTGTCCGATAATCCACTGGACCGGACAGTCGGCGTGCTTCATGATGAATGAGGAGCAGCCGAAAGGGCGTGGCTTGGTGATCGGGGTCAGGGTTCCAACGATGATTCATTTCAGATTTGCGACGATCGCCTGTCTTCTCGTCCTTTTCGTAAGAACCGGGGTAGCGGAGGCTACGACGGTGGCCAGGCTCTCGTTTGAAAACCTCGTCAACCGTGCGGGCACCATTGTCGATTGCACGGTCGTTTCGCAGGAATCACGTCGCGACGACGATGACCTCATTCGCACATACATCACGCTTCGAATTCACGAGTACATCGTCGGGACGAACGACGCATCGACCATCACGATTCGTCATCCTGGCGGGACGGTGGAGGACGAGTCGATTATTGTCGACGGGATGCCGAAGTTATCGGTCGGTCAGCGGTACATCCTGTTTCTTCGTCGCAGCCTGCGAGGCATCTGCCCGATCCTCGGTTGGCGTCAGGGGTGCTTTCATGTCACGTCCGGTTCGGATGAGCCGACGCATCGCGTCACGACGAACAGCAACGAATCGATTCGCGGTGTCGCGGTGGGGCGTCTGATCACCGGAAATACCGATACACCGTCGAAGCAACGATCGATGGCGGTGACGCAGTTCAAATCGATTATTCGCAACATGCGCGAGCGACCTGCCCATCGCACCGTCGAGATCGAATCACCGTGAACAAAGCTACCCGTCGCACACAATCAAGACTTGCGTTGCTGATGGTCCTCGCAGGGGGCCTGCCGTTGTCCGCGTTTTGCCTTCTCGACGCGCGGTGGTCTTCGGGCGTGGTCACAATGCGATACAATTTCCCACCGAGCGGCACGCTGAGCAACGGTACATCCTCGTGGACGTCCAATCTGCTCTCAGCCATGCAGGAATGGTCGGACGTGTCGCCTGATTTTCGATTCGTGGACGGCGGCCCCAGCTCGCTCGCGCAGGATACGCGTGACGGCGTCAACAACGTGCTGTTTGCAAATACCGTTTCCGGCGAACCATTCGATTCCGAGACCCTTGCGATTACCATCACGCGGACGAATGGACTGGGAATGACGCTTGAATCAGATGTTGTGTTCAATGCGGAGGCAAACTGGGACGCCTACGATGGACCCATCTCAAACGATCTTTCAGGTCGCGTCATATTTGATTTCAGACGCGTCGCGCTGCACGAATTGGGACATGTATTCGGACTTGATCACCCCAATGCGTCCTGTGGCCAAAACGTGGAATCCGTCATGAATTCCCACACGTCCGACACCTCCCGGGTCACCACGGACGACCGCAACGGACTCGTCAACATCTATTCAGCCGACAATCAGCCACCTGTCGCCGACGCGGGACCGGATCAGGCCGGCACCAGCACGCAACCATTTCTCCTCAACGCCGGAAGATCGGTGGACCCCGACGGAACCATCGTTGCGTTCGAATGGCGCATCGACGGTGTCATCATCGCCGAGGGCAGGGCGGTCGAGGTTACCCTGGCCGGCGGTACCCACACCCTGCAACTAACCGTCATTGATAATGACGGGGCTGCGGATTCCGACCTCGCAACATTGACGATCAACGATCGGGTGTTGGCAGACGATGGCAACGCCGCACCTGTTGCTGTCGGGGGCGGGGATCGAACGGTTTCGCGAGGCACGTCGGTACTGCTGGACGGTACCGCGTCTTTTGATCCTGACGGAAATGTTGATCGATTCGTCTGGAGCGTCGGCGGAACCGTCCTGAGTGAAGACCCGCAGGTCAGGGTCGTATTCTCCGCCGGGTTGCACGAGGTGACGCTGACCGTGTTTGATCAGGAGGGGGCCGTCGGCACATCAACGTTTGTTATCGGAGTGCAGGACGGAATAGATACAGACGTGATCGAACCGCCGGACGTCAGTTTTATCGATGACGTTTCGCCAACGAGTCAGCCACCCGCCGCAAGTCCGCCCTGCGGTATGCTGGGCGTTTGTCCACTGTTGTTGGTTTTCGCCTGCATTCGACATCTGACGCCGCCGGGCACAAACCTGAGGCGACGTCGCAAGCGGTGGTCCACCCGGTCGGACAGCAGTCCGAGAGATAATCTGGTTGAATCCATTGGTCGAACCATCTGACAGCCCTGGATTCGTGGATGGGGTGATGTTGCGGCGGAACAGGTCGCATACGACGGTAAATCGTGTCTAAGAGGGTGTGTGAGAAGCAAGATCATCCTGGTTTTAGCCGGTGAATCATCAGATTGATCATGGTCAGTAGCACCATGGCTTCGCTGCTGACGGGCAACATTTCGTAATCTTTGCTCATCCGACGGTAACGGCCAA
>JAJDDT010000011.1 GCA_029260165.1 Phycisphaerae bacterium | reverse complement strand
GGCGGTATTCGTCGTCGAATCAGATTCCACTGCGCGTCCGTCAAGTCGCTGGGATAAGCATTCCTCGCCATGGATCAGGCACTCCTTGCCAATTTCCATCCTTATCGGCGATATCCCTGCTTCTCACACACCCTCTAAGGGGAGGGATAGGACATGACCAAATCAACCAACAAACGCTCAACCAACCAAGCCCGAAAATTCATCCAACACATCCGGATTCGCCAGCGCGTCCCGATTTTTCACCGATCGACCATGGATCACATTCGCCACCGCAAGCTCAACCTTCTTCCCGCTGATCGTATGCGGAATTCCCGACACCTGCCGGACATGCCTCGGCACATGACGCTTCGTCGCGCCCTCCGCGATCATCGTCCGCATCCGCCCAACCAATTCATCCGAAAGCAATACCCCGTCAGCCAACACCACGAACAGACAAACCTCCACATCCCCCTCAACCTCCCTGCCGACCACAATGCTATCCACAACCTCGTCCATCCCCTCAACCACGCGATAAATCTCGGCTGTCCCGATTCGCACGCCGCCCGGATTCAATGTCGCATCGGATCGTCCATAGACAATCACGCCGCCGCGTTTGGTGATCTGGACAAAATCCCCATGTCGCCAGATGCCCTCGTAATGTTCAAAATAGCTTCCCCGGAATTTCGCATGTCCCGGATCATCCCAAAAATGGACCGGCCTGGACGGAAAAGGCGTGCAACAAACCAACTCACCCTTCTCGCCAACCACGCTTTCACCCGCATCGTCCAACGCCCGCACGTCCATGCCGAGTCCGCGACACTGAATCTCCCCGGCATAAACCGGCAACACCGGATTGCCCAGCATGAAACACGAAATAATGTCCGTCCCGCCACTAATGCTCGAAAGCTGCAAATCATCACCGACATGTTGGTAAATCCAGTCAAACTGTTCATCCACAAGTGGCGAACCCGTGCTGCACATGCAGCGCAGATTCTTCAAACCGTGCGTCACTCCTGGCGTCAGTTTTGCATTCTGACAGGCTGCGATGTATTTCGGACTTGTTCCGAAAACCGAAATCCCAACCCGCTCCACCATCTCCCACATTCGATCCGCCCGTCCGAACATCGGATTCCCGTCATACAAACAAACCGTCGCCCCGACCCCCAATCCGCTCACAAGCCAGTTCCACATCATCCAGCCACAGGTTGTAAAATAGAAAATCGCGTCATCGCGTCGCAGGTCGCAATGCAGCATCAATTCCTTCATGTGCTGCAACACCGTCCCGCCATGACCATGCACGATGCACTTGGGCACCCCCGTCGTCCCCGACGAATACATCACGAACAACGGATGATCGAAAGGCACCTCCACAAAATCGAGCGTCGTGTCATCGCCAAGGAAATCGTCCCACAACACACCATTCGGAACCCGCGACAGATCGGGCGTGTCGTCCAGCATCGGTACGACCACGACGCGCTCCAGACTCGGCAGTTTCTCGCAAATCGCCGCGATCCGTTCCATGCAATCGATTCGCTTGTTGTTGTAGGTGTATCCGTCCGCCGTGATCAATACCCTGGGTGCGATCTGCCCAAACCGATCCAGCACCCCGTTGATCCCGAAATCCGGCGAGCAGCTCGACCAGATCGCCCCCATCGAGGTAGCCGCCAACATCGCAATGATCGACTCGGCCACGTTCGGCATGAACCCGACCACGCAATCACCCTGCTTCACTCCGACGCGCTTCAACCCATCCGCAAAACGCGCGACCACCTCGCGAAGCTCTCGATACGTCCAATCCTGTGTCCGACCCGCCTCGGTTTCCGCATGAATCGCCACCCGATCGTCATCGAACCGCAGCAGATGCCGAGCATGATTCAGCGAAACATTCGGAAACCACTTTCCCGTCAGCCAGTCCCCGGTCGCGAATTTCCCGCCAAAGGGCGCACCAAAAACCGGATCGGGTTCACCGGAAAATTCAATCTCCGCAAACCGCATCATTTCAGGCCAGAATTGCTCCGGACGCGATACCGACCATGCCCACAGCGACGACCAATCCGACTCGATCCCGAACTTCTCGGCCATGCGCTGTCCAAACGCGTGCATTTGCGACCGTTCGATTCGTTCCTGACTCGGTGTCCAAAGCGGCCCCTTGGTGGACATGGGTATCCTCCTGTTGTCCATCATCAAAAATCGGTTTGGCTCGACAGCTTAATCGATTTACCAATCGTCCGCGCTGCCCCATGTTGGCCTGAATCTTCCGCCGAGTTATACTCCCCGGATGGACCTGCAACGCATCGAATCCGCGATTCGCGATATCCTGACCGCCGTGGGCGAGAACCCCGAGCGCGAGGGACTCCGCGATACCCCCAAACGTGTCGCCAGGATGTACGAGGAACTATTCAGCGGGATGAACATCAATCCCGCCACGCTTCTCGAAGCGCAATTCACCGAGGTTTACGACGAACTTGTCGTTCTGCGCGACATTCCGTTCAACTCGATGTGCGAGCACCATTTGATGCCGTTCGAGGGCAAGGCTGCGGTCGCCTATTTACCGGACGGAAAAGTTGTGGGCATTTCCAAGCTGGCCCGCGTGGTTGATGCATTCGCCCGCCGACCACAGGTCCAGGAACGATTGACCTCGCAGGTTGCGGACCTGCTGATGGAGCATCTGAAGGCCAAGGGAGCCGCTGTCGTGATCAGTGCCGTGCACACATGCATGACGTGTCGTGGTATCAAAAAGGCTGGCAGCATCATGATCACGTCCGCTATTCGGGGAAAATGTCGCTCTGATTCCCGGACCCGCAGCGAAGTTATGTCACTGCTGCACGGTTAGCAATCCCTGGTTTTCGGACATTGGGAAATCACCCCGGAAACGCCCGTCCTGCGCGCAAGTTGAATGGTAGATTGACATAACGAGAGATTCGCAAATCACCAGGACATGTGAACCAGAATCGTTGACCGCGCGATGGACCAGGAGTGCGCCGCAATGCCACTGCTTATGCAAGCCAGAGAACTAACGGAACGCATGCGATTGCATGACTCCGTTTTTCACGACGGGAAACTGCTCGTGCGCGCCGGCAAGGTTCTCAACGCAGCCGACATCGATTTTCTAAAACGCCGTTGTCCCGCCGCCGCCGTTCAGGTTGAGGATCCTATTCTCGATGAGTTGATTACCTACACAGCCTCGCCTGAATGTCGCACGGTTGTTTCCTCCGCTCAGGAAGGCATGGCTGACCTGATCACGGAGACGCGCGAAGGCTACGGTTTGCAGATGCGGTTGGATTCGCTGGACTGCGGTGGGCTTCAGCAGGCGGTTGGCGGTGTTCTCGATTTCATCGACACCCATCCTGAACTCGCAAGGGATCTCGTCGATCCGTTGCAGGGGCGTAATTTCCTTGTGACCCACGCCGTGCAAACATTCTACCTGAGCATGTTGCTCGGCAATGATTTGCGCGTTCAGATCGACAGGGCGAAGAGCAACGCCCCGCCGGGACAGCAGCGGTCATCCAATCTGAATCTCGCACCGCTCGGATTGGCTGCGCTGTACATGGATATGGCGATGTGGCCTTTGCGGGATTTGTACACCAACACTGAAGCGCTGACGTGCGAGCAGTTGGAAACCATTCGTCGTCACCCGATCCGGAGCGCCGAAATGCTCCCGGAGAACACGTCGGAGTTGACGCGGCTTGTCATCGAGACGCATCATGAGAATCTGGACGGGACGGGATACCCGTACGGGTTGCAGGGCAGCGAGATTCATATTTTCTCACGGATTCTCCGGATTGCTGACGCGTTTGCGTCTGCCACGTCCACGACGGCTTTTCGACAGGAGATTTCGCCGGCCCGTGCGCTGTGGGACATGACCTGGGGTCCGTTTCACCAGTTCTTCGATCCGGTCCTGATGAAGATTTTTGCACGCCGCATACAGCCATTCCCGATCGGCGCGCGTTTGCGGCTGAACACAGGTCAATATGGCGTGGTCACGAATCATATTGATGGATCACCGTTTCAGCCCGAGATCGTCATCGCGTTCGATGATAATGGTCGCCGTCTTCCCTCTTCGCAGATCGTTGGTCCGTTCCCGCTGGCGAGACGTCCCGAACTCCGGATTGTCGAATTCTGCGCCGAAGACCTGTCGGAGTGCCTCGGGCACAAGTCGGTCGTCATCGCACCATCGAGTGATGAATTCTCGATGTTTTGCGAATCGTTTGCCACCGACATAGCCATTCCGCACAACAATTAGCGCGAATCAACTCCGAATGCTTCCAGATTGTGGTTGCTGATTTCCGATATCCAGCGAAACCGCGCGGTTTGTCTGCGCGGCCTATTCATCGATTTTTGGATAACAGGCCAACCACGATCATGACCACCACAACCCAAACTGAACGCTATATTCCTGTTTGCGAGCCGATGCTGGACGGAAACGAACGTGACTATGTGCTCGACTGTCTCGACGGGAACTGGGTTTCGTCGCTGGGAAAATATATTCCCAAATTCGAGCAACGATTCGCCGGGTATTGTCAGGCGACGCGGGGCGTGGCGTGCAGCAGTGGGACGGCTGCCCTGCATCTGGCGCTTGAAGCATTGGACATCGGACCCGATGACGAGGTGATCATCCCGAGCTTCACATTGATCGTGTCAGCCAACGTGGTCTGCTGGACGGGTGCAACGCCGGTGCTGTGCGATGTCCTGCCCGACACATGGTGCATCGACCCCGCGTTGATTGAGGAAAAAATCACGTCGCGAACCAGGGCGATCATGGCTGTCCACATGTACGGACATCCGGCGGACATGGACGCGATCATGTCCATTGCCGATCGACACGGGTTGCATGTGATCGAAGATGGCGCGCAGGCGCACGGGGCAGAGGTCGGCGGTCGTCGCGTGGGGAGCATCGGACACGTTGGAGCGTTCAGCTTTTATGGTAACAAGATCATCACGACCGGCGAGGGTGGGATGGTCACGACCAATGACGATGCCATCGCGGATCGTGTGGAACTGTTGCGCAACCAGGCATTTGAGCGTGAACGGTTCGTCCATCACCACGTTGGATTCAACTACCGCATGACAAACGTACAGGCCGCTATCGGATTGGCGCAGTGCGAAACACTTGATGACAAGGTTGCAAAAAAACAATCAATTGCAGCGACGTATGATGCGCTGTTATCGGATTGTTCCTTTGTGTCCGGGCCTGTTTGCAAACCCTATGCGAAAAACGTTTATTGGATGTACGGTCTGGTGCTGGGTGACGGGTTCGACAGTTCAGCGTCGCAGGTTCGTGAGGCGTTGGGTGAACGGGGTGTTGAGACGCGTGCGTTTTTTGTTCCAATGCACAGGCAGCCCGTGTATCAGGGGAGGCACAAGCGATGGCCTGACCTGCGTGGGCACTACCCCGTGGCGGATCAATTGGCACGACGCGGGTTCTATCTTCCGAGCGGTTGCCAACTGACGGAAGACGATCAGGCCTGCGTTGTCGATTGTTTGCGATCGGTTTGCGGTTAGCCACTCATGGCAAATCGTTTGATGCATCACCAGCACGAGGATGCTCCGCTTTCACGGGTGGCCCAACGCTAAAGCGATGGGCCACCCGGCGTCACTCATATATGCTCAATAAGGCGCCTTTATTCGCTCGAAGCGCATCGGGTTGAAATCAAAAAGCGTTGTGACCCGCCCAACGCCATTGTATGTGAGGTGCCCCGAATACAGTTTTCCCGATTCGCACCAGACGAGGCGATCGCGGTCAACTTCTGACCACTCCCAGCCAGGCTTCTTGACGACCGTGCCCGTTGCTTCGTCCTTGATTTCATGTTCATCATAGTAGCCCCCCCGCCCAGCGGGTGGTTCCGAAGTCTGATAGGCGAGCTTGCGCAGCACCCAGCCAACCTGAATCGACTTCTCAAACACATCGACATGACAACGCTTGGATAGCTCCTCCGACGCAACCAGTCTCCATCCATCCCGCTGCAATCGAAGGTAATAAACACCGGGACACTCGCCACCGTACTCATATTCCCCAGGGTGCCTCTCGGTGCGCAACAAGTTGTGAGGCTCTCGAATCGTCTGCTGTCCATATCGCCCATTGAGCCAATAGGTACGCGAGTCCACAAACAAACCCCCACCATCCCAGCAATCCCCCTTTGCCCACAGTCCGATCGCCTTTAAGTACGGTGCCCTCGAAATCGCCGTCCAAGACCCTTTGGCCTCGGAATCCCATTTTCCATTCATGGCGAAGTAGATCAGATGCCTGCCATCGGGCGAAAGATCGCAGCGCCGCCCATAAATGCGACCCTTGAGCCACTGCCCCACCTCAAACGTGTCGCTTTTTCGGTCCCATCCAATGAAGCACACATGCTTGGCCGGACCCCTCCGTATGACCACACCATACGGCGCGTCACGCGCGAGAAGAACATGAATCCTTGCCGGAAATTCTTCTTGCTTACCTTTTTGCAAGACCCAATCCATTCACGCCGTCTGCAACTCCGCTACCTTCGCCGTCAAATCCGCCATCAACGCATCAAACGAATCCGAAAACGACTTCACCCCCGCCGCAAGCAACTCATCAGTCACATCCGACATACGAATCCCCGCAGCCTCCACCGCCTCAATCGCCCGGCGATAATCCGCGACCTCATCCCCAATCACGTCAGCCACGCTGCCATGATCCAGGACAGCCGCAATCGTATTCAGCGGCAACGTATTCACCGTCTCCGGACCAATCAACGGATCGACGTAACAGGTATCCGCATACGCAGGGTCCTTCGCACTCGTACTCGCCCACAATGGCCTCTGCACCCGGGCACCAACTGAAAGCAACTTCTCAAACCGCGAACCATGGAACACCGACAAATAATCCGCATAAGCCAACTTCGCATTCCCAACAGCCGCCTGCCCAAGGCGAGTGACCAGATCCTTGTGCCCGGCGTCGATCTTCTCACGAATTCGCGTGTCCACGTTGGTATCAACACGGCTGACAAAAAACGAAGCCACCGACGCAACCCTCGAAACATCCTCACCCGCTTCCAACCGCGCCTCCAACCCGCGAACGTACGCCTCCATCACCTTCGCATACATCGCTCGCGAGAAAATCAATGTCACATTCACACTAATCCCCTCGGAAATCAGCGTCTCAATCGCGGGAATCCCAGCCTCGGTCGCCGGAACCTTGATAAACACGTTCGGACGGTTCAACGCCGCGTACAACCGCCTCGCCTCCTCGACCGTCCCCTTCGTGTCATGAGCAAGGTGCGGATTCACTTCCAAACTCACGAAACCGTCCAACCTATCCGTCCGGTCGTACACCGGCCTGAACAGGTCCGCCGCATCACCCACATCCCCAACCGTCAACGCATCATAAACCTCGTCCACCGATTTCCCGTCCGCCACCAATCGCTCAATCGCTCCGTCGTAGTCCTTGCTGTTCGAGATAGTCTTGTGGAAAATCGTCGGATTGCTCGTCACACCCACGACCCCCACGTCGATCAACCGCTGCAACTCACCACCCTCGATCATCGCTCGACTGATCGAATCGCACCAAATCGATTGCCCCACCGCGTTGATCTGCTCAATCCGCGTACCCATCGTTTCGCCACCTTCCTTCGCACCACCCGCCAAGACCTGTTTCGCCACCTTCACCACATTGTCAGCCGTGAACCCAAACTCCCGCATCAACTCGCCCGCCGGGGCAGACTCGCCAAATCGATCCAACCCGATGACCGCCCCATCACCGCCGACGTATCGTTCCCACCCAAGCGTCACGCCGGCTTCAATCGCCACCCGTTTCGTCACCGTCGGCGGCAAAACCTCGTTTCGGTAACGTCGCGGCTGCCTTTCAAACAATTCACAACACGGCAAACTCACCACCCGAACCTTCACGCCCTCCTTTTCCAGCGTCTCCATCGCGCCGACACAATGCTGCAACTCCGATCCGGTCCCGATCAGGATCAGATCAGGCTCGCCCTCGCAATCCGACAGAACGTAACCCCCCCTGGCTACACCACTTGCCGGAGCGAATCTCTCGCGATCCAACGTCGGCACGCTCTGCCTCGTCAGCGCCAGCAACACAGGCCTGTCAGTTACAGTCATAATGTAACGCCACGCCTCGACCGTCTCGTTCGCGTCCGCAGGCCGAATCACATCCAGATTCGGGATCGCCCGCAACGAAGCCAGATGCTCCACGGGCTGATGCGTAGGCCCGTCCTCGCCCAAACCGATACTATCGTGCGTAAACACATAAACGACAGGGAGTTGCATCATCGCCGACAGACGAATCGACGGGCGGCAATAATCGGTAAACGTCAAAAAACTCGACGCGAAAGGCCGCAGCCCACTCAGCGCCATTCCATTTGCGATGGCTGCCATCGCATGCTCGCGGATCCCGAACGCGATGTTTCGCCCTTCGGGATGCTCCGCCGAAAACAATGGACTATCCGGCACGCTCGTTTTTGTCGAACCGACCAAATCCGCGGCTCCACCGTTGAACCACGGCACCTTTGCCGCGACCGCACTAAGGGCTTTCCCGCCGGCTGCCCGCGTCGCCATGCCCTTGGGATCAGCCTCGAACGTCGGCAGCTCCGAATCCCAACCCACCGGTAACTGACCCTTGCTCAGGCTTCCCCATTCTATCCCTAAATCCGGATGCGCGGATTTGTATTGCTCGAACATCGCCTGCCAATCCCGCGAAAAGCCAGCCCCCCGTTCCAAAGCAGCCCCAGCCGTGTGCGTCCGAACCTCGTCGGGCACATGGAATTTTTTCTCCGGATCCAATCCGTAGGCTTGCTTGGTCAGCTTGATTTCTTCCTCGCCAAGAGGCTCGCCGTGCGCTTTGGACGTGTTTTCGCGATTGGGACTGCCGAAGCCGATCCTGCTCCGGCAGACGATTAGCGAGGGTCGATTGGGTTCAGCCACCGCGGATTCGATGGCGACGTGCACCTCGTCGAGATTATTCGCGTTGCCAACGTGTCCGACGAACCAACCGCAGGCCTGGAATCTGGCGGCTACGTTTTCTGAAAAGGTGATGTCGGTCCTGCCATCGATGGTGATTTGGTTGTCGTCGTAAATCCAGACGAGATTCGATAATCCGAGATGGCCCGCCAACGAAGCCGCCTCAGTCGCGACGCCCTCCATTAGATCACCGTCGCCGCAGAACGCGAACACACGGTGGTTGAAAAGCTCGAATCCGGGTCTGTTGAAATGGGCTGCGAGCCATTTTTGAGCGATGGCCATGCCGACCGAGTTGCCGATTCCCTGGCCTAGTGGTCCGGTCGTGGTTTCAACACCCGGGCACAGACCGTATTCGGGATGGCCCGCGCACTTGCCACCCAGTTGCCGAAAATTGCGCAAATCATCCAAATTGACGTCGAAACCATGCAGATGTAGCAGGCTGTAGAGCAGCATCGACGCATGGCCCATCGAGAGGACGAATCGATCGCGATCGGGGAAATCGGGGTTTTGGGGGTCGAATCGCAGGAATCGGTCCCAGAGGACGTGGGCGACGGGAGCCATCCCCATCGGCGCACCGGGGTGACCGCTGTTGGCCTGTTGGATGGCGTCGATGGAGAGTGTTCGGATGGTGTTGATGCAGTGTTGGTCCATTGACGGGGTGTCACTCATGTTGAAATCCATTGGGTTGCGACCGAGTGTCGATGCGACAGTGTGTAACGCTACTCGCGGGCGCGATGCGGTTCAAGTGCTGGAATTCTCGGGAATCACGACCATTTCATCTGCGGTCAATTGAACGGGAATCCCGCGTCGGAGGCTGTTTTGTGCGGGAAAGGCGGAAAAAGCAGGCCTATAATGCCCGTTGGCGGCTACGCGAAGACGAGGTGGGATTCGTCTGACCGTGCTTCCAGCCGGAAACCAGCCGGAAACCAGTTCAGAGGCGGCTACAGGATGAAATGTTCATGGCTTGAAAAAGTAAATTGTCGCTTTCTGGCAGGGGTTGGTGCGAATAGCCGATCTCTCAATTGAGGGTTTTGGGGCGGTAAATGTTTGTACGTCCGGGTTTGAAGTTGTTTATACTGGACGCTTGTGGCTTATCGACAGGGATGTTGCGTATTGCATCAGGTACGAGGAATCGCATGATGTCAGACCGGAGGATCACAATGCCCACGTTTGAAACACGACCCCCCGGAGTTGCCCACGGTACGGTGACCAACCGATTCGAGGAGTTGGCTGACAGGTTGAACCGTTACCTGCAACAGTTTCGCGAGTTCGGTATTCGCTCGAACCGGGCGGTGGCTGAGCACCTTTGCGTTGATAGTGCGGAGCTTTCGCGTTTGAAGAACGCGCGGGTCGGCGACATCAACCTTCAGCGAGGCTATGAGATTCTTCGCAAGTGCGACGAGCTTTCGCGCCGTCTGTTGCAGTTCGGTGGTCCGCTCAAATGCAAGGACGTGTACAGTGTTGGATACAACGTGTCGCAGTTGGATTGCGGGCGGCCTACGGAGCAGTTGCACGCGATCTCGTTGCAGCAGCAGTCGGACCGCGTGTTGCTGACGGTTGATGATGCGATTCAGTGCCGCGAGCTTGACGCGCTGATCGCGGAGGTTAATCGTTCGGTCGTTCATCCGCGTCGTAATCCGTATGGTCCGATGTGCCTGATGTATGTGCTCAAGAGTGTTTACGCAGCCCCGAGTGCGACGGCTTCGCAGATGAAACATGCGTTGGCGATCGTGCAGCTTGGTCGCAAGTCGTGCGGTCCCGAGTCTTTCAATCCCGTGTTTGGCGACGAGTATCGCCGTCGGACGCTCGCGGTGATTTTGAATAACGGTGGTGGTATTGCGTTGCGGTTGTCGAAGGAATGTCCCTCGTTGAAATCGCGAATGTTGAAGCTGTCGAAATTCCTGCATATGGAGTCTTTGGCGACCTGCTATTTCGCGGGGACGATCAATGGCGCGTTGACGTGTGCGAACGATCTTCAGGACGATGGCTGGGCGGCTTCATTGTTGACTTTGTTTGTCGAAAAGGATGGATTGGATCGGACGCGCTGGCCTAAGGGCGTGGTCGCGGATTTAAGCGACGCGGAGGAGTGGGGATGGCTTAAGCAGAATCGGTTTTGGCATTTGCTGGATGGGGAATGCGGCGAGGCGTGATGGGTGTTTGGCAAGTCGTAGGCAAGGCCTGTAGAGAGGTTTTTATCATGATGGGGTTCATCCGAAGTTTGCAGTTCAACGTTGCGATGTTGGTCGTCGCAGTTGTTGCGCAACCAGGATGGGGTGGGGAGCTTCCGATCGGTATCGGCGATGCGGTTCTGATGGGGGAGATGGATCCGCTGGATCCAAACGATATCAAATCCACGGCAACCGTCGAAACCGACGAGGGTAGTTTTCAGATCAGGGTGGTGACCTGGGACGACGCAGCCTCTCATGATCCGACTCAGCCGATGGCGGAACTGGATCCGAGAGAGCCGGCGCGAACGGCGATCGAATTTCAGCACCCGTACGCCGACACAATCATCCACATCAATTTCGTGGAGTTGTTAGCGCGCGAGGTTCCCGGTCTTGGCGGAACACAGATTCAGATCAACCGCCAACTGCCTTTTACGCGAGAGGCGGAAATCCGTTATCTGGAGCATGGGCTTGAGATTCGGCATGAAGCTGACCTGCCCACGGTCGGTCAACAGGTGGCTGATCCTGTTTGTTGGGTCACTGGTGATATTGTGTTGGAGATTCCTGTCCTGGTGCCGATCGAGAGCGCTTCGCGAAGGGGGTTGGTCCCCATTTACTTCGTTGAGGTTGTCGGGGTGAGTGCACCGATTACCAACGGGAATACCTCCGGACGGCAGGGGGATGGTGATGGTGGTACCCCTGGCGGGTCTCCCGACCCCGATTTTGCCGGTCATACTAACGGGTTTGGTTCGATTATTATCGCACCGGAGACTGGTGACGGCGGTACCCCCGGCGGGTCTCCTGATCCGGATGGCAGACGTCGATAGAACCACGACAGACGAATAATCCAGGAAAACGTTAATCCCCGGCGACAGGCTGGGGTTTTTCATGCGCCGCCGACGCGGATTCGGACGGTAGCGTCTTTTCATGGATTTTGAGCCATTGTGGAAGTTTTTCCCCTGATTTTCGGACGTTGGGACTGGTTTTTCCGGCGACGAGGCTTTTGGGTGGTGGGTACGGATTGTAGGTTTTGAGTTGGGGAATGACGGCAACCTTGAATGAGCGATATTCGTGTGAATGGCTGACCACTCTCTGAAAGGATTGCCATGAGGGCAGGAGGATCCGCGATTGCGTGCCTTGCCTTGTCTGTTTTGTCATGCGCCTGACTCGTCGGGCGTGTGCAGGTTGTTGGGGGTCCGGAGCATCGGATCGTGGCATCACGGGGTGTATCCAGTTGCGGACGAAGCCAAGGGACGCATTCCGTCGTGAATTTGCTTCGGGCCCCTCTTTGAAATGCCAGGCAGGCACCCCAAACGTATCTCCGCTATCGGTTACTCGTCATCGATATCTCCAGTGTCCGGATTGAATCAGGCCCGACAGCCAAGCGACGATCTCTGATGGGCGGGGTGCGCGGATTGGTCGTCAAAAACGCGACTCGCATTCGACTTGACCACTTGGCGCAAGAGGGGTAGTTAACTGGGCGGGGTCTATGGCCCGCAGATGGAGAGGTGGCTGAGCGGCTGAAAGCAACGGTTTGCTAAATCGTCGTACGGGGTCATACCCGTACCGGGGGTTCGAATCCCCCCCTCTCCGATTTTTCCGCATACTACTGACTCTGGCTGCCTTCGGGTGACTGTAACCCCGGTCCGTGCAGTGCTTTGCGTCGTGCTGTGTAAGCCAACTGCTTCGGCGTGTTCGCAACCGTGGCCGACAGCGTCCGACTTCGTCCGACTACCCCCGTCAGCGTCCGTCATAGCAACATCATAGCAACGCCCTACCGGACTCAAGTCGGCGTCACAGGTGCCGGTCGCTCTCATCGGCTCGGCTTCATTCTCAGGCGGGGAAACGTCCGGCAGCACGTCGAGCGCGTCCGCGAGCAACGACACGGCTTGCGGCTGCGTGTAGCGATCCAGTGTCAATTCGATCTTCGAGTGACGGGCCAGCTCTTTCGCGTCACGAGGATGGACACCGCCGTTGGCCAGATTGGTGATGAACGTGTGCCGGAATGCGTGAAAGTCGAATACACGGTCGGACTCGTCGCAGTACGGTATCCCTGCGGCCTCAAGGTCGTCCCGGAGCATCCGCACAACAGCCGATCGCGACGGCATTGTGAATAGCGGTTCGTTGGGGGGCAGCTCAGCCACGAAATCGGCAAGGTCTCGCGCGAGCTGGACGCGGATGGGTTGGTGGTCTTCCCGTCGGTGCTTCGAGTATGCGGCTTCGATCGTGATCGTGGGCGGTTTCGCGTTTAAGTCGATTGAACTTTGCGTCAGGCTACGGATTTCGCTCGACCGCAGGCCGGTCTCGGCTGCGAGACGATAGAGCATCGCGCGGGCGGGTCCGGTCATCTTCCAGCGGGACGATTGCATCGTTGTCGTCGCGATCAACGTTCTAAGTTCGGTCACAGTCGCCGCACGTCGCCTGTGTCGGCGATCCTCGCGGACGTTGTACCCCTGCAAGTGTTGAATCGGGCTATCCGGCGCACGCCGATCGGAGACCATCCATCGAGCAAACTGCTTGACCGCCTGTAGGTACGAATTGCACGTTTGCGCCGATCGCCCCTTGTCCCGAAGCGACTTGACGAACGACTGAACGCTCGACGCGGACAGGTCGCCCCACTTTCCGAATCGGCAACCGTCGATGATCGCCGTCGCACGCATCCGACACGCGTCCGCTTGCTTTTGCGACGTACCTCTCGCGAGCAATGCCGCGTGCCAATCGTCGACATGGTCGCTCAGGCTGCGATTCAAATGCGATTCGTATGGATTGGTCAGACCTGCGGCCTCTTGGTGTAGGCGTCGCACCGCGTCGAGATACGCCATCTCGGCAGACTTGCGGTCGGTTGTCCCCAACGAAATGTCGATCGGTTCATTGGTACGCGGATGCCGGAAGTACGCTCGGTACGTCCGCGATTTTTCGCGGATGCGCCGACCGTTGCGGACACGCGTCACGGTCTTTCGGTACACGCCCACTTCATCACCTCTTTCGTTTGGTCAGCTCAAGGTCGAGCACGGTGGCCAGCTTCGTCAGTGTCGTCAGCGTCACGTCGGCGCCGTCATTCATGAGCGCGTGCAGGCTGGCGTAGCCGACGCCACTTTCGCGCGACAAGGCGAATATCGACTTGCCGGATGCGTCGATCGCTCGAATCAGTTGGCCTCGAAGGTCGATTCGTTTCATCTTTCGTCGTCCCATTCTATAAGGATATCAAACTGCCGATATCGGCGTCAAGTAGTTCGTTCGAGTTGGTCCACCCATGCGCGGATGTCTGACAATCGCCATCTAACGCCCGTCTTGCCGATGCGGACAGACGCGGGCAGCTCGCCGTCGGCGTGCATGCGCTCAACCGTGCGTTTCGACACGCTGAGGATCGCCGCGACGGCGCCAGCGTCGATCAACAGCGGGTCCAGTCGTCCGGTTGCTGGGTGATTGCCGTTCGTCGGCTGTCTTCCGTTCATGATCTGCATTCGTTGCTGCTCCATCGTTCCAAAAACCCGTGACTAAAACATGCGATCGTCACCGTCGGTCATACCTTTCGGGGCTGTAGAGATTCACCCCGCCCCCCGTCATTCACGCCAATCATCGCCACACGTTACCTAAATTCACACTTGCTCTCGCTTCCGAAACACTTCGAAATAGTTGCATCCCGATTCATAAACCATCGCACGACGCGCGCGCGGGTGAAAAAAGTCTTGAAAACCGCCTTCAACTGTTTCGAACTGTTTCGGAAACCGGAGCGGGCCGCAGCGGCTCGAACGTGATAGCGACCCCTGCGTACATGACACGGCGGGTGTCGGGGTCTTTCATCTTCTCGAATCCCAGTTTTGTAAGCTCGCCACCGAACCACGTCTGTGACTTGGGACGCTCGTTGACTCCCTCGCAGTGATACTTGTACGCACGAAACAGGTCGGCTGCGGTTTCGACGTGTCCCGGCTTGCGTTCGACACACTCCGCCATAAATGCCGCGAAGGTGTCCTGCTCGCTCCGGTATTCCTGCGTTGCCGCCATGACCTTCGACGGTGGCCTTAGTCCGTCGGCCAGCCACGCCGCACAACCGGCAAGCGCCCAATTCAGGAGACCTTCCAGCTCCCCCCGGAGTGTGTCTGTCAAGTGTGGGTCTCGGTCGGCTTCCGGTATCACTCGCTCGAACGGCACCAGGTGAATGCGTCGCCAGATGCCGACGTCGGTCCCTCGGATGTTCGGCTTGTGATTCGCTCCGAACCACAGCTTGAATTCTGGGCGAAACTCGAAAAACTCCCGGTACATGAACCGCGCGACGACCGAATCGCCACCGGTGACAGACTTCACCAACGACTCATGCAGCCGCCTGTCTTCCTCGACTTCAACCACCGGCACATACCGCACACCAGCCAGACGTGCGATGTCGGAGTTTGCCCCGCCACCACGCTTGACCATGAACGTCTCGGCTGACGCCTGTCGACAGTAGTCGCCCATCATTGCCGCAACGGTTTGCTGGAAGACTGACTTGCCGTTCGCGCCCGAACCATGGCACAGGAAAAGGCAATGCTCTGTAGCGTCGCCGGTCAGCGTGTATCCGACGGCGCGTTGCATGAACGCCACAAGCTCACGATCGCCCTCGAATATCTCATTCAGGAATTGCAACCAGCGCGGACACTCGGCGTCAGGATCGTACCGACAGCCCGCTACTTTGGTTATCATGTCGTCGGGGTTGTGTGGTCGATGTTCGCGTGTCTTTAGGTTGAACGTCCCACTCGTCAGGTTGAGCAGGTACTCGTCACCGTCCAGGTCGTCAGCAGCCACGCGGATACGCTGTTCGGACTCTGCCAGCGTGAGTATGCCCCTGATCCGATTCGCGTGTTCGGCCTTCCGCAACGCCGCATACAGCCGCTTGCGTTCTTTGTCGTCGTTGACCAGCCCCAACGATCCGTACCCGTTGCGGACGGCCTGCTTTGCGAAGACTGGCGCCTGCCCCATCTCATCACGCTGCCAGTGTGTGCCGCTCCACGTCAGCCAGCCCATTTGACCACAATATCGCAACCGGTCGCCGTAGAGTGTGACCAGCCGTTCTGCCAGTTCCATGTCTGTTGTCGGTACCGGTGACGATGACACAGCCTCAGTGCTCGCGAGTGCTTTGTGATAGCAGCGATCCACGTCTTCGGGGTGTTCGTCGAACTTCGATAGCCCGCTGACGGTTTTGCGGATGGACTCCAACCCCGCCCCGGTCTTCACCAATTCTCGCACAACCCGAAAGTCTCGCTTGCTGCGGTCGTCTGTCAGCTCGCTCAGCTTGCGTCTCGCCCGCTCTGCCGCGTCTTGTGGTACGGGTGTGTCGTTTGCCTCGGCTGTCGCCGATGTCGTCGTGACCGGCGTCTCTGTGAACGTCAGGAATCCACGAAGCTCGTTAAGCGTGAACGTGTCGTCATTCAGATCATGGATGATGCACGGCTTGAGGTTCTTGTGGTCTTTCACGTTGTCGAAGCCCGGCAATCGCAGGACGCGTGACAAATCCTGGGTGTGATCGCCGCTCCAAAGCTTCGCCATTGCTGCCATCGTCGACGTAACGCGTCGTCTGTCGTCGTCAGTCGTGATGGTCACAACCGGATCGAGCATCCAATACATGTGTGCACCTCGCCCGCTCGATACTGTTATGGATGGCGACGGAAACCCCGCCGCCTCGACACGCTCGAGCGCGTCAACCGGTCCACAGTCGTCGATGTCCTGCCACAGGCAGCGCACGGTTGTTATGTCCTCCTGTTTGCCCTTGCCCGTTCCCGGACGCGGACAGACACCAAAGTACGCATTGCAGTAGTTCGGCGGTTGTGTCAGCTTCCGAATGTAGCCTTCGCCGCTTATAAATCTGTCGCGCGTCCACCAGCGTTGCGGTGCGCCGCGTTGGCCGATTGGCCGAAATTCAATGATGTCGTCGAGTGCAAATAGGGTCTCGACGAATTCGCGGAAATCACCCACGGGTCCGCCTCCCCCCGACCAACTTGGCCAACGACCTCGCCCCAAAGGGTGACGCTTCGGGCTGGCCTTCGACGATGGCCCGCACAAGGGGTGGCGCGACGCGTCGGTTGATGCGGTCTGCGGGCGCAAGTATTCGTTGCCCCGGACGGGGAATTTTGGTAGACTCCATTCCGATCGCTCCCTTCGCCGTCGTCGCCTGCCAGCTCGACGGCGTTCTTCTTGGTTATTCGTTAGTTTCGTCCCGCCTGCGACTTGTCGATCACGTCTGTAGAGATCGCGTCTTCGACATCGGTCACCTTGAGCGCTTTCATTCGCTGCAGCGACGGCTGGGACAATCGATCCTCGTTTAAGACGCCGACATTCGGGAGTCTGCTTCCTAGGTGGCCACGGCTGGTTCGCTGGAACTGGCACACATCCTGCCATCCAGCTATATTCGGCTTCTTGGCTCCCAAGTAGATCGGAATGCCCCCCAATCCTCGCCGAAGATGCTGAAGTGTTAGCTCCTTTTTCCCTAGGTCACCGCTCATGGTCATGACGCTCCCCTTCCAGCTTCGCCAGCCATCGAACAACCCCTTTGGCCCAGACCAGCCCTTGCCGCCACTGTGCGAGCGACGCATGTCGCAGCAGATTGCTGATGCACAACCAAAGTCCACTCCGATTAGGATCATTGATGTTCATGTATATGGGTGCGCGCTACCACCACCGGACCAAGATGGTCGATTCTGGCGCATGAGGAAGGGTTTTTTGCAATTGCGCGCTACCTTGGGCGCTACCCACGGCGCCGATCATTCGTCGTATGCGTCGACGAATCCATCTTCAGTCCTGAACCCGTTGGGGCCACCACCATCACGTGCGACCAGCAATCTTCGAACATTGGCCCACTTACCGGTCGTCTTGTAGAGCATGCCGCGAGTGACGCCCAGCTTCTCGACCAATTCAGTTGGCGTAATCTCTGGGTTTTCGAAGATCATAGCTTGAGCAAGAGTAGCCTTGTGTACATGCGAAGTTTGGGGGCGTGGACTGCCGCACAGCCCGAGATAATTCATCGTACAGTGATGCTCATTATCCAAATGCGCAAGGAATGCAGTCGGCTTGGCAGGTAGGCCCGTGCTCTCTAGCTTCTCGATCATCTTCGGGAAGTAGACCCGACCATCGGTCTCCGCCTCCCAGCGCTTGGGCGGTTTCCCGACGGCGTCGCCGAATTCACGTAGGGGGTCTATTCGATGCGTGCACTCATTCAGCCACGGTGGGGTGATGATGCCGTCGACGGCATACAGCTCAACGGACTCTCGCAGCCACAAAAGTGCAGCTTCGTGATATGTCGGTGCCGCATTGTCGTGAATCTTGACAGGGACGCTGCTTGGCTGGACGGCTAGGGTTGCCTCACGGATAGCTTCAGCACATTTGACGATCGGAGAGGCGCATCGATCGACGCAAGCCTTCCATTCCCTTAGAAACTGTCGGACAACCTGCTCAAAGCGCACCAACACATCTGCCGACGCATCTGGCCCAGCCCAGCGATTCCACCAGTACCACGGCGATATGACGTTGCTACAACCAGAATTGAAACTCCGGATCGCCGCGTCGTATGCCGTTTTCAGTTGGTTGGCCGAGACCTTCATAGGGATTCTGTACGAATGTCAGAGAACGTCCACTGCGTACCAGCAACCCGGCCAGTATAGCCGAGTTGGCCCAATGCCGGGGAACGGTTGCGATCGCACCTCGACGCCTCACGTTTAGCTAGGCGAGGTTGAGACGAGCGAGGCAGGTATTACTCTAACTATTCGCAGTGAAAAGGGGGAAGTGGCATCCGGCTGATAGGGCATTATGCCGCGTCACTTGCCGACACCGAACCCCCTCAATTTCCCAGAATGAGACTTACCCAGTTTACCAACTTGGCATCGATCGCACGCGAATCACCCTAACATCCAGCGCGAGAATGAAACCCAAAGCAAGTCTGGCGCATCGCCATACGCCGTAAGTCGCATACAGAAAAGGGGTTGCGTCAAATCACTGCCACGGGTGCAAGTGCAACAAAATATTTATTATCGCCCCCTCACGGGGGCGCGGATTGAAACAATCGGGGCACGGTCCTGGAACACGAACGGACGGATATCGCCCCCTCACGGGGGCGCGGATTGAAACATCTCATCCGCGTGCGAGTTGAATATCGGAAGTGCATCGCCCCCTCACGGGGGCGCGGATTGAAACTCCGGATGTGATTGTGGACGTTGACTCCGGCGCGATCGCCCCCTCACGGGGGCGCGGATTGAAACCGCCTCCGCCTTACGCTGTCGCTACTGCGCCCTGATCGCCCCCTCACGGGGGCGCGGATTGAAACTGAGGACATGCAACGCTGACAGGACATCGCGCGATATCGCCCCCTCACGGGGGCGCGGATTGAAACAAACGTGTTATCCGATGAGCTGAGGCACTGAAATATCGCCCCCTCACGGGGGCGCGGATTGAAACGACGTGGCTGGCGATGTTGCTCTTGCCGGGCACTGATCGCCCCCTCACGGGGGCGCGGATAGAAACGCATTTTTGGTGTTGTCCCCACGTCTTAACCTGCATCGCCCCCTCACGGGGGCGCGGATTGAAACGACCAGCGCGTCCATCGGGGTGATTTCCCGCGCAATCGCCCCCTCACGGGGGCGCGGATTGAAACGGCGCACCACTATCGTAGCTGCCACGACTTGCACATCGCCCCCTCACGGGGGCGCGGATTGAAACACACACGGCCTGTTGGAAGGGCACTGGAAAATTGGATCGCCCCCTCACGGGGGCGCGGATTGAAACGTTGGGGGCAGCGCCGATCTAAATACGATGGTGACATCGCCCCCTCACGGGGGCGCGGATTGAAACACAGCATTATCGGACCAAATCACCCCGTAGCACGAATCGCCCCCTCACGGGGGCGCGGATTGAAACATCAAACGACGTTGGTGGGTCTGGATCATCAATGATCGCCCCCTCACGGGGGCGCGGATTGAAACGATTTCGATCCCGATGAACGCGCGGCCCAAGTTCATCGCCCCCTCACGGGGGCGCGGATTGAAACAAAGGACGAGACCAATGAGCGATGAACCACTGAGATCGCCCCCTCACGGGGGCGCGGATTGAAACAAGTTGACACGATGACCATGAGTGCAGACACCCACATCGCCCCCTCACGGGGGCGCGGATTGAAACGCGTGTCGATGCGGTGCTAAATCGGGCAAATTGGCATCGCCCCCTCACGGGGGCGCGGATTGAAACCTACGTGCTGGTGTTCTTGGCCGTGGTGGCAGGATCGCCCCCTCACGGGGGCGCGGATTGAAACTCTTGGCTTTGCGTTTCATCGCGTGGAATGCCCGATCGCCCCCTCACGGGGGCGCGGATTGAAACGAGTCACTCCGCATGGAAAACCGATTGGCACTGGAATCGCCCCCTCACGGGGGCGCGGATTGAAACACAATCCCAATGGTGCCGACCGCCAAGCAATCTTATCGCCCCCTCACGGGGGCGCGGATTGAAACTGAACTCAAGCGGGTGGTGGGTGGCGAGGTGGTATCGCCCCCTCACGGGGGC
>JAJDDT010000002.1 GCA_029260165.1 Phycisphaerae bacterium | reverse complement strand
TTGCGAGGCCGACCCATGCCGGTATCATGCGCGCTCGGCCCGGAAAGCGCAAGTTAAGTGTGGCGCGAAAGATGACAGTCAGGCGCGATACGCCCCGCCAGAAAACCCCGTGCCGAACAGTATTGAGCGACGCTACGTTGGTTGATTGCAGAATGGGGTCTGTTTTTTGCTGATGGTGACGGCAGGTGCGAGCACCTGCCCTGCGGCGGGTTCACCCTGATTGCGGAGTTTTGTGACTTCGATCGTCGCCTGGTTTTCCCGCCACCCACGAGGGGTGACGCTACGGTAGATACGGCGAAAGCGCGTGGGAATCGGTTCCTGTGGATGGCGTCGCTGGTATTCTCGCCACCCACGAGGGGTGACGCTACAATAGTCCATAGCGTCCAGCCGGAATGGTCATGCACTCGGCAAACTGGCGTTGAAGGAACGGAACAATCGGCGAAACCGGCATCCCCGTCACCGCCCGGTGCGGCAATCGATGGTCACCCCGCCCATCATTCCTCTGAAACACAGCCTGCTTCTAACCACACACATCGAGGCTATAATCCCCGACGACCGCCTGAGCTTGTCGTCGTGAGGAAACCCAGCCATGATCCATCGAACAGGAATCACCGTCCTTGTCGCCACCTGCCTGACGCACCCGGGTATCGCCCTCCAGCCGGACGACTCGAAACGCACCCCCCAAATCGTCACCATCTCCCCACGCATCGGTGCCGTTGACATCGACCCCATCAACACCACCGAAATCCGCGTTACCTTCGACATCCCCATGGACCAGAACAACTACTCCTTCACCGGCGGAGGACCGACCTTCCCCCGACCCAACGGCCAAATCCGATGGGAAGACGCAAACACCTGCGTCCTCCCAGTCAGACTCGAACCCAACCACGGCTACCAGTTCGGCATCAACAGCCAATCATTCAAGGGATTCAGAAGCTATTGGCACGTCCCTGTCGAACCCGTCGCCTGCCAATTCGCCACTGGCGGCCCCGACGCCGTCAAACGCACGCCCGACGAGCAACGCAAAATCAACATCACCGCGTTCGACAACCTCTGCCACGTCCTGCGCAACAAATATTCCTACCTCGAACTCCGCAACATCGACTGGGAATCCCATTTCGCCAAACACCGCGCCAACGTCGTTACCCAACCCGACACGCCGTCGTGGACCAGGGTAGCCGCGTCGATGCTCGAAATCGCACACGACGTCCACATGCACCTCGAATACAACAACCAAACCTACCCGACCTTCATCCGCCGCGTCGATCCCAATATCTCCGACGCAGGCGTTAAGCAAACCGTCAGGAACCTGACCCCCTTGAACCCCACCGTCACCACGGGCACCATCGACGATGACATCGCCTACCTTTTCATCAGATCATTCGCGGCCAACCGACACGCCGACATCATCGCAGCTACCGGATTCATCGACGAAACCACGGCCAAATCCATCATCATCGACGTCCGCGCCAACAGCGGCGGCAGCGAAACCCTCGCCGGGAAAATCGCCGCCCGATTCATCACCCAGCCATCCGTCTACGCCAAACACGTCTTTCGCAGAGGACCCAACCCCAACGATTTTACCCCCATCCGCGAGCGCTCCATCGAACCGGATGGAAAAACATTCACCGGACCCGTCGCTGTCCTCACCGGACCCGCTGTCATGAGCAGTTGCGAAGCCTTCCTGCTCATGATGAAACAATCACCCAACGCCACCCTCGTAGGCCAACCATCCTACGGCAGCTCCGCAAACCCCAACCCCGTTTATCTCACCAACGACGTCAAAATCCTGATCCCATCCTGGAAAGCCCTCCGACCCGACGAAACCTGCTTCGAAA
Organism: Phycisphaerae bacterium; assembly: GCA_029260165.1. Taxonomy (GTDB): domain Bacteria; phylum Planctomycetota; class Phycisphaerae; order UBA1845; family UBA1845; genus OFTM371. The sequence goes on along the minus strand of JAJDDT010000002.1, from coordinate 17,320 downwards.
CCGAAGGCATCAAACCCGACATCAGCGTCGTCACCCGCCCCAAAGACAAGACCGACAACATCCTCAACCGCGCCATCGAATATCTGCACAAAAAAACAGCGAGCGACGTCAAACCATGACACCGCCCGCTGATTGTACTCATTGATCCCAAGACTACCGCCGCGTCACAATCACGAACGCATCGTCTGTCACGTCCACGGGAATCGGCGCGTGTCCGACCGCCCACAGCTCGATGTGCTCGGTGGCTGCTCGGATCGCGTACGTCCCCAGCGCATCGTCAGCCGCGCGCACGGTGAACGTCCCGATGTAGACGCGCTCGTCCACACCCACGTCAACCCCGCTGCCGATCATCACACCGCCGACCCTGCCAAGCTCCGTATCAACCGCCGGAAAACCGTAGAGATCCCGGAACGCGTAGTCCTTGCGATCGGTATCCACCGTGACATCCTCGATCAGCAGTGCACCAGTTTCGGCACGCGAAGCTGTCACCCGATCAGCCGTCAACCCGATCTGATACCCAACAAGCCCGAACGCACCGCTGAGGTAGATGTCCACTTCCAATGTGCCACCAGCCTTCACCGTTCGCGAACGCGGACCAAGCACGAACCGCGCGAGCGTGTCCTGCACCACCGCCTTCCCTGAAACCGCTACCGCCTCGCGAAGTGACTTCACCAGCACCGCGCCACTTGCAGAAGCAGGACCGCATCCAGAGGGCGCAACGAGTCCGGAGGCGCTGTCACATCCACCCGATAAACTACATGTGAAGGGATTCGCGCCACCAAACGCTTCGACGACCCCGAGGATGTCCGACGTCCCAATCGGACTTCCGCTGGGACCGGCGCAAAGCGCGTCACTCAAGGCACAACCAGCCGCGTTTGAATCCCAAATGTCCGCAGCCGGACATGCCGAGTAGGTACCAAATCCTACAACGGAACACAGAATGTCATCGGTCCCCACCAGACCGCCGAACGGGGGGCACGTTTGTCCGGGCCGTCGGGCGCAAGTCCGACACGTCCCCAGATGGCAATAGCTGTAGTTGCAGACATGGGGAGGCACACCTGAAGCGATGGCGTCGAGATAGCAATCCACATCAGTGTCGCAGGCAATACCAGGAACGATTTGCAGGCCGTTGAGTGAGCCAAACCCGGTTACGGTGCTCGTCCCGACCAGAATCCCCCCTCCAGGGGCGAGAGTGAGAGTGTGACGAGCGTACAGAATACCCTGAGCGTTTTGAATGCTCCCAGGCCAAGTGCCACCCACCAATTGAGGACCCTCATTCGCGGGAGTCACAGAAACTTCTGTCCTGAAGGAAGCATCATCAGGTGCCCATGCGTATGTGTATACGGTGTAATCACCAGCCGCCAGGCCTGTAATCGTGAAGACAGCTCCATTGCCGGGACTTCCGAGGTCTAGAGCGTCATCCATCAATGCCTCTTCCTCGCCCGACGTGGCCGGATTGTTGACAGAAAACGGACCGACCGTTGTCAGTGGATTTAGATCAACACATGTACCGCTCGCCTCAACATTGAAAAGCAGCTTGGGACTAAAGCTGGTTATGGAGGAAATTTCCTGCCAGAGACCCCACTGAAGAGGCTCGCCACCAAAACCAGCCGACGGCGTTCCATCCCCAGACCCAAAATCGATCTTGAACTCAGGCCGTTGATCGCATGTGACCTCAAGAAACGATCGGTCAACAGAAAAGCCTGTTGAGCCGCTATTGAGGGTTGTCAAGTCAGCGGGACAGCCGGGGTCGGGAAATCCGTCACAGTTGAAATCGCCAGGACAACAAACCGTTCTAAGTACATGTGTACACCCAACGTCTTCAGGGATATCGTAAACAGCTTCCCCAAGGTAACGAGGGACGTTTATTGGCACCACCAATTGACCAGCGACAACCGAAGCCGTTCTTGGTGCAACGAGGGTGCAAAAGGTACCGTTGCAGGTACTATTACCTGGACAGTTGGCGTTGGTCGTACAGGGTCGTACAGGGTCGGACAGGGTCGCATTGTCCCTCGTCCACTGCGTCTACAACCATACCTGCGTCTTGAAAAATCCAGTCAGCACGAGATGTGTTCACGTTTGCCGACTCGGAGACATACGTTGCCGCTGAGCAAAACTCACTGGTAGGCAGTGCACAGGGCCAGGCAACCTCATACTCCCCAACGTCGATGACCCCGTTGACAATCAAATAAGCCTCAATTACCAAAGGCCCCGGACCCACTTCGTATTCCGAGGTCACGGTGGAACCCGATGAGAACAAACGCGGCACAAAAATAATTGTGGGATCACCTGGCCCGCTCGCTGCAGCCGGATCCGTTCCGCTGTCAACGGGAGGGCGTCCCTCTTCTTCGGCGAACCCAGCCACCAACGTAAACAACACCATCGACAGGAATGCAGTACGCGATATCTGATTCTTCACGGGTAAACCTCCACCGCGATGACGTGATGCTCGCCGTCGCGATTAGCCTGGAATACTAAATTGGCTCTACAAATCCAGGCGGCAGATGATCGCATCAAGTAACCACTGCATCCACCGCGTGTCACCGCACAACGCGACTTATTGCTGCGTCACGATCACGAACGCATCGTCAATCACGTCCACGGGAATCGGCGAGTGGCCGACAGCCCAAAGCTCGATGTGCTCGGTGGCTGCCCGGATCGCATACGTCCCCAGCGCATCGTCAGCCGCACGCACGGTGAACGTCCCGATGTAGACCCGCTCATCTGCACCCACGTCAACCCCGCTGCCGATCATCACGCCACCGACCCTGCCAAGCTCCGTATCAACGGCCGGAAAACCGTAGAGGTCCCGGAACGCGTAGTCTTTGCGATCGGTATCCACCGTGACATCCTCGATCACCAGTGCCCCGGATTCAGCACGCGAAGAGGTCACCCGATCAGCCGTCAACCCGATCTGATACCCAACAAGCCCAAACGAACCGCTGAGGTAGATGTCCACGTCCAATGTTTCACCCGCACGAACCGTTCGCGAACGCGGCGCAACCACGAATCGAGCAAGCGTGTCCTGCGGCGGGCTGATCGAACGACTCTCCAGACTGGCGCGCAGTCCGGACCGAATCTCATCCGCGTCAGACGACGACGCAGCCGGTCCACATCCGCCTGCCCCGGAAGGATTTACTGCGTCGCAGGCATTACTCCCGGACGGAGTAGGGCATGTGAACGGGTCCGCCCCACCGAACGCCTCGACAACCGCAAGGATGTCGCCGGTGTCGATCGGACTTCCGCTGGGCCCCTTACAGGCGGCGTCGTTGTTCGGAGCGCCGCAGCCAAACCCACCCGTATCCCAAAAATCTGCGTTCGGACAAGCGCAATAATTCCCAAACCCCTCCACGGCGCACAGAATGTCATCGGTCCCCACAAAGTTGCTGAACGAGGGACATGTGTTCCCATACTTACGCGTGCAGGTCAGGCACCGCCCGTCTTCGCAATATTGGTAGTCGCAAGCATCCGGCGAGAAACCCGCGGCAATCTCATCCAGATAGCAATCGCAGTCGCGATTACACGGAAGACCCGGAATGATCTGGATCCCGTTCAGGAACGATGTAAACCCACTCACGAACTCCGCAGTCACGCTGATCACACCGTTATCAGTGGCAATCGTGTGGACGGCGTGTGTGATCCCTTGTACGAAACCCCTAGGCCAATAGCCGCCCACAGTTTGGGGCGGTTCATTCGCACCCAACACGTCGATCTCGGTCAGGGTACTGGGGCCAAACGGAGCCCATGCGTAGGTGTACACGGTGTAATTGCGGGGTGGGATACCCAGGACCGAGAGGAAAACCCCGGATCCCACGTCCAATCCATCATCCATCATGCGTCCAATAGAATCAGGAGTGTCTGGACTGTTGAAGCTTATTGAGGTGTTGGTTGTCAATGGGAGGCCATCTGCGCAACTAGGGGTCGTTAATGTGTCAAACAGGAAAAATCTCACGAGACTCACGAGACTTGATATGGGGTGCCAAGTTCCGTCCTGCGATGATGCACCAGAGAAATTTGAGAAGGGGAATTCTCCTGGCCCACCCCCGCCGAAGTCGATGTTAAAGGACGGCAGATCATGATCAGCCACATGAATCGTCGCCTTCCGCCGGAAACTGATCGTCTCCGGATTGTTCGAGCAATTGTTTGCCAGGGTGAACGCGTCGCTTGCGTTGAACGCCAGCTCAAACTCCCCGCAGGCAAGCGATGGCACGTCATAGCACGCTTCACCGATGTAGTGGTTCGCGTTCGCGGCAGTGGTGGGGCAGGGATTTCCCGCTTGGAGAATTACCACCCCTGGCGGACAGCCACCCCCGAAAGAATTGCTGCTCCACGCCGGATACGCCGGATGAGATTCATTGGTTTCGCGTGATGAGCAAATGACGTTGACGCTCCCACTGTCCCCCCCGCTCACCCCCAGCGTCGTGACTTGAACAGCCCCGATGTTGTTAGAACTCGTCGGGCGGAAATAGAACTCAACGCAGAACTGTCTCTCCCGTTTCACATAGATGTCGATGTCCTGCGGTACTGGCGTCTGCCCCTTCTCCACCATGAAAAACTGCACGCTCCCAAACGCAGACGCCCATGGCGCCAACACCACCAACACAAACAACAACCATGTCTTCCGGCTCTTCATAAGCAGACCTCCTGCGCAATTGATCGGCGGCTCGCCAACGTGATCGACCCAGTGTGACACAACCACTCCAGGAATTCAAGCGTCAATCCATTAAATAAAAACGTGGTACACGACCTGCACGCCGGAATCGGCCCCAGTGAGCCTCTGCGCAGGAAAACAGCGAGCGACGTCAAACCATGACACCGCCCGCTGATCGAATCATCAACTCAATATCGTCGCGAGATCAGGGCCTGTCGCTGTCCAGCGACGCTCCACTCCACGCCTGCGTCGCATTGCCCGCGCCGTTGATCAACTGACGGTAGGTGAACAAATCCAGTGGCGTCACCTCACCGTCGCGATTCGTATCCACGAAATCCACCAGCGACCCCGACGGCGGCGTCGTAACACCCGTCAGGAACTGACGGAATGTGAACAAATCCAGGGGCGTCACATCACCACTCTGATCGATATCACCCGGCAAAAACGCAACGTCCACGCGATCAGGCTCGTCAAAGTCAGCACCCAGATCACCGAACGACTGAATCTCATTGCCCGCTTCGTCCTGCACCTCTGCGATGACCGTCACCCACTCACCCGGCTGAATCGGTTCAGACAGCGTCAGCCTCACCAGCGGATTCTCCGACGCATCCACCGACACCACCGACATCTCCGCACCACCCGTAGCCACAACACTGAACGACGTGTTCTCCAGATTACCGCCACCCATGCGCGTCACAGGCTCGGTGAACTGCACGACCAGCTCCAGGAATCCCAGATCACTGTTCACACCGTCGGTACTTTCCATCCGGGGATCGATGTACCCCGAAAATGGATTCGTCAGACCGCCATGCACAATCGCGGGCGAAACGTTGTCAACCGCACACACGAGCTTCTCGACCCTGAGCGCATCAACCGCAGCCTCGACAACCGACCCCGGAGCAGCGTCCGACGCCAGGAACCGCAGGCGAACCTGATCGGTCGGCGAGATCACGCTGTCGACACGGTGTTCAACCTCAAACCACCCGCCATCCGCCTCCGGACCCGCCGGTCCGACCGTCTCGAGATTGGTCCAGCTCACCCCGTCGTCGTTGGAAATATCGACCACGAAAACGTCCGAATTGGGCGAATCACCTTCCGTATTCGAATACCACCGTGCGTAGCTGACCTTGTAGACAGCCGCCAACTCGCTCATGTCGAACGCCGTGGTGATCAACGTCGTCGAACCGTCGTCCACGTCGCTGTTACAGCCAAATTCGTCGTTTTCAGTCAACCAACACTGACCCGAACCATCGAAATCCGCCGGTGGATCACCGCGATTGCACCCGACCGGATCGCCGATTTCCCAGGTTCCCTCCGTCGCGCTGGTAAGAACCCCAAACCCGGGGTCCACCTCAAAATCGAACGAGGATTCGGTATTGACGCTCGTCGCCACCACCGTCTCAAACACGTTTGAAGGCGCAGACGACGGACTCGTCGCCAACCCTCCAAATTCCGCAGTCGCCCCAACAAACCACCGGATCGTATCGAAACATTCCGACCCCGGCAGGGTCCCCTCGTACACCCCCTCGCCAACATCCACCATGTCGATCGCTTCAAACGGTCCGCCATTGACCGAGAGGTTCAACGTCGGCGATACCGTCGCATCGAGCACACCCGTCACCGGTTCAATCGCAACCCGAACCGTTGCTCCTGCGGTCGGATCCGCCATCGCGGGACGACCTTCCGGGTACGCAAACGCCAACAACGCCAACGGCGGAGCGTCCATATTGTGCAGACCAAACCCCTCGGCGATCTCAAGATAATGAGGCGACCCGTTGTCAATCGTCTCGTCGTCATCATCCAGCGTCAGATAGTCAATCGTGATCTGAGGCGTCACGCTCGAACCCGTGTGCAGAAGCATCGCGTTGATCGCAAGGTTCGACAAAATCTCGCGATAATCATCCGGATGCGTCGCAAGCAATGCATTCCGCGTGTCCCACACGCTACCGGACAACAACGTCCCGCAGGTATGAATCGGACCGTTGCACGGAAACTGCCTGTTGTTATCTGCCGTCCGCAACCCGGAGTTGCACGAACCCTGGAACCCGATCCCCGTTTCAGGCTCATCCATGATGAGCACGCCCATCACGTCGCCCGAACCCTCCCCGTACGCACCCTGCCCACTGCCAGCCGTCGACACAAGATGATGGCCATACTCGTGGTGCACGATCGCCGAAAACGCCATATTCGGGCAACTCCCCGACTGCCGGCAAAACCGGATCATGTCACCCGTATACTGCGCATTGCACGGACATATCCCACCACTCCAGTTCACCCGGACCCGGAAATCCTCCTGATTCGCAATCACCGGATAGTCCGGATTGAATGACAGCACATAATCACGAACGATATTCGCATGCAGATACCCGTTCATCTGCGACAGGACATCATCGCTGTCATTGTCTGCGTTATGCAAAAAATCAACCGGACCAGGCGGCAACACATCCTCACTCAACGCGCTGATCTCCCCGACATCAGTCGTTATGAAAAACCACCGACCATCCAACGACGATGCAACCGACGACGTCTCGTCGGAAAGACCCGTCAACACAAACTCGCCAAACGCGTCCGCCACCACAGACGACGCTCCCGACGTCACATTCAAATACGGCAACGGCGTCGCCGCCTCTTCCGCACAGAACGCAGCCGCCGAACCCACCGTCGCCACCCCGGAAACCGACCCCTCGACGTCCGCGTCGAGAATCAATCCCTCCTCATGGAGAATCACGCCCGTCACCGCATCGGTCAGAACGTCCCACTTGCTCTCCACATCGCGGTTGCCCACCACATCGTCCGCCACAAACCGATACGCCAGCCTCGGCGACACCTGCATATCCTCGATGCCCGCCCAAATCACCATCTCAGGCTGCGAAAACCGCGTCAGCTCCGGGCGCTTCGCCTTCACTGCGTCGATACCCTTGTTTGAATCCCCTGCCGCCAACGGGCCAACCTCGAAATCGTCAAGCTCGCGCAGCGCGTTGGCCACCAGCACCAGCGGATACCCAGGCTCGTTGCGAACCAGCAAACGCAAATCCGACCCGTAAACCGGAATCCCACCCCGCGACTGTGTGTAATAAACCAGCGTGAATTTATATTGTCCCGTCGCAGGATCAAACATCACACCCTGCGTATGACGCCCGTCCGCCAGCGGACCCGTCTCCGACAAATCCCCCATCTTCACGCCCAGCATCTCCGCATGACGCCGAACAAAATGCGTCGCAGATTCCTCAGCCGACGCGCCCTCCGACATCGCCGCTCCGTAAACCCGCGTGATCCGATCGCCCGATTCGTAAAACCGAGCCTTCGGGTTCTGCTTAACAAACGCATCCCTGGCAATCACACCACGATCCGCCGCGTCAGCCGCCAACACCGTGCTACCAAACGAACAAGCCACCAACAACACAAAGATAGAATTCATACGCACGATAACGACCACTCCTCTCGCGATAACGCTCAGGAAAGCAGGCGAAGCCATCCCGTCTGCCTCGCCCCAATATCAAAACCGGTTACAATGCTACTGAACCCGGTATGCCCAGGGCAATGCAGCATCAAGCCATTGACCCATAATCCTCGCCTCGTTCAAGGCGTCACTGCAACCATTACAGCACAACCAGCAATCGAGGCCCGCCGGATTGCCAACGAACGAATTCCGGGTCAGAATTCGGCGCTCCGATAGTCTCAACACCGCAGGATACCAGAATATGCCCCAAAACCGTTCTCCCAATCCGGACGCCCCAATCCTGCTCCTGCAGGTTCGCGAACGGGTCGACGTTGAACAGCAGGAACAAGCCTGCTTTGTCGAACAGTGCGGTGTCGCCGAAAACGACCTCGACGCCGTCAATCTCGTCCGCGACCCGTCCCCCGACATGAAACGCATCGAATCCGCCCGCGCGGTCATCATCGGCGGTGCCGGCATTTACTCCGCCACCAAAGACTACCCCTTTACCAGCGCACTAGCAGACATCATTCTCCGCCTCCGCGATCGTGGGACACCTCTCTTCGGTGCCTGCTTTGGCCACCAGATCATCGCGCGAACCCTCGGCGGCAGCGTCGTAACCGACCGGTCCCGCGCCGAAATCGGCACCCACGAGGTCACCCTGACCGCAGAGGGAACCACCGATCCCCTGCTCGCCAGCCTCCCCGAACGATTCCCCGCCAACATGGGCCACAACGACCACGTCACCCGACTCCCCGACGGCGGCGTCGAACTTGCCCTCAGCCCCAACTCCCGAAACCAGATCTTCCGCATCGACAACAAGCCCATCTACGGCGCACAGTTCCATTGCGAATTGACATACGAAAGACTGATTGAACGCCTCGCCATCTATCAGGACCTCTACATGCCCGAGGACGACGAGTTCGAAAAACTCACCGAAAACCCGACCCCAACCCCGGAAGCGGTCAGCATCCTCCGTCGGTTCGTCCAGATGTTCGTCCTCGATTAGCTGCCCATCTGCCTCGAAACCGCCTGATTTCCAAACCTCCCACAGGTCGCTACAATGCGACTGCGAACGGGCAGGCTGTTTCCCACACGCGAAGGACAAACCAACTTGACCGGAAAAATCCAGACATTGCTCGTTGCGTTGATCGTCCCAGCCACGCTCGGTGTGCTTTACGTCGGCGTTCCCATGCTTACGTCGGGCATGCCCATCGTTAGCGACCAGGCGGGCAGGCACGTTGAAACCGCCCGCCGCATGATCCGCAAATACGGGGTGAACGAGGAACGTCTTTCCGACCTCCTTGCTCAGTTGGCTGATTGGGGTGAATCCCCGGCGCTCGACAGCGACCGCATCAACGCACTTCTCGAAGGAGACCGCACCATTCTCGCCCCAGCCGAGGAGCACCTGAAGTCACTGGCCAAATCCGGAAACGTGGGCGCCCAACGCGAACTCGAATCACGCTTCGAGGCCATGGGCGGGCAACGGGACGGATCGCTCACACCGCAGTCGAGCTTCGGCGCGAACGTCGGTCAGATGGCTGGTGTCATCCGCGATGCCATTCGGCAGCGTGACCAACTCATCGGAGAGAACGACAAGCTGCTCGCGTCCGCAATCGCCGAGTTGGAGGCAGCCGGCAACGTTTCCTCCGGCGACGCCACAGGCAGAGACTTTTTCGCAACGTCCCGCCTCAAGGGTGCGGTCCAGCTCGTCCAGGCCACCCGCTCGCTGCGAAAAGCCCATCTCCTCCGTCTGCGCGCGGACGAACACCGGGAGGAACTGGTCAACCTCGCGTCGCAAGCTGCCAAACTCAAAATCGATACAGACCTCGTTAACGCCGGCGGCGTACTCCGGAATGTCGAGCAACTGCGAACGCAGTCGCTGCAACTTCAAAAAACCATCGATGATTCAGAGGCGGACCTGCGTCAGTTGACAGGGACCATCGGTGATCTCGAAGCCCGGGTGGCTGGTTTCCGCGACCGCGCCCGCCAGGCCCGCGACACGATGGACAAACTCGAAACCGATGGCGTGGACATGACCGATCCCAACGGTTCACAGGTCTTCGCGGACACCTACGCTGCTGCAGCTTCTCAATATCGCGAAGCCGCCTCGAACGCGCATCGCCTCGAGCATGGCACCCTGACCAACGCCCGTATCGACGAGTCGATGAATTTCGTCACAGGCCAATACCAACCCGCCGACGCCGGCAGCGACATCAAGGTTCAGCGCGGTTTGATCGACTACCAGCATGATCGCGAAACAACAGCGGTCGAGTTAGAAGGTTTGAAAGCGGCGTTGGTGTCCGTCAGGGAGTCGATCACGCAACTCCAGGAAACAGCCGACGCCCACGCTGCCACGTCCGCCAACGCGCGGAAGAAACTGACCGACATTCAGGCGACGGCATCCGAATCCTTCAAAACATACGAGACCACCATCGTCGAAGCCGACAAGTCGCTCGACGATGCCACGCGCATCGCCCGACAAGCCGGGCAGTCGCTGAGCGCCTCTGCCACCACAGCCGACCAATGGACGCGCGATGCATCCGATCGAATCGCAACCGCGAGTCCTGAAGCGATGGGAAGGTCAGCCTTCAAACTGCAGGCTGACGATCGCTGGTTGGCTGCGCAAATCCGCAACGAATCCGCCCAGGCTGAACTGCTTGTCGGACGCGCCCTGGTCAATAAATTTGAATTGAGCAGGGAAGCCGGCGGTCTGTTTGCGAAGGTGGGCGACATGCTGTCGCTGTCCCCGACCGACGCGGGTGCACTGGCCGGCCGGCAATCCGCCCTCAGGGAGGAAGCAACCGACGCCCTGCGAAAATCGGTCAACAGTTTTGAACGAACCTCGCGCGAACTCAACAAAAGCTGGACCATCGCAGCACAACTTGGCGGCGTGCATTATCTGCTCTCCCTGGTCGAGAATACCGATCATGCCGACACGGCCATCCTGAATTACCAGGCTGCCGTCGATGGTCGCGAGTCCAAACCTTTCGTCGCACCGTTCGCTGCTCGACTCAAGTATCTGCGTCAAAAATAAATAGTTGCTTTATGTGGCCTGTGATTTTACGAAATTGGTGCCCGGAATCTCATTTCCGGCGTTGACCGGCCAATTGGCGTATGACGATAATGCACGGTGGACGCTATCTGCGCGAGCGTGGGTGGTGACCATGATCTCGTTTTCCTGAGAAACGAGGCGGACATTATCGCTGTCTGACGCCTATCATCTGGTACGGGGTTTGTCTCCGGGCGTCGGTGCGGTGAAGAAAGGGATGTTGTGGGCAACTTTGCGTCTGCAAATCTGGCTGACCTTGCTTATCAGTTGGCGCTCGGTCCGCGCCATCTTCGAGCGCGGCAGCTCCACGGCATCGAGAATCTCCTGGCTATGTCCGCACCCAACAAGGAATTCCCTTACGACCTCGTCTACCTCCACATTACGGGGACGAATCCTCGACATCCGGATCAGAAACCAACGATTTCTACCGAGGAGTTGATGGCGGACCTCCCGCTTATGGCGGAGGAAATCACCCGTCGAGCCGCGATGCCGCTGGCTGACGTCGACAATGATTGTCTGACGCAGGAACAGTTGTCAGAAGAGTTTGGGGTCAGCAGGAAAACGCTGCGACGGTGGCGATCGCGCGGTTTGGTCGGTATTCGTGCGGTCTGTGACGACGGTGTGAACCGGCTGGTGTTCCCCACCAACGGGGTTGCGCGGTTCAAAAAGCAAAACGACGAACTGGTCGAGCGTGGCAGGTCATTCAAGCTGCTCACCGATGCGGAGAAGCGTCACATCGTCGAGCGTTCTCGCGAACTGTTGTTTGAAAAGCGACGCAAGTTGCACGTTCTTTCCAAGATGGTTTCTGAAGAGACCGGCAGGGCGGTTGAAACGGTTCGCTATACGATTCGTCAATACGACGCAGCCAACCCGGATCAGGCGTTGTTCGCCCGCGACGGGGACCCGGTGGTTTCCGGGAAGGATCGGGCTGTCTGGAACTGCCACAAGAATGGCGAGTCGGCTGAGCAGATCGCCAGGGCGTTGGGTCAGGATGTCGCGTCGGTCGAGTCGACCGTGCTGGAATTGCGCGCGAGGCAGTTAAAAGAGACGGTCATCGATTACATCGACAACGAGTTGTTCGCCGCCCCCGATGCGGAGGCGTTGGTTCTCGATGTTGCGAGACCTGGCCCGGATGAAAACGCGAAAAAGGTCCGCGCTCCGAAGGATGTGCCATCCTATTTGCGTGCTTTGTATGACATTGCACTGCTCACCCGCGAGCAGGAGGCGGACCTGTTCCGTCGGTTCAACTATCTGCGTTATCTGGCTGCACGGTTCGTCGAGGAGCTTGATGTCTACGCTGCGACTGAAGCCAGCTTTGAACGCGTGAAGAATCTGCTCGATCGGGCGGAGTCGATCAAGAACGAAATTATCCAGGCCAATCTGCGGTTGGTGGTCAGCATCGCCAAGCGTCATGTAGGCTGGTCGAATTCATTGTTTGAGGTAATCAGCGACGGGAACATGACGCTGATGCGGGCGGTTGAGAAGTTTGACTTCTCGCTCGGCAACAAATTCAGCACCTACGGCTCGTGGGCGATCATGAAGAATTTCGCCCGCACCGTGCCGGAGAATCACTACCACCTGCGTCGCTATGTTACCGGGCAGGACGAGATGCTCGATGCTCAGTCCGCCACGGTTGACGAAGCGCCCGCCACGAGCGACGTCGAAACCGTTCGTGGTGCGTTGAACGAGGGCATGTCGCATCTGAACGATCGCGAGCGGATCATCGTGTCGAACCATTTCGGCTTGTTTGACGCGAGCGGCAGTCCTTCGACGCTCGAGGAGCTTGGCAACCGTTTCGGCGTGACCAAGGAACGGATTCGCCAGATCGAAAAACGCGCCATCGACAAGCTCCGCAAAGTCTTGTCCCCGACACTGCTCGAAGCCTACGCGGTTTAGCAACGTCCGACCCGGTTGACATTCAATGGTTTTCCCGTCACCCACAAGGGGTGACGCTACAGCGGGGCTGGGACGATTGCTGTGGCGGTCCGTACTTTCCACCCGTTGTTCTTGTGCCTATCTGTTACTGGTCGGATTCCTGCCGCTGACGCCTGCCATAGAGAACAACAACCGCAGCGATGGCGCCGAGGGTGTTGAAGACGAGGTCCCACAGGGTGTTTTCGTAGCCACCGACGCCGGTTTCGGGAACGATCAGCACAGCCACGAATTCGATGATTTCGTTGAGCGCACCGACCCCCATGCCCATCAGGACGATCAGGATGGCCAGGACAGACCAGCGGTTTGGTTCGGGTTTGAGGTAGGGTTTGAGCATGTGGTGACAGACGAGTGTGGCGGTTCCGAAGCCGAGGAAGTGGACGAGTTGATCGTAGCGAAGGATGACGGGAATGAGTTGCAGGCTGTAGAGGACGTCGTCGTTGACGCGGATGTTTCCGCCGGCCATGTGCATGATGCCCCAGAGCGTCAGCCCGCCAAGGATGATCGGCGAAAAGTTGGTGCGACGCTGGGTGACGATGAGCAGTGCAAACAAAACGGCGACGACGGCGGAGTACAGGATGAATTCGTGGTTGGCGTGGGCGGTGGCGATGGTGGTGAAGATGGTGATGTAGACGGTGTTGACGACGATGATGATTCGTTCGACGGGTGTGAAGCGGCGGCGGGGTGTTTTTTCGGGATCGGTCATTTCTTGTGCATCATGATGACGGATTCGCGCGGGGCGACGTTTTGAAGCGTGCCGAATTTGCGGCCTGCGTTGATGACTCGTCTCGCGACGCGGATTTCGTCGATGTTGAATCCTTCGCGTTTCGCGAGGTCTGCGAAAATCGTGTCGGTCGGTATGTAAACATCTTTGAAACGAGCACCGCCCATGACGCACCAGACCGGCGATTGCGGTTGGAGAATACGGTGCCAATGCGTGAGCGAGACGCACATGGCGTCGAAGTAGCCTCGGACGACGCGGGCGAGTCTGGACTGGTCGATCGCTATGAGTGTGTTGGCTGCTTCGACGACGGCGGGATGGTTGCAGACATGTTTTGTGCGCGTTGCGGATCTTGGGTGCGCGGGAAGCTGCATGTTCGGAGCCTGGGGATACCAGTGGTGGTAGACCTGTTGGAACAGGTTGGTGAGTTTGGTGTAGTCGTGTCGTGAGAGGTAGGGCGGGGAGGTGAGAATGCCTCCGATGGATTTGTCGTCGATAGACGAGAGGTCGCGTCCGTCGGCGCAGATGATGAGGTTTTCGCGACGCAGGGGATGAGCGATGTCCTCGCGGATGATTTCAACGAGTTGATTGAAGGCGGCCTGGATGGTTGGTGCGTTGTTGTTGACCGAGCCGTTGGCGGTCAGACGTGAGGCCTGGGCGGCGATGAGGGCGGCCCGGTGCAGGGGATCGGTGAGTCGATCAGCCACGTCGGGCCAATCCCGGCAATCGGCGATATCGGGAAGCGGATTAAGCGTGTGGACGAATTTTGCGTTGGCGGTAAATGCGGTGGCGGCAATCGGTTCGACCCCGATGGCAGGGATGTCGTGCTTCGCGCATTCGACGACCGTGGTGCCCGTGCCTGAGAACGGATCGAGGATGGGGACGTTGGGGTTTGCGGACCGGTGGAAAAGGCGCACGAGTTCGGGAGAGAACGCCTGTTTGAAAACGAGCCAGCGGTGGTGGCGTTCGGTCCGGGCGTCCTGGGCGGTGACGAGCCTGGCTAGGCGATCGTCGCGCTCGGTGAGCTTGAACCAGTATCGCTCGACCGATTCCCGGGCTGTGGTGATTTCGCCCGGGATACGCGTCTGGGCGACGATGGGTTTGCGCTTTCGACTGCCGCGCATGGAACGAGGTCTCGAATGGAACCGTGATACGAAACGGCCGGCAGTTTCCGGCGCGACAGGACGTGTGAATCAGGAAACCCCCGGGGCACGTTCAGCACCCCGGGGGTTACATTCATTGTGGAGAACCCATGACGACAGGACGCACGCACCGAGCTGCCAACGCCATTCGCGATCGAGTCAGCGTCTGATACGCTACTGGACCGTTCGAACGTTTGAAGCCTTTGGCCCCTTGTCCGAATCCACGATTTCGAATTCCACTTTTTCTCCTTCCTGGAGATTTTTGTAGGAATCGACGATAGCGGTCGTGTGGACGAAAACGTCCCGCGAGCCGTCCGTGGGCATGATGAAACCGAAACCCTTTGTGGCGTTAAACCACTTGACTGTACCTTCCATTATCAAACACCTTTACGCGGCTACACTGCGTCCGAGGCCTGGCTGAAACAAACGCTGTTCCGAAAGTGGAAAAACCGGGTCTCAGACGTGCGTAGCGGGCTGCGAGGATATCCCAGGCTGCCGCCGCCGTCAAGTCGAGGTTGGCGCGGGTTGACAGGGGGCGTGCGACGTGGTGAGAATCCGGGCAGGCTCTATTGAAAAGGCGACGACACCCAGGAAAAGGGAGAATAACTGATGTCTCGACAGATGTTTGCGGGTTTGACGGTGATGGCGGTGGTGGCGACAGCATTTACGTGGATTGCGTTCAAGCCCGCGACAGCGGTAGCGCATTGTCAGGTGCCTTGCGGGATTTACGACGATGCGGCTCGGATCAACCGGCTTCGCGAGGATGCGGCGACGATTGCCAAGGCGGTCGGAAAAATTCAGGAGTTGGCAGGCTCGCATGACGTGGCAGCGTTCAACCAGGCCTCTCGCTGGGTGATGACCAAGGAGGAGCATGCCTCGCATATTATTGAGGTTGTCTCGAAGTACTTCCTGACGCAGAAGGTGAAGGTCGCCACCGGTGGCGGTGATGCGTATCAAGCCTATCTGAAGAAGCTGGCGGATCACCATGCGGTGATGTCGGCTGCGATGAAGACCAAACAAACGGTCAGTCCCGATGCGGTCCGGAAGCTTGAGCACGCAATTGAGGGGTTGGCGAAACATTACGCCAAATAGTTGACCCGCCGGTCGAGAGACGTTGAAGGGTTAATCGCATCCCGCATGGCTTGTTCGTGCGGGTTTTTCTATGCGCTTTTATTTCTATAGAAGTCATTGATATATTGCCACGCTTCTTTGGCGGTTTCTGCGAATTTCAGGAGATCGAGGTCGTCTGGGGCAATAACACCCATGTCAACGAGTTGTTGCCAGTTGACGAGCGATCGCCAAAACTCCTTACCGAAAAGGATGATCGGAATGCGTGGTGTTTTGCCTGTTTGCACGAGTGTGAGCGCTTCAAACAGTTCGTCCAGGGTGCCGAATCCGCCCGGACAGGCGACGAGCGCCTTGGCGCGCATGAGGAAATGCATCTTGCGAATGGCGAAATAACGGAACTGGAAACACAATTCCGGGGTGATGTATGCGTTGGGGGCTTGTTCGTGGGGAAGCGTAATGTTCAGGCCTATGGATTTCGCGCCGACATCGTGCGCGCCGCGATTGGCAGCCTCCATAATGCCCGGACCGCCGCCGGTTACAATGACGTACTCACATTTGCCTTCGATTTGGCAGGTCGTTGAGACGAGTCGTCCCAGTTCGCGAGCCTGGTCGTAGTATTCGGACAGTTTGACGATGTTTTCCGCGACACGCAGGGCTTGTTGTTTGTCGGGATTGTTTTTGTCATTGTCTGATTCCGAACGGGCCGAGGCGAGTCGTTGGTTGGCCAACTCCTTCGGTAGAATCCGGGAACCACCGAAAACAACAATGGTCGAGGCAATGCCAAGTTCCTCCTGAATCAGTTCGGTCTTGAGATATTCAAGTGAAAGCCGCGTCGCGCGCAGTTGATCCCGCTTGAGCAGGTCGGCATCCTCCTCCGCCAATCGATAGGCTGGGGAATTGATAATGGATTCAATCGCGTCGTTGTCGTCGCCGGTCATAAGATGCCTCCTTGTGAATTCACACTTCAGGCCGAATCGGGAGAGAGCGTATCACACCGGGGGCGATTCTACTGCAATTGCGATGTTTGGGCTCATTTGGAGGACAATTTTGTTGACCCCGCCGGGGTGCGGTAGCCCAGTGTCCGCCATTCCTGGGCCACCGCCGTCTCGACTTGTACAGATCCGTCGGACGGATGGACGCAGATGGTTGGACGATCGGGTTGCGGAGGCGACTTGTTGGTAGGGATGGGATCGGGGCCGAAAAAGGGCGGCGCAGGGGATTCCCCGGGGAGGGGCGACCCCGGGTTGGGGGGGGGCCGCGGGGGGCGGGGCGCGCTGACGCCGGGAGGGGGGGGCTGGGGGGGTGGGGGGTGTGGGTG
>JAJDDT010000001.1 GCA_029260165.1 Phycisphaerae bacterium | reverse complement strand
CGTCGCCATCGTAACCGTTAAATGGGCCCGCGTGCGAACAACAGGAGACGCTCCCGCCGCGGCAGCCCGGATAGAAGGTTGAACCAATCGACCAAAAACACTTGACAACCCCGGCTTCATAGAAGGGGTGACGCTACAACGATCAATGGCGTACCGCCTAAACGGTCATGCGCCACACAACTTTCGCCTTGAATTCAGCCGACGGGCGACCACCATCATGCCGAGTCCGAGGATGACCAGACCCCGGTGCGAAACAGCAGGCAGGGGTGGCCCCGATACGACCTGGAACTGCCGCATCATCTCGTGATCCTCGTGTTCGAGAATGTGACAGTGGTAAGCATATTTCCCCGGATAGTCCTCGAAACGAGCGATCACACGCACTATCTCGAACGGGTCCACCTTGACCGTATCCTTCCAGCCCCGCTCGTTTGCGTCCGGTACCACCGGCTGACCGACCGGCACCACCTCGTCGCCGTTCATGACGAAGCCCTGACGGTCAAGCACCTGGAACATGACAAGATGCATGTGCATGGGATGCATCATTCCCGAACGGTTGATGAAGCGCCAAACCTCCGTCGAGCCGAGAACTGGAAACTCCGTGATGTCCATGAATCCAAGACCGTTGATCGTCCACATCTGACCGGCGCACGGCTCGGTTGTCTTGCTGAGCAGGAAATCACGCGTCTCGGTTGCATCCGATTCCTGAAGCACTTCCATAGGCCTGAGCGCAGCGGGTACGGTGCCGGAAAACCCGGGTGCCCCCGTCACGATGAACTTCACGATCTCAGGAATCACACCAACCCCGGGGCTTCCCGGATACGGCGCGGGTGCGCTGTTGGTAAGAATGATTTCGGTTCCCGGTGCGAACGCACTGAAATCCACGATGACGTCCGCGCGCTCAGCCGACGACAACGTCATTTCGCTGACGACGACAGGTTCGGGCAACAGCCCACCGTCCGTGCCGATCTGCGTGAACGAATCGCCCGAAGACATCGCGAGAGTCAGCGTCCGCGCGTTGCAACCATTCAGCAATCGCAGCCGATATTTGCCTTGTTTGACCTCCAGGAATGGCCAGGCCTTTCCGTTGACCACCATCGTGTCGCCGAAAAAGTGGTCCCCCATGTCAAACGGATACTGCAGCGAGCCGTCGGGGTTGAATGTGCGGTCCTGAATGGCAATCGGAATCTCGAACTCTCCGTCGGGAAGACCAAGCCCCAGCTCCACCGCGTCCCGAATGATGTAAAAAGCAGCCAGTCCCATGTACACATTCAGTCGCGTGATGCCCATCGCGTGATCGTGGTACCAGATCGTGGCTGGCAGTTGGTCGTTCGGATAGGTGTATGTCACACTCTCGCCCGGAAGGAACGTGCTCAGGGGATATCCGTCGGAAGCCTCGGGAACGTGACCACCGTGAAGATGAACAACGACGCGAGGATTGTTGCCCTCGGTGGCAGGGCCGCTCGGACACAGGTTCACCGGCAGATAGTGTTCGGTTCGCAGGACCCCAAACTCGTCCCGGAGATCATTGATCCACTCGACCGTGATCTCCTCGCCGGTTGTCGCCTCGATCGTCGGTCCCGGGAACAACCCCTCATAGCCCCAAAGCCTAGTCGGCGGCAGGTCGCGGTGGAGTTGCTGATCGAATTCGGTCATCGAAATCTGATAATGCGCAGCCCCACCCGCCACGCCGGTCACAGGCTGCACAACACCCGGTATCGGTAGCGCATCCACATATTTTTCCAGAATCACAGGACACAAATCCACCGTGCAACCCGTGCCCGCGCCCTGAAACGTCCCGCTCAGAATGGTACACGCCGACTCCGTGATCACGCTGCAGGTACCACTGTCCTCGCAGCAGGCGCCAACGCACGGATTGGGAGTACAACTCGTCCCGTCTCCCTCGTAGGTGCCCCCACCAGCCGTACAATTCGCACCCGTCATCACGGTGCACCCGCCAGCCCCGTCGCAACACGCACCATCGGAACCACCCGTCGTAAAATCGATGGTCAGTTGCGGACGCAACCCCGCCGTGGCATGTTCGCGCGTGGCGAAACGCTTCGCCGAGGATGACGAAGCCTCATCGCCGATAATAATCCATCCGAAATCGCTGCCCGGATTATCCAACCAGAACTGGACGTCCAGAACCATCCGGCCTGTCGATCCCCATGTGTAAGGTCCGGTGCCGGCAACCGCCAAGCTGGCGCTCACCGTCCCGCTGAAATCACCACCGGGACTCGCCCAAAAATCAGTGTTGAAAAAAGTGTGAATCCAGGTCGCGTCGCCTGTCGCTGCCGCACCGCCCCCACCACCGCCTCCACCCCCGCCGCTCGCGACCGAGGTCGATTCCCCCCAATCCGCGATGAGCCTGTGAAGCGTCACCGAGTGCAAGGCTCCTGATGTCTGCGTGACGTTGAGCGTCAGCGATGCGCTGTTGATCGTTGCGCCAGCGGGGACACTGCCGGCGATGTCAAACACCATGACCGCCCGCTTGGACGCGTTACCCCCGTCATCGCCCGCGAAACAACCCGGTCCAGCCCCGTTGCTGCGCCCGCTGCCCGCAACGTCGTACAGCGTGTTGTCCCTGGACGGCGTCAGCACGACCTGGGCTGCATTCGATACGGATACGAAAATACCCCCCAACGCGACAATGGTCATCAAAAAACGTGGTGTACAATGGCTCATTATGTTCCTTCCCACTCAAAATCAGATTGCGAATGAATGGCGTGCGGTGACAGTCGGCTTCCCGGCCCGTTTCAATCACCCCTACCGAACATTGTCCATTGGCCGCCCTCCAAAACAGTCATTCTATCGAATCCCGTCCCGGTTTCCAAACACTGGGGACCGCCGATCGACAGATGCAGTCCACGCCCGATAATGACGCCTCATGACCCGACACATTCAAACACCCTCGGAAATCCAGGCCCTCCTCGCCGACGCGGGACACCGTCCCAACCGTCGCCACGGGCAGAATTTCCTCATCGACGGCAACCTGATGCGTCGCCTGATCGAGTCTGCCGACATCACCACCAACGACGTCGTCCTCGAGGTCGGACCCGGCACCGGTGCCCTCACCGAACACCTTGTCACGCTGGCCAAACACGTCGTTTCCGTCGAAATCGACCCGCCCCTCCACGACATCGTCGCCAACCGCCTCGCCGATGCGAACAACCTCACGCTGCTCAACTCCGACATCCTCGCCAACAAACACACCATCGACCCCAACGTCCGATCCGCCCTGCAAGCCGAACCCACAGCACCCACCGGTCGCCGCACGCTCGTCGCCAACCTGCCCTACAACATCGCCACCCCTCTGCTGATTAATCTGCTTCTTGACGAACTTGATTTTTCGCGGTTCTGCTTCACGGTGCAAAAAGAAGTCGGCGACCGGTTCATCGCCAAACCCGCCACGCGCGACTTCGGCCCCGTCAGCATCGTCCTCCAGGCCACCTGCGACATCCAACTCATCGCCCACCTGCCACCGCATGTATTCTGGCCTGCACCCAAAATCGACTCGGTCATGATCCGCGTCGACGTCGTCCGCAATCCCTTCGACACCCGCGAGCGACTACATGCCTTCACCACCTTCGTCCGGCAATGCTTCGTCCATCGCCGAAAAACCCTGCGCTTCAACCTCGCCAAACTCGTCGATACCGAAACCCGCGATCAGATCGCCGCCCATCACGACCTCACCCGCCGCCCCGAACACCTGCCCGTCGACGAGTGGATCGACCTCTTTGAACGCCGGACGCCCCCCGGAAAATCATGACCCCATCACAAAATTCCCGGTTGAAAATCAGCCCTGTAACAACGCAGACAGGCCCCGAAAGCCAGGAATCGCGTGACTGTCCCTCTTTCTGCTCTTCCCGTCCCTCTTCCCCCCCCCCTCTTTTCCGCGGCGAATGGCTGATGAGTTACAATTGACGTTGTCTGACCTGTTTGGTACCGTCTCTGTTAGGAATTCGTCGCGTCATACGCTCAAGCATGATACTGCGAGCGCACTGCGATCTTGACGCCCGCAATGACTATAGAAGAGTGCAAGATGAGTGGAGGGGAATTCGATGAGGGGATTTGCAGTCGCGACAGTTGTGCTCGCAGTTTTTGTGCCTGAAGGCAACATTCAAAATGCATATGCTGGTGAAGTGCCTTTCGTCGAACATGCCATTCCGAGCAGCGGGGCAGGAGGCTTTAGGTCCATTTTTCCAGCAGATATGGATGGCGATGGGGACATTGACATCGTCGCTGCTGGATTTGACCCGTCTGTAAGCTGGTTCGAAAACGACGGTTCGTCACCACCAAATTTCAATGAGAGGTCAATAGCAACAGTTTCGGCGCTGGCGTGGTCCCTGTTTGTTGTCGATTTGAACGAGGATGGGTATTTGGATGTCGTAGCTGGTTTTCGTAATCCGGGGCTAGTGGTGTGGTATGAAAGCGACGGTGGTTCCCCGCCGACGTTTCAATCGCACTCAGTTTCGATGAACGAAGCATTCTCAGTCTTTGCGATCGACGTAAACGGCGATGACGCGATCGATATTCTGTCATCAGGGCAGAACAGTCCGGGAACCTTTTGGTATCAAAGCTCGGGAGGTGTCGCCCCAACATTTCAAGAGCGTGTGATGTTTGAATTCTCCGAAGGACGTTCGGTCATCGGAGTAGATGTTGATTCCGACGAGGATGTGGACGTCATCGTTGGTGGCTCTAGCGTCTTACTTGCACTTTACGAGAATGACGGAAGTGCCATTCCGATGTTTTCTCAAGTTTCCGTATCAAACACGGTTATCTTTGTAGATACAGTGTCCGCTGCCGATTTGGACGGTGACGGTGATCAGGACATTATTTCGGGTGCGCAACTTGGAAATACGTTGGCGTGGCAAGACAACGATGGTCAGTTTCCATCAACATTCACGGAACGAGTGATCTCGACAAGCGGTGCAATTTCAGCAGTCTTTCCAGCCGACGTTGATAACGACGGCGACACCGACCTACTTACAGCGTGTGAGTCAATTTGTGCTGATGGAGCAGAATCCTTTTCGTGGTACGAAAACGACGGATTGAACCCGCCAGCATTTGCTCAACGAGTCGTGGCTTCTGGTAGTTTTCTAAGAGGGTGTGTGAGAAGCAGGGATATCGCCGATAAGGATGGAAATTGGCAAGGAGTGCCTGATCCATGGCGAGGAATGCTTATCCCAGCGACTTGACGGACGCGCAGTGGAATCTGATTCGACGACGAATACCG